>JANMGT010000097.1:0-65542 GCA_031374725.1 Lysobacteraceae bacterium | reverse complement strand
GACTCTTCGCGCAGCGTCGCATGCCCCACTTTGCGGCCCGCGCGCGGTTCTTTACCGTAATCGTGCCAATGGCCGCCGGGTTCGCGCAGTACTGCGTTCGCATCCGGCATCGCGCCGATCCAATTGAGCATGCAAGCGTGGCCAAGCATGCGTGTGTCGCCCAGCGGCAGGCCAAGCACGGCGCGCAGATGATTTTCGAACTGCGAGGTCTCGCTGCCTTCGATCGTCCAGTGCCCGGAGTTATGAACCCGCGGCGCGAGTTCGTTGGCCAGCAACACGCCGTCTTTGCAGAACAACTCCAAGGCGAACACGCCGACGTAATCCAACGCTTCGGCCAGCGCGCGCGCATGGCCGATCGCCGAGTCCTGCATCGCCGAGTCCTGCATCGCCGAGCCCTGTATTGCCGAGCCCTGTATTGCTACATCCACCCGCGCCGGCGCGAGACTCGCCGACAGCACGCCATCGACATGCCAGTTTTCGGTCAGCGGCCAGGTGCGGAACTCGCCGTCGCGGCCGCGCACGGCAACTACGCTCAGCTCGCGCTCGAAGGGCACGAAGGCTTCGAGAATCAGCCCGACGCTAGACGCCTGCACCCCGAGCGTGTCCCACGCGGCATCGACATCGCCTAATGATTTGATTCGAAACTGACCTTTGCCGTCGTAGCCGAGGCGCCGCGTTTTCAGAATGCACGGTACGCCGATGCGCGCGACAGCATCTTCGAGCGCGGCGCGATCGGTCACATCGGCGAACGCAGGCACTGGGATACCGAGCTTGCGAAACAGGGTCTTCTCGGCCAAGCGGTCTTGTGCGACCGCAAGCGCGCTCGGATTCGGGAACACCGGCACGCGCGCGCTGAGCCATTGCGCGGATTCGGCCGGCACGTTCTCGAAATCGAAGGTGGCGATGTCGATTTGCGAAGCGAATTCAGCCAACGCGGCTTCGTCGCGGTAATCACCGACGATCAGCGGCGCGAATTGGCCTGCGCAGGCGTCGGCGACGGTGTCGAGAATGCGGAAGCGCAGGCCGAGCGGCGCACCGGAAAGCGCGAGCATGCGGGCGAGCTGCCCGCCGCCGAGAATGCCGACCGTCGTCATGCCCGTACGCTCGTGGGCATGCATTCATTAAACATGCGCTCATTAAACATGCACTTACTAAACATGCACTCACTAAACATGTTCATGCGCGACCTACTTGGGGCTGGCTCGCTTCTGAAGGGCTCGCTTCTGAAGGGGTCGCTTCTGAAGGGGTCGCTTCAGATGGGCTCGCTTCTGAATGGCTCGCTTCCGACCGCGGATCGTCGTGTTCGGCGACGTCCCGCGTCTGCTTCGCGCGAAACGCATCAAGCGCAGCGGCAATCGCCGGATACTCGTGCGCCAGTATCGCCGCGGCGAACAAACCTGCGTTGGCGGCACCCGCGTTGCCGATAGCGAAGGTGGCAACCGGAACGCCCGCAGGCATTTGCACGATCGACAGCAGCGAATCCATGCCGTTCAGCGCTTTGCTCTGCACCGGGACGCCTAGCACCGGCACTGCGGTCTTCGCGGCCAGCATGCCCGGCAGATGCGCGGCGCCGCCGGCCCCGGCGATGATCGCGCGCAGGCCGCGCGCGTGCGCGGTGGCTGCGTATTCGAACAGCGCATCAGGCGTGCGATGCGCGGATACGACGCGAACCTCATGCGGCACGCCCAGCGCTTCGAGCTTCGCGACCGCGTGCTGCATCGTGTCCCAATCGGAGCGCGAGCCCATCACCACACCGATCAGCGGTGCCTGCGACCCGGTCTCGGGATGGCCTGACATAGTCGTTCCCCGGTTAAAAACGTATTCTAGCGATCCCTCGCCCGCCGCCAAGCCCACCGTTATGCCTATGGACCGCAAGCTGCTGGATATTCTCGCCTGCCCCGCCACCCGCCAACCGCTGATGCTCTTGGACGCCGCTGGTGTGGAGGCACTGAATCGCGCGATCGCCGCCAATGCCGTCAAGCGCGCCGACGGCAGCGCCCAGAGCGAGGCCCTGCGCGAGGCGCTGATTACGCAAGACCGAAAGTTGGTTTATCGCATCGACGACGGGATTCCAGTGCTATTGATCGAGGATGGCATTCCCTACGCCCAAGCCGAGGCGGCCTGATGGCAGCGTCCGGGTCCGATGCATTCGCGCCACCGCCCGACGCCGCAGTCGCCGCGAATGTCGCGGCGGCGCTGGCTGAAGACATCGGCAGCGGCGATGTCACCGCCGCGCTGCTGCCCGACGGCCCCGATATCGCATATCTCCTGTGCAAGGAAGACGCCGTGGTTTGCGGACGGCCGTGGTTCGACGCCTGCCATCGTGCGCTCGACCCCGGTGTGCGCATCGATTGGCGCGTCGAAGAGGGCGATCGCGTCGCGAAAGGCAGCGTGCTGGCCACGCTCGCAGGCCGCAGCCGCGCGTTAGTCAGCGCCGAGCGCGCCTCGCTGAATTTTATGCAAACGCTCAGTGCTACCGCCACGGTGACTGCGCAATACGTCGATGCCGTGCGCGGCACCGAGGCGAAGATCCTCGACACCCGCAAAACCATCCCCGGCCTGCGTCTTGCGCAGAAGTATGCCGTGCGCGTCGGTGGCGGCAGGAATCACCGCATCGCCCTGTACGACGCGGTGATGCTGAAGGAAAACCACATCCGCGCGTATGGCTCGCTTAGCGGGGCCGTCGCCGCTGCGCGCAAACGCTATCCGGCGCTGCCGCTGATTGTGGAAGTGGAAACGCTGGAGCAACTGCGCGAAGCCCTCGATGCCGGCTGCAGCCGCATCCTGATCGACGACTTCGATGCCCCGACCCGCCGCGAAGCGGTACGGATCGCGAAGGCCGCGCCCTACGACGGCCGTATCCCGCTGGAAGTCTCCGGCAGCGTGGATATGACGACACTGAAAGCGATCGCCGAGGATGGTGTGGACTGCATCTCGATCGGCGGCCTGACCAAGCATGTCCGAGCGATCGATTTATCGTTGAAATTGGGTCCGGTGCCCGGCTGAGGCCGCGATCGTTCGGCGCTCAGGTTCGATCGGCCGAAGAGTTCAGGCGACACTGTGAAGTCCATCCCCGGATCAAGTCCGGGGCAGGCTCTGGACTTCACAGTGGTCCCGAGTTCGGTACATGCCCGAACTCGCTCCCGCTAGATCAATCACTTACGTGATTGATCCGCGAGCGCCACATCCATGTGCCGCAGCAACGCTGACTTCTTCAGCGTTGCCTTAAGCCGAGGGTCATCGGCAGAAAAATATAGTTGCTGCTACCCGATGCGACTGCAACACCTCTGCACTTAGCGCCGATGAGGGATCCACGACGGATCTCCGAAGTTACCGAACCGCCAAGCGCCCCAAGGACATTAACGCGATGAACAACCAGAACGAACGCCCTGAAAACCCCGGCAGTCGTGGGTCCGACTTCGAATTGGCGCGCGCCGAAAACGGCCCCGGCCCATACAATGCGCGCGGCAAATTCTGGGGCGCTTACCCCACCAAAGACGAAGTGAATGGCATCGAAAATCGCGAAGCGGCGATGCGGATCGTCAGCGACAATAGCCCGCATATCTACGACATGGCCAATAAGTACAAGGTCGATGCCATGGTCATCTCCAGCGTCCTGTATCAGGAACGCAGGCACCGCAATGGTTTCGACGACCTCGACGAAAAACTCGGCGATCCGCGCGGCTCCACCATCGGTCCTGGGCAGATGACGAGAAAAGCATTCCACGACATGGTCGATCAGCAACGTATCGTCCTGGACCCCACTCAAGCGAAGGAGTATCAGAAAGATAAGGAAGGTTTCGCTTTCAAGTTCTTGACCGAAGAGAAAACCGGTATCGAAGCCACGGCCGCGCTGATTCGGGCGAATATGGATCGGCAATTCAAGGACTACGGCAGATACGGCAAGCCGATCGACAACGATAACAACCCCAATACGCTGAGCCTGGGCCAATACATCTACGGTGCCGCGCTTTATTCCTCGTCGGGGGTTAACGAGCCCAACAAGAAAAACACCGGGGTCAATCGCGATTTCGATCGCCTCGGCCCGACGGCGGATCAGATCGATCTCAAAAACAACGATATTTCAGGGTTGCAGGGGCTGAACAGATCGCAGTCGATGACCAATGCGTTCCGGTATTTGCCGGATGTGTATCAAGCGCTGCACGGCACTCGATTTGAAGCGCCGCAGAATCTGAGCGACTACTTCCACGACACCCGCATCCTGCGGCCCGGCAACAAGCGCGCCTCGTTAGACGGCGCGCCCGAAGACAGCGGCCAGACTATCGTCGCAACCGGTCACGATCGCGGCACGTCTGCGCTGTCGTCGAGCAATCAAAGCTTGCCGACGACCGCGCTCGCGTTCGGAAATAGCGGACAACTCAGCCGCGACACCTTCGACGGCATCGCCGCGAAGCTGCAAACGCAGGCACCGAATCTGGGCGAGCAGAAGATCGCGGAAGTCTCGGCCGACCTCACGCAGAAATCGATCGCCGCAGGCATCGCGAACCCCGCAGTGACGATCAACGATCAGGGCCGCGTCTTCGCCTTCGACAACAACAAACCCGGCGCGCAGGTGGTCTTCTCAGACCCACAAGCGCTGAATGCCGACAGCATCGCTCAGAACGCCGCAAAATCGCGCGAGCTGCCGCTCACGCAAACCGTCGCGCTGGCGCCGGAGACCCAGAGCCCGAATCAAGCACTCACGAACCAAGCGCTCGAACCGAAATCGCGCGGATTCGGCTAGGCGTGTTCAAAATACGACGATGGCCACAACGACGATTGCAATCAGCGCTAGGCCTGCGGCCCATGCCCATCCAGAGAAACCCGAGTCGTTGGTATTGGTATCGGGCTCGGCGACGCGGAAATCGTCCTGGCCCACTTCGAATAAACGGAAACGCAGGGTATCGAAGCCGATTTCGTCGCCAGGCTTTGCCACCGCGCGCTGCACGCGCTCGCCGTTGATGAAGCTGCCGTTGGTAGAGCCGAGGTCTTCGACGATCACGCCGCCGTCGGTCGGAATCAATCGCGCATGCTTGCGCGAGAGACTGGCTTCTTCCAAGCGCAGTTGGCATTCCGGCGCACGCCCGACCGTGGTCGCGCCCGCGAGCCCGAAATTGCGGCCGAACATGCGGCCGGTCTGAGCGCGCAGCGCGTATTTGGACAGCGCCGCGCGCACCGTGGTCGCGCCCATGTCGTCGTTGGCAGGTGGAGGCAGCGCGCCGCGATCAAGGGCCTGTGGCACTTCGCCTGCGGCCAGCGTGGCCTCGACTTGATCGAAGCCGATGCGGTCGCCAGTGCGCAGCGCGATCAAACCGTCGACCGTGCGGCCGTTGACCGTCACCGCAGCGCCGCGACTGACCCGCATCATCACGCCCTGGGGGCCGACTTGCAGTTCGCAATGCTGGGGCAACATGCCAGGGGTACGCAGGACGATGTCCGCATCGGGGGCAGAACCGATCCGCTTCACTCCGACGTTGGGCAAGGCTTGCTGGGACTGTCCGGCGGAAAAAACGAGTTTCATACATGGACTCCGGGTTAAAGGCATCGCATCCGCAGACTATTGCATCCGCAGGCTAATGTCCGCAGATTAGTAGCATGCCGACTTTACTGATTCTGATGATCGCGGTCGCGATCTGCTTCGCATTCTGGAGCACAGCCCGCGCCGCCGCGGAACGGGCGACAGCGCTCGGTCGCGATGCCTGTCAAGCCGCTGACGTGCAGTTGATCGATCAAACCGTACACGCCACCGGCATGCGTCTTCGCCGTGCCGAGAACGGTTGGCTCGGTTTGGAACGCACGTTCCGTTTCGAATACTCGCAGGACGGCACTGATCGGCATATCGCGCGATTGGTTCTGCAAGGCGAGCGTTTGGTGGCCTTTAGCGGCCCTGTCGCAGCGACGAGTCGAGTTGAATTGAATTAGCTGCGGCTGAAGCGGCAGATAAACTGCATGCTCCCGAGCCGCATGCTCATGAGCCGCATGCTCACCAGCTGCATGCTCACCAGCTGCATGCGATTGCGCTGCAGGCGCATCGAACTCATGGTATCTGGCTGCGTGCTGTTCTTGTTGCGACATCAGCTCCCCCTGAGCGCTGTCCTGGTGCGATACGGCTCACCCTCGTGGGCCACTGCCGACTGACCTATTTGACGATTCTGAGATGCCCGCTGCGCCGCGGCGTGGGTGGCTGACGGTCGTCGCCATCCTCACCGCCCGGTTCGCGATCGCTCGCCAACGCAAACAAGGCCTCGTCCGACGCATGCGCATCGTCCTGTGAGGCCGCGGCACCCGGCATGTCCTCCGGTAGGGCCATACCCTGCCCGTTTTCGCGCGCGTAAATCGCAACTACTGCGCTAATCGGGATCCATAGGTGATGGCTAACTCCCCCGAACCGCGCCGTGAAACTGATTTGGTCGTTGCCCATCTCCAGACCTGAGACCGCGCGCTCGGCAACATTGAGCACCACCTTACCGTCGTTGACCGCGAAGGCTGGTACCTGCACGCCATTGCGGCGGGCATCGACCAGCAGATGCGGGGTCATGCCGTTATCGGTGATCCAAGCGTACAGCGCCCGTAACAGGTACGGGCGATGGCTGGTCATGCGCGGCGACGTGCCTTCAGTCATGGCGGAAGTGTACTCGGGTCGCAGCGACCGAAAACAGTGGAAACGCTCAGAACCGAAGGCCTGGCGACCTGCGGCGAGGTGAGGAACGCCCGGGGCGAGGCACCGCGAGAGCTGAACGGGGAGCTCGGCATCCAGATCGCAGACCGGCGAACCGCAGGCCAGTTGGAGCCATCAACCTCGCAACGGCCACCTGTTAGCCCGGCAATTCGCGCAGATTCTTTTCCTGCAGGGTCAGGCTGCGAATGAAGCCTGGGTTGCGGAAGATCCGATTGCCGTAATCCTCGATCACCTTGCCGTCTTTCGGCAACGGCACACCCAGGGCGGGTAAGCGCCAGATGATCGGCGCCATCGCACAATCGGCGAGGCTCATTTCGTTGTTCAGAAAGAACTTGCTGGCCTTGAACAGCGGTACCGCAGCGATCAAAAGTTCTTTCAAGCGCTTACGCGCGGCTTCAGCCTGCTGTTTGCTGCCAAATTGCACCTGCTGCACTTGAGGCACCCAATCGTGTTCGATGCGCAGCATCGCGAGGCGCAGGCGCGCCCGTGACAGCGGATCGATCGGCATCAGCGGCGGATGCGGGTAGCGCTCATCGAGATACTCGCTAACCACCGAAGCGGCGTAGAGCACAAGGTCGCGTTCGACCAGCGTCGGCACCGAGTTGTATGGATTGAGGACGCGCAAATCTTCCGGCGGCGATTGCGCATCCACCGGAACTAGATCGTAAGACACGCCTTTCGCGGCCAGCACCAGCCGAATCCGGTGGCAGAGCACGTCATCAACGGAAGAAAACAACGTCAGCGTATTGCGCATACACGTACTCGCATCCGACTAGAACCTGACACAAGGCGAAGGCGACCGGGCATACCGGGGCCATGCGTGGGCGTTCGAGAAGCGGGCGCCGCACCTGCAATCAATGCACGTCGCGCCAGTATTCCCGCTTCAGCAGCCAAGCGAGGAAGGTGAAGAAGCTAAGAAACAGGATCACCCACACGCCGAGCTTTTGGCGCTTGAGGACCGCAGGTTCGCCGACATATTCGAGAAACGCGGAGATGTCGCGCGCGGTCTGGTCGAATTCTGCGGATGTCTGCACGCCCGGAGCGGCGACGACCAGTTCCTTCAAACATGCGTCTTCGGTTTCGACCGCACCGTGCGCGCAGCCCATCGTCGGCTTGCCTTTATCGTCCTTGCCGGTCTCGACTTTCTTAGTGAACACCGGGCGCTGATTGCCCTGCAGTTCCCACAGCGGGTTGGGCATCGAGGCGTTCGGGAACAATTTATTGTTCCAGCCGAGCGGGCGCGATTCGTCGAGATAGAACGACTTGAGATAGGTGTAAATCCAGTCGCTGCCGCGCACGCGCGAAATCACGCTGAGATCCGGCGGCGCTTTGCCGAACCATTTCTCGCCGCCGTGCATAGGCATCGCGCTGATGATTTGCTCGCCGAATTTGGCGCCGGTGAAGTTCAAGCTGTTCATCACTTGATCTTCGGTCAGGCCTAGATCTTCGGCAATGCGCGAATAGCGCATGTATTTCAGCGAATGGCAGCTGACGCAGTAGTTCATATACAACGCCGCGCCGCGCTGCAGCGATGCGTTGTCGTCGAGATCGACGCCAGACTGCAGGGTATCGCCGCCTGCAGCAGCGATCGCGGAGAACGACACCATCACGCCGGCGAGAGCGAGGACAGCGCGCTTCGAAAGGGACATCTTCATGGCGAATGGCTTAGTCATGCATCGTCACCCGTTCCGGCACCGCTTTGGGTTTGTCCATCTTCGTCCACACCGGCATGGCGAGGAAGAAAGCGAAATAAAGGAAAGTCAGCACACGTCCGATCTGAGTTTCGACCGGGTCCGTACCCGGGCCAGCGCCGATCTTGCCTAACCACACGAAGCAGACCGCGAACATCGCCAGTGCAATCTTGGCGATGGTGCCGCGATAGCGGATCGAATTAACTTTCGAGCGATCGAGCCAGGGCACCAGGAACAGCACCGCAATCGCCGCGAACATCACGATCACGCCGAGCAGTTTGTCTGGGACCACACGCAACATCGCGTAATACGGGGTGAAGTACCACACCGGTTTGATGTGCGGCGGCGTGACCAGCTTATTGGCTTCAGTAAAATTGTCGTGCTCAAGGAACCAACCGCCGAACGCGGGCGCGTAGAAGATGATGAAGGCAGCGATGAGCATGAAGAAACTCGCGCCGAACAGATCCTTCACTGTGTAGTACGGATGAAAAGGAATGCCATCGGCGGGCTTGTCTGCTTTCCAACGATTGCCCTTCGGACCTTTCTTGATATCGACGCCGTCGGGATTGTTCGAGCCGACTTCATGCAGCGCGCCCAAGTGCAAGACGACCAGCAGCAGCAACACCAGCGGCATCGCGATGACATGCAAGGCGAAGAAGCGGTTGAGCGTGGCATCGCCGGGCAAATAGTCGCCCATGATCCATTCGGTCAGCGCAGTGCCGATATACGGAATGGCGCCGAACAACGAGATGATCACTTTCGCGCCCCAGAAGGACATCTGTCCCCACGGCAACACGTAGCCCATGAAGGCCTCGGCCATCAGCACGAGATAGATCAGCATGCCGAGAATCCACACCAGTTCACGCGGCTTCTTGTATGAGCCGTACATCAGCCCGCGAAACATGTGCAGGTATACGACGATGAAGAACAGCGATGCGCCGGTGCTGTGCATGTAACGGATCAGCCAGCCCCACTCCACGTCGCGCATGATGTATTCGACCGAGGAGAACGCTTCGGCCGCGCTGGGCTTGTAGTGCATGGTCAGGAAAATACCGGTCACGATCTGGTTGACCAGCACCAACATCGCCAACGAACCGAAGTAATACCAAAGGTTGAAATTCTTCGGCGCGTAGTACTGGCCGACATGCTTGTCGTAGCCGACTTTGAGCCCTGGGGCACGGTCGTTGACCCATTCGACCACGCTGTTCGCGGTGCGCGTCATCACGTTAGCCATGGCTTACGCCCCTCCCTTCGGATCGACGCCGATCACCAGCGTCGTGTCGTTCTCGTAATAATGCGGCGGCACGACCAGATTGGTCGGCGCCGGCACGCCGGCGTACACGCGGCCGGCCATGTCGAATTTCGATTTATGGCAAGGACAAAAATAGCCGCCCTTCCAGTTCGAGTCGAACGGCTCGGGGCGAATTTCCGCCTTCATTTCCGGCGAACAGCCCAGATGGGTGCAGAGGCCGACCAGGATCGAAATATCGGCCTTCATCGAACGATTCTCGCCCTTGATGTACTTCGGCTGCTGATCCAAGTTCTCGGAGTTCGGATCGGCCAAGTTGGCATCCAACCCCGGCAAGGCATCGAGCATGGCCTTTGAGCGTTTGACGATCCAGATCGGCTGGCCGCGCCATTCGGCGATGATGCGTTGGCCTTCGATGAGGGCGCTGATATCGACCGTCACCGGCGCGCCCGCGAGTTTAGCGCGGGCGCTGGGCATCCAGGATTTGATGAATGGGACCGCAGCAGCAGCGACGCCGGCGGCGCCGACCACGCCCGTGGTGATGGTCAGAAAACGGCGACGCCCTGCGTCGACCGGCGGCACGCCGCCATCGGTGGAGCCAGCACTATGGGAGCGATCCGACTCGCTCACGACTTTTGTTGCCATCCGGCACTCCGCAAAACTTTAAGGCTACGAAACTGGAAAGACGACCGGGGATATCCCGGTCGAAATATCCCCCGTCAAACTAAACCGCCTGCACCGGGGCGCCGCGAAGGCGCAGCCCGGGGGCCATTGCTCGCCGATCGACCCTGAGGCCGTCCGGCAAAGACGGTCAAGTGTAACGGAACGCTGAATCGGCCGACAATGTTTACCGGCATTGAGGGACGCGATGACGGTCAGATCGGCGAAATCCGGACACAACAGCAGGGCGATTCGAGACCGGCATCTACAAAAGAATGAACACACTGCGCGAGCGAAAGCGCGCCGCACCGCCCTGTGAGCGGGTCAAGCCGCGAAGCCAAGCCGCGCCAAACCAAGCCGCGCCTAGCCGCGGCCGGGGAGAATGCTGCGATAACGATCCGCTAGCAGCCGCACGCGCTCGACGTAGCGCCGGGTTTCATTGTAGGGCGGCACGCCCTTATGGCGATCGACGGCGCCCTCTCCAGCGTTGTAACCGGCTGCGGCTAAGGTCAGATCGCCGTTGTAGCGCCTCAGCAACCAGGCCAAGTACTGCACACCGCCGCCGATGTTCTGCGTCGGATCGAAGGAGTTGGTGACGCCGAAACGACGGGCGGTGGCCGGCATCAACTGCATCAGGCCCTGGGCGCCAGCGTGTGAGACCGCATTCGGATTGAACGAGGACTCGGCGTGGATGATCGCGCGCACGATCGCCTCTTCCACTCCATGGCGCTGCGCCGCAGCTCGGATATCGGCGTCGTAAGCATTCGGGTTCAATCGTAGCGTCTTGAAGTTCACCCCAGGCTGCAGGCCGCAGGCGAAACAAGTTTCCATAAAGCTGTAACGAATGGTGCGCATGGCGGAAGCCCCGGCCACGCCCTTCGGCGGCTTACTGGTGTAATGCCGCACGCCATCTTTAATGTATGAATACACTTGGCCTTGGACGAGGCGTCGCGTCGGAGTCGCGGCAGGAATTGGCGATGCTATGGCCGCTGGCACGGCACCCGTCGGGGACACGGGCATCACAACTGGCGATCCGGCGACAGTCGCGGGTGGCACAGCACTACCGACTGCGGGCGCCGGATCGACCGCCGCCTGCGTACTCGCAGCAGGAGCAGCAACGGGCGCTGCGAATTTCGGCGTGTAGCTGGTGATCGCGGTGCAGCGCGCGCCCTTCACCCGCTTGCTCCCGTAGGAACGGCTACCGTCGGGGCTGTCGCAGCGATAGACCGTTCCGGCGACAGCAGGCATCGCCGTAAGGCCGACCCACACTCCCGCTGCGATAAGAATGGTCCGACGTAGGTGCATTGCGGGAGTGTCTCTGGATTTAGAACGTTTGCCAAGTCCTTGATTGTTAATTAGCGACGCGCGTCTTGCCAGTCCACTCCCACTCATTTCACTTAGAATAATCGCCCTTTCGCCCTGTCCGGCCCGGAATCACCACCGCGCCCCCGGAGATCGTAATGACCGACACCCTCGCCCCACAGGCCGACGCTCCTGTCGCTACGTCCGTAACCACCCAGCCTGATCAACCGGCGCCACGCAAACTCTTCATCGAGACCCACGGCTGCCAGATGAACGAGTACGACTCGGCCAAGATGGCCGAAGTACTCGGCGCTGAGGAGGGCATGGTGATGACCACGATCGCCGAAGAAGCCGACGTAATTCTGATCAATACCTGTTCGATCCGCGAAAAGGCGCAGGAAAAGGTATTCAGTCAGCTCGGCCGCTGGCGCAAGCTCAAGGGCGGCGACCGCACGGTGGTGATCGGCGTCGGCGGCTGCGTCGCCAGCCAGGAAGGCGCGGCGATCATCAAGCGCGCGCCCTATGTCGATCTGGTGTTCGGTCCGCAGACCCTGCACCGCCTGCCCGACCTGCTGCGCGCAAAGCGCGAGACCGGCCTGCCGCAGGTCGATATCAGCTTCCCTGAGATCGAGAAATTCGACCGCCTGCCCGAACCCCGCGCCGATGGCCCCACCGCCTTCGTCTCAATCATGGAAGGTTGCTCGAAGTACTGCTCGTTCTGCGTCGTGCCCTATACCCGCGGCGAAGAGGTCAGCCGCCCGTTCGAGGACGTGTTGGTGGAAGTGGCCCAACTCGCCGCCCAGGGCGTGCGCGAAGTCAACTTGCTCGGCCAGAACGTCAATGCTTACCGCGGGCCATATGGAGAAGAGGGAGACGTGGCCGACCTCGGCCTGCTGATCCGCACCCTCGCCGAGATCGACGGCCTCGAACGCATCCGCTTCACCACCTCGCACCCGCTCGAATTCAGCGACTCACTGATCGAAGCGTATCGCGACGTGCCGCAACTCGCGAACTACCTGCATCTGCCGGTGCAATCGGGCAGCGACCGCATCCTCTCAGCGATGAAACGCGGCTACACCGCGCTGGAATTCAAACAGAAGATCCGCAAACTGCGCGCGGTGCGCCCGGGCATTTCGGTCAGCTCGGACTTCATCGTCGGTTTTCCCGGCGAAACCGAAGCCGATTTCGAGAAGACCATGAAGCTGATCGAAGACGTGGGCTTCGATCAGAGCTTCTCCTTTATCTACTCGCGCCGCCCGGGCACGCCCGCCGCCGATATCGAAGACACCGTGAGCAACGAGGAGAAACACGCCCGCCTTGTGCGCCTGCAGGCGGCGATCAACGACAACGCGCGCAACATTAGCGCAGCGATGGTCGGTAGCACGCAAACGGTCTTGGTCGAAGGCCCGTCAAAGAAAGACCCCAACGAACTCACCGGCCGCACCGAAAACATGCGCTTTGTGAATTTTCCCGCGCCGATGGGCGTGTCGTTGATCGGGCAGTTTGTGGATGTTCTGGTGACGGAGGCGATGAGTAATTCGCTGCGGGGACGATTGGCTACGGGCTGAGACAGATCGCGCCAGAAGCCGCAGGCTTCGTTATCGATGCACACTTTCGTGCCGCGATCGGAGCGCTACACGAACGAAAGCTGTTCGCCGCGATTCGAGCAATACGATGACTTAGCAACATCGCGAAAAGCCCCGGGTTGCGCTACGCGCGACCCGGGCTACGAACAGCGGGCTTGGCGTTCAATCGTGGACGTGCGTAAACGTCGTCAGCTTGCCTTTACCGCAGCGACACCACGTCGCATACGATGAGCCCTGCCCTTGCACCACTTGGCAGCACGTAGCCCGGATGTGATCGACGATCACATTCGGGATTGACGATGCATGCAGCCATCCCGGATGTCGAGATGCTCATCCGGGCAACGGTATCGGAAGCCTGTTCGTACACGCACCGAACTCAAGGCATCGCGGCTACCGCCGCTCCCACAAGAAGCAAACGCTGCGATGCTCAATCGTGGATATACGTGAACGTCGTCAGCTTGCCTTTGCCGCAGCGACACCATGTCGCATACGATAGGCCCCGCCCTTGCACCACTTGGCAGCGTTCCATGTCGCGACACTGGTTTTCGGCCATGTTGGTGCTGTCGAACGGGCTTGTTGTGCCCGGCGGACCGATGTAGCGTTCTTTCGGGCTCGCGGTGAGGCGGGCGTCGTTGACCACCGGATAACGCGGTTTACGCGGCGCGACTGGTGCGGTGCCAGCGGGCTCAGCATGGGCCGGCTGGGAAGCCATCATCGGCGCGGCTTCGCGTTCTGGCGAGGCGCTACCGCGCGTTGAGGTTTGGGCGAAGCCGAAGCCGACGGCGGCGGAGGCCGCGAGGGTCAGGACGACCAATAAGATGCGAAGACGGTCGAGAAGACGGTCGAATCGATCTGACATGACGTTTTCTCCTTCGTTGCGGCACTGAGCGGGGCTATGCCTTGTCTTCCAGCCGATTGTGGCTCGTGCAGCCTAGCGCTGTTTTGCGACAGCACTAACGTACCGGGATATACGGCCCGACGGTGTATCGGCGTTCGATGCGCTGCTCTAGGCTTCGCGCCGCAGATAACGCTTCGCTGATGACTCGCACGACCACTCAATCGGCCGTCTCAATCGGCCGTCTCAACCGGCGGTCTCAACCGACCGTCTAACCGAAGCTGCCCAACGGTGCGCCGGCCAACAAATGCAAATGGAGCTGGAAGACGGTCTGGCCGCCGTGCGCATTGCAGTTCATCACGATGCGATAACCGTCCTCGGCGAAACCCTCGCGCTTGGCGTAATTCGCGGCGGCGATGGCGAGACGGCCGACGATCTCGGCCCGTTCCGGGAGTACGTCATTGAGGGTTGGGATCGTCTCTTTCGGCACGAACAGCACGTGGACCGACGCCTGCGGCGCGATGTCTTTGAACGCGATGATGTGCTCGTCTTCGAAAACGATGGTCGCGGGAATTTCGCGGCGGATGATTTTGTGGAAGATGGTGTCCGACATGATGGGCTCCTGTGTGGATCGCGATTCTGTATCGCCGATGCGTTTCGTTCAATGCAAGCGGCCACGTCTTCGGAAGAAGCACGAGCCAAACTCGGTCGCTCGCTGGGCCTACACGTCGATAATACGTGTGATCGCGGGAAGCAATCTGTTCGATCAGATGATAAGTACGGTAGTCACCAGCGGAAACGCATAGAATCCGAACATCAGGCCCACAGCGAGCGGTTCGCGAAACGAGGGCTTGCTGCTCGCTTCGACAGGCATGATGTTGGAAGGACGATACGGATTTTCCATTGCGATTTGACGAGGGCTATCTGCAAGCGTGCTCAGCGTTTTTTAGGGCATCTCGCTACGACTGCCAAACGCATGCGACAACGTGCCGCGATCGACGTATTCCAATTCACCGCCCAGCGGAACGCCGTGGGTGAGCCGCGTCGGCATCACGTTATATTGCCGCGCCATCTGCGCGAGGTAATGCGCGGTGGCTTCGCCCTCGACGGTGGGATTGGTCGCGATCACCAGTTCTCTCACTTCGCCTTCGGCGAATCGCGCGGCGAGCATATCGAGCCCGAGTTCGCGCGGACCGATGCCGTCGAGCGGGCTAAGCCGGCCCTGCAGCACGAAATACAGGCCGCGATAGCCCGTCGCCAATTCGATCACCAGACGGTCCGCAGGCGATTCCACCGCGCACAGCACCTGCGCATCGCGCGAGCTGTTGGCGCAAATCGCGCAGAGCTCGGTTTCGCTGAAATCGCGGCAACGTGCGCAATGGCTGATGCGTTCGACCGCCTCAGCCAGCGCACTCGATAGCCGCGTACCGCCCTCGCGGTCGCGTTCGAGCACGTGATAGGCCATGCGCTGCGCGGTCTTCTGGCCCACGCCGGGCAGAATGCGAAAGGCTTCGATCAGTTGGTCGAGAAGGGAGATGGTCATTTTTACATTGGTAGAGCGGGTCTTTGACCCGCTGTTTTCTTCGATACATCCGTAGCGACAGAGCGGAGCGCGGCTCCGCTGGAGATCGACGGAGAACCAATAGCGGAGCTTCGCTCCGCTCTACGAAAGCGCAGCTCGGGATCGCGTCAAAACATCCCAGGAATCTTCATCCCCGGCGGAATCGGCATGCCCGCAGTAGCGCCGGCCATTTTCGACTGCGACTCAGCGTTCACTTTGTTCACCGCATCGTTGATCGCGGCGACGATCAAATCTTCGGTCATTTCGGCATCGCTCAGCACGCTCGGATCGATCTGCACCTTGCGGCATTCCATGCGCCCGGTAAGCGTGACGCTGACCATACCGCCGCCGGCGCTGCCGGTGACTTCGAGGCTAGCCAGTTCTTCCTGGGCGCGCTGCATGTTTTCCTGCATTTTTTGCGCTTGCTGCATCAGTTGGGCGATATTTCCACGCATGTGGGCGTTCTCTTATGTAGATGTGGGGTTAGTGATAGTGATGATGCGAGTAATGCTGTGGTAGTTGATAGTGATGATGCGAGTAATGCTGTGGCGCGCGATGCGCCAGATGCGACGATGCCGACGCAAATCCGCATCGCGCGCGAATCATTGCTCAATCATTCCTCGAATGGTCGAATCGAATCGGGCACGAGTTTCGCGCCCTGCTGGGTCATCAGCCGCTGCACATCGGGATTCGCTAAGAATGCCTCTTCTGCGGCCGTTTGTTTCGCATCGCGCTGGCGTTCATTGCGCTGATGCAGGGTTTCGACATGCGCCGGCTTGCCGCTCTCGAATTTGATCTGCACCGCCCCACCGAGCTGTGCCGACAGCGCGTCGCACAGCGACTTCACCAAGCCCGGCGCGCGCAAATGATCGTCGTCCGCCGACAGCGATAAACGCATCGTGCCCTCGGCATAGCCGACGAATGCGGCATGCGCAGCAAGTTCGCGCGCTGGGCCGCGCAGCCCGCTGCGGTTGACGAGATCGAGCCAACGATCGTTGTCGATCTCGATCGCGGACGGTGCTTGCAGCGAAGATGTTTGCGGTGGAGGTGCGGCTGGTGTCGCGGCTGGTGTCGCGGTTTGCAGCGCACTTTGGCGGCCTGCTGTCGTTCCAGGCGGCGCGGAGACTTCGATGCGCGTGCTGTTCGTATGGGCGCTGTTCGTGTGCGTGCTGTTGGTATGGGCGCTGTTCGTGTGCACGCTGTTCGTGTGCATGCTGTTCGTGTGCACGCTGTTGGTGTGGGTGCTGTTCGCGTTCGGACGCTCCGACGGCAGATCGAAGCCGGAGCGGTTCGCAGCCTGGTTGGCCGGTAGGCTCGGCGCGGCGGCTGGCGATTTGTTTTCGAGCGGCATAGGCCTCGACGGCGGCGCCGCAGTCGAATTGGCACCAGCATCCAGCGCCGCGCGCGCGGCCGCAGGGCCACGAACAGTGCTAGCGCCCGGTGCTTCGACCGTCGTCGTACCACCATCGCTCGGTCGAAATGCCAGCATCCGCAGCGCGGCCATCTCAAACCCTGCGCGCGGACTCGGCGCAAGCGGCAGATCGCGGCGCCCGTGCAAGCTCATCTGGTACCACAGTTGCACAACCTCGGGCCGCAACTCGGCCGCGATCGCATCGACCTCGACACCATCGGCGTCAATCTCGGCCGACGGTACGAGTTGGCGCACCTGAATGCGGTGCAGCGCCTCGGCCATCGCATCGAGCACGCCGCCCCAATCGGGCGAGAACTCAGCCAGCGCGTTGATTTCGGCAAGTAAAGCCGCGCCATCGCCGGCTGCCAGCGCGTTCAGCACCGCGCCAATGCGCATGCGATCGACCGTGCCCAGCATCGTCGCCACGCCGGCATCGGTGAGCGCTGCGCCCGGCGCCTCGTCGGTGCCACTGCTCGCGCCGGTGTAGGCAATGGCCTGATCCAACAGCGACAAGCCGTCGCGCAGGCTGCCGTCGGCGGCCTTGGACAACTGGCGAATCGCGCCGGGTTCGGCCGCAATGCCCTCGGCCGCCAGAATTTTGGTGACCTGTCCCTGGATCTGCAGCTCGTCCAAGCGCTTGAGGTTGAACTGCAGGCAGCGCGACAGCACCGTGACCGGCAGTTTTTGCGGGTCGGTGGTCGCGAGCAAGAATTTGACGTGCCCCGGCGGCTCTTCCAGCGTTTTCAGCAGGGCATTGAAGGCCGATTTCGACAGCATGTGCACTTCGTCGATCAGATAGACCTTCACCCGGCCACGCGAGGGCATGTACTGGGCGTTGTCGATCACCTCGCGCACATCGTCCACGCCAGTGTTGCTGGCGGCGTCGATTTCGAGCAGATCGATAAAGCGGCCGGCGTCGATATCGCGACAGGAATTGCACTCGCCGCAGGGCTCGGCCGAGGTGCCGCGCTCGCAATTCAACGACTTGGCGAAGATACGGGCGATGGTGGTCTTGCCCACCCCGCGGGTGCCGGTGAACAGGAAGGCGTGATGTACCCGGCCGGTGTCGAGGGCATTGCAGAGCGCGCGGACGACGTGCTCCTGCCCGACGAGCTCGGCGAAACGCTTGGGGCGCCACTTACGGGCGAGGACGAGATAGGACATGCCCACATTCTGCCATGCCGGACCCCGTCGCCGACCTGCGATCGGGCCTCGGCAGCGGCGCGATGGCTTCTATTGCCCCCTATCGGCGAGTGTGCGGCTGTTTTCCTTGTTCCCGCCCCGCTTGGGGGCTAGAATTGCCGGCCCCGAGAACGGCCAGGATGCCGAGAATCGGGAAAGACACGGAGAGGTGTCCGAGTGGTTGAAGGAGCACGCCTGGAAAGTGTGTAAGCGTCTAAACCGCGCTTCGGGGGTTCGAATCCCCCTCTCTCCGCCAGATACGCAAGACGCCCCGCAAGGGGCGTTTTGCGTATCTGGCGGAGAGAGGGGATGTGAACCTGCCCCCATTACCGGACGCCAAGAAGCACAGGGTCAAGCGGCTTGCCTCAGTTTCCTTGCGTAGTCGTTGGGTGACACGTATCCGAGCGCTGAGTGCAATCGTGTTGGGTTGTAGAAGCCGTGGATGTCGCTGGCGATGGCGGCATGTGCATCGGCCTTGGTGGCATACACGCCGGTGACTTCTTCGTTCTTGAGCGTGGCAAAGAAGCTCTCGGCCACCGCGTTGTCCCAGCAGTTGCCTTTGCCGCTCATGCTCGGCACGACGCCGTGCGCGCTCATCGTTTGGCGGAACGCTTTGCTGGCGTACTGGCTGCCGCGATCGGAGTGGAACAACACGCCTTTCTCCACAGCACAGGCCGACACGACCGATGGGCTGGTGAGGTCTTCGAGTTCGGCGATGAATTCTGCGGCGGAGTCACGAAAACGCGCGAAGGTCAGTCCGGCCTGGCAATTGGAGGAGGCGGAACCACATAAGTTCCTTCAAGATTGCAGCACTACACTAGTCTACTGACTTATGAGTAGATGCAAACTACGGCTCCAATTGGGTCGGTTTTAGAGCGTCCTCAGTAGAAGAACCACAGTGGGCTGGTGTGCGTGTTTTACTCACGCATGCCAGCGGACATGGCGAGCGCGAAGCGGCGCTGGCGATGATCATTACGTTGCCCGGCGGACGACGCACGCTGGGGATGGACAAGGGCTACGATAGCGCCGAGTTTGTCACGCTTAATCGCGCGCCGCTGAACGATCTCTGGCAGCAATGCCGTACACCTTGACCTTTCCTCCAAAAGGCAACGCTGCTGCTTGAGCGACGGTCCTGGCTGGGCGCCGGCCGTCTGCGAACAAATCCCGATAAACGACATTCAACTGATCCATATCCGCCATGTCTATCAGTGCGACATCAACGAAGACAAGATCGTCTTTCTGAAAACCCGCAGCAACTAGCGCACAGAAGAGATTGGAAAATGCACGCAGAGCCTCTTCAGCTACCGACCCCGCGATGTATTTACCAGCACTGTCTATGGCCAGTTGCCCACTCACATAGCATGTATCGTTAACGACTACCGCGTGGCTGATCGGAGAAGACCACTCGGGCAACCCTACGCCTGCTGTAATGTACTTTCGCACCCGATGCCCTCCGCGCTTATGACACGACACTCATGTGCAACACTTTTCCGCAGCTCACCAAGAAGCAGCGGGTCCCCTAGAACTTGTATGGAGTTCTTCTCGCGCCAACTCTCGTCGAAGAACTGGTCGAGATAGCTCATACCGGAGTCCGGCACGAGCGCTAGCGCTGATCGGTCTTGGCTCATATGCAGATGGTTGAGAGCCGTGAAGATCACAGCACCACCGGAGCCACCCACCAGAATTCCCTCGCTCCTTGCCAGCGAAATGCATGTGGAAATGGCTTGCTGGTCCGAAACAAGGCAGTAGCGATTCACGACATCGAAGTCCAAGTTGGCCGGCCTCCATGCCAAGCCGATGCCGTTAATCAGATACGGAGCAAATGAATCCTTGAAAATGGCGGAACCAACAGAGTCACATGCAACAACAGTGGTGCTAGGCCGTTCCTTCTTGATGCGCCGTGCAATGCCCGACAAATGGCCGCCCGTGCTGACCGCCCCCACAAGCGCATCAAAGTCCCTTTCTGAACGAAGTATCTCCACTGCAGTCGTACTGTAGTGAAACAGCGGGTTACTTTTGTTTTCGTATTGGTTTGGCCAGTATGCATCCGGATGCTTGGCCAAGTAATCTTTCACGGCTTTGATGCGGTTCTTCTGAAATCCACCCGCTTCGTCAGCGCGATCCACAACTATCATCTCGGCGCCGAGCGCAGAGTACATGGTCGCCGTAGCCTTTGAGATCTTTGTATCGACCACTACGACAACCTTGAATTTCAGCGACGCACCGAGCATCGCGAGCGCCTTCCCGAGATTTCCTGAAGTCGACTCGATGAGAGTTCCACCTTTTCGTAAGCGGCCGCTCCTGAAGCCAGCGAGCACCAACCCGAGCGCGGTTCGGTCCTTGACGCTCAAGGAAGGGTTGAACCCTTCAAGCTTGAGTATCAGCTCTTTTCCGACCGGAACAAGCCCTCCGGTGACGCTTATGATCGGCGTATTGCCAATCAATGTCGCGATACCGTGCAATTGCTCATCCATATAGTCAAGCTCCATCGCATGTGCCTCCATTGCTGCATAGAAAGGTGGCAGGAAACCGGTCAGCAGTCAGAAAACTGCCGACCGGGCACTCGAGAGAGGCAAACTAGGCGGCAGCTCGTTGATCGACGTAGAACGCTTGATACATTCCTTCGTACATCTGATAGAAGAGCTCCGAAGTGTGTTCAACCGCGAACAGGGCCTCTTCCTGCATCTGTTGATCCGAACACACATCAGAAACAAGATCCAAACCTTGCTGCACATGGCCGATATCTTCTTTTTCATGAACCGAAAAAAACAGCAAATCGTCCTCAGTAAGACCATACACTTTGCCAAGAATCGTGTGGCGCGCCTCAATCGCCGTAGACTCCAGATTCTGTCCTTCGCTAGCAATCATCACCGCTGCTGCGCCAATATGGTATCGAGCAACGTCTCTCACGGCTGCAAGTCGATAATCGATCAGCGCTTTGGTCGTTGGCAAGGGCACGGCAGCGTCACGCTCCGCGTCACTTATACCCAAAGCCCGTAAAAAATTCTTCATGAGCTCTACGTGATTGTCTGACTTGGAAAGACGACCTGTTTCCTCTTCAAACAAATTGAACAACAAGCGTCGCTTGTGCTTCGGTTGATCGTTGGGGCAATAGAAAAACAGATGCTCGACGTAATCGAGGAAATGTTTTGTAATCTGATAACCCTCAATCGCCACGTTTCGAAGCAGTTCGATATCGGGCTTTTCAGGATTCATCATGATCGCAAAAAGCGGATGCTTTTTGCTGATCTGTTGGTGCAGCGTTTCTTCAAGCTTCGCTCTAAACACGGATTTCTCAAGCATGTGAATCTCCTTTGGTCTTTTGCATTATTTGCTGTTCCAGAGCATCCACCGATTGGCTCATGTAGCATCCGCGGTAAACGACTCCGTTGTATCGTGAGTAATCCGGCATTACCCCCCATGTCTGAAATCCTAGGTGCATCCAGATCTGATGCGCTGGTGAACCCTCTCTGGTATCCAACGCCAATTGTTCCACGTTCAGGGATCTTGCCTTCTCGACAATCGCCAGCAGAGCACGGGCCAACAACCCACTCCCTCTGGCGCGGGGCGAGATATAGCCACGCTTCATCGTGGCGATATGCCGCGAATTGTGAGCTGCGTTTGTCTCAATCAGCACGATTCCGCACGGTCCTGTCGCGTCTGTCACCAAGAGCAGCTTGCCGTTACCACGCGATATGCTTTCTTGAACACCGTCGATCAGATTCGCAGACTCGTCAGCGGTCAGTGGTCTGGCATAGCCGATCATGCCTTCTTCAAGAATGCTCTCGTTGAACAGGCTAAGGATATTTTCCTTGACCTGTTGAACGTCAGGCGCGTTTTCGATCCATTCAATTTTCATGTCACTCGTCCGAATTCAATGTTGCTAGCTCGACCTTGACTTGATCCAGGTCCGGGTTGATGTGATGGCGGGTTGTTTTTCTTGGCAGGAGGTGGCCGCGCGAGGCGGCCATCAGCACCATGTCCCGATCAACGGCGATGCCAGGACGCCATCCGTCCAAGCTGACTCGTGGGTCTTCGTAACTGATAAGTACGCTCGGAACGAACTTGCAACCGAGCAAGGCAAGTGCTGCCACTCGGTGGTGACCGTCCAGCAGCGTCAGCGTGCGCTCCTCTACAACCACTGGTTTCGAGGCATAGCCGTCGTTTGCAATTGCCTTCGATAGCCGGACAGCACTCTCATGGTCGTGTTCTTCATGTGGTCGCAACTTGGCCAGAGGCATCAACTGCACTACGTAGCCGCTCGGCGCAACGCCTGAGACTTCTTCGCTCTGAGATACATACTTGCAGTGGCTTTCTACTCTTTTCATTCTGTTCTTCAATTTTTAGCTTTCAGCATCAGGATCGCACTTCATGCATCCACCACCGCGAAGGCATGCCCCTCTAGAAAAACCGATCTCAACTGGATGAGTTGATCTGCGAACTACCCCTCCCAAACTCGATCAGCCTCCGCCCATCGCAATCACCCAACGCTGTGGCCCAGAAACTCAGACGGCTGATATCGCGCTCAGACAGAGCGCCGATGCGTAACTTCATTTTGATCTCCTGCAACTCGCAGGACCCGTACAGTGAAACTCAGGTGATGACGCTCTTTACCCATCGGCCGATCTTGCTCAACCGATGGGTAAGCCTGAAGGATGACTTCTTCTTATGCATGACCATGCAGACCGAGCCCTGAATAACGCGTTCCTTCAACACCGAAGCCGGGCCTTCGTTTGGCACTTGCGTCATCGTGCTGGCGCCTGGAATCCGGCATGATCGACTTCCGACTTCTTGCCAACCCGCTTTGCCGACGGGTAGTGATCATGTCGAATACGATGAAAGAGCAACGCTGCGGACAGATGGATATCGCGTTGCAGGTCCTCGCATGTGGCGTGCGGGTCTGCGTCCGCTGTTACGTGCGGTCTGACATCGAATGCGAGCTGTCTGCCCATCTGAGCACCCCGCCTGCTGCGCGCAGTCTGGAAGCATCGCCTTACGCAATGCGCCAACCAGCGACGTCCACGCATTCATCAACATATGGCGCATCCACCCCCCTTCTATGTACTTCAACACCCTGTTCAATTCGATACCGCTACCGCCGATGGGAGTCACCGCACAAGCCCCTTTTCTTGCGCTTCTGAATCCAGCCGAACCACGGTCCGGCGCCTTCCGCCTGTTTCGCCGCAGATGCATCCATCCGTAGGACCCAACCTTCCGTTACGCCAGGTCTCCCGCTAGATGAGTAGCATCAGGCGCGCGTCCCACTGAGCCGCTCGATCGGCTGGCATTCAACAATGATTGTATGTTTCCGGCCATGATGGCTTTCGCGTCACCACGCGACAGCGTGCTCATCGGACCTCCGTCTTCTAAAAGTCCGGTGATCATCGCTCCAAGATCGTCCTTCATGGAGAACACCGGCCAGTCGCTACCGAAAATGATCTTGTGATTGATGCCCTGCGCAAAGAGCCCCGCCAACTGCCGTCGCCATCCGCCTGGCGCCATCACGGACGGAAAACCGGAAATGTCCAGATAAACGTTGGGCCGGTAATTGCACATGAGTTTGGCTTCCTCGACGAAATTCACGCCGCCATGGGCCAAAATGAAATTGACCTTTGGGAATTTCCTTGCCGCCTCATCGATCAGCGATGGATGGGCAGTGTCGAATCGCAGTGCCGGGCTGGTGGGACCCGTGTGCAAAAGCACCGGAAGCCCTCGCGCCGAGCACGTCTCATAAAGAGGGAACATCCGTTCATCACTGGGCGAGTAGCCGCAGGGAGGGTACACCTTCAAGCCTTCGAATCCATAGTCGGCGATGACCTTCTCGAAGAAGTCGTAACCCGCCTGTCCCCAGCGGGGATCTACTCCGAAGAAGACATGGAAACGGCCAGGATGCCGCGCCAGGACCTGCGCGTGCTGGCTCGCAAGGTCCTCCATCGTGAACTCCGATTCCAGCGCAATTGTGAAGTCCGGCGCCAGCAGGACGGTCTTGTTGATCCCTGCCTGGTCCATCTTCGTCACGAGCTTGTCCGCGAGGTGATCGTCGTACTGCAGGACCAGCATTCGGGTCAGCTTTTCCAGGTCGGGTGACACCCCCTGAGCGCTCATCTTCCTGGCGATATTTGACGCCACGCCCACGAAGAAGTCGCGCGGGATGCACCGGCTCGAAGCGAGATGGCAGTGGCCATCAATGATGGTCGGCGGACGAACCATTCCTATTTCAATGCCTTCAAAGTTCCGATAAAAGCGGCGAACTCCTGGACCGTCTGCAGCTCGATAAGCTTGGGCATGTGCTCTTCCAGGGAGACCTCGAACTCCTGCTCGGCCAAGGTCATCAGCATCAGCCGATTGACCGATTCCATGCCGATATCCTCGATGAAGCGGCTGCTCGCCGTAATTGGCTGGTCTGGTGGCAGATCGACCACCACCTGCCTCAC
The DNA here is from genome assembly GCA_031374725.1 of Lysobacteraceae bacterium. Lineage (GTDB taxonomy): Bacteria > Pseudomonadota > Gammaproteobacteria > Xanthomonadales > Xanthomonadaceae > Lysobacter_I. The sequence goes on along the minus strand of JANMGT010000097.1, from coordinate 40,952 downwards.
CAGGTTCACCACCGTCTGAAACTCCGCATGCAACGCCACGGCACTCATCGGCTGCGGCCCTCTTGCCGCTCGACTTCGTTCCGGAAGTGACTGTAGGTGCCCTTGCGGTCGTACTTGAGGTTGCGGGTCAGCATGCCGTTATCGATGGTGGGGATGGTGTCGGTGAGTACCCAGCGGTGAATCTTCTTGTAGTCGGGCAATGAGGCGTTGATCGCATGGATGCCGCTTTCGATCGACGATTCGATAGCGGAATCGCCGTGCTCCGCCACGAAGAGGACCGACACCAAGCGTCCGTCATTCTTGCACATCAGCACGACGCAATGCTTGACACCGCTCAGGGTGGAAAGCGACCGCTCCAGTTCCTCCGGATGGAACTTGGCGCCACTGCTGGTGACGATGATTTCCTTCTTGCGGCCATTGAGCGTGAGGTATCCATCGGCATCGAGCACGCCGATGTCGCCCGTCGCGATCGAGCCGTCGGCGAGGAACGTGCTGGCACTGTCGCTTTCCGGGCTGTCGAAGTACCCGGTCGACAGCGGAAACGGACGCCGGATGATGATTTCCGAGTCGTCGGTGATGTGCACGTGCTCGGCGTGAACAGGCTTTCCCACGGCACCAACGCGCTGGTGCTGATGCGTGTTCCAAGCGATGACGCCGGTTTCGGTCACCCCATACGCTTCCAGCAGAGGGAAGCCCAGATCATTGAACGCCTTCAGCACGTCATAGCGAATCGGCGCCATGCCCGTGATCATGAAGCGAATATTGCCCCCCAGGAAGGCACTCAGCTTTTCCCTGGATTCGGCGACCCGCCCGTAGAGGTTGTACACGTTCTCGTAAATGGCCGGCGGCGCGATGATGAAGCTCGGCTTGAACCGGCCAAGATCCTGGAAGACGGTGGCGGGGCGACCGACCTTGAACGATGCGCCCGTCCATAGGCAGCCGTATACCGAAAGGCGCTGCTGGTAGTTGGACAAGGGCAAGAAGATCAAGTGAGAATCGGCCGCGCTCAGTTCGAAGGCCGAGATGAAATCGGAAACCAGCACCTCGGTTCCGCGGCGACTGATGTTCAGGCCCTTCAAGTAACCCGAGCTTCCGGACGAATAAATGCGCGAATACAGGTCGCCGTCGGTCACCGGCATCGCATTGCGGTCGACAGGGAAAGTCTTCTGTGTGCGCGTGTCGGCAAGGCTGACCTTGTTCGACATCGACTGTACGTTCTCGACCTTCTCGCAGACCCACAGGGCAACGCTTTGCTTGGCGGCGATCGTGGCGATCATGTCCGATGGCAGTTCCTCGGGAACTGAATGGATCACCGCGCCGAGCCGGACCGCCGCCAGGTCCCAAAGCAGGTACTCGTAACAGTTGGGGGCCTGCAATCCGATCTGCATGCCGGCGGTCAGTCCTGCTGCGGAGAGTCTGCTTGCAAGATCCTCCGCCTGCGCAAGAAATTCCTGAAAGGTGACGGCGTAGTCATCGCCGCTGGAGAGCTTGGCGAAAACTTGGGCGCCGGCAAACGTGCCGGCCCGGGGGAACAACTCTTCGAAGTTCAATCTACTGCCCTCAATTTGATCATCCAGACACCTCCCCACCATCCTCACGCCTTATGGAACACTGCTGCTAGGAGCAGGGCCAAGGCGACCGCGCAGTCGATCCGCGCGCGAGGTTAGAGAATGCGACCGGCGTGAGTCCGCCGCATTCGACAAGTTTCAGGTACAAGTATCCGACCTAGCACGCTCACGCCCCCGAGGCGAAACTGGCCGCATGGGTGGACACACTGGGAATGCGCCAAGCGATGCGCAGGACTCAGTTGCGTCCATCTTCGAAAACCGGTGTGATGCCCCTCCTCCCTAGTCTCCCCTAGTTTTCCGATCCGATACCCCCGGGCAAGGCGGGTATCCAAAATATTTTCTCGGCGTATCCACCACCAGCTTGAAACTCGGGACTTGCGCGGTGATCAAACCGGCTACACCAGATATTACCGCTTTGGATGGCTCCGCGCCATAGCCAGCCAACGGCGCCGATTTTCTTCAGCAAAACGAGACATTTCCCGCAGATTGCCAGCGCTGCATCGCCGGGAAAGCACCGCCCAGGTCAGACTAACCCTTCTTCTATTTCCTCGTAGGCGTTCGACAGGCCGCGCAGGGTTTCCTCAATAGCCAGAACGTCCAGGCATGCCGATACGTTCGCCGCAATCGCCTGTACCGTCGGGGTCTCGAAAAAGCTGCGGATCCGGAACTGATCGCCCAGGCCGAATCTGCCGCGGATCATGCCGACGGTTCGCGACGCCATCAGCGAATCACCACCGAGCTCGAAGAAGTTGTCGCTGATACCCACCCGTTCCAGCCGCAGCTGCTGCTGCCAGATATGGCAGATCGTAGCTTCCACCTCGTTGGTCGGCGGCATATACGCGCGTGCGGATTCCCGGCGGATTTCCGGAATTGGCAGCGCCTTGCGGTCCACCTTTCCGTTGGCGGTCAACGGAATATCATCGAGAAGAACGAATGCGGCGGGCATCATGTAGGCCGGAAGCTCGTCGCGGACCATCTGCTGCACCTCCGCGCTGAGTGCCTCGATTCCCGAGCGGTCGTGCTGCAACTGCTTCCTGACGGCATCCTCAAGCACGACATAGGCCACCAGTTGTTTGCGGTTGCGCTCACCCAACGCCGCAGCGATCGCGAGTTTCACATTGGGGTGTTTGACCATCGCCGCCTCGATATCACCCAGCTCGATGCGATATCCGTTGATCTTGACCTGATTGTCCTCGCGACCGAGAAACTCGATATTGCCGTCGGGCAGGTAGCGGCCGAGGTCACCGGTCTTGTAGAGGCGCTCGCCCGATTGTAGGCAGGTGACGAACGCAGCGTCGGTCTTGAGACTGTCCTTCCAGTAGCCCTTCGCCAATCCGATCCCGCCGATATACAGGTCGCCAGGCACCCATTCGGGGCAGTCGCGAAAATCCGGCTTCTTCACCTGGAAGGACTGGTTCTCCATTGGCCGGCCGTAGGGAATGCTGCTCCAGCTCGGGTCCACGTCCGCGATGGGGTAATAGATTGACCAGATGGAGGCCTCGGTCGCGCCGCCCAAGCTGTACTGCAGCGCCGCCGGGAAGTGCTGGCGAATGCGGCCGGGCAGTCCCGTCGGAATCCAGTCCCCGCTCATCATCACAACGCGGATGTGCGCCCCGGTGGCGAGTTGCTCATCCAGCGAATCCATCCACATCTGCGCCAACGCGGGCACCGTGTTCCAGATGGTCACACCGTGAGCATCGACCAAGCGCGTCCATTCCAGCGGATCACGTTCCAACGCCGGCGCCGGGTACACGATCGTGCCGCCCACGGCGAGCAGCCCGAAGATGTCGTACACGGACAGGTCGAAGTTCAGGGCCGACAACGCCAAGACCGCGTCCTGATCGGTGACCGCGAAGCGTCGATTGATGTCCTCTATCGTGTTGACTGCGCCGCGGTGGTCGATGACCACGCCCTTGGGGACTCCGGTCGAGCCGGAGGTAAAGATCACATAGGCTAGATCCGACGAGGTCTGCAGATCGGACAGCGCCTCGTTTTCGCCGCAGGCCAGTTCATTGCGCACGACCCGGATGCAGCGCACGCGCTCGGGCCACTCCATGCTCAAGTCCAGGTGCGCCTGGGCCAACGCCACAGCCACGTCGGCCTGCTCCAGCAACTGATTTCGGCGTTGAGCAGGAAGGTCCGGGTCGATCGGCAGATAGGCACCTCCGGCCTTCAATATCGCCAGCACGGACACGACTTGTTCCCACCCCTTTTCCGCCACCACCGCCACCAGCGCGTTGACGCGCACGCCAGCCGTGCGCAGCCGGTGGGCCAGAGCGGTGCTCAGCCGGTCCAGTTCGGCATAGGTCAGCGAACCGTCGCGCCACGCCACCGCCGTCTTCTCTGCATACGCGGCCACCTGGCGAGCGAATAGCTGGTGCAACAGCACCCCATCGGCACGCGGGCTGGTTGTCGCGTTGACCGCATCGCGTCGGGCACGGTGCGCCGGCGGCAAGGCCACCTGAGTGCTCGGCAGGCCCTGACCGGGGGAGCGGGCGATCTCCGTGACGCGGGCGCGGAACACGCAGAACATGTCGTCCAGCATCTGGGGCGGGAACAACGCCTCCACGCCGTTCCAGACGATTCTCACCCCTTCGCCCAGCTCGGCGACCTGGCAATCGAGGAAGACCTGCGACGTTCGGCTGCGACTGGCGTCTGCGGCATCATCGAGGATGAAGGCACTGCTGACCTGGCCGGCACCGTCGCTCAGGCCGATCGTACTGGTGAACACCACGGGCATCTGCGCGGCCAGCGCCGTGCCACGCCTGGAGTTGAGTTCGCGCAGGACCTCGATGCCGGTGAAGTGGCGATGCTCCATATCGCTCCAAAGCTGATCGCGAACCCGGGTGGCCTGGGCCACGAACGGGCCCTGCGCGTCCAGGTTCACCTCAAACGGAATCGACGAGGTGAACACGCCGGCGATATCGTCGACCTGCGTGTGCAATCGATGGCGATTGAACAGCGTCAGGTTCACACAGAAGTGGCCGCTCTTGCTCCACAGCGCCAGCACCTCCGCGAACGCGGTGAGCAACACGTTCGCTGGCGTTAGCCGGTGGTGCGCAGCCTTCGATTTCAGCGATACCCAGGTGTCGCGATCCAGGGCCATGTCCCAGCGCCGGATGGCGCCGACCGCTGCCTGCCCGGGCATCGGCGCCATCGGCAGGTCCGGTGCTGCCGGCAGCCGGTCGAGGCGATCCAGCCAATAGGCGCGTGAGGCCACGTAAGCGGGCGTGTCGCCAATCCGCTGCAAGGCCTGCACATAGTCCCGGAAGGAGAGCTCCAGTGGTGGGAGCGCGTGATCGACATTGGCGTACAGCGCCGATAGCTCGCCGGCAAGTAACGCTCGGCTCTTCGCGTCGAGGGTGATCGCATCGGTGACGACATGCAGGCGTCCGCTGCCATCTGGCAGCCGGCTCACGCGAACGTCGAAGACCGGCCAGGTGCCGACCGGCAGGACCTGCGCCGCCATTTCGTCGCGGAGACTGTCGGTGACCGCTGCGATCTCCGCAAGCGACTTGTCGCGCAGGTCGATCAAGGCAAATTCGTACTCCGGCACATGTTCGAGGATGACCTGCTCGCCGGTGGGCGTGATGACGGCTCGAAGCATTTCATGCCGGGCGATCAGCCGGTTGAACGCGCGCGATAGCCGATCCATGCACAGATCCGGCAGCGTGGCTTCCACATACGATTGGGTCGAGACGTTGCCCAGTTCGAAGACGTCGCTGCGGCCCAGCCAGTACGCCTGCTGGATCAACGTGAGCGGGAACGGATCGTGGCGTTCGCCGACGTTGGTCTCCACCATCGGAAGTGCACGCTCGTCGCCGTCCGGCTGGCGGCCACTTCTGATCCACTCCGCGCATCCTTCGACACTGGCCTTGTCGAAGAAGTCCTTCATCGATATGGCCACGCCCCAGGCCTGTTCGATCGCGGCGAGCAGGCGCATCGCCTTGAGCGAATGTCCGCCCAGCAGGAAGAAGTCATCATGGACGCCCACGGCGTCCACGTTCAGGACCTGGCGCCAGAGATCGGCCAGGCGGCGCTCCAGTTCGTCCCGTGGCGCCGTGTGGGCGGTGCGCAGCACGGGGCCAAGCATGTCGAGCAGCTGGCGCCGGTCGACCTTGCCGCTGGGCGTCTGCGGCAGACGGTCCATGAACTCAAATCGTCCCGGCACCATGTAGTCGGGAAGCCACTTCTTGAGGTGCGCTCGCAGCTGCGTCATAGCGCGCTGCTCGCACTCTGCGCGGGTCGACGCGTCCTGTTCCGCCGAGACAGACCGACTGGCCACGCACGCGATCAGGGTGGCGTCGGATTCGCCATCCTGACCATGGCTGATGATCGCGGCGGCCTGTGTCACGTCATCAAGCTGGTGCAGGATGCTCTCGATTTCACCAAGCTCGATGCGAATGCCGTTCAACTTGACCTGAAAGTCGAGGCGACCGACAAAGCGAACTTCGCCGTCCGGCATCAGATAGCCCGCATCGCCGGTCGCGTATTCGCGCTCCCCGCCGTCGACTGGTTGGAATTTCGCCTCTGTCAGTTCGGGTGCGTTCCAGTATCCCTCGGCGATATGGCTGCTGCTGATGATGATCTGGCCCGGCTCGAACACTCGCGCCGGCATGCCGTCAGGTCGATGCACACGCAATTGGGTCCCAGGGATGGGAAGACCAAGCCCCGGGCGTCGTTGGGCATCGATCTGCTCGAAGGTCACCTCGCCCAGGGTGGTCAGCGACGATTCGGTCGCGCCATACAGGCCGATCAGCCGGCATTCGCTGCCAAACGCCCGGCGGAAGATCTGCATGGTGAGCGGATCGACCGGCTCGCCTCCCAGCACCACGCTGCGGATCTGCCTCGACACTGGCTCGGATGCGTCCGCGAACAGATATTTGAATACCGTCGGCGTCGAGTGGTAGACGCTGATGCCGCGCTCCTGGATCAACCGCAACAGAGATTCTTTCGTTTCTACCTTCACATCGGCCAGGTGCACCGATGCGCCGGCCACCAACGCGCCATACGTGTCGAGGACCGATGCGTCGAAGTTGTAAGAGGCAAGCTGAAGAATCTTGTCCTCGGGAGACAATCCAAGCGCATGCGCGTAGCTGCCGGCGTGGTACGCCAGCCCGGCGTGGCTCTGCGAGACGCCCTTGGGCTGCCCGGTCGAGCCTGAGGTGTAGAGGATGTAGGCCGATGATTGGACCAGCGCGCCGGACTGGAATGCCGTGGGGCCTGTGTTCGCTTCGGGTGTATCGATCACCGCTTTGTCGCCGGCAAGGATCTCGGCGAGCTCGCGGTTGAAGGCGTCGCACACGATCAGGTCGCATTGCGCATGCTCGATCATGTAGCGCAAACGCGCTTGAGGATAGCCGACATCCAGCGGGACGTACGTCCGGCCGAGCTTCAACGCCGCCAGCATGGCGGCGGCGATGTTGACACCGCGTCCCATCAGCAGCCCGATCTGACCCCGGGTGCCGGTACGGCTCATAGCGACGGCATAACCCTCGCTGAGCCGTCCGAGCTCACCGTAGGTGCAGCTGGCGTCGCCGGTGACTACGGCGGGACAATGATCGTATTCCGACAAGTGCCGCAGAATGCGTGAAAGCAAGCCGCTTTCCGCGCCCGCCAGCTGCTGTACCAGCGGCGAAGGCGATACCGGCGCCGGGTACGCCGAGTCAGCGACGAAGATACCGTGATCGTGGCAAGCCTTGTCCGGCGCATCCACGAGGCACTGCAGCAGCCTGACGAACTCCTGCGCAACGTACTGGATGGATCGGCTGTCGAAGATATCGGAATTGCGCACCCACTCCAGCTCGATGTTCCCGGACACCTCTTTGGCGTAGAGGTTGAGCTCGTACTTGGCCGCGGGCGGCGGCAGATCTGTGGTGTACTCCGACACCGTGCAGCCAGGCAATGCGAAGCGGATTTCCTTGTTGTTCTGAAGAACGAACCAGACTTGGAAAACTGGGCTGTAGCTTTGACTGCGCCGATGTTGCAACCGCTCGGCCACCAGTTCGAACGGCACATGCTGATTGGCGAACGCGGACAGGATGTTCGACTTGTTAGCGTCAAGCAAGGCATCGAAGCTTTGCGCCGGGTCGATCTGGCAACGCAGCACCACTGTATTGATGAACAATCCAACCGCCGACTCGCTTTCAGGCAGCGGGCGGCCGGCGACGGGCGTTCCCACCACGACATCGTTCTGATTGCCGTACTGGCTCAACAGCACCGCGAATGCCGTCTCCAGGAACATGAAGAGCGTCGCCTTGCGGGTCTGGCAGTACTCGCGAATCCTCTCGGCTAGCGGGCGATCGATGCGGCTGCGGTGCAGTTCCCCTTGGAAGGTCTGGCGGGCCGGGCGCTGCTTGTCTATGGGAAGACTGTGGACCTGAGGCACGCCCTCGAGCGCCGACGTCCAGTATGCAAGGCCCGTCTCCAGCACCTCGCCCCGCAGGTATGCCTCCTGCCAAGCGGCGAAGTCGGCGTACTGCAGGGCATCAGCCGGCGCTTCCACGACGTCACCCGCGACGTGGGCCGCGTATGCCCGACAGAACTCCTCGACAAGCAGCCCCACCGTCCAGCCATCGGACGCGATGTGGTGCATGTTGAAGATGGCCACGTGCCGCTGGGACGACAGACGCAGGAGTTTGACCCTCAGCAGCGCGTCCCGGGAGAGATCGAAGCGTTCCTGAAGGTCCGCCGCGACCAGAGATCGTACTTCGGCGGATTGTTGGTCTAGGGCAAACGACGACAGGTCGATCAGGCCCAAAGGCACCTCACCCAGGGGTTGTACGGCCCGGGCGATACTGCCGCCGCGCTCGATGAAGGTGGTCCGGAGCACCTCATGACGCTGCAACAGACGACCAATCGCACGCTCGAAACACACATAGTCCAACGCGCCGTCGAACGCGAAACAACCCTGGATGTTGAAGTGACTGCCGTCGTTAGATTGCTGCTGGGCGAACCAGACCCGCTGTTGGGCGCGTGACACCGGCAGGTTTGTCCGATCCGCCGCGCGGACCAGAGGCGGCAGCACGCCGAGGCGCGCCGCGGACGCGGCCTGCTCGGCGAGGAGGAAGGCGACGATGTCGATCTTGTGCTGCACGATCCGCTCACGCAGCGCCTCGGGCAGGCCGTTCGAAGGCGCCTTGTAAGCGAGCTGGCCGTCCTTCAGATACAGAAGGACATCGGCCGAGAGAGCCGCCTGGTAGATCTCTTCCGCAGGATTCAAAACACCCCCTCCTCTACATGATCGCCCAGCGACGCCAGGTACTGTTCCTTCGCTCTGGCGTCGTTGCGCCGGACTGCGGCGGCCAAGGCCGTCGCCAAGCTCTCCACGGTGGGGTTCTCGAACACCAGCTCTAGGGACATTTCGGACTCGCCCAGTTCGAATTGCTGGCGCACGCGGCTGGTCAGACGGGTCATGTGCAGCGAGTGGCCACCCAGCGCGAAGAAGTCATCGGTGATGCCAACGTCTTCTTGCGACAGGACGTCCTTCCAGATCTCGATCAAGTGGCGCTCGATGTCGTTACGGGGCGCGACCTTGTGGGTGGCGGCGCCCGCCTGCGGATGAGCCGGCCGAGGCAGAGCGGCGCGGTCCACTTTACCGTTGAGCGTCATGGGGATCGAATCCAGCAGCACGATGTCGGCCGGGATCATGTAGTCAGGCAGGAACGCCTTGAGTTCACGCTTGATGCGATCCACCAAGCCCTGTCCGCTGGCGCCATGGTCGACCGCAAGTCCCTTCTTGGGAACCACGAACGCGACCAGCCGCTTGTCGACACCTTCACCCAACGCAAGGACGGTGGCATCACTGACCTCGTCCTGCTCGGACAGGCGGACTTCGATCTCGCCCGGCTCGATCCGGAATCCGCGGATCTTGACCTGTTCGTCCGCGCGTCCGATAAACTCCAGGTCGCCCGACGGCAAGCAGCGCACCACGTCGCCGGTGCGGTACAGGCGACGTGTGACGGCCCCGATGCGCTTGTCGACGAAGCGCTCACGCGTCATGTCCGGATTGTTCAAGTACCCGATGGCCAAGCCGGCGCCGCCCACATACAGTTCGCCCAGGGCGCCGGGCAGTGCCGGTTTTCCGCTGGCGTTCATCACGTACAACTCCGTTCCCGCCACCGCGCGGCCAATGGGTACGCGCCGCGCCGGCGCTTGCGACGAGGCCTCGTATCGCAGCGTTGTGCAGCACACTGTGGCTTCGGTCGGACCGTAGCCGTTGACGATCTGAAGCTCCGGGATGTGGCTCGCGATGGCGTTAAGGTGGTCACTGGAGATGGGCTCAACACCCACCAGCAACCTGCGAAGCGCGCTGCGCGCCCCCGAATTGGCCAGGTACTGGCCGAAAGGCTCCAGATAACCGGCATAGATGTAGGCGCTGTGGATCTCGCGCTCGACCATCCAAGCGAAGAGTCGTTCGGGATCGAGCCGATACGTTTCCGGAACGATGTGCAGGCAGCCGCCGGCGCACAACGGCGAGAAGATTTCGTAGACGGACGCGTCGAAGTTGATGCTGCTCCACAGCGTGCCGTTCCAGGGCGCCTGCAGGGGAGCCAGGCTGTCGAAGTGCGCCAGCAGGTTGGTCACACTGGCATGCGACACCACGACGCCCTTGGGCACGCCGGTGGTGCCGGACGTGTAGATGACATACGCCGGCGACGAGGCATCCAGGATCGGCGGAGCGGCAGGGCCGGGCTCGATCGTGTCGTGCTGGCTCGTGTCGGGCTCGACCGCGCCGGGCGCGTCGTCCAGGAGCAGGATGGGGCGCTCGAACTGCGCCAGCGCGGCCTCATGGCGCCGTTGCCCCAGCAGCACGGCGGCGTCGCTGCCCGAGATCATCGCGGCCAAACGCTGCGGCGGGTAGGACATGTCCAGCGGTATGTAGGCGGCACCCACCTTGAGCGCCCCCAGGATGCCCACCACCATTTCGATCGAACGGTCCACGCACAGGCCTACTCGCGAGCCCGCCACCACGCCCAGGCAACGCAGCTGGCAGGCCAGTGCGGTTGCGCGCGCATCCAGCTCGCGATAGCTCAGGCTGTTGGTCTCGTGCACGACGGCCGTATGGTCGGGGCGATCTCGCACATGCTGCTCGAAGAGGGCCTCGAGCCGGCGGGCCGGCGAAGCGGCCGGCGGTCCCTGCATGGGCGAGCTCAGGCCCGCGACGCAGTGTACGGTCGCCGCCCCGTCCTGTGCCGCCAGCTCAACCACATGGTTGAAGCCGTCCGCCATCCGTTCGATGGACGCCGACTCGAACAGGTCGGCGTTGAAGCGCCAGCTGATCTCCAGCCGATCCGACCGCTCAGCGACTTCGAGCTGCAGATCGAACTTGACCGGCTCTTCGTGATTGTCCAGGCGCTCGGCCTGCACGCCGGGAAGGGCGAAATCGACGTCCATCGCACTCTGAACGGATAGCAGCAATTGCACGAGCGGACTGTGCGCGCGGCTGCGATTGGGTTTGAGCGCTTCAAGTAGGACCTCGTAGGGCACGTCCTGGTTGGCGATGGCGTGCCGGATGTTGTCGCGGCTCTGATCAAGCAGTGCGTCGAAGCTCGCATCACCGTCAACCTGGCTGCGCAGGATGGCGGTATTCACGAACAGACCAACGGTCGCGTCGACATCCCGGTGCCGCCTGCAGGCGACCGGAAATCCGATGACGATGTCACGTTCAGCCGAGTACAGCGCGACCAGTGCGGAGAACGCCATGTGTAGGAAGCAGAACAGAGACACATCCCGTGCCTCGCAGCGCGCGCGGATCGCCTGCAGCGCATCACCCGCGATCGTGCGCCGTACGCGCTGGCCGGCATAGGTCTGCAGCGTCGGTCGCGGTTTGTCCAGGGGCAGGCCATGCAGTTGAGGCAGGCCATCCAGCCGGTGTACCCAGTGATCCAGCTGAGTCGTCGTGGCGGAATCGTCGGAGTGTGTCCTCTGCCATTCGGAGTAGTCGACGTACTGGACGGGAGCGGTCCAGGCCAGCGGGCGTCCTTCGATGAGCGAGGCGTAGGCCGCAGAGATTTCGCGGGTGAGAATGCCGATCGACCACCCGTCGCAGGCGATGTGGTGCATGTTCATGACGAATACCACCGCATCGCCGGACAATCGCAGGGTCGCGACGTGGATCACGGGGCCGTTCGCCAGATCGAAGCGGCGGCGGTTTTCGCGCCGCAGCAGTTCTTGCAGTTGTTGCTCTTGGGCCTCCGCCCCGAGCGCGGAAGCGTCCAGGTGTTCCCAGTTCAGGGGAGAGGGTGCGCGAACCACTTGGAACAGCTCATCGTCGCGCTCCTCGAAGATCGTCCGCAAAGCTTCATGCCGCGATATCACCTGCTCCACCGCCGCAGCCAGGACCTTGATGTCCAAGCGGCCCTCCAGCCGGAAAGCGCCCACCATGTTGTACGGCGTTGCCGCCTTCTCGAAGCGGTCGATCAGCCACATCCGGCGCTGCGCGGGCGTGGCGGGAGCCTGCTGGCGCGCTGCAGGCGACAGGATCGGGATGGCCGAACGGGAGCCCGGCGGAACCGTGCGCAGGTAGTGCAGAAGTTCCGCCTTGTGCTCCTTCAGCAACGCCAGCAGATCGGCGCCAATTGCCTTGTCGTCAAAATGGACGCGCAGTTGACCGTCGCTCTCTGCCAGCCGAACACCTGCGTCCATGCAACGCCGGAAAACATCCTGGATATCCATCGGGCACACCTCTTTCTGACTTCTTTTGCCTGCGAGCGCCAATGCCGAGGCCCGATCTTCGTTGCCGCACGCCAAGGTCACGCGCCGACCAACTGCAACACGTCGGTTGCGCGCGCGGCCTGATCCACTTTCTTGGTGACCGATGCGATGGTTCCGCCGGCGAACTTCACCACCTTGTCCGCGAGGTGGAAATATTTCTCGTCATGGCTGACGACGATGACAGTTTTGCCCATGCGTTTAAGATCGAAAAGCAGCTCCGTATAGAAAAACTCGCGGAACCCCGGATCCTGGTCCGCCGCCCATTCGTCAAACACGTAGATGTCCGAATTGTCGAAATAGGCAACGAGCAAGGCCAATCGCTTACGCTGCCCATAGGACAGACGGGTCGTGGAGATGCGGCCTGCCTCGATGGTGACTTTCTCCGACAGATTGAGCCGTTCGATCAGCTCGGCAGCCTGATGCTCCTGAATCGGAGCGTCGCCCTTGGGCACCAGCGTTTCGAACAGGTAGTAGTCCTGGAATACCGCCGAGAACATCTGGAAGTACTCGGCCTGATCCGCCACCTCACGGCCGTTGACGAGCACCGCGCCTGCCTGCTTTGCGTACAGGCCGGTAAGCAACTTGGCCGCCGTCGTTTTGCCGCTGCCGTTGCCACCCACGAAGTACACGATTTCACCCTGGGCGATTTCAAGGTTGAGAGGGCCGACGGTGAAGCCGGTCCTGCCCTCCTCCGGACTGTCGTAGGTGAAGCAGACGTCCTTCAACGACAGCGCCTGGAACGGCTCGGCCTGGTGCTGCGTTTCGGAGATGACTTCCTGGGGCAGGCTGAGCTGGAGCTCCCTCAGCTTGGCCACGCCGATCTTGGCGTTGTAGAAGGTCCTGAACGAATTCATCAGGACATTCAGCGGGCCGATCATGTAGAAGATGACCACGATGAAGCTCATGACCTTGGTCCGGTCGAGCACGCCGATGGTGGGCGCGAGGAACAATATCGCGCCGATGCCGATGAAGATGACGGCCGAGGCCCAACTGGTGGACAAGCTCCACAGCGCTTCGGCGGAGACGGTGGCCTTGCGATACCTTTCGGCGTGCTCATGCAGGTCGTGTTTGACGAACCGTTCGCCGCGGCGGCGATTGAACTTCAGTTCCTTGCTGCCGTCGATGACTGCCTCGTAGCAGCGGAACAGATCGTCCTCGACCTTCCTGCGAAGCGCGAACTTCTTCTCGGCGCGGTTAGCGATCACTAATTTGGCCACGCTCAGCGCCAGCAACAGGAAGCCCAGGAACACCGCGAACAGTTCCGGCGAGACCGTGCCGAGATAGATGAGGCAGGCGACCACGACCGTACCGTTGAATACATAGCCCGGCAACATCGTCAGCAGTTCGTGGATCGCTGGCACGTCCTTGGTCAGCGCCGTATACAGGCGATGGTTGCCGATCGCTTCGATCTGTTGGGCCGAGAGGTGATTGATACTCCGCACGAGTTGCTCGCGCAGCCTCATGAAGGCCCGCGCGCTCAGTAGAGAAAGCATGACCTGCGACACGAAGGTGATGGTTATCATCGACAGCAACACGACGCCGAATTCAACCACTGTCTGCGTATCGAAACGGGTGGCGTTGACGCTTTTGTTTATCAGGGCCATCAGCCAGATGTTGCCCGCGCCGGCCAGCGCGCTGATCGCGCTGATCAGCACGATTTTGGCCCTGTTCCGCTCTATTTCTTTCAACATCATGGACGACCTGCCTTTGGGAACGACTGCATTACAGCGTGATGTAGTTGGAGGACGGCGTGTCGGCCGTCGTGCGTATCGCTTCCAGCATGCCGGCCAGCATCTGCTTGCGTTCGATCAGAGCGGCCTGGTCCTGGATGGTGGTGCAGGCGAACAGTTCGGACAGGTCCAGCCTGAGCGCGAATTCCGCCTCGATCGCGGATGCCAGCCGCATCAGCTGCAGCGAATCGCCGCCACAGGCATAGAAGCTGCTGTTCACGCCGATGCCGTCCGCATTCAGCAGGCCGGTCCACAGCCGGTAGAGTCTGCGCTCAAGCTCGTTCTTCGGGTCGTTGAGCGAATCCTGCTGCAAGACCCTGCGCCCTGGCGCCGGCAGTGCCTTGCGATCGAGCTTGCCGTTGGACGTCAGCGGCAGCGCCGGCAGGTGGATGAATACCGATGGGATCATGTAAGCGGGCAGTGAACGGGACAACTGCGCGATCACCGAGTCCGTAAGCGTGCGCTCGACCATCGCGTCTGCCGGCAGGCCGCTGTCGGCCACGATGTATGCGACCAGGACGCTGTCCGCTTCGGAACCCACATCGTCCCTCACGACAACCGCGCAGTCGCTCACCGCAGGGTGCTGGACCAGACAGGCCTCGATTTCGCCCAGTTCGATCCGATAGCCGCGGACCTTGACCTGGCTGTCCTTGCGCCCGCAGTAGCGGAGTTGGCCCTCCTCGTCGAAGCGGACGAGGTCGCCGGTGCGATATACGCGGTTGCCGGTGTTCGGATTGACGACGAACTTTTCGTCGGTCAGCGCCGGCTGGTTCAGATAGCCCCGCGCCAGTCCTGCACCCGCGATGTGCAGCTCGCCCACCAGTCCCGGCGGCAGCAGACCGCCATGCTCGTCGAGCACGTAGACTTGCGTATTCGAGATGGGGCGGCCGATGGTTTCGTGACCATGTTTGCGCCGGCGGCTCCAGGTGGAGTACGTCGTGTCCTCCGACGGGCCGTAGAGGTCGTTGACCCTGACCCCCGGCAATTCGCAAAGGGCATCGACCATGTCCTGCCGCAGCAGTTCACCCGCCAGATTGATGCAGCGGACAGAGCGCGGGATCACGCGGGCTTCCAGCAGGGAGCGGATCGCCGACGGTACGGTATTGATCAGGGTAATGTCCGCGATCGCCTTGTCCCTGAGCGCCAGTACGCTGTCGACCAGCACCACGCGACCGCCCACCGCCAGCGGCACGAACATCTCGAACACCGACAGGTCGAAGCAGACCGACGTGCCCGCGAGCACCGCAGACAGCTCGTGCGGCGAGAATGTCTCCAGCGCCCACTGCACGAAGGCTGCGGCATTGCGGTGTTCGATCAGCACGCCCTTCGGGCGGCCGGTCGAGCCGGAGGTGTAGATCACATAGGCCAGGCTCGTGTCCGCCTGCGCCGGCTGCACGCTCGCGGTGGAAGAAGCGTCCACCTGCTCGCTCAGCATGGTGTCAACGTCGATGACCCTGCGAGCGCCGGCAGGCAGCGCGTCGGCGCCGTGCCTGGAGTCGGTCAAGACCACGCCGACCTGGGCGTCATCGAGGATGTACTCGATGCGGGCTCGCGGATAGGTCGGATCGATCGGCACGTAAGCCGCTCCTGACTTCAGGATGCCCAAGATCGCCACTAGCATGTTGGGCGTGCGGCTGTGGCAGATGCCGATGAACTGGTCCGGGCCGGCCCCGAGCGCGCGCAGCCTGTCGGCCACCCGATTGGCGCGGGTGTTGAGCTGCAGGTAGGTCAGGCGTTCGTCGCCACAGACCACCGCGATGGCATCGGGGCTTCGTGCGACCTGTTCCTCGAAGAATTGATGCAGGCAGATGTCGTTGCGCAACGGCGATTGCGATCCGGCCCATTCGCCGAGCAGCCTATTGGCTTCCGCATCGGTCGGCAGTTGAAGGCGGTTGATCGGCAGATCTTCGCCATGCGCCACCTGGCGCAGCAGGCTCTGCACCCGCGCCAGAATGGCGCTGGCCTCGCTCGGGTCGAAGTAGTCGGTCCGGTAGTCCAGATGAAACGCGACATCCTGCCCTGCGCCATACTCGCAGGCCACGAAGGTCAACGGCGTCTGCTCTCGATCGTGGGTGAGGTATTGCGTTTCCACAGCACGCCCCTCGACGTCCAGCTCGAAATCCAGCTTCTGATAGTTGAAGGCGAGCTGGTGCAGTGGGCCCGCCCACGACGGGTGCCGTTCACGAATCGCCCGGAGAAGATCGCCCATGGGGAACCGGCTGTGGCGATGGTTCTTCTTCAGAAGTTGGGCGGCGTCTCGCACCAGCTCGCTGAAGTACATGTCCGCGCGCGCGACGAAGCGAGTGGCGTTCACGTTCACCAGCGAGCCGATGATCGCCTTCTCGAGCGCCGTCCGCCGATTGTGGACGGGTGCGCACACGACCAGGTCTTCGCAGCCGTAGGCCCTGGAGAAATAGACATACAGCGCCGACTGAAGTACGGAGACGATATTCGCGCCGGATCGACGCGCCAGCGCGTTCAATGCGTCGAACAGCCCCGCATCGATGGTGGTGGTGACACGGCTGCTGCCCGCGGACTGGCCGGCGTGCGGTGTCGCGCGCGGCGCGAGGAAAGGTCGAGGCGTGGTCTTGTACTGGGAGAGCCAGTACTCCCGGCTGAGCGCGTAGGGGCTGCTGTCGACGTAGTCGGCCTGCTCGCGCATGTAGGCGACGAACGAGGGGCCCGCCGCGTCCGCTGCGTCGCCTTCGGCAAGGCTCGCATACAGCTCTAGGCATCGCTGCATTTGCAGTGCGAACCCCCATCCATCCATGATGAGGTGATGCGCCTTGGCGAAGTACCAGTATTCCCGCTCCCCGATCTTGATCAGCGCATCTTCGAATAAAGCCTCGGAAAGATCCTCGAACACGGTCTGGAAACTGCGCTGGATCCACTCCATCGCCGTCGCCCTGGCGTCGCCGCGGTCGGAATGGTCGTGGAAAGGAAGGGGCCCGGGGACCTGGTCTACCAGTATGGGTTCGCAGCCACCAGTCACCTCACGGAAGCGAAGACGGTAGGCGTCGTTGCCCTCGAACAGCAGATCGCGCGCGCGCGCGAAGCGCGCGACGTCCAATTCGCCGACATACTTCTGGCAACCGCCGATGTTGTTGACGACACCACCGAAGAGCTTCCCTTCGAGGTAAATATCGCGCTGGGTCGCAGTCAGTTGCAGCATGCTCGATTCCCTAACGTCCTGCCATCGTCGATAGAAACAAGCGGCGCGTCATCGAGAACATCGACCTCGACATCAACCCCAGACACAACGGCTCTGCTTCGCGTGCTTCGTGGGATCAAGCCCAAGGCGCCGTGTCCCGCGATGGCTCCGGTTCGCTCGGCCACAGGCAACCCGATACGGCGGCCTGCAGCACCGTCATCCATGCCGACCCCGGCGATTGGAGGGTGCCCCTCCGACTGCAAGCCCGCAGCCGGGGTCCCAAGACTGGCGTGAATATGCGACAGCATGCTTACAGACTGATCTCGCTGACGACGATGGTCTGATCGCCGTCGCCGATCGGGACCGCCAGCTTGCCCCTGCTTTGCGCGACCGGCTTCAGCTCGGCAGGCACGCCTGAGGTGATGCGCGCGAGCAGGGCCGCGATCGGCTTCGCGCTTTTCATTGCCAGCCTGATCTGCCTGCCATCGCAGGATTCGCCCAGGCACACCAGTACCTGGTATCCGCGTGTCGCGTGGGGCATGTGCGATGGCTTCACGGCCTTGCCGTCCATCTCAACCGACACCAGGCCGGCGTCCTCGGGGATGAGCAGCATGATCTTCTTCGAATCGGGGCCGGCATTGATCTGCGCAACGACCTCACGCCCCTTGTCGCCTGCCTGTTCGCTCAGCATGGTGAGACTGGACGCGGGAAGGCCGAGGGACGGCATGGCGGCGTGATGCTGGCGGGTCTCCGTCCACGGAAGAATGGGCTCCAGCAGCAAGGGCTGTCCCATCGCTTTCGCAACCTGTGCGGGCGGTGCCTGGTACTGATTGCCCGCGATCGTGTAAGCCTTGCCGTCGCTGTTCTGCAGATAGATGACATTGAGCGGCTGTGGCTGGGTCTGCGTGTAGGCCGGTGCGCGCACGGAAAGCACGGCGCTTCCGATCACCAGGGCCGGGAGGACGTAGAGGGCGAACCGGTGGGCCTTCGGTTTGGGCTTGGCCCCGACGAGGGGGCCGAAGAACGTAGCCACCAGACCCAGCAAGACGCCCATGCCGATCATGCCTGGACCGGCATTGAAGCCCAGCATGAGCTCAATGAGGTACACGGCGGGGAGGATGACCAGATACGCGACCAGCGCAGGCAGTACGAACAGCATCAGCAAGGACGTCTCACCCACGCGCCTTGCGATCCACGGAGCAAGCAGTGCCGCCACCACGATTGCGATGGACGGCAGGATAAACAGGTAGCTGGCGCCGGGCAGAGCGATGGACGAGAGTACGGCCATGACCAGCCAAGGCAGGCCCAACCCGATCCAGAAACCCACCGGATGGGTGTTGCGGGCCAGCAGGCGCTGGACCGAAACGACCGCCAACAGCACAGTTCCCCACAGCAGCAGTCGATTTGCCAGCGAGTCGCTGTGCCAGGGCATCATGCTGCCGTTGAAGAGGGCCATCAGCATCGTTAGCGCGTAGGCGACAAGACCACCGACGGCGAGGGATATCGGAAAGCCGAGGAAGCCCCAAGCCAGACTCGACCAGGGGTAGGGATAGGCCTTTCTCATCTGCCACGCCGCAAGCACGAACAGTACGAGCAGGACGGCGACGATCGCCATCCCCCAGGCCACCGGCCAATGCACGACAGTGAGGCCGAGGATGTCGGTGTAGACCCTGTTTCCATCGGCGTTGCCGGCCACCAGGTCCGCGTCGATCAGCACCTCAACCAGGCCATAAGCATTGTCCCCGTGCTGCTGGAGGCTGCCCAGGTTCATGTTCTGCAAATTGTCCAGCGAGGTGTGGTAGTAGGGCAGGTTTTCGCCGAAGGCGAAATTCAAGCCCTGAATGCCCATGGACTTGAATACGGTCATGTCCGTCTCGTTGGGCATCAGCCGATAGGCTTCATACAGCAACGAGTTGGTGAGCGGTCGTTTGGATACGGACGAAAAAGCCGACACGAGCCAGCCGCTCTTGTCGCCGGTCTCGAACATCACGCTCTGCCCCGAGGTGCCGCGCGCTTCGAGGTTGATCGCCAACGCGACATCCTTGGCGAGCGGATGCTGGGACACGAAGGTCTCGGCGCCGATCAGGCCCACCTCTTCACCTTCGTTGAACAGCAGGATCACCGAATTCTTGCCGGCGGGACGGTTCTTGAGCAGCCGAGCCACTTCGAGCAGCGCGCCCACCGCCGAACCCGCATCGCTCGCGCCCGGACCGGCGGCGACCGAATCGTAGTGCGCGGACAGCAGGATCGCTTTGCCCGCCGAGGTGCCTTCATGGACCGCGATGAGATTGCGCACGCGTGCGCAGGTGGTGAACCAGGACTTCCCGCATGTGGTGGTGTCCTGTTCCTCGACCCGATAGCCGAGGTCTTCCAGCGTCGAACTGATGCGCTGACGCACGCCGTTCGCGGCGCTGCTGTCGATGGGGTGCGGCTGCTGGTCGCCAAGCACGAAAGCCAAGGCCTGTGCGGCACGACCTGCGGAGAATTGCGTGGCCGGAGCGTCCGCGCCCTGTGGCGTCACCGGCTCCATGCGCCAGCGCACTGTCGCCGAAACCAGCGGTAACAGGATCAGGACCGTGGCCAGGGCGGCGCCGTACCACGTCTTTCCATGCATCGAATCAGACATCTGCATTTACCTTGTTCAAAGATTCCATTGAAACCAGCCGAATCGCATCCACGATGAGCGCACGCGAGGTCCACGCACGCTGCCGCCAGCTTGGCTTTCCGCTAGCAGCCGAAGTTTGAAGTCGCCTCTTGAGCGCGCTCGGCCGGGATGTTTGGCGGCCGGAGGTAGCTGTGCCCACTCATCTGCGCTTGCCTGTGTCGCAACGGCCAGTGTCGTGTGCCGGAAAGTAGCGGTCTGTTGCTCAGACCCTGGGTTCCATACCCCATTCTCAACCGGCGGCCGTATGTGCCACTGATCGATCCCACATGCCAAAAGACCTCGGTACATCCCCCCAAACGTATGCCCTTGACCCTCCCCGTTGTTTATTCTCGAATGCCGTCAGATTGCAGATCGGATTTCCGGCGTATCGTTGCCCTTGAGCTTTCGATTCCCTTGTGCGGTGGATTCGGGCCCGCCGTATCCGCCCCTTGCGATGCGCAAGGGACGTAGTACCCGGCAAACCACGAGGCTGCACCGGATGACCGCACTACTCTCGCGCTGATATCCGGCGACTGCTTCGCTTCCACTCCCCCCGACGCTGTCCACTGGCCGTCGCGAAAAGAATACTGCCGCGACGCCTGATCATATTTATGCCCGGAAGCCGATATCGCTGGCGCACCCGGCATGCGTCAGCCCATCGACACGATGATCCTGCGGTCTCCGGTGAAGGGTTTGCGCCCGTGGGCCACGCGCCAGTTGTCGACAAAAAGGATGTCGCCTTTCTGCCAGTCGAAGGCGATTTCCTCGGCGGCGTAGGCCGCACGCAACGCGGCGACCGTGTCTTCCGGGATATCGCTGCCGTCGCCGTAGTAGGTGCAGTACGGATACTCCTCGCGCGAATAGATCTGGTCCAGCACCGCGCGCACGGACGGGCACAGGCTTGAGGGGTGCCAGAAGGCGACATGGTTGAACCAGATCGGCTCGCCGGTGATCGGGTGGGGGTGGGCGGTCGGGCGCACCTGTTCGGTGGTGATCGAGTTCTCCGAGCGAACCTCGATCCGGATGCCCGTGCGCTCGCAGTAAAGGCGGATCTCGTCGAGGTTGTCGGTGCCGAAAGCCTTATAGATTGTCGGGCCGAACTGATCGCCGTAGTTGCGCCGCAGCATCCACCCTCCGCGTTTCTGGAACTCGGCGATCAACTCCGGATCCAGGCGCCGATACACGTTCCTGACGTCCGCGATCTGGGTTTGTCCTCCCGTCTTGGGCGACACCAAACAGCAGAACGCCAGCTTTCGGGGTGGACGCGGGACATAGGACAGCTCGTTGTGCAGGGCGATCTCCTGATCGGCCGGGAACTCTGTGGAGGTGTAGACCCCCTTCTTCAGCTCCTTCCTCGGCGTCGCGCCCTCGGTATAAGTGGCCAGTTCAGACAGCGACGCCTTGGCGAATTTTTCGAAATCATCTTCGCAGGCGACGGCGAACCCTCGGAACAGGATGGCGCCGTACTCGAGCAGATCGCTATCGATGCGGGCCCGGTTGTGGCCATACCAGTCGGCGACGTCGATCCCATCGGCGCTTGCGCGGTAGACGACCGGCAGTACCCGCCCGTCGGGGAACAATGTCTTCTCGACACACTCCGTCGCTGTGTGTTCGGCAACATGTGCAGCGTTGTTCAAAGTGATGGTGTTCATTGTGCGTTCTTGTTGATTTCGCCGGGGCCAGCCTTTCATGTCGGACCGGCCATGGGTCGATCGATCAGGCGGGACTAGGCCATCGCGAACGTGACTTTCTTGACGTTCTCTACGGTCACGTCCAGATACGGAGGGAACAAGATGTCGACCTCCGGCCCGTTGCGTTCGGGCGGCGGCACGATGGTCAGCTTGCCAGTGGTCAGCGTGTTCCAGTCGCACCAGGGATGGAGCAGCTTGGGGGTGGCCGGGTCCAGGTAGTCCCATTGATACAGGTTCACTGTTAGCCCGGAGCGCGGTGCGCGGTATTTCCGGCTGGCCTGACGCATCAGGCACTTCGCTTGGATGGTCCTGCCCGCCCAGTCCAGGTCGGTGCCCGCTTCGCCGATCCCCTGCCGCTCCAGGTCCTCGACGATGGCGGCCGCAACTTCCGCGAAACTCAGGGTTTCGAGGCGTTGCCAATCCAGATGCCCCAATTCCAGCCCATAGCGTGCGGCGAGGTGGTCGCGCAGCCACACGGCGCGCTCGCGGTTCTCGGGGTCGAAACCGCCGACCAGCGTAGAGCCGAACATTGAGACAGAATGTATGCTCGAACCGCTCAGCTGAAGTTGGCAGGCGACCTCGTAGGAGATGACGCCGCCCGAACAGTAGCCGAACAGGGTGTACGGCCCTTCGGGCTGGATCGAGCGGATCACGTCCAGATGATAGCTGGCCAATTCAGGCAGCGAGCCGTAGGCGAAGCTGTCGTAGATAAACGGATCCTCGAGCCCGTAAAACTTCGCGTACGGCTCGAGCGCCTTCGCCAGTCCATCGTAAAAGCCCACGCCACCGCCGGCGGGATGTATGCAGAACACGTTTCGGCTGGCAGACGACTGGTTCAACTCCACCAGGGTTGGCAAAGACTTTTGCTTGAAATTCATCATTTTCCTCTAAGCAGTCACGATCTGATTCACAGGTGGAGGTCGCCGCAGCGTGCGGCGATGTCCGGCAATTCGTCCGGTAAGGCGGTCGGAAATATAGCCTGGAGTATAGGTGATCCAAACGACCTTTTCGAACAGTTGAGCAGTTGAACGAAGCCACTGCGCGGCAGGTTGATTGATGCCCTGCCGCACCGGCCGCAGGCCGGACACCTCGTCCACCAGGCGCTGCGCACTCTGGGCCATGCTCCCCGCGTCGCAGCTCGGGCAAAACCCGTGGTTCTTGCAGGAGAACGCCAGCAGTTGCTCCGCCCGGTAGTGCTCGCGCACCATGCGCAGAACGCCATGGTCGAGCACGTGGCAGCGCAAGCGGCGAGCTAGGCAGTCATTCGGCCGGCCCTCCACGCTTCCAGTTCTGACAGTTCTGCCAACGCGGCCGCAGCGTTGAGGTCGAGGACGTGGCACGCGTGGCGTCTCGCCATGACCATGAACATCTCGTCCCCTCGCTGTGTCTGTTGCACTAGCATCGGTGCGGTGATCGTCATCGCGAGCCCTGCGAACGTTCCGGCGCGATACTCGAGCCAGCAGTCGTCCCAATCCGCACCGGTGACGCCGGCGGCGGTCAGCCGCTCAAGATAGCTCCTAACCAGACGCTCCTCGTTGTCGCGCCTGACACCCTCCAGCAACCCAGCGCCCAGGAAGTACGCGAGATCGGTGGCGCCACGTCCGATGCCGACGCTCTGCCAGTCGATAACGGTGATCGGTGGCCCGCCCTCGGCCGTGCCGAACAGGAGGTTGTCGAGCCGGTAGTCGTTGTGAACGAGTGTGCAGCGGCTGCGTGGTGGCCACCGATCGAACGCTTGCGCCGATGCGATGAGCGCATCGCCTGCCGCGCGCACGTCCGACCCGAAGCAACCCTCGAACCGAGTCTGCCAGGCCTCCCAGAGTAACGGCAGGGCCTCCGAAATGCCGCGACTCGGAGCTCGGAGCCAACTGGCAGACAACTGCGGATCGCCCCACCGAGGGGCGTGCAGCCTGACCAGTTCTCCGATCGCCAGTTCGGCTTCGGCGATCGAACAACCGACGAGCTGGTCGCCTTGACGCGCCGGGTGAACGTCCTCGAGCAGCAGCATGAAGTTGCCGCTCGACACGTCGATGTCGGCTCGATACACGAACGGTGTTCGGACCCCGAGCACGGGAGCAAGCTCTTGATAGAACCGGACCTCCGCTTCGTAGGCACCTGCCCACGTTCCGGTGGCGCGGCTTGTCGGATCCGAAGCGGGCAGCTTGGCGATCACCGACGCAGGGGCACCATCAGGCCGGCCCGAGCCGTACCGAAGGTTGAGCCGAACGCTGTCGGACATCTGCCCGGTGCCGACCGGTGTGGCAACGACATCGACGACCTCAAGTCCGGGCAGGTCGAGGCTCTCCCGGAGCACGTGCGAGATCCATGCTGGCTTCAGACTCTCGATGCCGTTGACGACCAACGCTCCGGGCATGTCAGGAACCCCGCTCATTGGTGGCCATGCTGTTCGACGATCTGCCGGTGCGTCGCTCCAGCGCATGCGCTTCGGAACTCGTCGGACAGCGCCTGCCACTGTGCATCGTCCAGCAGCACGCAATGCGCGCTCAACACGACCGATGTCGATGTGTCGCTGACGAACAGCGCGGCGCGCAGCAGCGGACCATCCAGACTCGACAGGGCTTCTTCCTGCAGGACCCGCGCGGCATCCCGGAGCGCGGCGATGGTGTCGGCCTGCACCCCGATAAGATCGTGAATGTCGACCATCGTACGCAACAGGGCGCGCGTCACCTCGACCGGCTTGATGCGATAGCGGTCCCCCTTCTCGATCACGACCGCGAGCGACGATTCGTGGCGGGTCAACAGGTCTTTCACCAGGTGCCGGAAGAGCGTCTCGGTGACGTCCGAACCGACATCGAACTGCGTGCTCCTGCAGCCTGCCTGGGCCGGCCCGGTCTCCAGCACGGAACGCTGGTACGGCGAAAGCGATGCGATTTCCGACTGCGCAGGTGTGGGCGTGGTGTCCGCGGCGACCGTCGTTTCCGTCTGCGCCGACTCCAGCGCGCCGCATATGGTACGGACCGTCTGCAGCTTGAAGATATCGCCGATCTTGATATCCAGCCCGGCCTTGTTCGCCTGGATCATGGTTTGGATGGCACGGATCGAATTGCCGCCGATGTCGAAGAAGTTGTCGTTGCGGCCGATCCGCTCCCGGCCGAACAGTTCCTGCAAGATCCGGGCTAGCGTTTCCTCGCGCTCGCCGCAGGGCGCCTCGTAGCCCTGATTGCCACCACCTTCGGCGTCAGGTGCCGGCAGCGCCTTGCGATCCAGTTTTCCACTGGGGGTCTTCGGCATGGACTCCATGTCGATGAACATGCCCGGCACCATGTACTCGGGCAGGTCAACGGCCAATTGTGTGCGGATGTCGCTCGTGGCCAATGTCCGTCCCACTTCCATTACGACATAGGCGACCAGTTCCTTCTCACCGCTCTGATTGTCGCGCGCGGCGACGGCGACTTCCTGTACGCCGTCGCAGGCTGCCAGTCGAGCTTCGATTTCGCCCAATTCGATACGGAAGCCCCGGACCTTGACCTGGGAATCATTGCGATCGAGATACTCGATCGTGCCGTCGGCCAGCCAGCGACCCAGGTCGCCAGTCTTGTACATGCGAGCGCCGGCCATCAGACTGAATGGATCCTCGACAAACCGCTCTGCGGTCAGCTCGGGTCGATCGAGGTAGCCGCGGGCGACACCGGCACCACCGATGTACAGCTCGCCGGCGACGCCGATCGGAACCGGTTGGCCCTGCACATCAAGGATGTAGACACGCGTGTTGTCGAGCGGTCGGCCGATGTTGTGGCCATGATGCGTGGTGTCGACCAAACCAAGGGTCGAATCTACGGTGCACTCCGTGGGGCCATAGACATTGAAAAAGACCATACCGGTCGCGGCCGACAACCGTTCGGCGAGGGCCTGCGGGATCGGTTCGCCACCCACCAACACGTGCCCGCATTCGCCACGCAACTCATCGCCGAGGAATCCAGAGGCGACCAGCAACTGGAGCTGGGTGGGAGTGCAGTCGAGGACCTGGACGCGTTGCTGCACGAGGTAGCGTAGCAACCGTTCTCCGTCCGAACGAATGTCCTGCGGAATCACCACGACACAGGCGCCGGAAAGCAGCTGGGTCAAAGACTGTACGGACGCATCGAAGGCGATGGAGGCATTCAGCGCAACGCGTCGAGCGGACGCATTTTCCACTCCCAGGCGTCTACCCAGTGCGGACCACAGGTTGAGCACGCTGCGGTGCTCGATCATCACGCCCTTGGGGTTGCCAGTGGAGCCCGATGTGTAGATCACGTATGCCAGATTGGCAGAGGTGACCCCGAGCGCACGAGCGTCCGGGTTGTCCTTGGACTGTTCCGTCAATGCGTCGCGCGTCAATGGTTCATCCAGGCACAGGACGGGAACGGTGGCCCCCGCCAGCCGCTCCCGGGTCGCCATGTGCGCGACGACAGCCACCGGCGCACTGTCCTGCAGCATCCAGGCCAGGCGTGCGGTCGGATAGCCCGGGTCCAGCGGCACATAGGCCGCCCCCGCCTTGAGAATGCCCATCAGCCCGACCACCATCTCCACGCTGCGCTCGATGCAGAGGCCGACCCGATCGTCTGGCTTCACGCCCATTGCGATCAGGTGGTTGGCCAGTGCGTTCGCGCGGGCGTTGAGTGCGCCGTAGCTCAGACTCTGCGTTTCACATGCGACCGCTTCCGCCTCGGGATTGGCCGCGGCCTGCGCCTCGAACAGCGTCTGGATGAGGGATTCGGATGGGTAGTCGGCCACGGTGTCGTTGAAGGACTCGAGCAGCTGCCGGCGCGCGGGCACCTCCAGCAGCGGCAGTTCGAGCAGCGGCCGTTCGGGTTCGGAGGCGATCGCACGCAGCAGGATCTCGAAGCTGCCCGCCATGCGTTCGATCGTTGCCGCATCGAACAGGCTCGTTGCGTAGCGCCACATCAGCATCAGCTCGCCGTTCAATTCCCTGGTGCCCAGGTCGAGGTCGAACTTGGTCACGGGCATGGCCTGTCCCACGCCTTCGATCTCAAGCCCGTCCAGACGCAGATCGCCCATGTCCTGATTCTGCAGGGAGAACATCACCTGCACGAGCGGGTTGTGGCTCATGCTGCGCTCGGGCTGGAGGCGATCGACCAGCATGTCCAGCGGGATGTCCTGATTGGCGAAGGCTTCGACGGCCTGTTGCCGGCTTTCGTCCAGCAGTTGGGTGAAGGCCTTGTCCGGAGCGAGCCGGTAGCGGAAGACCACGGTGTTGACGAAGAAGCCGATCAGGCCCTCGAGCTGCTTGTGCGGGCGGCCCGCCACCGGGCTGCCCAGGACGATGTCCTCTTCGCGGCTCCAGCGCGACAGCAGCAGAGCGAACGCGCTTTGTAGGACCATGAACAGCGTCGCGTCATGGCGCTTGCCGAGCGCATCCAATGCCGACAGGACGTCCCGTCCGATCACCTGATTGTGCACGGCGCCTTCGAATTTCTGCTGCACCGGCCGCGGCTTGTCCAAGAGCAGCGAGTGCAGCGCCGGCGCACCGCGCAATACGCGCTCCCAGTGCCGCCACTGCCGTTCTATCTCGTCCGAGAACGTCGAGCGCTGCCAGTGCGCGTAGTCGGCGTACTGGATCTCCAGTTCGGGAAGCGTGGCCTCCCGTCCTTCGCGGCGCGCTGCGTAAAGCGCGACAAACTCGCTCGTGAGAATGCCGATCGACCAACCGTCGGACGCGATGTGGTGCATCGTCAGCAGCAGCACATGATCGCGTTCGCCCAAGCCCAGCAGGCGGACGCGCAGCAGCCGGTCGCGACCGAGGTCGAATGCGGTTGACGCCTCTTCTCGGATATGGGCGGCCACGGCTTCATCGCGCGCCGCATCGTCTAGATCGCTCAGGTCGAGCACGGGCATGTCCAGCGAGCCCGCAGGCTGAATCAACTGCACCGGCTCGGCATCGGTCCGGACGAATACGGTGCGCAGCACGCTGTGGCGCTCGACGATCTTCTCCAGGCTGCCGCGTAGCGCCTCGCGATCCAGCTCGCCGCGGAGCCGCAGCGCAACCGGCATGTTGTACTGGGCGCTGCCGCCATTCATCTGGTCGAGGACCCACAACGGCTTCTGGAAGAAGGAAAGCGGCAGGGCGGAGCTCTTGTCGACCACCGGAATCTGCTCGCGGGCGACCTGCTTCTGCTCGTCCACATGGCGCGAGAGACTTTCGATCGTGTTGTGCACGAACAGCGCCTTCAGCGACCGCTCGATGCCGAAGTGTTCGGCGACATGGCTCGCCACGCGCATCGCCTTGAGCGAATTGCCGCCGAGGTCGAAGAAGTTGTTATGGATGCTGTTGATCTCGACCGCGAGAATGTCCTGCCAGATCTGGAGCATGTCGGCTTCGGTCCGGCTGCGCGGACCGACAACAGGCGTGGCTTCGGTTTCGACCGCCGCGTTCCGCGCCGCATCGTACGCCTGGAGCGTCAGCGCGGCCGATTCGGCAGCGAGGCGCACCTGCGCGTGGAAGTCATCGTCGGGGAGCGCGATCGTGTTGATGGCATCGGAGTCGGGAAGCCGCGTCAGGAACAAGACGAGCTGCTCCAACATCCGCTCCACCGCGTTTTCGGAGAAGTCCTCGGCGCGATAGCGACAGCTGATGGTCAGGATCTCTTGCATCGAGGCGACGAGCGTAATCTTGTAGTTCGTCTGTTCGTCCGCGCCGAGCGCTTCCATCGCCAGCCCGCGGCCGGAAGCCTCTGCCGAGGCGTCGACGTCGGCGGCGGCGTCGATCGGGAAGTTCTCGAAGGCGATCAGACTATCGAACAACGGCATTGTGTTAGCGATCTGGCTGTGCGACTGGATCTGCGTCAGCGGCAGGTAACCGAAATCGTTGCTGCTCTGGAACGACTGGTGGAGCGCGGACAGCAACAGCGACGTGTCGGTCTGTTCGAACGAGACCCTTACCGGGATGGTGTTGATGAAAAGACCGACCATGGATTCGATGTCGGCGACCGCAGCCGGGCGTCCGGAAATCGTGGCGCCGAAGACAACGTCCTTCTCGCCGCTATAGCGATGCAGCAACAGTGCCCAGGCCATTTGCATGAGCGTGTTGACCGTGGTTTGGCTGCGCTTGGCGAAGGTCTGGAGCTTGTCCGACGCCTCACGACTCAACTGCACGGTCTGGGACTGGTTTCCTTGCGTTCCGTCGCCAGGCAGGTGGTCGAGCACCAACGGTGTCGGATGGCGCAGGTCGGACAGGTGGTTTCGCCAGTATTCGGCCGCCGCCTCACGGTCCTGCGCCTGCAGCCAGGCGATGTAGTTCGAATAGGGGGCCGCTGCGGGCAGGCGAACCGACTCGCCGTTCAATGCCGCCTGGTAGGCTGCCATGACATCGCGGTAGACCAACGGCGTGGACCAACCGTCAAGCAGCATGTGGTGTGAACTCCACAGCACCTTGAAGCGGTTGTCCGCCAATTGGAACACGCTGATTCGCTGCAAAGGGGCTTGAGCGACGTCAAAGCCCAACGCTTTGTCTTGGCGGAGGAATTCCTCGAATCGCTGTGCCTGCCCGGCCTCGGGCAACGAGCGCAGGTCCTCTGCATACCAGGGAATCCGAGCCGTCTTGACGACCAACTGGTGGAGTTGTTCGCCGTCGCCGACGAAAACTGTGCGGAAGATGTCGTACCGGTCTACGACCGACTGCCAAGCCTGCCGGAACAGGTCGGCGTCGAGAATGCCCGTGAATGTGGGGTAGATCTGCGAAACGTAGGCTCCAGCGTCGAGCATGGTGTGGAACAGCATGCCCTGCTGCATCGAGGTGGCAGGGTAGAGATTCTCGATGTCGTAGCGGCCATGCCAATCCTGCAACTGCTCGGAGGTCACCCGCGCCAGTGGGAAATCGCTCGGAGTCAGGACCCCATTGGCATGGCGGACTGTCGCAGAGGCGTCGTCGCCAGGCGCGCAGTGCTCGATCACCGCGCGCAGCCCTTCTTCGATATATCGCGCCAGTGCCTCGACGTTTTCCTTCCTGAACTGTTCGCTGCTGTAACTGAGATCGAACTGCAGCCTGCCTTGGGCCACCATGCCATTGATCTCGAGCGGCTGGTCCCGCGGCCGCTCCGGATCGACATCGGTTCCGGCCGACTCGGGCGCGAACTGGAAGAGTGCTTCCTCGCTGAAGGTCTGGTCGAACTGCCCGAGATAATTGAATACCAATTGCCCGGAACTTTCGTTCTCGGCCTGCGCCAGCTCAGGATCGGCGGCCAGGTGCCGCAGTACGCCATAGCCGATGCCCTTGTTGGGGATCGACCGGTACTGCTCCTTGATGTTCCTGATCACGTTCGGGATCTGGACATCCTCGCAGCGGAGCGTCAGCGGATACGTGGTTGTGAACCAACCCACCGTCTGCGTGGTGTCCAAGGTTTCAAACAGATCCTCGCGTCCGTGCCCTTCCTGAAGGATCCTCAAGCCGGACGATCCGGTCCAACGGCGCGCGCCGAGGTATACACCGGACAGCAGCAACTCGTTGATGCTCGTCCGGTAAGCCGTCGGGCATTCTTTCAGGAGCTTGTTCGTGTCGCTCGCTGACAGTTCCACGCGTACGACCTGGCCTGTCTTCCGCTTGGGCGTATGCTCCGTCGCGAAGTCCATCGGGAACGGCGCGACCACTTCGTTGGATTGAGCCCGCCAGAAAGCCTGTTCTTGCTGCAGGGTTTCTGACCCAGCGTAGTCCGCAAGGGCAGCACCCCACTGCTGGAATGACGACGTTTTCGGCGCCAGCGATACCGGTTGCCCGTTCTGGTGCGATCGGAATGCCTGCTCCAGGTCGGCAAGCAGGATGCGCCAAGAAACGCCGTCAACGACCAGATGGTGGGCGACGAGCAGAAGCCGACCCGTCTGGGCGCCTGCGAAGTACACCGCACGCAACAACGGCCCTTTGCCGATGTCGATGGCGCGCTGGTAGTGCTCGCACCGTTGCGTGATGTACTGGCCCACGGGATCGACGTCCGCGGGAAGTTGTTCGATCAGGCAGCTGTCGTCGACCATCTGCTCTGTCAAGGGACTATGGGTCGCGGTCCAATCGTCACCCTCTTTCCGGAAGCGCAGTCGCAGCGCATCGTGCCTTTGGAGGATCGCGCGAACGATTGTCTTCAGGGCGCCGGCATCGAAGGATTGCGGCGTCACCAGGAGGATCGTCTGGTTGAAGTGATGCACGTGATCCTTGTCCAGAGACAGGAACATCTTCTGGATCGGCAGCAGTGCCAGCTCACCTTCAACCGCGTGTTGCGGCACGTCCAAGGCCTTGGCTTCGTCGGCGACTCCCATGGCGAGTTCGGCGATCGTCTGACTCGCGAACAACTGACGGGTCGTCAGGGGGATTCCAGCCTTGTTGGCCCGGGCAACCACCTGAATGGACAGGATGGAGTCGCCTCCCAACTGGAAGAAGTTGTCGTGAATGCCAATCTTCTCCACCCTCAGCAGCGTTTGCCAAATCTCGCACAAGGCGACTTCGGTTGCATTGCGTGGCGCCGCATAGAGATCTTCGAACTGGGCCGTCGCATCGAGGGACGCCAGACTCCTCTTGTCCAGCTTGCCACTGGGAGTCAAAGGCAGTTTGGGCAGGACCTTGAAGGCGCTCGGCACCATGTAGGCCGCCAGCAACTGCTCCAGAGATTCACGCAGCGCGCCGACGAAATCGGTTTCGCTGAACTGATCGGTCATCGGCTGCCTGGGCACAACATAGGCGACCAGTCGCTTCTGGTTGGCTTCACCGTCAACGGCAAGGACGGCGCTGGTCTGGACGGCCGCCAGCAGGTTCAGCTGCTGCTCGATCTCGCCCAGCTCGATACGGAAGCCGCGGATCTTGACCTGATCATCGGTCCGCCCGAGGAATTCGAGGTTTCCATCCCCCAGCCAGCGCACGATGTCGCCGGTCCTGTACAGCAGTTGGCCCGACTGACTGTCGCGGATGAATCGGCTCGAGGTGAGCTCAGGCCGGTTGAGATAGCCTCTGGCGAGGCCGATTCCGGCGATGTGCAGTTCTCCCGGTACACCTGCGGGCAGGAACTGCCCGCTCCTGGAGAGGATGCAAACGGTGGTGTCCCCCAGCGGTTTGCCGATATGTGGCACTTCACCGGACACGGTGGTCCAAGTGGAATCCACGCAGCACTCGGTGGGCCCGTAGACGTTGATGGCTGTGCGCTTGTGCTGGGCCTGCCACTGGTTCAATCGCTGCCACAGGGCCGCAGAGATGGCCTCACCGCCGACAATCAAATCGGGCAGGTTTGCAGAAGCTTCCTGGCTGAACCAGCTCTCCACAATGCTCGGCGTGCAGTCGATGATATCGACCGGGTGCTCGTCGAGCACGCGCGCCAGTCGAGCCACGTCGAGCTTGTGCTGATCGTCCAGGACCAGCAGGCAGCCGCCATAGCCCAGGCGGGTCAACCCCTGCAGCGAAGCGTCAAAGACATAGGACGCCATCCACGCCCACAGGCCCGGCTTGTGGGTGATGTCGTCCAGGTGGCGGGCCAGGTGACTGAGACTACGATGCTCGATGCACACTCCCTTGGGATTGCCCGTCGAGCCCGAGGTATAGATGACATACGCCAGGTTCGATGCGGTCAGGCTTGCCACCTGCGGATTGCTGATCGGCAGACCCGTGAATGCGCCTTCTTCGTCCAGCCGCAGCAGCTCGCCGACCTTGAATTCATGCTGGCCGGCAACGCGGGAGCTGGTCAGCAGGGCGTCCACCGCGCTGTCCTGCAGGATGTAGTCGATTCTGGATGGAGGGTAGTTCGGATCTATCGGCAGATAGGCGCCACCTGCCTTCCAGATGGCCAGGATGCCCGCCACCATTTCCAGCGACCGTTCGACGCACAGGCCCACCACGGTGTCCGGCCCGCACCCCTTCAGGATCAGCCAGTGGGCGATCTGGTTCGACCACTCGTTGAGCTCACTATAGGTCAGTGTCGTATCTTCGAAGATGACAGCCTTCGCCTGCGGCTGGGTTTCAGCATGCTTCTCGAACAGCCTGTGCAGGCAGGATTCGTCACGCTGCCCAGCGCCGGTCTGGTGCATGAGCGCCAACTGCTGCTCCTTATCGGCCTGCGTGCTCAGTTCCAGCTGGTAGATCGCGGTCAATGGCGCCGAAACGATGCTGCGCAGGAGCACTTCAAAACTCCGGCTCATGCGCTCGATCGTGGTCGCATCGAACAGGCTGCAGGCGTAGGTCCAGCTCAACCACAGTCCGGCCTCGTTCTCGCCGATGGCCAGCTCCAGATCGAACTTGATGGTTTCCTGGCCGCCCGTCAGCGCATCGATCGACAACTCGGGAAGGTTCAGTGACACCTGCTCGTTGTTCTGCAGAGCGAACAGGACCTGGAACAGCGGGCTGTGGCTCAAGCTGCGCTTGGGTTGGAGCCTGTCGACAACCATGTCGAACGAAACATCTTGATTGGCGTAGGCATCCAATGCCTTCTGCTTGGCCTCGATCAACAGTTGGATGAAACTCTGCTCGCCATCCAGCTGATGCCGGAACACAAGCGTATTCACGAAGAAGCCGATCAGCGGCTCCAATTGGCTGTGGTTTCGGCCGGCGATCGGTGTGCCGATCACGACGTCGTCCTGGTGGCTCCAACGAGCCAACAACAGCGCAAACGCACTTTCAAGCAGCATGAACAGCGTGGCCCCATGCTCCTTTGCCAGTTGGTTGAGCTGCAGCCTCAACCCCGGGTCCAGATGCTGGGAGAATGTCCGCCCATTGAAGCTCTGCTCCGCGGGTCGTTCCCTGTCCAACGGCAAACGATGGACGGCTGGCGCGCCCGTCAGCTCTCGCTCCCAGTAACCGAGCTGGGAAGCGATTACATCATCCCGTAAGGTTTCGCGCTGCCAATGGGCGAAGTCTGCGTATTGGATCTCGAGCGGTGCCAGAGGATTCTCGCGCCCTTCGCAGAAGGCGGCGTAGAGTGCGACGAACTCCCTGGTCAGTACGCCGACCGACCAACCGTCCGACGCAATGTGGTGCATGGTGAACAGCAGCACATGGTCGGTTGCCGACAGTCTCAGCAGGCTGGCCCGCAATATCGGATCGCGGGCCAGGTCGAAGGCCGCGTTGGCCTCCAACCGCACCAGGCGCCCGACTTCTCCCGTCTGGGCCGTCTCATCGAGCGCCGACAGATCGATTTCCTTGATCAGGAACTTCGTGGCCGGGTTCACCACCTGGACGACGACTTCGTCGGCTTCGGCATAGGTGGTGCGAAGGACTTCGTGCCGCTCCACCAAGGCATCCAGGGCCTTCTGCAGCGCCCCCTTGTTCAACTGACCGCGCAGGGTCAACGCGGTCGGAATGTTGTACTGGCTACTGCCGGATTCGTGCTGATCGATGAACCACAGGCGTTGCTGCGCGAACGACAAGGGCGAGCCAGCGGCATCTCTGGCAACGGGCTTGATGACTTCGTTGTTCTCCTCGAATTGCGAGGACTGGATCTCGGTCAGCAGCTCGATCAACGAATCCTTCATCTGGGTTATTTCTTGCCGCAGCTCGTCATCGAGTGCGCCCGGCTTGGCCCGAACCTTTAGTCTGCCGTCAACAACAGAAAGATCTATGTTCTTTGCCCGCGCTTTTTCCAGTACGTTAATCGCCATAGTAAAAATCCTTTCAATCAAATTCAGGGTTTGGTTTTGTTCAGATCAGCATTCAGCGAGCTGCACGACACAGGCGCGCGCTAGCCGCAGCGGAGTGCCTCTGGGCGGTGGTCACCCGGGCAATCGTTGCGGCGTGGCAGGGTTGCAGGTCGCCCGGTACGTGGATGCGTGACCTGGCCGGCGGGTGACACTGGGAAAGAACGATCGAGCGAGGCCGCTGTCGCGACCCAGGGATATGGTGAGGCGACGTCGCGCGCATCGCCGCCAGCAGAAGGATTGGGGCGTTCTCGCGGTTCGGCTCGCACCTGCGGATGGCAGCCGGTCCGGCTTCGCCGGAATATCATCCGCTCGGGGGGGCTCGCTGTGGTCGGGCAGCCACCCGCGCGCGGCGCTAGTTTCGTCGATCCACCTGCTCGCCTGATGACGAAGCTTCAGGGCGATCATTCGACCGTTTCCCTGCCGAGAATCGCCTTCAGGCAGACACGCCCACGCGCCAGCGCCGATGCATGGACACCGACACTATTCGCGACGAAATGGGGTTCATCGCTCTCAGATGACAGCAATGGCACCACCGCCTGGTCTTTGAAGTCCATACAGAGCCACATCTAGGTCCTTTTGCCCGGATCCGATCCGGACAACAACTTTCTTGACGCACGGATCGCTGAAGGGAGGGCTGACCGGTATCGGAAGACTGAAGCCCATGGGTTAATCCTTGCGATGGAGATAAGTCGGTACCAGTACATCCTCGATCACATCAATCGCGGTTACTCACCAATCGAAAAAACGGCATTGCAATGGCGCCAAGGCTGCAGCGACATCGCCCCGGTCCGATCCGCATCTGTCCGGTGGACGATCTGTCGACGCCACCACCCCGGAAAAAAAACCATTACCGTCGCGGCCTGTTGCCACCTATCCGCAAGACCCCGCAATTCATGACCGCTCCGCCCCCAGAACGATGGCCTAACCCGTTACCGCTCAAATATACTCTTCGTGAGTTTGATCGTAAATCGCTGAGAGTTCGTCCAACTCCTCCAGAGAAACCACTAGGGCATCCCGGGCGATCGGGTCGGCCTGCGCAAGCATGATGTTCCGCTCGCCCTTGTAGGTTTTGCGCGCGTGTGAAGTCAGCAGATTGTCGATGACGATCAGATCGCCCTTCTTCCATTTCCAGATGATCGTTTCCGAGACATAGGCCTGCTGCAACTGGTTTATCACCGAGGCTTCGATCGGAGTGCCGTCGCCGTAATACGTGTTATGCGGCAGATCTTCGATCTCGCAAATGCTCAGCAGGGATTCGCGGATCCGCTCGTCGAGAGTTGCGATATTGAAGAAGGTGATGTGATTGAACCAGGACAATTCGCCGGTCAGCGGGTGCCGCAGCACCGGCTCCCTCACTTGCCTTGTCCGCAGTGAATCCTCGCCGATCCACTCGAACTGGATATCTTCGTCGCGGCAATATTGTTCGACCACCGACCGCTCGTTGGTATTGAAGGCTTCTTCCCAAGGAATGCCGATGCCGTTGCCGAAGTTCCTGACATACATCCACTTCTTTTCGACGAATTTTCGCGCAATCGCCGGATCGAGCTTCCGGAGCACGGCGCGACAGTCCACGACCGGGGTTTCCCCACCTTCCCTCGATGGCAACGCACAGTAGAAGAACAGCTTCGCCGGGAAGGATTTCTTGTAGGAATTTTCGTTGTGCGGAAATATTTCCTGATCCGAGCGATAGTTGGTCGAGGTATAGACGTTCCCATCGATTTGGCTTCGCGGCGAACTTTCTTCGGTTCCGACGAATTCCTGGTTGGACAGGTTCTTCACCAGCCGCCCAAGCATCTGGGCATCGATGGGATCGAACCCGCGGTACAGGACCGCACCGTGATCGGCCAGCGTCCGCTCCAGCTCGTCTTTCTGGTCCTTCAGCCACTCATGGATATCAATGCCCTCGGCGGGCGCGTTGATCACCAGGGGAAGCGCCTTCTTCGTCATGTTCTGCACCATTTGCAATGATTGGTCATCCGCGCCGCCGCGGACCGGATGCATCGCCACTCCTCAGGCGATGCCGGTGGCCATGCCGCCTACACCGGCCGAAGCCGGCTTGGCTGTCAAGCGTGTCATTTAATCATGCTTACGTTGATTGACCTGCACTTCTCCAGCGCCTGCTGCGCGTCCATGTGGAAGACGCCCTTCTGCAGCCAGTCCGGCAGCCTGGAGATTCCATTCGCGCTGCCCGCGATCATGGTGAAGGCGGTGGGTCTGAGGATGAGTTCGATGATGTGAAGCCTTTCCAGAGGATTAAGCTCCAGATAACTGCTCTGCAGGTCGAAGTCATCGAACAGATCGTTCAGCTGTAGCGAAATATCCGAGTAGAGAGGGTCGATGATGCCCGCGATGTCCACAAGCACGCTCTTGCCGATGAGGTTGAGGCTCGCCACCGATGCCCAGTCGTATCCGGCATCCAGCATCATCGAAAGTCCCGTCGACAGCCGGTAAGCCTCCACGATCGGATGCATGTAGGCGTCGGCATTGATGGAGCGGTAACTGATCTCGCTGTCGACCTGACCGGAAACGCTGCCGTACTGGTGCGAGCCCAGATCCAGATTCAATGCATCCATCAACATCGCACCCCGATCGAGGTCGGACTTGTCGGCGCCCCACAGGCGATGGAGTAGTTCCCGGCCCATGAACCGTTCGTACTCACCCAACGCGTGGTACAGCCATATCATGGCCATGCCCGAATCGGTCAGGTGGGCGCGCAAGTTGCGCAAGCCCTTGGTCGGATCTTCCAAGTGATGCATCACACCGCTAGAGATGATGACATCGAACTTGGTACCCAGATCCAGCTTCAGGAGGTCGCATTGCTGGAACTGGATGTTCGTGATCCCGTTCTGCCGTGCCATTTCCTTTGCGGCCTCCAGTGAAGCTGTCGTCATGTCCACGCCGGTCACCAGCGCTTCCGGGAACATCTTCGCCACGCCATTGGCGCGCTGGCCGGTTCCACAGCCCGCGTCAAGGATTCTCTTGCCGGCGAAGTCCTCGTCCGGAAACAGCACGCTCAGCATGTTTCCGTTGTCCCGAATCACGCCTTTTCCAACGATCGGGCTCGGGTAGGGAAACTTCTCGTACATCGCCCTGACTTCTTCGGTTGTCCTTTCGGGTCTCCGCTTATCGCCCACTTCCGATGGGCCAGGCGAGACAAACAATTCGTCTTGCATATCAACTCTCCACATTCATTCTTGAAAACCCGGCATTGCGTAAGCGCAGGATAATGCCGGGCCACTTGGGCGACGCTCACCACTGCAGCGGCAACCGATGAAGGATTGACTGCGCGGAGGTGCGATTCTGGTGTTGTCCTCATGCCGGCGGGCTCCGTCGCGCGGTACGGCAGGGCTGACGGTCAGAATATTTCTTCGACCATCTCCTCGCTGTCCTCCGAGCTCCCCAGGCTCACGGCCATGCCGGCGATCAATTGTGCCTGCTCGAGAATTGTCGTCCGCGAGAACAACGCCTTCAAAGGAATATTGAGGCCGTGGACTCGCCGGATCTCGTTCTGAAGCCGGGTCATATTCAGGGAGTTGCCTCCCACCTGGAAGAAGTCGACGGTCACGCCGACGTTTTCCAGACCCAGCACTCGCTGCCAGATGTCGGCCAGCGTCGCCTCGGTTTCGGTCGATGCCGGAACGAATCTCGCCTCGATGTATGCGCCGAAATCAACCTTCGGCAGCGCCGCCCTGTCGACCTTTCCGTTGGGGGTGACGGGGAATGCGTCGAGCAGGAGGAAGGCATTCGGCACCAGGTATGCGGCCAGGTTCTGCTTCAGTTCCTCCCTAATCGCATCCACAAGATCGGCCGGTGCGCCCAGCATGGGCTGCCGGGCCACGATATAGGCGACCAGGCGTTTTTCCGCTCCCGTGCCGTCGACCACCACCAGGGCATCGGCGATAGAGAGATGACGTCGCAGCTGATACTCGATCTCACCGGGTTCGACGCGGAAACCCCGGATCTTGACCTGATTGTCCGCGCGTCCGACGAACTGCAGGTTGCCATCGGCGAGGAACTTGACAAGGTCCCCCGTCTTATAGAGCCGCTCGCCGTCGCCGCCCAGGTGGAGGAACTTTTCGCGGGTCAGTTCGGGGCGATTCCAGTATCCGCGGGCCAGACCCGCGCCGCCGACGTACAGTTCGCCGGCCACGCCGACCGGAACGGGGCAGCCTTCCGGGTCGAGGACGTACAGGCTGGTCTGCTTGACCGGCCGCCCGATCGGCAGCGATGCCTTCTTCGCATCCTCGCGCGACACCACGTGGCACGTGGTAAAGACCGTGCTCTCCGTTGGACCATAGGCGTGAACGATGGTCACCTCGGGGTCCAGCGCATAGACTTTCTCCACCGCACGCGCCGAAACCACGTCGCCTCCCATCAGCACGTACTTGGCGACGACATCCTCGCGGCTGCGCACCAGCTCCGCCCAGGTTTCGAACAGGGCTGAGGTTAGCCACAGCGTGTTGACCTGGTGCTCGCGCAGGAAGGACGGCAACCCTGCGACGTCGATCTCCCGGCCCGGATAGAGGACCAGGACACCGCCGTTCAGAAGCGCGCCGTAAATCTCCAGCACAGAACTGTCGAATGCGAAGGCACTGAGTTGCACGGTCCGCGTGCCGGGCCCCAAAGGAATGTATTCCGGATCGTCGACCAGACGGGTGACACCGCGGTGCGGGATCGCTACGCCCTTGGGCTTGCCTGTCGAACCAGAGGTATAGATGACGTAGGCGAGATGGTCCGGCGTCAAGCCGGCGATCGCAGGATTGGTGTCCGGATGTGCGGCGAACACGGAGGGGTCGTCCAGCAAGATACAGCGATCGGCCACGACCAGCCCGCGCTCGAGCATGCGCTCCTGCGTGAGCACCAGATCGACCCCGCTGTCCTCCAGCATCTCGCGCAGTCGCACGTCGGGGTAGCTGGCATCGAAGGGGACGTAGGCCGCGCCTGCTTTCAGGATCGCAAAGACGGCGACGATCATCTCCAACGACCGCTCGACGCTGATCCCCACCAGCTGGTCAGGTTTCACTCCGCGCGACAGCAGATGATGCGCGATGCGGTTCGCCCTGGTGTTGAGCTCGCCGTAGGTCAGACTCTGCGCGCCGAGGACAACCGCCACGGCATCCGGGGCCCGTTTCACCTGGTCTTCGAAAATCTGCTGGATGCAGCGATCCGCCGGATAGGCACCGTCGTTGCGGCACCAATCGGCCTGGAGCACTCGATCGGCTTCGGTGAGAACCGGTAGGTCCGCCACTCGGGTGGACGAGTCGGCCAGCACGCCCCGAATGAGCAGCGCGAAGCCTTCCGACAGCCGCCGGATGGAAGCCGCATCAAACAGGCTCACCGCGTAATTCCAGCTCAGCCACAGGGTATCGTCGGCTTCCGTGGCGGCAATCTCGAGATCGAACCTCACTACGTTTCCGGAATCGGACAACAGGTTCGCCTCGAGGCCCGGCAAGTGTAGTTCCACCGCCTCATTGTTCTGCAGATTCAGCACGATCTGGAAGACCGGACTGTGGGCCAAGCTCCTTCCCATCTGCAGCCGATCCACCAGCGCCTCGAAGGGGATGTCCTGGTTGCCGAACGCGTCCAGCGCCTGACGGCGTGCATTGGCCAGCACATCCTCGAACCTCAGGTCCCGCGATAGCCGGTGGCGGAACGCCAAGGTGTTCACAAAGAAGCCGATCAGCGGGGCGAGCTGGTGGTGCGTGCGCCCGGCCACAGGGCTGCCTATCACGATGTCCGATTCGTTGCTCCAGCGGCTCAGCAGCACAGCCAGCGCACTTTGGAGGACAACGAACAAGGTCGTGCCGCTCTTGGCCGCCAGCTGTTTCAGACCCGCCAGTGCGTCGGCATCCAGGCGCTGCCGCAGGATGGCGCCTTCGAACTGCTGTTGAGGCGGTCTGGGGCGATCCAGTGGCAGGTTGTGGACGACGGGAACATCTCGCAGCACGTCTTCCCAGTACTGCCACTGCGCCTGAAGCCGGCCTTCGGTGAAAGTCTCGCGCTGCCAGTGGGCGTAGTCGGCGTACTGGATCGGCAGGGCCGGAAGATCAACTTGGCGGCCCTCGCAGCAGGCGGCGTAGGCCACAGTCAGCTCCTGCGTCAGCACGCCGATGGACCAACCGTCGGACGCGATGTGGTGCATCGTCAACAACAGGACGTTCTGCCGCTCTGCCAGCGCCAGCAGGCGGACCCGTAGCATTCGGTCTCGACTCAGGTCGAAGGTTGCGGCGGCCTCGGCGCGGACTTCCCGATCGACAGCTTCCGCCTGGGCCTGCGGTTCCAGTCCGGTCAGATCCAGAACCGGCAGCACCAGCGCCGTCGCCGGCTGGACAATCTGGACCGGACCCTCCGTGTCCGAGGCATAGACCGTCCGCAGCACCGCGTGACGCTCCAGGATTGTCTCCAGACTCTTGCGCAGGGCTTCGCGATCCAGCGACCCGTCCAGACGCAAGGCAGCCGGCATGTTGTACTGCGGGCTCGACCCGGCAAGGTTGTCGATGAACCACAGGCGCTGCTGCGCGAACGACAGCGGGATGGGACGGTCGGCAGGGGCGGTCGGAATCGGGCTCTGCGCTGCTTCCGCCTGCGAATCCACGTAGGCCGCCAACTCGGCGATCGTCGGGCGTTCGAACATGACGCGAACCGGCACCTTCCGGCCGCACTGCTCCTCGATCAGGTTGGTCACCCGGGTCGCCAGCAGTGAGTGGCCGCCGATCTCGAAGAAGTGGTCGTCGATGCCCACCCGATCGAGCTTCAGCAGCGACTGCCAGATCGCGCATAACGTGTGCTCCGTGTCCGTCACCGGCGCGACATGCTGACGCGCAAGCTGCGCAC
>JANMGT010000087.1:0-24926 GCA_031374725.1 Lysobacteraceae bacterium | reverse complement strand
ACTTGATTGATCATATTGATCAGTCGCTGGCTGGTGGCGGCATCTTCCAAGATCGAGTCTTTCATGACCCAGAAGAGATGATTGTTGCCGTTACGGAGCACGAGTTTGACGCGGGTGCCTTTCCAGAACGTTTTATCGATCTCACCGCGATCGATGTCTTTGATGTAGTAATTGAAAATCAGAGTGCCGAGTTCGTCCTCGGCGAATACGCGCTTATTCGTCAACGTCAACAGATAAACGCTATAAAGCATATCTTCGGCAGGTTTCGTCTTGCAGTACGCTTGGAATTTGGCTGATTCGTCAGGCCCGAGAATGACTTGTGTCATGTGTCCTCCTTACTTATCGGATTCGAATAGAAAGCCGTCGCGGTAGAAATTCGCTATAACCGGAGGCTTTACAGCTTGCGATGAAGAAGCGGATCGGCTCGGACTCGCCGAAGTCGTCGTCGGCGCTGAGCGT
Organism: Lysobacteraceae bacterium; assembly: GCA_031374725.1. Taxonomy (GTDB): domain Bacteria; phylum Pseudomonadota; class Gammaproteobacteria; order Xanthomonadales; family Xanthomonadaceae; genus Lysobacter_I. The sequence goes on along the minus strand of JANMGT010000087.1, from coordinate 24,467 downwards.
GAATCATGCGATCGGCATGTTCAGCACTTCGTCCTCGCAGTTGAGGCAGAGCGCTGTGAGAGTGTCGTTGTGTTTTGCGCTGCGTCGTAGCGGCATGGTCGGGTCTCTCTCGTGGTGAAGACGTCTCGCGACCGCACGAGAAGCCTTGATCACTTGCGGTTATCGGCGCGAATCGACGTGAAATATCTTCTGTTCGATAGCCGGCCGATAATGATCGCGACGAAGATTCGTCGCGAGACCGCGATCCTTCATCGCCGTCGAGCGGCAGAATCGAACAATGCCCGTGTGCGGAAATACCCGGGCATGGCCGTGCATACGTAGTTCGATCAACTCCGATCGACGATGCGTGTCGCTTCGCTCAGTCGTCTTTAGTCACGCCGCTTCCCTTCGGCATACCTTTGTTGATCCTATCCAGCGCCTGTTGATCTTTCTGGTTCTGCGTGCGCTTCATATCGCCGTTTTCATGCCGATGCTGAGCGGCCTTATCGGCGTAGTCCGCCGCGCCGTCCAGAAATTTTCCGACTTGCTTGCCGACAAAAGCGGTGCCTTTGATAACGCCTCCCGCGACGCCTGCGTGAGGAACCCCAGCGACCGCGCCTGCGCCCACAACGGCGCCGACCGTACTCATACCGTCGTAAAACTGATCGCGTGTAAGCTCAATGCTTGCTTCTACGGGTTCCGCCGCATCGTCTTCGATGGCCGCGTTCTCTTCGAGCGTCTCCTCGACATCCTGGGGCTGCTCATTGCCCCAATCGAAGTCCTCGCCCGTCTCCTGGTCTTGCACCAAGAGCCCCTTCGGCTCTGGCCTAACGACTGCCGGCCTGATGGGGTCTTCTCGATCCTGCACGTTTGGCCGTGCTGCGCTGTTGCTGGACTTCGAATTCTCGTCGTCGAACCATCCTGACATGATGTATCCCCCCTGTTTTTGTGGACTTCGATGCGAGCGATGCTTTGCTTCGCACGCTTTTTTGGCCGAACATTCTTGGCCGAACATTTTAAGCCGAACGGTCAAACCAAAAGGTTAAGCCGAACGTTTTGCGCCGAAAGCAAAGAACCATCTCACCGCTCTTATAAATCGGACGCATTCTGCTATCTTAGATCAGCGTTGACCCAAACGAAAGAATTGCTGAAATGCGGACAAGACCGGGTCTTGCGACGAAGCGCCGGTGCGAATACGGTTCTCAGTTGGCGCATGGCTCGTCTGACCAGTGGGATCCGCATAGCGTCGGTAGGGACTGATTGATGCCCCATTAGGCCGCATTCTGCGGTCCGCATCGCGCGACAACAAGCCCGCGCGTTATACTCATCGAGTCCATCGTGAGGGTCGCGTGATGAGTCGCTTTCGTTACTTAACTGCCTTGCTAACCTGCGTGCTGTTCTTGAGTACGATATCGTTCGCGCAAGACGCGGCAAACGATTGGCAAGCGCTGAATCGTCAGGCGATCGAACTGTTTCGGCAGGGTAAATACGAAGATGCGGCGATTGTCGGCAAGGCAGCGCTGGGGATCGCCGAACGCAGTCGCGGGCCGGAACATCCGGATACGTCTACCAGTTTGAATAACCTCGGCCTGGTGTATCAGACGCGCGGCGACTATGCGGCGGCTGAAGCGCTGTATCGGCGTGCGCTGGCAAATTACGAGAAAACCCTGAAGCCGAACGATCCTATTCTGGCCGGTGCGCTTAACAATCTGGCTTTTTTATACGATTTGCGCGGCGATGTCGCAAAAGCCGAGCCGTTGTATCGGCGCGCGTTGAAGATCAAAGAGCGCGCCCTTGGGCGCAATGCTGCCGATACGGCGACAACTGCGAACAATTTGGCCGAACTCTTGCGCAAGCGCGGTCGTTTCGCGGAGTCGGAAACGCTGTTCGCTCGCGGAATCGCCAATTTGGAGAAAGTGTACGGTGTCGATTACGTCGAGCTGGCGTATCCCTTGTCGAGTCTTGCTGAAATACATATCGCTCGCAAGAATTATCCAAAAGCCGAGTCGCTCTACGCGCGAGCGCTCGCCATCCGCGAAAAAGCGCTTGGCCCGGAACACCCGCTGGTCGCGTTGACGCTCAACAATGCGTCGTCGGTCTATCACGCACAGAAAAAATACGCTCGAGCGGAGCAATTCGTACGTCGTGCGCTTGCCATTCGCGAGAAAACCCTTGGGCCGGAGAATCTCGAAACGGCATACACCTTGAATAATCTAGCGATGCTGCGCGTTGCCCAGGGCGCTAACGCTGATGCCGCACCGTTATTCGCGCGTGCGCTTGCGGTGGTCGAAAAGGCGCGCGGGCCGCAGCACCCAGATGCGGCTGCAATTCGCAGGAATTTGGATGCGGCGCGCCGGCCGTCGACCAATGCTGGAGCGCCTGTACGGCCGTAGCATGTGCGGATGCGCTGATGCTCTTTAGATTATCGTGCGATGTCTGGTGTGAAGATTGGCGTCAACCGACCATTGCGCGTTGTCCCTGCTTTCGGTTGAGGCTGGGGCTGATGCAGTCGACTTTAGCTTGAAGCGTACGATGCGTTTAATTCACGCTAGGATAGCCGTCTGTCGTTTTCGGGGCGTAATCGATGTACAAGATTGTTGCAATACTGACGGGCCTGCCGAATTTGCTGGCAGGCGTCGTTTGGCTTTTCAATCCGATGGCGGTGCTGGTGCTTTGGGGTGTCGACGACCCCAGCCATGAGTTGGTCGTCGAACGCAGGCTTGGCGTCGTGCTGCTCAGCGTCGGCTTGATGCTTCTACTGTCGCGCAACGCGGGGCCATCGCCCGCACGCAGCGCGATTTCCTACGGCATGATTGTTGGCGCGTTCGCAGTGCTGGCGGTGAATACGTATGATTTTATCAACAATCAAGTCAGTAACGGCATCGTTGCTGGTATGACGCTGAATTTGCTAACTGCGCTTGCGTACATCGTCATCGAATGGCGCTCGCATCGTCAGCGCAAGGGCGATTCCAAAATATGAAACACGACACTTAGCCTCGCGAATATGCGGCGCTAGTGTTGCCTAACGTCGCCGCGATACTCGAGCATTTTCATCGCTGTCGAAGTCTTTGCCGCGTTTATATGGATAGTCATTGCGAAAGTTTCTGCAGATTCAGTCGTCGCGCAGCAGGTCGGTTTCGCGCGGCGAATGGAAATGCCGTTTGAACGGCACTTCGCCGCTCGGCGCTTCGTCGAGTTCGCGGGCGTAGCGGTGTCCAGCGTAGACCGCATGCGCGATGAGTCCCGGCGCCAGCGCATCGCCGATGCAGGTGACGGTGCGTATGCCGGCATCGGCCCATTCGGTTTCGCGTTCGCGCAACGCGCGGTCGAGCGCATCGTCGGGTAAACGCGAGGTAATGGCGACGACGGCAGCGCAGTCGAGTCTGCGGCGCTTGCCGCTCCAGACGTGATCGAGTTCGAGCACGCCATCGACATAGCGTGCGATCTCCTGCGAAACAAGCGGTTCTACGCCGAGCTCGGCCATTCGCCGTTGAATATGGCGATAGTCCAGCGTGTTCGCGCTCCACGAGGCGACAGTGTCGTCGGGTGTGACGTAAACGACATCGCGCCCGGCCTTGCGCAGCGCCTCGGCGATCACGCTGCCGGTATAAAAATAGTCGTCGTCGTAAATCGCGACCGGGCCTTCGGGCAGGTGGGCGTTGTCGCTGAGCGCATCCATGATGTCGTCGGGCGTTAACACCGCAGGATTGTTCAAGAAGCTCTCGATCGCGGCGCCGTGCGTGCGGCCGTAGCCGTCGCGGCGCCAGTGACAACCGGTGGCGATGACGACATGTTCCGCGCCGAAATCGAGCACATCCTGCGCGGTTAACACCGAATCCAGGTATGTGGCCACATTCTGCATCTTGCGAATTTGACCGACGCGCCAGTCGCGCACGCGCGCCCATTCCGCTAGCCCGGGTAGGCGCGCCTCGCGGGTGACGCGGCCGCCGAGTACGCGCCGCGCCTCGGCCAAATGCACGTCGTAGCCGCGCTGCCCGAGCGCGCGCGCGGCTTCGAGCCCTGCCGGTCCGCCGCCGACGACCAGCACTTTCGCGACCGGTGCGCCTGCTGTGATTTTCGCCGGTGCGATCGTTTCCGGATGCCAGTCTTTGCGCCATTCCTCGCCCATCGTCGGATTCTGAGTACAGCGGATCGGGGTGATGGTGTTGTCGCCGGACACGCACAGATTGCAGCCGATGCATTCGCGGATATCGTCGATCCGGCCGTCCTCGATTTTCTTCGGCAAAAAAGGATCCGCGATCGATGGCCGCGCCGCGCCGATGAAATCGAGTACGCCGCGCTTGATCTGCGAGACCATCGTATCCGGTGAGGTGAAGCGGCCCACACCGACCACCGGCTTGCTTGTGGTCTTCTTCACGAAATCGATGAAGGATTCCTGCGCGCCTTCGGGCGCGAAGCGCGACGGCACCGAGTCGTTGTACCAGGCGGCGACGTTTACGTCCCACAGGTCGGGAATTTCGGCGAGCATGCCGACGATATCTTGCGCTTCCGCGCGTTCGACGCCGCCGGGGCCGAGTAACTCCTCGGTGGCGAAACGTATGGCGACTGCGCAACGATCGCCAACGGCCTCGCGGGTATCTTCCAGCACTTCGCGCAGCAGGCGCACGCGGTTCTCCAACGAGCCGCCGTATTCGTCGCTGCGCTGATTGCGCCGACGCTGCAAAAAATGCATCGCCAGCGATAGATCGTGGCCGGCATACACATAGATGATGTCCATGCCTGCGCGCATGCCGCGCAGCGCGGCCTCGCGATGCCAGCGCCGGTAATTCGCGATGTCCTGTTTATCCATCGCTCGCGCCTGCGCCGGGTAGCCGTATTTCGAGGGCTGATGCGAGGGCGCGATCAGCACTTCGCGCGAATACAGATTCGATGCGGTCGGGCCGTTGTGGGTCAGCTCCACCGCCGCCAGCGCGCCGTGCGCATGCACCTTGTCGCACATCAGGGCGAGGGCAGGGATATCGCGGTCGTCCCACAGCCGCGCTTCGACATAGGGCGAGACGTCGCCCGATGGGTGGATTTCGCATTCTTCGGTCGCGATCACCGCCCAGCCGCCCTCGGCCTTCACCTCGCGCATCGCCGCATGTGCCAGCGGCATCGCATGGCCCATGCCGTTGCAATGCGGCACTTGGAAGAAGCGATTCTTAGCCGTGACCGGCCCGATCCGCATGGGGGTGAACAAAATGTCGTAGCGGGGGTCGCGCATGGTGTGGGTCCGGGTGATCTGGCGTTATTCTGCATGAGATCGGCCCCAAGCCGGACATGTTGGTCAGCCGATCTGTAGCGCAAAACCTTCTGGGAGAGTTCGACGATGTCGTCATGGTTAGTGCGTTTCCTGCGCATTCGCGACTATCTGACCGAGGATTTCTTCAGCGGCCCCCGGATCACGTTCGCTTGGGCGATCAATCTGCAGAAGGGCGGCACGCTGCCGTTCGTGCTGGCGCTGATGTGGTGGTTCGACTGTTGGACGGCGACGGCGTGGGTCTATCTCGGGTTGCACGGCAGCTATGGCTTGATTTGGTTGCTGAAGGAGGCAGTGTTCCCCGATCCCGGTTGGCAAAAGAAAATTACGCTCGGCGGCGCCATCAATGCATGGCTGTTCGTACTTGGGCCGTATTGGATCGCGCCCTGGCTGATCGTGTCGCAGCGCTTCGAGCAACCGCCCGACGTGTTGGCTGGTGCGTTGATGCTGTATGCGCTCGGGGCCGCACTGATGGTCGGTGCGGATGCGCAGAAATACTTCATGCTGCGCGCGCGCCGCGGCTTGATCACGGATGGTTTTTTTGCGCGCACCCGCAACCCGAATTACCTCGGCGAGATGATGCTATACGCCAGTTTCGCCATCGTTGCAGGACATTGGTTGCCTTGGCTGGTGCTGGCCTGGGTGTGGTTGGGCGTGTTCCTGCCGAACATGTTGCGTAAGGAGGCGAGTATGGCGCGTTATGCGGATTGGGCTGCTTACAAGGCGCGCACGGGATTGTTGTTGCCGCGCGTGTGGTCGCGTAGTTTCGCTGGATCGCACGGTGCTTGAAGCCGTCGGCTTAGCAATGCGTCAGCTTTGCGCATATCTTCAACTCGGAAAGGGGGAGCGAATCGATGAACGATCGGCCTTGGTGGGCGACTGCATTGCAGTGGTCGATATGGTGGATTTTGATGTTCGCGGTGATGGGCTGGTTTGGGCGCAGCCGCTTGCGCCCTCGGCGCGATCTCCAACCCGGCGAGCTGCGCATGCCACGCAGCATGTTGATTCTTGGCGCGCTGGGTTTCGGTTTTTTCGCGACGATTCTCGTCTTGTCCAATGTCTACTCCAATCACACCACGACCTGGTGGACGAGTGCGATCTTCGCTGGTTTCGCAGTCATGTCGCTGCCGATGATCGCCGATTATTTTCTTGCGCGTCATTGCGCCGACATCGACGGGTTGTCGTATTGGACCTATTTCGGTGGGCGAAAGCGCATGGTGTGGTCCGATGTGCGCGAGGTGCGATTCGCCGCAGCCATGAAATGGTTTCGCTTGCGCGACGGTCGCGGCGCCACCGCGCGCATCTCGATCATGCTGGTGGGCCTTCCAGAGTTCGCGAGGCTGTTGCTGGCGCATGCGCCGCCGCAGGCGATTGATTCGCAGACCCGCGACCTACTGGAAGCGACTGCTGCGGATCATCCGCCACCGGTGTGGTGATGATGCGGCGCGTTGCGATGGTGGATTACGGCATCAAAAGCGCGTGTGATGCAGCGCGCTTTTTGCAGCGCGCTTGATCCAGGTCGATTCTCCGCTGCGCTAAATTGCTTTTCGCGCGTGCTCTTGGACTAACCCCGTCAAGTCAGTGCTGGTCGAAAGCGGATAGCGCGCTGCCAGGGTTACTTCCCCAGCCAATACGCAATCAGCATGGCCGCCGCGTACCAACCCAATTCCCATGCGTGATTAGCGAGCCCGGCGAGGGTCCAGGCGTAATGCGCGCCCAATCGGTAGGCCGAATCGACTAGGCCAAAGCCCATCGCCATGCCGATCTGGGTCGAGGCGATGCACCAGTTGGCGATCGCGATCGTGAATGCGGTTGCCAGGATGGTCACGGACGCGCGCTGCCGGCCTGGCGCGGCGCGGCCCAGCCGCAAGAGCAGAGCGATGTCGGCTGCGGCGAGGGCGGCCATCCAGGCGCATTGGCGGTCAAGCATCAGGGCCAGGATCACCCACGCTGCCGTCATCCCGAGGATACCGAGCACAGCGAACAAGGCGGGTAGGGCGATGCGGGGGGGAGATGGCTGCGTCGGCAGCGGTGCGGTGATCGTCATGCGCTCAGCGTAACGGAGTCTCGCTGCATCGCCTAACCCCCTCCGCAGCCATCGCGATGTAAACACCCGCGAGCAGTAGCCGTTCGCGCGGCTACAATACCCACCCGCCTAGCCGTATCCGAACACTTCCGTGTATTCCCGCAGCAGCGAACCCGTCCGTTTCGAACGCGATTGCGAGGCCGTCCTGGTCCCGCAGGGCGAGGTCGTCACCTTACCTGCGGGCTCGGTGGGCTATATCACCCAGGCGCTAGGCGGCAGTTGGACGATATTCGTCGAAGGCAATTTGATGCGGATTGCCGGTAGGGACGCCGACGCCATCGGCAAAGAGCCGCCGCCGCCGATCGAACTGCCCGAAGGCGCCAGCGACGATGAGGTAGAAAAGCTCGTATGGAAGCAGCTTCGCACCTGCTTCGACCCGGAAATTCCGATCAACATCGTCGATTTGGGCCTCGTCTACGAGGCCGAGGTGCAAGCCAACGACGCGGGCAGCCGGACGATCCAGATCCGCATGACCCTGACCGCGCCCGCCTGCGGCATGGGCGAAACCCTGGTGGACGATGTTCGCGGCAAAGTCGAAATGATCCCGACCGTGACCGAGGTCGATGTCGAATTGGTGTTCGACCCACCGTGGAACCGCAGCATGATGTCCGAGTCGGCTCGACTCGATACCGGGATGTTCTGAGTCAATCGCTCTGAGCCAGAATGCTCTGAGCCTGTTCTGTGCTGGTCCGCGACTCGGGTGGGGCGCTGTGCGACAACTCCCCTTGTCTTTGCGCCTGTTCAACATCTCCGAATCTCGCAATCGCTCTGGCGTTGTAGCAGGGCCTGTAGGCCCGATCCGATGGTATCGAAGGCGATCTTCACCATGATCGGGGCTGAAGCCCTTCCTACAAAGCAAACAACATTCGGCGCAAGGCGATGCATAACGCGACTCGGCTCTGAGTTCGCGCGCCAAAGGGTGCTGCGTTGCAATAGAAGCGGCTCCATGCCCATACGTAATAGGTAAAGTACGTATGGGAATATGCCGATCTTAGCGAGAAAAAATTGATCTTTTTTCGCCATCGCCTCCGATTCTCGAAAATTACTCGCATGTCGCACTGCGTCACTAGTTGACGCTTGCTCCCGATGCGCTTAGCGTCCGTTTGCCATCTGTTCAGCTTCAGCGGATGGCGCCATGGCCAAGTTCGCAACGGATGAGTTGTATCGGGGGCTCGATTGTTTCGCATCCGAGCGAATCTAGACGCATGGTTCATGCGCCGCTTCAGCGGCACACGCAACACGCATTCATGCAAGGGAGAGAGACTCATGAATCGAAACCGTCTGTTCTGCGCGCTGGCATCCGCCACCGCGCTTCTGATGGTCGCCGGAGGCGCCACGGCTGCGAGCCGTACCGACCTGCAGCGCGAGAACCTCGCGGCAGTCAAGCAAGCCAATGCGTGCATCGCTGCGTCAAGATCGACCGTCATGGCGCATCGTCGCCACGAACAGGCTCTCGGCCTGGATCGCGAATTTCGACTGCTGCTGCTCGACCGCAAGACCGATCTGGGCATGCGCAATCATCGCTACCAGCAAACCTTCCGCGGTTTGCCGGTGTTCGGCGAACAGGTTGTGGTCAACGAAGACGGCTCCGGCAACGTCCGCAACTTACCTCTTTGACTGATTTTGGTCGAGATGTCGAGGGAACCACCGTTCCACGACGAGCGTGGTAATCGGTATGCGCGGGGCGCTACCTTTCGCCGATGAGTGCGAATCACTATGGGCCAGGAGGGCCTCTGCGATCACCCGTAAACAGTTAAGACCCAACGCAGCGACGATCAAGATCGGCCGCAGCAGTGAGGTAGTTGGTGCGTGACGGCTTCCCCTTTCGGCGTCGTGCGATGCCGATGGGGCTGGGGAAGTCGGTAATGAAGTTGTCTGTGATATCGACGTTTTATTTATTTCTAATCATTCGGGAGAGTTAATCTGTGAATCGCAATCTTCAACTTAGTGTGTTGTCCGTCGCGACCGCTGTCGCTTTGACCGCTGGTGCTGCGTCCGCCGCCACCCGTAGCGATCTGCATCGCGACGACATCGCGCGCATCGCGCAAAGCAGCGCGAAAATCGCTGCGACCGGCGCCGTATCTACGAACCATGCGCGGCATTCGCAAGCGCTTGGCTTAGATGCCGAGTCGCGTCTGTTCTTGCTGTCGCGCAAAACCGACGGCGGCATCAGGCATAACCGTTACCAGCAGACCTTCCGCGGCCTGCCGGTGTTCGGTGAGCACGTCGTCGTCAGCGAAGACGCCGCAGGCAATGTTCGCAGCTTGTTTGGCCAGAAAGTCGCCGGGCTCGCTTCTGAAATTCCGAATCGTGCGGTTCGTCTGAACAGCAATCGCGCCATGCGCATCGCGAAGACGGTCGGCCTGGGTAACGACGTCGGCTTCATGCGCACGTCGAACGAAAAAACGAATCTGATGATTTATCTCGATGACGCCGGCCAAGCTAAGCGCGCCTACGTCGTGACCTATTTCGCCGATACGCTCGCGGGCGGTTCGCCGTCGCGTCCGACGGTGATCGTCGATGCCGATACCGGTCGTGTGCTCAAGCAGTGGGACAATCTGCAGCACGCGCTCGTCGGTACCGGCCCCGGCGGCAATGCTAAAACCGGTCAGTACGAATACGGCACCAGCCGCGGCTTCCTCGACGTCGCTCAGTCGGGCACCACGTGTACGATGAACAACGCTAGCGTCAAAACCGTGAATCTCAACGGCGGCACCTCAGGCTCGACGGCGTTCGCGTACACCTGTCCACGCAACACCGTGAAGACCATCAACGGCGCGTATTCGCCATTGAACGACGCGCATTTCTTCGGCAACGAAATCTTCAAGATGTACAACGCCTATATCGGCCGCAATCCGCTGACCTTCCAACTGGTCATGCGCGTGCACTACAGCGCGAACTACGAGAACGCCTTCTGGAACGGCAGCGCCATGACCTTCGGCGACGGTGCGACAACGTTCTATCCGCTGGTCAGCCTTGACGTCGCCTCGCATGAAGTCTCGCACGGCTTTACCGAGCAGAACTCGAACCTGACCTACTCGGGTCAGTCCGGCGGCATTAACGAAGCGTTCTCGGACATCGCCGGCGAAGCCGCCGAGTACTTCACGCGCGGCAGCAACGATTGGTTGGTCGGTTCGGAAATATTCAAGGGCACCGGCGCTTTGCGTTACATGAATAATCCGCCACAGGACGGTAAGTCGATCGATAATGCAGCCAATTTCGTGACCGGGATGAACGTGCATTATTCGTCGGGTGTCTATAACAAGGCGTTCTATCTGTTGGCGATTACGCCGGGTTGGAATACGCAGAAAGCATTCCAGGTGTTCGCGCGCGCGAACGACCTGTATTGGACCGCAAGCAGCACCTACAACCAAGCCGCTTGCGGCGTGCAGACAGCGGCCACCGATCTTGGCTACGCGGTCGCCGACGTCACCGCCGCGTTCACTTCGGTGGGTGTGAGTTGCGCAGGCGGCGGTGGCGGTACCGGCACGGTGGTGTTGAACGTCAATCTACCGTCGGTCGCGACCGGTGGCGTGTCGTCGAACTACACCGTCGCAATTCCGTCGGGTACGACCAAGCTGGTGGTCGCTATCTCCGGCGGTACCGGCGATGCGGATCTATACGTCCGTGCCGGTGCGGCGCCGACCACAACGACCTATACCTGTCGCCCGTACCTCAGCGGCAATGCCGAGACCTGCACTATCAACAATCCGGCCGCTGGTTCGACGTACTACATCAATGTTCGTGCCTACACCGCGTACTCGGGCGTTAACCTCAAGGCGACGCGCACGCCTTAAGGCAACGCTGATTAGCTTATTAATTCAGCGTTGCCGCAGCACAGGGATGTGTTGCCTGCGACAACCGAAGTTTGAACGACGAAGCCGGCCCGAAGGGCGAGGTGCGCAGCGCCGAGTCATGAATCGCGTAAGTGATTCATGACTCGGTCGCAAGCGCGCATTTGGTTCGCGCTTGCGACTTCCCAACACGTCCAGAGCCTGCCCCGGACTTGATCCGCCAGACTTGATCCGGGCACGGACTTGATCCGGGCATTGACGTGTTGGGCGTTGCCTTGATTCTGTGCGAATGCATTCCCTGGCGGGCCGCTGCGGCGCAACGCGATGTATGCGGAGACTTTGAACAGGCTCTAAGACGTAATCGTCAAAACCTATACCGTCAATCTCTCGACCGAGGCCTTGAACGGCACCTGGAATCTGCGCGCCAACGCCAACCCCAACGGCGACACTGGCTATATCAATCGTTGCAGCGTCACTTTCTGAGCGCAATCGGCAGAGCGCAGCGATGTGGGGCATCGTCGGGCGAGGCGGTTCAATCCTGAATGTGCGAGCTCGTTTTGCGAGGCCCGTTGAATATATTTGCAGCATCCGCGGCCGTTTCGGTTTTCTTGAGCAAAAAAAGCCCTGGAAAACGCGGAATTTTTCGTTCGTCTCGCTAGCGATGGGTGGCCGCTGTTTAAGATCATGCACGCATAGGCCGCGTTTGTGTATCGCCCAGATCGTGATTTTTCTCGCCGAATCGGCGGCGTCGCATGCCTGCTGCGGCGCGACTTGCTATGTGCATGAAACTCGCTTACGTTTCGGGTGCGGGTCAGTGCGTCGCCATCGTTGCGGCGCCGAACGGGGGGAACAACGCACACTACGGTCGAGCGGATATTCGCGCCCGACGCGTTGCCGTGTTCCGCATACCCTGCGTTGGGCCGATTTGCCCAGCGTAGCCATCGAAACCTCAGATGTACGACTAATACAGGAAGGAGTGACCGTGAATCGTAGAGTCTCATTGTTGTCTGCTGCAATTGGTGTATCCCTCATCGCCGCCGCCCTGCCGATGTCCGCGTTTTCCGCAGACTTCCGCACGGCGCGCAGCCCGGTCCAGGGCCAATACATTGTGAAGCTGAAAGAGGGCGCCGCGAGCCTCGCGGGCGAGCGCAGCAGCGCTGCGCGCGTCTCTACAGTGGCTCGCAATATGTCAGGCAAACACCGCGCAACACTCGTCCGCAGCTACGATCGCGTATTGCGCGGTTTCGTGGTGAGAGCCGACGATGCTGCGCTCGCACGACTCATCGCCGATCCGAACGTGGCCTACGTCGAAGAAGACGGCTATGTGTCGATTAATGCGACTCAAACCGGCGCCACCTGGGGCCTGGATCGTGTCGATCAGCGCGATCTGCCGCTGAACAGCACGTACAACTACGACACCACTGCGTCCGGCGTGCATGCCTACATCATCGATACCGGCGTGCTGCTCGCGCATAGCCAATTCAGCGGCCGCATGGGCAACGGTTTCGACGCCGTCACCACTGGTGGTAACGCGAACGACTGCAACGGCCACGGTACGCATGTCGCAGGCACGGTCGGCGGCACCACCCACGGCGTCGCCAAAGGTGTGATCATCCATCCAGTGCGTGTGCTTGGCTGCACAGGCTCGGGCACCAACTCCGGCGTGATCGCTGGCATGGATTGGGTCGCTAACAATCACGTCAAACCGGCAGTGGCGAACATGAGTCTTGGCGGCGGCGCTTCGCAAGCGACCGACGACGCCGTGCAACGCATGGTGAACGCGGGCGTGACTGTCGTGGTCGCGGCCGGCAACGACAACGGCGATGCCTGCACCAAGTCGCCGGCCCGTGCGCCGAATGCGATCACCGTCGGTTCGACCACCAGCACCGATGCGCGCTCCTCGTTCTCGAACTTCGGCACCTGCGTCGATATCTTCGGCCCTGGTTCGTCGATCACCTCGGCGTGGTACACCAGCACCACCGCTACCAACACCATCAGCGGCACCTCGATGGCGTCGCCGCATGTGGCCGGCGTGGCCGCGCTGTACTTGGCAACCAACACGACGGCAACGCCGGCGCAAGTCACCAGTGCGATCATCAATGCGTCCACGCCGAACAAAGTGATCGGTCCGGGCACCGGCTCGCCGAACCGCCTGCTGTACTCGCTGTTCGGTACAGCTCCCCCGCCGCCGCCGCCGCCGACCGGCCAGACCTACACCAACACCGCCGACTACGCGATCAACGACAACGCGACGGTCGATAGCCCGATCACGGTGTCCGGCCGTAGCGGCAACGCGCCGAGCAATGCGCCGGTGACGGTGGCGATCATTCACACCTATCAGGGCGATCTGAAGGTGGATCTGGTAGCGCCCGACGGCTCGCTCTACAACATCCATAACCGCACGGGTGCCGGCACCGACAACATCAATAAGACGGTGACGTTCGACTTGTCGACTGAAGCGCTGAACGGTACGTGGAGACTGCGTGTGAACGACAACGCCAACGCCGACACTGGCCGTATCGACAGTTGGAGCGTCACGTTCTGATCTAAGGCAATGCCGAAAAAGTCAGCGTTGTTATGGCACTAAAGATGTGCCGCCTGCAAATCGATCACATCAGTGATTGATTTGACGGGAGCGAGTTCGGACCAGCGCCGAACTCGCGACCACTGGACATGTCCAGGGCCTGCTCCGGACATGATCCGGACATGATCCGGACATGATCCGGGGATGGACTTGTTCAGCGGTTGCCTAATTTTTACCAGCGTCACCTCAATCCCCTCTCCGTCGCAAGGCGGGGAGGGGATCTGTTTTTGCACTAGACTTAGCAGCCTGATCTGCTTTCGCTAGCGGACCAATGATTGGGCCTTCAACACGATATAAGGATGCTGCGTGCGTAACGTTTCGATGTCCCTTCTGGCGCTGTCGCTCGCGACCGCTATCGCTGCCCCCGCAGCATTCGCTCAAGATTCAACATCGTCGGACATCGAACGTTCGCCTCGCTGCCTCGCCGACGACAGTCGCTGCGTCGATCCCAAGAGGCTCGACACGATTCAAGTCACCGCGACCAAACGGCCCGAGTCGTCGCTGGACATCTCCGCTGCGACCACGATTGTCACCCGCGCCGAGCTGGCCGACGCCATCATGCAGACCCCGATGGATGCGCTGCACGGCGAAGTCGGCACCTACGTCCAGCAAACCACGCCTGGGCAGGGCATCATTATCGTGCGCGGGCTCAAAGGCTCGGAGGTGCTGCATCTGGTCGATGGTTTTCGCCTCAATAACGCGATTTTCCGTAACGCGCCCAATCAATACATCGCGCTTGTCGATGGCAAAAGCCTCGACCGCATCGAAGTGGTGCGCGGACCGTCGAGCACGCTGTACGGCGGCGATGCGATGGGCGGCGTGGTGCAGATGTTGACGCCTGCGTTGCAGTATTCCGAGCAAGACTGGCGCTGGAGCGGACGTGTGAGCGCCGTCGCCGCAAGCGCGGACGATGCGCTGCTCGGTCGCGCGGAAGTGGCCGGCGGAAATTCCCGTTTCGCGTTCTCGCTCGGCGCGACCTCGCAAGAGGTGAACGATCTGCGCATCGGCGGCGGCGATCTACGGCCGCAGTCGGGTTTTACCGCGCGCTATGCCGACTTCAAGGCTGGCGCGAAGATCGCAGAGGGTCACGAGCTCGTACTCGGCCTGCAATTTTCCGAGCAGCCGCGCACGCCGCGGCACGATGCGCTGGTGCCGGGCTTCGGCCAGCGGCAGCCGGAAAACGCTGTGTTTTTCTTCGAGCCGCAGCAGCGCCGCTTCGCGCAATTGCTGTGGCGCATCGACGCGGCGAACGCGTTGTTCGACAACGCCGAAATCCGCATTGGCCAGCAGCGTATCGTCGACGATCGACGCACGCGTGCGTTCGGTTCGTTGAATGAAGAGCCCGAGCGCAATCGCGATACCACCACTGGCGTGGTCGGTCAGTTCGGCAAAGACATCGGCGCGCATCATCTGAGTTACGGCTTCGAGTCGTATCGCGACATCGTTGATTCCTCGCGTCTGCGCAGAAATATCAACACCGGCGTTATCACGGCGCGCCCACCGCGATTCCCCGATGGTTCGCGAATGACGAGCCAAGCCATCTACGTTGCCGACGATTGGCGCATCGGCCGCTTCGATGTGAACTATGGCCTGCGCTACAGCCGTTTCGACGTTGAGATTCCAGTCGTCGGCACCACTCCTGGCGTGCGTCTGACACCCGACGATCTCACCGGGAATGTCGGCGTGAGTATCGAACTTAGCGAACCGCTGCATGTGGTGGCGAATCTCGGTCGCGGTTTCCGCGCGCCGAATATTTTCGACCTCGGCATCTTCGGCCCGCGTCCCGGCAATCGCTTCAGCGAACCGAATCCGAATCTGAAACCGGAATCCGTGATCAGTTTCGATATCGGCCTGAAATACGGCGGCGAACGTTTCAGCGGCGAAGTGATCGCGTTCCGTTCGCGCTACCGCGACAAGATCACCAGCGTGCTGACCGGCGAGGTGCGCCCCGACCGCTCGCTGGTGGTGCAGAACCGCAACATCACTCGGCAGGAACTGTGGGGCGTGGAGGCGGGCGCCCGCTACCGCTGGGACGCCCCCGATCTGGAGTTGTACGCCACTGCCACTTACACCCGTGGCGACGAACGGTCGGATGGCGGCGAAGTGTCCGCAGACCGCATCCCGCCGCTGTTCGGTAAGCTCGGCGCGCGCTGGCGGGCGAGCGATCGCTTCGGTTTCGAGGCCTACAGCCTGTACGCCTCGGCGCAAGATAGGCTCAGTCCGCGCGACGCCGTGGACCCCCGCATCAACCCCAACGGCACCGCCGGCTGGGCGACGCTCAATCTGCGCGCGGATTGGCGTATATTCGAGGGCATGGGGGTCGCGCTGCGGGCGGAAAATCTCGCCGACAAACGCTATCGCGAACATGGTTCGGGGCTGGATGAGCCCGGCCGCAATTTCATTCTCACAATCGACTATCGGTTCTGAATCCAATGGTTTTACGACTTTTTTCCAAGCGAATGGACGCCGCTCAGGCCGGCTTGCGCGCGTCGGACCGGTATCTCGGTCGCGGGCTTGCGCAGGTTTTACTGACATGTGCCCTGGGCGTGACCGGGGTGGTGCTCGTCGCGTCAGCGCATGCTGCGCCGCAGCAACAATCCGAGCCAGCAGCGCCAGCGACCATGGATGAGCCCGAGCGCCAAGATTTGAGCTTCAAGTTGCCGCTCGGGCAGTCGATCGAGGTCGATAACCCCTACGGCACGGTGTATCTGCGCTTTGGCGGCTATGAGCATCAGCTCGACATCCGCGCCACCGTGCAGCAGCCCAAAGGCGCGGCGCGTTTCGCCTTCGCGCCCGGTCCGAATGGTCAACGCTTCGTAGTGACGCCCACGCTGCCGGACGGTGCGTCGCTGGCGACAGGGCAGCGGATCGATTTGATCCTGTACGTGCCGGAAGCCCATCCTATTAAGGTCACCACCGTTGCGGGCAATATCGAGAGCCGCGGGATCAAGGCGGACGTAGATTTCAAATCGCAATCCGGCAACATCATCGCGCGCGGCACCGAGGGCATGACACTGGCCGAAACCGACGATGGGCGCATTCAGGTCATGCTTCGCGATGGCCCGCCCGCCGGCTCGTATCAGCGGCTTGCGACGCGTACCGGCGAGATCATCGCTGGCGTCAGCGATGCGCTCAATGCCGATGTCGAACTGTCCACATCGGGTGTGTTCGCGACTGAATATTCGTTGACGGTGGAACATCTCGATAAAGAAGAGCCGAACAAGCGCGCGTTCGCGAAAGTCGGCCAGCCGAAGGCAGGCAAGGAAGGCGCGCAAATCGCGCTGGACAGCTTGCGCGGCAATATCAAGCTTTGGCGTCGTACAGTATTTGTCGACGCAAGCGATGAGACGGATGGGGACTAGAACCTTTCTCAATATCGGAATCGAGACATTTCCGTTCGTCATCCCGGCGAACGTCGAGATTCCGATTTTAGAAATCCTCGTGAAAAACCTGGATTCCGGCGTTCGCCGGAATGACGAAACTACCATCTGATTCTGCGGGTTCGATTTTGAGATAGGTTCTAACGTCATCCGATTCGCGATGAAGGCGTTGAGAGGGAACAAGCTGTTGTCGCAATCATTTTTGAAGTAGGAACGGCATATCGTTCCGAGCGGTGGATCAGCTCCAAGTCGATATGCGCTTAGGCAACACCCATAGGCAACACCCATAAGCAGCACGCATGAGCAACACGCATGAGCAACACGCATTAAGCAACACGCATTAAGCAACACGGATGAGCACGGGTCAGCCGCATTCCAAGATGGGATCGCGAACGCCCCAACGTTGTGAACATATCCATACCGAGGGTCCACACATGAAACGAACATCTTTTTCCAGGGCGCTGACGATAGCGGCGGTCACGCTGTTATTGCCCTGCGTTGCGTTCGCGGCGTCGCCGCGGGGGAACCAAGAGCGAAATAGCGGTACATTCAAACGCGGCGTGCAGGTCGGCGCCCCGGTCACGCCGTACAGCGTCAATGTCGATCTACGTAATCTGCCGCGCGCCAAAGAATGGCAGCCCGGCATGCCGATCCGCGAGGCGCATAAACGCCAGTATTTCCCGATCGGCACCAAACTGCCGCACGCGCCGGCCAATAAGCCGACCGCAGCCGACCGCTTGCCCGAACTGCAGAAAATATGGGACGAGAACCCACGGCTCGGCGCGCGCGCCAAAGCGGCGATGCGCAAACGCGTCAGCATCAACAACCCGAACACCGGCGTCAGCCCAGGCGACCCAGTTGTCGAAGTCGGCGCGAATCACGTGATTTATGCGGTTAACGGCACGTCGACCACGTTCAAGGTGTACGACAAGGCCGGGACGCTCATTGCCGGCCCGACCGCAGTCGGTTCGCTGGCGCCTGCCGGCACGCCCTGCGCTGCCGATGGCGGCGACCCGATCGTGCTGTGGGATCGTCAAGTCGGTCGCTGGTTCATGCTGGTGTTGGACAGCTCGAACCTCTGCGCCTACGTCTCGAAGACCTCCGACCCGGTGACGGGCGGCTGGTGGTCGTACAACTTCGCCACGCCGTCGCTTCCCGACTATCCGAAGTGCGGCGTGTGGGGCGATGCCTACGTCTGCGGCGATAACGAAGGCGGCGCGCAGCAGAGCCTGTATGCGTTCGATCGCGCGAACATGCTCAATGGCGCCACCGCGCGTCCGGCGCAGCGCTTCGCCAGCATCCCGAGACTGGCGGGCTACGGCTTCCAGATCGTGAATCCGGCGACGTTCTACGGCAGCACCGCACCGCCTGCCGGCCGCAAGCAACTGCTTGCTCGCCACAACGACGATGAAGCGCATGCCGGCGCTGCCGCCGACGGCACGCAGGACTTCCTCGACCTGTACGAAATCACCATCGATTGGACCACCCCGGCGAACAGCGGTATCACCACGCTGCCGCGGATTCCGATCACCGAGTTCAATAGCTGGTTCCGCAACTATTCGACCTTCGCCACCGTGCCGCAGCCGGGCTCCACCTCGCTGCTCGACCCGATCCGCGAAGCGCTGTTGAACCAATTGATGTACCGCAACATGGGCACCCATGAAGCGATCGTCGGCACGTTCGCCACCAACCAGAACCCTGCGCGCACCGGCACCGTGGTCGATTCCGGCATCCGCTGGTTCGAGCTGCGTCGCGTCGGCGCCGGCAACTGGACCCTGTTCCAGGAAGGCACATTCAGCCCGGGCGATACCAGCACGCATCACCTGATGCCGACGGCGATGATGGATAAGTTCGGCAACATCGGCATGGCCTACAACGTCACCAAGACCACGACTCCGACCAAATTCGCCACGCTCGGCTACACCGGCCGCAGCGTGTCCGACGCGGCCGGCGTGATGTCGCTGGGCGAGAACGAAGTCGCGATCGGCGCCGCCGCCGAAACCTCCGGCCGCTGGGGCGACTACTACCAGATGACCGTTGACCCGGTGGACGACTGCACCTTCTGGTTCGTCGGCATGTACCGTCCGACCGGCAGTTGGCAAACCCGCATCCAGGACTTCAAATTCCCGGCCTGCGGCGGCGCGACCACCTTCTCGGTGTCCGGTACCATCACCACCAGTGGCGGCGCCGGCATCTCGGGCGTCACCGTCAGCACCGGCTCGGTCAGCGCCACGACCAGCAGCACCGGCGCCTACACCCTGACCGGCCTCGCCAATGGCACGTATACGCTGACCCCGTCGCTGAGCGGCTACACCTTCTCGCCGGTTAACCGCAGCGTGACCGTTGCCAGCGCCAACGTCACCGGCCAAAATTTCACCGGCACGGTCACCACCGGCGGCCCGCAGACGTATACCAACACCACCGACTACCCGATCAACGACAACGCAACGATCAGTAGCCCGATCGTCGTCTCCGGCCGTAGCGGCAACGCTTCGGCCACCACCCCGGTGGCGGTCAACATCATCCATACCTACAAGGGCGACCTGAAGGTGGATGTGGTGGCGCCGGACGGTAGCGTTTACGTGCTGCACAACCGTAGCGGCGGCAGCGCCGACAACATCATCCAGACTTACACGGTTAACCTGTCGACCGAAGCGCTGAACGGCACGTGGAATCTCCGCGTGAACGACAACGCCACTGCCGACACCGGCCGCATCGACAGCTGGAGCATCACGTTCTAATGCGAACGGGACCGATGTCCCGGCGCATGATGAAGACGCGTGAAGTACGCGCTATGAAGTACGCGCTATGAAGTGAAGGAACCCCGGTCGCAAGGCCGGGGTTCTTTTTTTGTGAGGCCGGAGCGATTCGATCGATGCGCATCGCGCGGACATACGCGATTGCGAAATGTTCAATCGGCGGCTGCGGCGCAACCATGCAAACGACGGCTTGCGCGGGCTGCCGTGCTGACGATCGATAGAGCGGGTCTTCGACCCGTTATGCACTAGCGGAGCTGCGCTCCGCTTTAATTGAATTGTGGGGTGAGAAGTTCAGCGGTGAAGCGTGCAAAACGCGCTCAGCTCGCCGCTTCAAACCGATTCGCGGCGACGTTCTTGCGCACCTTCAGCGGGTCCCAGATGCGGCCGTTCATTGCGATATACACGCCCGCCGGCAGCGATTGCACCGCGCCGACGGCGGTGCCGATATTGAATTCGGCGTCCGAGCCGCGGAAGCGCGCCGGATTCAATGCGCCGGTAAGCACGATGGTTTTATCGGGAATCTGCGCAAGCACGTTCGCGGTTTCGACCATGGTGTCGGTGCCGTGCGTCACCAGCACGTGACGCACCGACTGCGCGGCGATGGTGGCGCGGATCAATTCGCGATCGCCCTCGTTGATGTGCAGCGAGTCTTTGCGAATGATCGGAATGACGCTGAAACGGAAACCGACGCCGAGTTCTTCGAGGATGCGGCCGATCTGCGGATCGCCGATCTGGTAATCGGACTTGTCGTCGAAATAAATTTTGTCGATGGTGCCGCCGGTGGTGACGATCAGCAATTGCTCGAACATGGTGGCTCCGACTTCGGGTGCATCGCGGCGCGAGCCGCATGGATGTGACAGTGCGCGAATGATAGTCCCGCGCGGCGTTTATCAGGCTGCTGAAATACCTCCATCCAGTAGGTATTTCGGCAGCCTGTTATGCCGACGCCTCGCGCGCGGCCCTGCGTTTGCGCGCACGCTCGCGCAGGCCACCAGCGCTGGAGGCGAACACGATGCCGATCGCGAGCAGGGTTTCTGCGATCCCGTAGCCGCGCTGTGCCGGCTCCGACCACGCGATCATCACCCCGTGCGAGAACCATAGCAGCGCCAGTACGCCCGCCCAAAAGCGCGCATGCCGGTTGCCCAGCGCGGCGAAGACAGCGAGTAGCAGCGGCGGCAGCGCGAAAAACGCATAGGCGGCAACGATCTGCGCCTCGTGGCGAAACCACGCGAGAAACAGAGCGCTCAAGGCCGCGAGCGTCAGTACCAGTGCAGCACGGTCGCGGCGTTCGGCGCGCTGGTCTTGGGCATGGGTGTCCTGCATGGGCCGCGCCGTATTCATGCCAAACGCAGCGCCAACTGCGCGATGCGCTTACCCAGGGCGCGGGCGAGCACGGCTTCTTCTTCGCTCGGCTGAGGGTTGTCCTTGGCGCCGGCGACATGGCTCGCGCCATACGGCGTGCCGCCGCTGCGCGTGGTGCTGAGCAGCGGCTCGGTGTAGGGGATGCCCGCGATCACGCAGCCGTGGTGCAGCAGCGGCAGCATCATCGTCAGCAGGGTCGATTCCTGTCCGCCGTGCATGCTCGCGGTCGAGGTGAACACCGCAGCTGGTTTGCCGACGAGTACGCCGCTGGCCCATTCGGCGCCGAGGGTATCGATGAAATATTTCATCGGTGCGGCCATGTTGCCGAAGCGGGTCGGGCTGCCAAGGATCAAGCCCGCGCATTCCTTCAAATCTTGCTTCTCGACGTAGGGCGCGCCTTCTTCGGGCACCGGCGGCAGCGTCTCTTGGGTCGCTGGCGCCACCGGCGGCACCGTGCGCAGACGCGCGGTCGCGCCGCCCACTTCGCCGATGCCGCGCGCGATCAGCCGCGCGAGCTGTGCCACCGAACCGCTGCGGCTGTAGTAAAGAACGAGAATGTCGGCCATGCGCCTAGGATACCAGCGCGGCGGCGGTGCCCGCCTGCACCGGGAGAGACAATCCCCGAATCCCGCTTCAAGACCCGCCGCTCGAAGCCGCCTCCCCCCGCCTGTTACCCTGTGCGGCCATGGAGCCGTTGAACACCTTGCAGCGTTGGCTTAGCCGGATTCCCGCATTGATCGGGGATCACGCCCGCGCGCGCACGTTCCTGCGGTTTTTCTGGGGACGCTTCCTCGACGACCGCCTGTTCCAGGTCGCAGGCGCACTGTCGTTCACTGCGGCGTTCGCGCTGGTGCCGCTGAGCATCGTGGTGTTCGGCGTGTTGTCCGCCTTTCCGGTGTACGAGCAGTGGAGCGACCAGCTCAGCCATTACATCTTCGCCAACTTCGTGCCGGCCTCGGCGCGCGAAGTCGAATCCTATCTGCGCGAACTATCGAAAAACACCGGCCAGCTCACTGCCGTCGGCGTGATCGTGTTGGTCGTGTCGTTGCTGATCACGCTCAATGGTATCGAGGCGGCGTTCAACCGCATTTGGCGCGTGCCCACCGCGCAACCAAAGTTCGGCCGCTTCCTGGTGTATTGGACCGTGCTTACCTTCGGCGCGCTGCTCGCCGCGGCCAGTCTGGCGATCTCTGCGCGCTTTTTCGCGCTGTCGATTTTCAGCACCATGCCGGGCCAGTGGGTAGAAAGCTGGATGCTCCAACTCAGCCCGATCCTGATCCAATGGTTGGCGCTCACCTTGGTGTATCGCGTGGTCCCGCATCGCACGATCCAATGGCGCTTCGCGATGATCGGCGCCGTACTCGCCGCTGTGCTCATCGAGCTGGTGAAGTGGGGCGTCGGTTTGTACCTTGGCGGCTTCTCCACCTATCAAAAAATCTACGGCGCGCTGGCGCTGATTCCGATTTTTCTCGGTTGGGTTTATTTCAGTTGGATCGCGATTCTGTTCGGCGCTTCGCTTGCGTCGTCGCTGTCCTCGTTTCGCTATCAGCCCGCCTCGCAGCGGTTGCCGATCGGTTACGAACTCTATGGATTGCTGCGGTTGATCGGGCGTTTCATCGAATACCGCAGCGAGGGCAAAGGTTTGCACTTGGATGACATCAGCCGCCTGGAACCGATGCTCACCGATGCGCTGGTGCAACAGATGCTCGGGCAACTCAGCGCTGCACGCGTGCTCAGCCGCGCCGAATCCGGCGAATGGCTGCTCGCGCGCGATCTCGGCGACGTAAGCCTCGCCGACCTCTACGAAACCTGCCATCTGCGCATCCCCATCGCTGAAGCCTGGCTACCCGCGCGCGACGACGCGTTGGGCAATGTCGCGGCCATCGCCCTGGACGAATTGCGCTTGCCGCTGCGCGAACTGCTGCGCCGCCCGGTCGCTTCCCTTTATCGCAAGGATTCCGAATGATTCGTATCTGTTGTTTCGTGCTGTCGCTGTCGATCGCGTTGCTCGGTTGTCAGAAAGAAACCGCGGCTCCGCCTGCGAATGACGTAGCGAAAGAAAAACCCGCTGCGCCAACGGCCGAGCCTGCGCCCAGCGCATCGGAATCTGCGCAAAAAACCGCGGATGCGAAAGGCGATACACCGGCGCTGAAGATCGCGCTGCTCAGCGGCGAATCCTACGACCTCGCGTCTCGTCGCGGGCGCTGGGTGGTGCTGAATTTCTGGGCGACCTGGTGCGCGCCGTGCTTGAAAGAAATGCCGGAGCTTGATGCGTATGACGGCAAGCGCGACGATCTGGAAGTGATCGGATTGGCCTACGAAGAGATCACGCCCGAAGACATGCGCGCCTTCCTCAAAGATCGCCCGGTGAATTACCCGATCGCGATTCTCGATGTCTACGACCCGCCCGCCGCATTCGGCACGCCGCGCGGCCTGCCGATGACTTATTTGATCGCGCCCGACGGCAAAGTGGCAGAACGCTTTATGGGTCCGATCACCGGCGCCGATCTGGACGCGGCCATCGCAATGCATCAGCGCACGACATCGGGCTGACGCGATGAGCGGCGCTGCTGCCCGCTTCTTCGTCTCCGGTCGTGTGCAGGGCGTCGCGTTCCGCGCGTACACGCGCAAGCAAGCGCTCGCGCTTGGCTTGCGTGGCTATGCATGCAACCTCGCCGATGGCCGCGTCGAAGTGATTGCCGTCGGAGATACCGTAGCGATCGAAACCCTAGCCGTATGGCTGCAGCAAGGCTCGCCGTTGGCGCGGGTGGACGGCATTGTGCGCGAGCAATTCGACGCAGATGAGAACGCACTGCCGATCATGTTCGCAGTGCGCTAGCGTAGTGCTTCACCGTGTTTGAACCAATTTGAATGCCGCTGACTTCGCGATTTACGTCGCTCTCGCAACATCGATGGATGTTTCCTTCTCTCCGCACATCGGGGGCGAAGAGGCGCGCTTGCGAGGCACTGCCTCGCGCGCCGATGAGCGCCCGAGCGCAGTGCGTGAGGGCCGGAACGAAGAGGCGCGCTTGCGAGGCACTGCCTCGCGCGCCGATGAGCGCCCGAGCGCAGTGCGCGAGGGCCGGAACGAAGAGGCGCGCTTGCGAGGCACTGCCTCGCGCGCCGATGAGCGCCCGAGCGCAGTGCGCGAGGGCCGGACGAAGGTGGCGCGTAGCGCCGGATGAGGGGCAAAGACAGCATGAGGGGTAGGCCGCTGTGATGCGTTGCGAAGAGCGCCCCTCTGGGCCTTCGGCCACCCTCTC
>JANMGT010000077.1:0-66832 GCA_031374725.1 Lysobacteraceae bacterium | reverse complement strand
CCTCATCCGTCGCTGCGCGCCACCTTCGTCCGGCCCTCGCGCACTGCGCTCCGGCGCTCATCGGCGCGCGAGGCAATGCCTCGCAAGCGCGCCTCTTCGTTCCGGCCCTCGCGCGCTGCGCTCGGGCGCTCATCGGCGCGCGAGGCAATGCCTCGCAAGCGCGCCTCTTCGTTCCGGCCCTCGCGCGCTGCGCTCGGGCGCTCATCGGCGCGCGAGGCAGTGCCTCGCAAGCGCGCCTCTTCGTTCCGGCCCTCGCGCGCTGCGCTCGGGCGCTCATCGGCGCGCGAGGCAGTGCCTCGCAAGCGCGCCTCTTCGCCCCCGCACGCGGAGAGAAGGAAACACACGTCGCTTCTGTCAGAGCAACGCACATCGCGAAGTGGGCGGCATTCAACATGGTGCAAACAGAGTGAAGCACTGCGCTAGACTCGAAGCGCACGGGGCATGACGTCCCGCGCGGAGCGACAGCGCGAGGGGACGCGGATGCAGGACGAAGAGGATTGGATCGACCCAAAGGGCGTGACGCCGGAGCAGGCGTATGCCGAAGCGCTGCGGCGGATTGAGGCGGCGGCGGAGAGCGGGCAGGATTGGTTGGATCTGGGGGATTTGCCGTTAGCTGCGATTCCGCAGGAGATCGGGCGTTTGGCGGCTCAACTGCGGGAACTTGGGTTGGGCGTAAACAGGTACGACACTGAGCGAGCAGATTGGAGGTTCGACGCAAAGAGATATTGGAAGCCTCGAGACATCAAGGATCTTCACCCACTTACTGGCCTTACTGCACTTAATTTCCTGGACGTGAGCCACTGCAGCCACATCACGTCACTCGACCCCATCGCTGGCCTCACCGCTCTGCAGTCCCTGGACGTGAGCTACTGCAAGCACATCACGTCACTCGACCCCATCGCTGGCCTCACCGCGCTGCAGTCCCTGGACGTGAGCTGCTGCAGCCACATCACGTCGCTCGACCCCATCGCTGGCCTCACCGATCTGCAGTCGCTGGACGTGAGATGCTGCAACCACATCACGTCGCTCGACCCCATCGCTGGCCTCACCGATCTGCAGTCGCTGGACGTGAGATGCTGCAACCACATCACGTCGCTTGACCCCATCGCGGGTCTAACAAAACTCCAGTCGCTGGACATGAAGTACTGCGAGCAAATCACGTCGCTCGACCCTATCGCGGGTCTAAGCGCGCTCCGGTCGTTGAACTTGAACAACTGCAAGCACATCACGTCGCTTGACCCCATCGCTGGCCTCATCGCGCTGCAGTCGCTGGATGTGAGCTATTGCAATCAAATCACATCGCTCGACCCCATCGCTGGACTCTCCGCGCTGCAATCGCTGGACGTGAGCGAGTGCCGTCAAATCACGTCGCTCGACCCTATCGCTGGACTCACCGCATTGACGTCGCTGGATATGAGCTGCTGCCTTCAAATCACGTCACTCGATCCTATCGCTGGCCTCACCAATCTGCAGTCGCTGAAGGTGTACAAGTTCTATGAAATCACCTCGCTCGACCCAATCGCTGGTCTAACCAAACTCCAGTCGCTGGACATGAGGTACTGCGGGCACATCACGTCGCTCGACCCTATCGCTGGACTCACCGCATTGCAGTCGCTGGATATGAGCAGCTGCCATCAAATCACGTCACTCGATCCTATCGCTGGTCTAACCAAGCTCCAGTCGCTGTATGTGCGCGGGTGCGGTGAAATCACCTCGCTCGACCCCATCGCGGGACTCGCCGCGCTGCAGTCACTGGACGTGAGCGAGTGCGAACAAATCACTTCGCTCGATCCCATCGCTGGCCTGAACGAACTGAGTCGCCTTAACTTATATGAAGTGCCCGTCTCACTGGAGCTGAGCGCCGAGACACTGTCGCAGCAGTGGCCATCCCTCTCGGAACTTGTCACGGACCGCCTCCAAGCCGTACCGCCCGAAGTCCTGTCTATCGAAGAGGGTGACAACTGCCTCCCTCGCCTCGCTGACTGGTGGCACGACCTCCAACAAGGCGAAGCCGACACCCACGAACTCAAGCTCTTCATCCTCGGCAACGGCCGCGTCGGTAAGTCCGAGCTGTTCCGCCGCCTGCGCGGCGATGGCTTCCACGGCGATCTGCCCTCCACCCACGGCATCCAGCTCGGACGCTTCGAGCTGTGCAGGCATCACGACGACCGCCCAGTCTTCCTCAATGCCTGGGACTTCGGCGGGCAGGATGTCTATCTGGGCACGCACGCCCTGTTTCTGAAATCGCGCGCCATCTTCATGCTGGCTTGGCATCCGGCGATGGAAACCGATGCGTCTTACACCGAGACCGTGAGCGGTCTGGAGATGCGCCATCGGCCGCTGCAATACTGGCTGGACTATATCCACTCGCTGGCCGGGGATGAGGCGCGGGTGATCGTGGTGCAGACCCAGTGCGCGCGCGAAAGCGATGAGGCCGCGCCGCCGCTGCGCGATACCACGCGGCTGGCGTGGTACCGGCCAACGATCAGTTGCGCTAGTCGGGACGATGGCGTGGACAGCCTGCGCGACCTGCTGAAGCGCGCCGCACGGCACCGCCTGGAAACGCCAGCGCCGCCGCGGATGCCGGCCAGCTGGCTGGCGGTGCGCGACCGGCTGGTGGCGCTGCGCGAGATCGAGCGGACCATCGACCGCGAGCGCTTCGACGCGATCTGCGCCGAGACCCATCACGGCGCCTCGTCCGAGGCGCTGTTGCACTACCTGCATCAGGCCGGCGATGTGTTCCATCAGCCCGGCCTGTTCGGCGGCGCCATCGTGCTGGATCAGCAGTGGGCGCTGGACGGCATCTACACCCTGTTCGATCGCAGCCGGGTCTTGCCGCTGCTGCGCGGATACGGCGGCGTTTTCGCGCCAGAGATGCTGGACGCGCTGGCCTGGAACGGCCGCTTCAACGAGAAGGAACAGACGCTGCTGCTGTCGATGATGGCAAGCTGCGACCTGATCTTTCCGATTGATCAATGGGGATGGGCCGAGACGCGCTATTACGCCATGATCGACGCCCTGCCGGATGCGGCGACCAGTGCGAACCGGATCGCGATGGTCTGGCCGGCCGACGCGCAAGCCGTCGAAGCCGTGGCCGAATACACCTTCCTGCACGACGGCGTGCTGCGCGCGCTGTTGGCCCACATCAGTTGTTTGGCCGGCCGCAATGCGGTGTACTGGCGCCATGGCGTCTGCCTCTACGACGCCCGCACCGCCAGCCGCGCCCGCCAGCGCGCCGATGGCTCGGGCCTTGTGCGCATGCGCGCGATCGGGCCTGATGCTGATGCACTCTGCGCGAAACTCATCGCGCTGCTGGAAGACATTCCCATCGGCGCAGCGCCGGAGATCACGCGCGACGATGCCGCTGCACAGCCAGCGCCGCCTCGTCATTCATCGCAAGGAGACCGCGACATACTGCAACCCGCGCCGATCCCGCCGCTGCCGGGCCAGAAGCCGGTGGTGTATGTCTCGTATGCGTGGGGTACGCAGGACAACGATGGACGCAGACCATTGCAGGAGTTCGCCGTCAGGCTGCAGCGGTCGCTGGAAGAAGAATTCGATGTGCGTAGAGACCAGGAAGCGATGTTGCCTGGCGACAGTCTGGAAGCGTTCATGAGAGAAATCGGACGCGGGGCACGCGTACTGGTCCTGCTGAGTGACGCTTACGTCTATTCCCGCAACTGCATGAAGGAACTGGAAAACCTCAATGCCCGCAACCAATCCGACCCGGATCAGTTGCGGCGCTGCGCACTGCCGCTGATCGTCGATACATCGTTCGGCCTGAACGATGACAAACGGATCACCTATGTCGATTACTGGGTGGCCGAGGCGGAACGGCTCAGACAATCCTTGGGCGACCGCGACCCCACAAGGCATCTTTCCGTGTGGAAGACCATCAAGACGGTCGAAAAAATTGCAGACATGGCCGACGAAATGCTGGCATTCATGAACGATGTTCTGATGCCGCGCGGCATGCCATGCCTTTCCGAAGATGATTTCGCAACGGTGAAAGCCTCGCTCCACCGCCTGCCGGGTGCGTGAAATTGCATTGCATGCGACACACATGCAAAACCGCGTCCTCAATGCCGCCGAAAGCGACAACTGGGATGAAAGCATTGATGTTGCCGTGAATAGTCTCGGCGAGGCCTACGGCAAACGCAGCTTCACATCCGACGCTGGGCGCGTCGCGTTTCTATTCGAGCGTTATCAGTCGCTGGCATCGCTGATGCCGGTGGCGGTGAAGGAAAAAATGCGCGGCCGAAAGGCAGCGGCCGATAGCGTGAGCGACTGATCAGCCTGCCCCTCATCCGTCGCTTCGCGCCACCTTCTCCCCGCTGTGCGGGGAGAAGGGAAATGGTGGTGCACTCCCCGCTGTGCGGGGGGGTAGAAGGGAAATGTTGGCGCACCCCTGAGCTGTGCGGGGAGAAGGAAAATGGCGATGCATTCTCTTCGGCGCCATCTGCATTTCGATGGCGATCGAACGCAGTTGTTCGAACGCGCGCGTCGCGCCGCCGCCGCCGTTGCCGACGACACCGATGGGGTTTGAGAGCTACTTTGATCGTCGGTAAGGCGCTTGGTGAAGCGCGGGCTGGATCCATCACTGAAGCACACACCACGATGCGTAGGACGTGTGTCGCGACCAGCGCAGCTTGGTCGCCGAGATGTTCGCTGAATCGAATCGCGCACCATGCCGCTCGCGCGAATATCGCCTCGATTATTGGTCTTTCGCGATCAATAGCGCAGCGCGCGCGATCCGCTGCCGCAGCGCGCCCGCATCCGCGCAGTCCGGCCGCCCGGGTCCGCTGAAGAGAATCGCGCCTTCAAGCATGGCGGCGATCGCGGCGGCACGGGTATCGGCGTCTGTGGGCGTAAGCGCCGGGTTGATGCGCACAATTAACTCCGCCAAGAACGCGCGGTACGCCCCCAGGTAGGCATCGAGCGCGCGTCCGGCGCTGGCATCGGTGAAGGCCATCGACCACAGTTGAACTTCAAACCGCACGTGTTCGTCCCAATCGGCGTCCGGCTCCAACAGCCATGCGACGACTCGCGACAACGTCGCATCGGGGGGCTCGTCGCTGTTGGCGACGAACGGCGCGAGCGCTTCCCGGTAGCGCTGCTGCGCATCGGTCACTAACAACTCCACCAGCGCGGCCTTGGTCGGCACGTGGTACTGCAGCGCAGTCAGGGTCATGCCGATGCGCTTGGCGACCTCGCGCATGCTCAGGGCGCCCGCGCCCTCTTCGGCGACCAAACGTCGAGCAACCGCGGTGATCTCGGTGACACGATCGATCGCGGCTGCGGTTTTCGGTTTCTGCATGCGCTCACGCTAGCCTTCGGCCTAACGCCTGTCAATTGACAGGTGAAAGCGCGGCAGGCACTATGCCGCTCACCTGTCATGTGACAGGCAACGTGAAGCACCGCGTCGGAGACTGGACCCATGGCGAATATCACCCGCAGAACATTGCTGCTTGGCGCCGCCGCCGGGGCGGCTGTCGGGGCGGCTGTCGGCGCAACCAGCGGCCGGCCGATGTCCAAGGCCGGATCCGGTCGGCATATCGTCGTGGTTGGCGCTGGATTCGCAGGCATCGGCGCGGCGCGGGCGCTGGTTGCACGCGGCGATCGGGTCACGGTACTGGAAGGTCAGGATCGGATCGGGGGCCGCGCGCTGACCAGCTCCGAGATGGCATCGCCGGTCGATCTGGGCGCATCGTGGCTGCATACCGGCGCGCAGAACCCATTGGCGTCGCTGGCCCGCCAAAGCGGTGTGGGTTTCGATGTGACCGATTACCAAACTGCGACCACCTACGATCTGTCGGCCGAATCGGCGCGCGTGCGACCGTTCGCCTCGATCTACCCCAATACCGATCTGGATCGGCGGCTGAACCAGACGTTGGGGCTGCCCTACCTGCGCTGGTGGATTGGCCGAGCATTCGCCGCCGCCGGCTCCGGGCGCAGCGTCGGCGATGTCTGGCGAGCGGCAATTGTCGGCAAGGTCGATCCCCTGGTCGAGGGCGCGTACCGGCTGATGCTGGAAACCACCTTCGCCGCGCCGCTCGACGACATCGCAGTCGAAAGCCTGTTTCAGAACCGCGAAGGCATTGCCAACCACGAATGGTTCATTACCGGCGGCATGCAGCGTTTCGCAGATTATTTGGCGACCGGTCTCGACATCCGCCTAGCGACCCGCGTCACCGAGATCGGATGGGACGCGGCAGGCGCGCTGGTAACCACCGAAGCCGAGAGCATCGCCTGCGATGCGGTGGTGCTCACGGTGTCGATCGGGCTGCTCAAATCCGGCGCGATCAGGCTCACCCCCGGCCTTCCGCAGAGCCATCGCGACGCGCTCGATCGCATGCGCATGGGCCTGTTGAACAAGATCGTGCTGCAGTTTCCCGATATCGCGTGGCCGATCAACGCGCATTACCTCGGCATCATCGGCGGTGCGATACCGACCGTCATCGCCAACCATGCGAGTTATTCCGGCCAGCCGATTCTGATGGCGATCACCGGCGGCGACACCGCGCGCCACGTCGAGACCTGGAGCGATGACGAGGTCGTATCGCGCCTACTCAAAAGCCTGGAACGCGCGCTGGGCCGACGCCTGCCCGCGCCGGAAAAAACCCTAGTGACGCGCTGGGCGTCGAACCCGTGGACGCTCGGTTCGTACGCCTATTCCGCACCGGGCGCGAACGCATTGGAGGCGAATCTGCTCGCGCAGCCGATCGATGGCCGCTTGTTCCTGGCCGGTGAAGCGATCGCGACGTCGGCCCCCGGCACCGTGCACGGGGCGTTCGCTAGCGGCCAGCGCGCTGCGGCGCAGCTTTCGCGCTGAAGGCAGCGCTGCGAATGCGATCAGGCCCGCGTCTGCGCCCACGCGCGGATGAACTTCGCGATCTCGCGCACGCCATCGGTCAACGCCGCCGGGCCTGGCTGCAAAATCATCGGCGATTTAATTTCGTGTAATGCGCCGTCGCGCACTGCGGGTATCGCTTGCCAACCTGGGCGTGCGGCGACTTTTTCGGGGCGGAATTTTTTGCCGCACCACGAACCGAAGATGATGTCCGGTGCACGCCGAATCACGTCATCGGGGTCTTCGAGAATCCGGCCTTTCGCTAACGACGATAGCGCGCGTTCGGGAAACACATCGTCGCCGCCGGCAATGCCGACCAACTCCGACACCCAACGAATCCCGGTGATTTGCGGCACGTCCCATTCTTCGAAATACACCTTCGGCCGTTGCGGCAATGTCGCCGCCTGCGCCGCGATGGCGTCGAGCCCGCGCGCAAGCTCATCGGCGTAGGCGTTTGCTTTTTCTGCCGCGCCGACCAGCGCGCCGAGGCGGCGGATGTACTCAAGAATGCCATCGACACTGCGGTGATTGCTGATCCACACTTCGACGCCGTGCTTGATCAGCGCCGAGGCAATCTCGGCTTGAATATCTGAGAAACCAACGACGAAATCCGGTTTCAGCGTGAGGATTTCATCAATCTTGGCCGAGGTGAACGCGCTGACTTTCGGTTTCTCTTTGCGCGCAATGGCGGGCCGCACCGTGAAACCGCTGATACCGACGATACGATGCTGCTCGCCGAGCGCGTACAGCGTCTCGGTCGGTTCTTCGGTGAGGCAGACGATGCGTTGCGGGCCGCTCATGCGAGCACAGCGCTGGTAGAAGCGGCGCAAGCCGCGAATGCTCTCGCTCGATGCGCGAACGATCTATTTGCGGATGATCTGCGCGTGGATGATCTAAGCGTGGATGATCTAAGCGTGGATGATCTCAGCGCGGATGATCTAAGCGTGGAGTTGATCACGGCTTGCGCCGCACCTACCCAACGCAGCTCGCATCCACTCATGGATACAACATCCGCTTGGTCCATACCCCATCCGCATCGCGTTCGTACACATGGCGCTGGTGCAGGCGGAACTGGGCGCCGTACCAGAATTCGATCGCATCGGGCACCACGCGGAAACCACCCCAGCGCGAGGGGCGCGGCACGTCGCGGCCGTCGAATTCGCGTTTCGCGGCCTCGAACCGCTGCTCGAACGTTTCGCGCGCGTCGAGGGTTTCGGATTGATCCGAGGCCCAGGCGCCGAGTTGGCTGTCGCGCGGGCGGCGGGCGAAGTACGTATCGGCTTCGGTGTCGTCGACAATCTCGACCCGGCCCTCGACCCGGACCTGCACGCCGTCTTCGCCGAGGCCTTTCCAGAAGAACAGCAGCCCGGCCTGCGGGTTGGCCTGCAGTTCGCGGCCTTTGCGGCCATCGAGATGGGTGTAGAAAACGAAGCCACGCGCATCGTGGGCCTTCAGCAACACCATGCGTGCCGACGGGCGACCGTCGGCGCTGGCGGAGGCGATGGTCATCGCGGTGGGTTCGGGGATGTTCGCGGCCTTGGCCTGCGCGAACAGCTCGGCGAAGGTGGCGAGGGCTTCGGAATACAGCGGGTCGGTGGCGTCGTGAGCGGTCTTGTTCATTGCGCTATTGTCGCCTGATGTCGCCGGCAGCGCATACGGCATCGATCAAGCAAGCGACTGGACGCCGGCTCCGCGCTCGGCCAGTCGCGATGCTTCGCGCTGGATTCCCAGACGACATCGTTGCTGCCGTGCTTGAGGATGCGCTTGCCTGCGGCCGGATCTACGCCATCGCCGGGCTTCAGGGCAGCGGTAAATCCACCCTGGCGGCACATGTGGCAGCGCTCGGCGCAGCGCGCGGGCTGCGAATAGCGGTGCTATCGCTCGACGATATGTATCTCGGGCTGCGCGCGCGCCAGCGACTCGGGCGGGACGTGCATCCGCAGCTCGCGACCCGCGGGCCGCCCGGCACCCACGACATCGCGCTGGCCTGCGAGACGCTTGATGCGCCACTTCGAACGCGGCAGCCGCCACGCGCTGCGGACGATGCCGCTGATCGCGGATCTGCATATGCGCCTGGAAGCGCAGCGACGCGTGCTCGGCGTCGCTGCGCGATAGCACGAGCACGTCTTACCGCATGTCTGCACTCACTCGACGACGAAACTCACCCGCAAATTCACCCGCCACTCGGTCACGTTGCCGTGCTCGTCGGTGACGACCTTGGTTTCGTTGACCCAAGCACCCTTGATGTTCTTCACCGACTCCGAGCATTTTTTCAAGCCGCTGCGCACCGCGTCTTCAACACTGTTGGGGGAGGAGGAATTGATTTCGATGATCTTGGCAACGGACATGGCCGAACCCTCATTCGATAGCGCGCGCGGCGCCGGAAGGTTCAGACTACGCCTGTCGCAAGATGCCGCTGTTAAAATCCCGTAGAACTTCGCAGCGATGCAGGCCATGAACCCCGCGCCGAACCTGATCCTGATTGGCCCGATGGGCGCCGGCAAAACCTCCATCGGCCGACGCTTGGCCGATCGGTTCGGCCTGCGTTTCGTCGATCTGGACCGGGAGATCGAAATCGAAGCGGGCCGGAAAATCCCCGATATTTTTTCGATCGAAGGCGAGGCAAGTTTCCGCCGCCGCGAGCGCGATTGCCTCGCCGCGTGGCTGCAGCAGCGGCAGGTCTTGATCGCCACCGGTGGCGGCGCGGTGCTCGATGCGGACAACCGTGTGGGCATGCGCGTGCATGGCTTCGTGGTGCATCTGCACGTGGGAATCGACGAGCAATTGGCACGTTTGGCCCGCGACCGCAGCCGGCCGCTGCTGGCAACGGACGATCGCAGCGAAGTGCTGCGTCGGCTCGCGGCGGAGCGCGGCCCGCTGTACACCGAGATCGCCGATTTGCGTTTCGAGCCCACAGGCCTGACCCTTCCCGACACCTGCGGCCGACTTGCGGTGCTGCTTCGCGACCGCTGGCAAATCGCCCCTCATCCCCCCACTGAGACCGCGCCTGCATGATTGCCACCCTACACCGCTCTGTGCATGTCGGCGGCACGCATCCTTACACCATCACCATCGGCGTCAATCTGCTGGACGACGGTATCGCCCTCGTGTCGCGCATTCGCGGCCGCCACGTGTTGATCGCCAGCGACGAACACGTGGCGCCGCTGTACGCGCGCCAACTCGAAGTCAGCCTGCATAACGTGCGTCCCGAACTGCGCCTCGCCCGCTACACCATGCCGGCCGGCGAGCAGGCGAAAACCTTGGACCATTTCGCGCGCGCGATCGATGCGCTCGCAGCGCTGGGCGCCACCCGCGACGCCTGCGTGTTTGCGCTGGGCGGCGGCGTGGTCGGCGACCTCGCCGGATTCGCTGCGGCATGCTGGATGCGCGGCATCGACTGCATCCAATTGCCCACAACCCTGCTGGCGATGGTGGATTCCTCGGTCGGCGGTAAAACCGCGGTCGATTTGCCGCAGGGCAAGAACCTCATCGGCGCGTTCCACGCGCCGCGTGCGGTGTTCGCCGACATCAGCACCCTGCACTCGCTGCCCGATCGCGAACTGCGCGCTGGATTAGCTGAAGTGGTGAAGTACGGTGCGATCACCGACGCGCCCTTCCTCGACTGGCTGAACACGCATCGTTCAGCGCTGCTAGCGCGCGAGCACGATGCGCTGCAGGAAGCCATCACCCAAAGCTGCCGGCACAAGGCTGCGATCGTCGAACACGACCCATTCGAGCACGGCGAACGCGCGCTGCTGAATTTTGGCCATACGTTCGGCCATGCGATCGAGGCCGAACAAGGCTATGCCGGCATCGGTAACGATGCCCTCAACCACGGCGAAGCGGTCGCGGTCGGGATGGTGATGGCGGCCAAGCTGTCGGCCTATCTGGGCATGGCCGCAGCGGTCGACGCACAGCGCTTGGAATACCTGCTCACGGGCTTCGGCTTGCCCACCGCGCTTCCGGCGGGCCTGGACCCGAGCAACCTGCTCGAACGCATGCGTCTCGATAAAAAAAGCCAAGCCAGCGGCCTGCGCTTCGTGCTGTGGGAAGCGCCGGGGCTGGCGCGCATCGTTTCGGACGTACCAGAAGAAGCCGTGCTCGAAACGCTGCGCGGGGGCTGAGCGCAGCGCGCGCAGCGATCAAGGCGATGTCGATCACAATGGGCGTGCGCCGCCGGTCGAATCCGATGTTTCCCGGCCCATCGCAGCGCTTCGGGCTACAATTCGCGGATGCGCTTGCTCCTCCAACAACGCCCTAACCCAGACGACGGCAGCCGCGAAGCTCCGCGCTTCGTGCAACTGCAGTTGGAAGCGGACCTGATCGGCGGCTGGACCCTGACCCGCGAAACCGGCCAGATGGGCGGCCGCAGCACACTGCGCCGCGAACAATATCTCGACCATACCAGCGCGCTCGTCGCGCTCGAACGCGCCCGCGATCAAACACTGAAGAAAGGCTTTCAGTTGATGTTCGCCCAAGGCGAAACGACATGAGCGCCAACCGCCCAAGCGGCCGTTCGCATGTCGTCGAGCGCTCGGCCATAGATGGCAAGACGCGCAGCTGCGCGTAAGCGCATTCTCTTTCGATAGGACCTCTTCGTGCCAGATCACAGACCCCTCGCCAACGATCGTTTCCTCCGCGCCCTGCGTCGCGAACCGGTGGATGCAACGCCTATTTGGCTGATGCGTCAGGCCGGCCGTTATCTGCCCGAATACCGCGCCACGCGCAAACAGGCCGGCAGCTTTTTGGCGATGGCGAAAACCCCGGAACTCGCCTGCGAAGTGACCTTGCAGCCGCTGCGGCGTTTCCCGCTGGATGCGGCGATTTTGTTCTCCGACATTCTTACCGTGCCCGATGCGATGGGCCTGGGCCTGTATTTCGTCGATAGCGAAGGCCCGAAGTTCGAGCGCACCGTGCGCAGCGCCGAAGACGTGGCGAAGCTCGCCGTGCCGGACATGGAAACCGAACTGCGCTATGTGATGGACGCGGTGCGCCTGATCCGCCGCGAA
The DNA here is from genome assembly GCA_031374725.1 of Lysobacteraceae bacterium. Taxonomy (GTDB): domain Bacteria; phylum Pseudomonadota; class Gammaproteobacteria; order Xanthomonadales; family Xanthomonadaceae; genus Lysobacter_I. The sequence continues at coordinate 54,973 of JANMGT010000077.1, read as the reverse complement.
TTGAACGGCATGCCGGATAAAAGCCGCGTGCCGCTGATCGGTTTTTCAGGCAGCCCATGGACGCTCGCGTGTTACATGGTGGAAGGCGGCGGCAGCGATAACTTCGCCACGATCAAAGCGCTGGCATTGAACGCGCCCGATGTGCTGCACGCGCTGCTGGCGATCAACACCGATGCGGTGATCGCTTATCTCTCCGCACAGCGCGCAGCGGGCGCACAGGCGCTGCAGGTGTTCGACACCTGGGGCGGCGTGCTCAGCCCGGCGATGTACCGCGAATTCTCGCTGCCGTATCTCACCCGCATCGCGCGCGAACTGAAGCGTGGCGATGGCGAAGAACGCACGCCATTAATCTTGTTCGGCAAAGGCAATGCCGCGCATCTCGAAGCGCTGGCCGCCTCCGGCACCGACGCCCTCGGCGTGGATTGGACGATCGAACTCGGCGACGCCGTGCGCCGCACCGGCGGCAAAGTCGCACTGCAAGGCAATCTCGACCCGGCCACCCTGTACGGCTCGCCCGCTGCGATTCGCGAACAGGCGCGTCGCGCGTTAGACAGCTACGCCGAAGGCAACGGCGGCTCGCGCGAAGGCCACGTCTTTAACCTCGGCCACGGCATGTCGCCGGATATGAACCCGGATCATGTGGCGGCGTTGGTGGAAGCGGTGCATGCGTTGAGTGCGAGATAAGCATCTCGATCGACGACATCGCCCCGTTGGTGCTGCGACAAGCCGCGAATATCGCCGATGGCTTGCCGCTAGAAACGCTGATAGAAACGCTGATAGAAGCGCCGATAGAGCGTGCGTATCTGCCAGACGATACCGCCACGCGCACAATCGGACTCGAGACATGACGCACCGAAACGCCGCGACTCAGCGCGGATAAAGTTTCCAGCGCACCGGCCTCACGCCGACGCGATCGCCGCTCTTCGGCAAGCCATTGCCGAGCATATCGATGCGGTCCCATTCCACCGTGCGCGGCTGACCGGCGATGCTCAGCTCGACAGTAACGCGGTCCGCACGGTGATGCACCGCGAGTACCTGCGCCTCAAATCCGTCTTCGACCGCCACCAGCTCCAGATCGTGCGGACGCGCATGCAACTGCGTGGCGCCTTCAGCGGCGGCGCTCACCGGTAAAGCATAGTCATGCCCAACGATGCGAAACGCACCGTCGCGCACCTCGCCATCGAATTGATTGCCGCGGCCGATGAAATCGAACACGTAGGCCGATGCCGGTTCGCGATAAATTTGATCCGGCGTGCCGATCTGTTCGATCTTGCCGTGGTTGAGAATCACCACGCGGTCCGCCAGCTCCAATGCCTCTTCTTGATCGTGGGTCACGAACACCGTGGTTTGCCCGGTCTGATCGTGCAGTTTGCGCAACCAGCGCCGCAGCTCGACGCGCACTTTCGCATCCAGCGCGCCGAACGGTTCGTCCAGCAGCAGCACGCTGGGATCGATCGCGAGCGCGCGGGCCAAAGCGACGCGCTGTTTCTGGCCACCGGACAATTGCTCGGGATAGCGATCACCGTGTTCGGGCAATTGAATCAACTGCAGCAGTTCCGCGACACGGCGCGAGATGGTCGCTTTATCCGGCCGGCGCGCGCGCGGGCGGCTGCGCAAACCGAAGGCGATGTTCTCGGCCACGGTCATGTGTCGGAACAAAGCGTAGTGCTGGAACACGAAACCGACATTGCGTTCGCGCAGACTCAACCGCGTTGCATCGCGTTCGCCGAACAGCACGTGACCATCGTCAGGATGCAGCAGGCCGGCGATCACGCGCAGCAGCGTGGTCTTGCCCGAACCGGACGGCCCCAGCAAAGCGATCAATTCGCCAGAAGCGATATCCAAATCCACCGCACTAAGCGCAGCGATGCCCGCGTAATGCTTGGTCAATCTGCGGATGCTGAGACTCATCGGTGCGACTCCTTGGCGCTCAAGCGTAGCGTAACGGTTTCGCGGCGATTGCGTAGTGTCGTCTACCTGCGCCGCGTTTACGCCGCGGCGCTCTGCGGCAGGCATCCGCGCGACGCTCATGGAGCGAAAGAGCCGAGGAAAAAACGCCTGAGTTTCGAGCATGGACGACATCACCGTCTCCTAGAAAAAATTTGCATGGCTTACTGCCTACGATGGTTGTTGGCCAAGTCGTCGCCGTGTCTCGACTCCAGCCAATACTTTAATACCAGCGTCACCAACGCCAACGCCGACAGCAGCGAAGCGGCTGCGAAGGCGCCGGTACTGTCGAATTCGTTGTAAAGAATTTCGATGTGCAGCGGCAGGGTGTTGGTGAGCCCGCGGATATGCCCAGACACGACCGACACCGCGCCGAACTCGCCCATCGCCCGCGCACTGCATAGCAAAACACCGTACAGCAAGCCCCACTTGATATTGGGCAGCGTCACGCGGCGGAACATCGTCCACGCGCTCGCCCCAAGCGAACGCGCGGCGAGCTCTTCGTCGGCGCCCTGCTGCTGCATCAGCGGAATCAACTCGCGCACGACGAAGGGGAACGTGATGAATAGCGTCGCCAGCACGATGCCCGGACGCGCAAATAGAATCTTGATATCGTATTCGGCCAACACGGCTGCGAACCAGCCCTGACTGCCGAACAATAAGACCAAGCAGAGCCCGGCGACAACCGGCGACACAGCGAAAGGCAGATCAATCAGAGCGAGCAGCACGCGCTTGCCGAAGAAATCGAAACGGGTGACCGCCCACGCTGTGAACACGCCGAATACGGCATTGATCGGCAGCACGATCGCCGCCGTGAACAGCGTCAACTTCATCGCCGAAATCGCATCGGGTTCGCGCAGCGAGGCGATCCAAGCGCCGAAACCGTCGCCGAACGCCGCCGCGAGCACCATCAACAGCGGCATCAACACCAGGAAGCCCACCGCTAGCGTCGCTACGGCGATCAAGCCCCAGCGCACCCAGCTCGGCTCGTCCAATACGTCGCGCTCAGTCATTCCGGCGTCCTCGGCGTTCATGCGCGAACAACAGCGGGATTGCATTGATCGCGAGCAAGCACAAGAAGGATGCGAGCAGCAGCAGCGCTGCGATCGCAACGGCGCCGTTGTAGTCGTATTCTTCCAATCGAATCACCACCAACAGCGGCGCGATCTCGGTTTTATTCGGCAGATTGCCGGCGATGAAGATCACCGATCCGTATTCGCCCAAGCCACGCGCGAACGCGAGCGAAAAACCGGTCATCAGCGCCGGCAGCATTTCGGGAAAGATCACACGACGCAGACTCGTCCATCGCGATGCACCGAGCGAAGCGGCCGCTTCTTCTTGCTCGCGGCCCAGCGTTTCCAACACCGGTTGCAGCGTACGCACCGCGAACGGCAGACCGATGAAGATCAGCGCGATCACGATGCCGATTTGGGTGTACGCGATTTTTACGCCGAGCGGTTCCAGCCAGCGGCCGACCCAACCGTTCTGGGAATAGATCGCGGTCAGCGCGATGCCGGCGACCGCCGTCGGCAGCGCGAACGGCAAATCCACCAACGCATCGAGCAAGCGCCGACCGGGAAATCTGTAGCGCACCAAGACCCACGCGACCAAGGTTCCGACGAGCGACGAGACCAGGGCCGCGATCACGGCGCTGCCGAAACTCAGTTCGACCGCCGCGAGCACGCGCGGATCGCGCAGCGCACGCAACCAGCCGTCCACACCGAGCCCCGCAGCACGCACGCTCAGCGCGAGCAAGGGCAGCAGAACGACGAGGCTTAACCACGACATGCCCAAGCCCAGGCTGAGGCCGAAGGCGGGCAGCGGATTCGGCGTGCGCCGACGATTCAGGGCGAGTGTCGTCATGCGCAAGACGCGCCACGGCGCGCCCGCCGCACGAAATATCCGTACGACGGGCTCACGTCAACGATGAGTAGGGCAGCGCTCAGCATGCTCAGCGGCTCGGCTTGTAGATGCGGTCGAAAAAGCCGCCATCGGCGAAATGTTCGGCCTGCGCTTTCTTCCAACCGCCGAATGCGTTGTCGATCGTCACCTGCGGGATGTTCTTGAAACGCGAGAGATCGGTCGCCGGCACTTTTTCGGGATTAGACGGACGGTAAAAATGTTTGGCGACGATCCGCTGGCCCTCATCGGAATACAAGTACCGGAGGTAGGCTTCCGCTTGTTTGCGCGTCCCGTGCTTGGCGACATTCTTATCGACCCATGCGACAGATGGCTCTGCTTTGATGCTGATGCTGGGTGCGACCAGCTCGAATTTTCCGCGGGTCGAAGGCTGCTCTAAGATCAGCAGCGCCTCGTTTTCCCAAGAAATCAAGACATCGCCGATGCCACGTTCGGCAAATGTAGTGGCTGCGCCGCGGGCGCCGGTATCCAGCACCGGCACGTTTTTGAACAAACGCGACAGATAATCCAGCACTTTGGTTGGATCGCGATATTCCTTCGATGCCCAGGCCCATGCGGCGAGATAGTTCCAGCGCGCGCCGCCGGAAGTCTTCGGGTTCGGCGTGATCACCGCAACGCCGGGACGCGCGAGATCGTCCCAATCGTTGATCTTTTTCGGATTGCCTTTGCGCACGAGAAATACGATCGTCGATGTGTAAGGCGCACTGTTATTGGGCAAGCGTGTTTGCCAATTGGCCGGCAGCAATCGGCTGTTGGTCGCGATGGCATCGATATCGGCCGCAAGCGCCAGCGTCACCACATCGGCCTCAAGGCCGTCGATGACTGAGCGCGCCTGTTTTCCGGAACCGCCGTGGGATGTGCGGATTTTGAGTTCCTCACCGGTCTGTTGTTTCCACTGCGCAGCGAAGCGTTCGTTGACATCGACGTACAGCTCGCGCGTCGGATCGTACGAGACGTTGAGGAATTCGGTCTCGGCCGCGCGCGCGATGCCGGGAGCGATGATGCCAGCCAACATCGTCGCGGCAAGAGCGGCGCCGATGAAACTGAGCGATATGGATTTGATGGAATGCGTCATATGCGAAATCTCCTAATCTTTCAGAATGACAGTTGCGCGCGGGTGAGAATCGCTTTTTCGGTTTCGCGATCCGCACCAAGGGTGGCGCCACCATCGAATGTCGTTGTGTTGTACGTGGCGACGAGCTTCAGATTTTGAGTCAGATACCAATTCACGCCTAAACTCCAACTTTCGGCGCTGCGCGCGGACTGCGCCGCATTGGCGAAGAGCGGGAAAGCGGCATCGTCGATATCGAGTTCTCCATAGCGCGCAACCAGTTCCCAGGCGCCCCAGCCTGCACCATCGCTCGTAAAAGGATGGTTAGGGCGGGCGACACCGCGGAAGCCTGCGTCTTCTCCGGTCAGCACGACGTTAGCGGTGATCTGATATGCATCGTTCTCGATATGCTTGCGGCGACCGGCATTCGCGCCCGATGCCACCCGCACTTCTTGTTCAGCCGCGATGTACTCGGCCAGCACGCCAAAACGGCCGCGATAGAAATAGCCATGGGGCGACAAACGGCGTCGCAAACCGTCTGCAGCGACGTTCGCGTTGTAGGCAAAAAACTGCGACTGCCCCGGCGATCGATAGCGCGGCAGGACGTTGTTGCCTGCGCCAAAGGTGTCGCCAACGCTGGCGGCGATGCCGATACCGAGGCCGGAGAAGGCATTCGCGTCGTTCTTGAACGGCTCCCAGAACACGCGCGCGGCATATTCGAATTCGTTGTCCGGGTTGGTCGTCGCCGCATCGCGCCCGTCCGGCGCACCGTTGTAAACGCCCACCGTGTAATTAAGCCTGTTAGCGAACAAGTCGCCCTGCAATTGCACGCCAAGATCGCGATTGGGCGCCAATTCGGTCGGAAAGCCGCGTTCGACCAAGGCGAGCGAACCGCCGGATTGGAGTCGTTCCAGGCCGACGGGGCCTTTGACTTTGCCGATCCGCACGGTCGCCCGCGGGTCGAATTTCAGGTCGATATACGCATCGACGATGGAGGCGTTGTCGCCTGCGAATTCAGGCGTCAATCGAAAGCCCAGCAACGGACCCCATGTGCCCTCGAGCGTAGGCCGAATGCGGCGGAACAAGAAGCCGTCGTTCTGTGGGTTGCGGTCGTCGCCGACAAAGAAACGGCCATCGGCTTGCACCAGTCCGCGCAGCTTCAGTTCGACGCCATCGGGCGATTTGATCGCGAAACCTTTTGCGGTACTGAGCGTCGCGACCGGATCTTTTTCTGCCTTGGCGGCCGCTTCTTCGGCCAGCAATTCGAGTCTGCGTTCGATCACGCGCAAGCGTTGATCGAGACTCGCGGCAGGATCGCCTGCGACATCCTCGGGGACGGGTGCTACGCCGAGCTGACGCTCGATCGCTTTCAATCGCTGTGCGATTTCTTCTACAGATGGGCTAGACGATTGCGCGTGGGCATGACCGCCGACAGCGACCAGCAACGCAAGCGCAAGCGCAAGCGGCGCGATGCGCGCAGGTGCGCGCAAGGGTGTAAATGACATGACGGACTCCTGTATGCAAGACACGCATCCGGTGGTCCGGTCGGCGCAGATGGGTGGTTGGGGCTCGGCGGCTAGCGTTCGCCGAACCGGAATTTTTGACTGCGTGTGATCTGTACGACGCGCGCGTTGTGGATCACCACATTGATTTCGCCAAACGCGATTTCGCGCAAAGCCAAAATTACCGCGCGCTCGCTTTCGCTCAGCGGTTTGATGACCGGCGGCACGCCGGCGATGCCGTCCCCGGACGTCGACTCGTCCTTCATGCGTTATCTCCAAGGTGGATTCTCGACGACCGCTCATACGCCCAACGCGAACTCGCGCAGGCTGCGATGATCCAACACCTGCGATAGGGCATCGCGGGTTTCGCGCATCAGCGCGCGTAACTCACAGGCATCGGGGTTGGGGCAGTCTCGGCAGGGTTCGTAGGCGGTGACGCTGGCGCAGCGCACCGGCGCCAGCGGCCCATCGATCGCCCGAATGACGTCGCCGATCATGATCTGTTCGGCCGCGCGCGCGAGGGTGTGCCCACCGCGCTGGCCGCGACGGCTATCGATAAAGCCGGCCTGGCGCAGATCCACGAGAATCGCCTCCAGGAATTTCCCGGGCGCGCGGCTACGCTCGGCCAGCTCGTGCGCCTGCAGACGGTTCTCCCCGCTCAGCGCGAGCTCGCGCATGGCGCGGAGCGCGTATTTGGCCTTCATCGTCAGCATTTCCTATTCACCATGTAGGAATAGTAACCATGGCAAATCGAAGGCCGCTAATGGCCTAGACACATATCCTTATGCGGGAGCGCTGGCGGGTCCTTCTGCGGGATCGCTGGCGGGAGTGCTGGCGGGCGCGTCCAGAGCCGCAGCGTCCAGGGACGCTGCGGCTTCGGCCGAGACGGCGCCGACGATGGCCCCTTGCAGGCGCTCGCCGGTCGTGGGTTTTCGCAAAAAGCTTAAAAACCCGGCAGCCATGGCCTGTGGCTCGGCCTCGGCGTCGGCGCGGGCGGTGATCGCAAGCATCGGCGCAGAGAAACCGCTAGCCCGCAGTTGGCCCGCAAGCGCGCAGCCGTCGATGCCGGGAAGGTCGAGATCGATCAGCGCCAGATCGAACTGCCCAAGCACGGCCTCAGTCATGGCCGCCAAACCGTGGGCGGCATGCACCACGCGATGCCCATGGCGCTGCAACAGGCCAACCAGCACCTCGGCCACGGTCGGGTCGTCCTCAACCAAAAGAATGACCAGCCAATCGGTTGGGGCGAGCGACGATGTGGCCGACCATGGCTGCGATGCCAACGCGGCGGTTCGGTTGATCGCCTGGGTCGCATCGGCGTCACCCATCTTCAGCGGCAAACACAGACTAAATTCTGTGCCCTGACCAGGCACGCTGCGCACGTCGATCGTCCCGCCCATCGCCAGCGCCAGTTCACGGCTGATCGCAAGGCCCAAACCGGTGCCACCATAGCGTGCGGCGGTACGCGCACCGTCGGCCTGCTCGAAACGGCGAAAAAGTCGCTGTACTTGCTCAGCGTCCATTCCCGGACCGGTGTCGCGGACGACGATGCGCAACCCCGCACAGATTGATACTCCATCGCCCGGTAGCGATGATTCGAGTGTGCTCGTTTGTAAGACCGGTTCGATATGCAAGCCAACTTCGCCGCGCTCGGTGAACTTCACCGCGTTGCCCAGCAAATTCAGGAGTATCTGCTTCACCCGCAGCGGATCGCCGACCCACATCGCGTGAACATCGGGCGCGCGCGCCGTCACGAAGCGCAGGCCTTTGCGTGCGGCTAGCGGCGACATCAATGCTGCAACCTCGTCCGTGAGCGTTTCCAGCGCGAATTCGATCGTCTGAAACTCCAATCGCCCCGCTTCGATCTTTGCGAGGTCGAGCGCATCGTCGACCAGACGCAGCAAGTGCTCGCCCGCGCGACGGATCGATTGCGCTTGACCATGTTGCCGCGGCTGCAGATCGCCATCGAGCAATAATTCGCTCATTCCCAACACGCCGGTCATCGGCGTGCGCAGTTCGTGGCCCAGATCGGCGAGGAAACGACTTTTGGCCTCCGATGTCTGCTCCGCCAACTCGCGCTTCTGACGCGCAAGTTGATAGGTGTAACGACGCTTCAGGCGCATTTGGTCGAGATAGGAGAGCCACCACAACAGCGCGGACGCGAGCAAGGTATACGCCACCACCGCCCATGCGCCACGCCACCACGGCGGCTGCACTTCGATCTGCAGCGACAACGGCGCAGACCACGCCCCATCGGCATTCGCGGCCTGCATCTCAAAACTGTATCGCCCTGACGGCAGGGTCGAGAACACACGTTCGCTGGGGCCATTTTGCACCACCCAATCGGGATCTTCACCGTGCAACCGCGAACGATAGCGATGCGACTGCGGGTCGGAAAACGACAATAAACGCGGCACGATGCGCAAATCGCGGTCTCCCGCGCGCATGACTACGGGCTGCGCAGGATCGAGCGCGGCGTCACCGCGATCGCGACGCACGCTGAGGGATTCGATCGCCAACAGCGAAGGCTTCGGCTCCGGCAGCGATAGCTCGGGATCGAAGATCGCTGCTCCATCCGTGGATAGGGCGATGGCGCGATTGGGGCTGAGCATGATGGGAGGGCCGTATATGAAGTCGTTCCCTTGCAACCCGTCACGCATACCAAAGGTCCGTATACGTCGGTGCACTTGATCGTAAAGAACCAGCCCCTTGACTGTGCTCATCCAAATTTTTCCTCCAGGAGTCACTAACAATCCGAGGATATCGGACATCGGCAGCCCATCAGCCAAGCCGATCTTTTTCTGGAGCCTCAGCCTCGATCCATCCCAATCATAGCGCTCCAGCATTCCGAACCGAGCCACCCAAACAAGAGTGTGCTTCGCTGAAGAACGGCTGCTTTCAAAAGCGAATGCAGTAATCAGGCTTTCGCCAGGAATTGGCACTTTCACAAAACGCTTATTGTCCCAACGCCTCAAACCATGGTCATCAGTCAGCCATGGCCGCCCATCTGGACCCATCACTAATTCCACGGATCCGGGACTAACACGGCCGATAGTCGATTCGGGCGACAAAGAGCGGATGAGCACTCCTTGATGAGAGTAAAGATCAAGCCCACCACCATACAACGACAGCCAAATTCCGTCTGCGCTGCAAAATAGATCCTGCGGGATAGCCTGCGACCCTTCCCATTTAGAAAATACAATATCAAAATATTTATTTTTTATTTTATCAAAACCCATCATACCATTTCGGTCAGCGACCCAAATTATACCGTCTCCGCAAAGCCTAACAGCGCGAAAATCGCGAAATCTATCAGAATGATGATCCGCACTATAAATATTTAAAGAATCTTTATCCAATACATGCAATGCGCTTTTTGTCAGAACAAGCGCCTCTCCACCCAAGCCTTTCGCAATTGAAACAATGCCATTTGTTTTTGAGCCATGACTGTCGGTATACATAATCGAGGAAAACCTGGATTTTGACGACGGCGTATACACCAGGTTACTCGAATGGCCAAGAACCCAAAGACCGCCCTCAAGATCGGCCTTCATTTCATAAACGCCGTCTAAAATTGCATCTCCCTGCACTTGAGAAAGTTCGTTCAACTGCGAATCGTCATCCTTTTTTCGTTGTTTTTCGCCGTATTCTTTAGGCTTTAGGTTAGTGAATCCATCGAAAAAATTTGAGTCCGCATGAAATAGGCCCTCATTAGTCCCAAGCCAATATCCACCGCTGCCATCATCAATAATAGTTGCATTTATAATGGCATCATTGCGCCTATGGCGGGCTTCAACTACAACGCCACGCTCCGATACAGTGAATAGCCCACGATTCGTACCGACCCATACTTCTCCGCTATCGCTCTTGTATATAGAAAAAATATAAGCATCGCCAATGACCGATCTTCCAACGTCGCTAAAGACGTCATCTTTTAACCTGAAAAGCCCACGATCGGTTCCAATCAGAACTTCTCGCGCGGATATTGCCAATAACTCGGTTGGAATAGCCTCTGTAGCTTCACGTAATCGCTCGGTTTTGATAGCAGCATATTGCACCTTTTGATCTGCTGTCACGCTGCAAAGATGGCCATCGTATGTCCCAACCCAAACGCCAGCACCTTCTGCTGCAGCGATAATCGCGACAGAATTTGAGCATCTGCTCGCTTCACCATAGAAGTTTAGATTACGAACGTTTCGTCGATCGCGATCGAGAACGCCCAGGCTTTCGCTCGTCGCTGCCCAGACACGATTTTCGGCGTCAACGGTAACAAGCAGCACATTATTCACCGGTAACGAATCAGCATCTCCCGGCTGGTGCCGCCAATGCCTAAACCCCGTGCCATCGTAACGGGCCAGTCCATCGACGGTAGCGACCCACACATAGCCCTGTCGGTCAATCGCCAGATCACTAATGTATCTGGACAAGCCTTGTTCTACGCCAAGACGAATAATCTTCGGCCCATTGAGCACTTCGAACCGAGGGGTATCTGAGGCTTTTAGTTCGCTTTCGGTTGCGATTGATAGCTTTACCATGAAGCAAAGGACTATGAACCCGATTGCTGTGAAGAACCGGATGGTTCGCTGCCTCCGTTCAATTTCAGCCACGTAGCACGGCACTCTCTTACCGATCACATACGCCCCCCTGGAACACCACCGTTCCATCCGTCGCGCCTCTGGCGACACCGCCCAAGATGCTACGTTGCATACCGATGCCCACATATCCTGCCGCAGGGTCTTAGAATCGCGCAAGCCGCCAGCCCAGCGACCGATCACGCTCAGAGGACCAACTCATGCGATTAACCACTTTTCGTGCCCTAGGCCGCAGCTCCAGCAGAGTTCGCGCGACATCGGCACTGCGACAGCCTGTTGCAGCGAGCCTCGCATCTAGGGGCCTCGCGTGCGCGGCAGCCGGGTGCATTGCCCTCGCCATCGCAACTCAGCCTGCAGGTGCTAAGCCCGCGGCCGACGAGGGTGCAGCGGCAAGCGGCAACACTCCGATCTATTGCCTGGACCCCGTACACACGCGGGTCATGTTCGCGATCGAACACGCCGGGTTCTCCAAAGCGATCGGCACTGTCTCCGGCAGCGTGGGCGAGCTGCGGTTCGATCCGGACGATTGGGCGCAGGCGAGCGTGCGCGTGGTGGTGCCGCTGACACGGCTCGATCTGGGCGATGAAAAGTGGAACAAGGCGGCACTTGCCGGCAATCTGCTCAATGGGGCGCGTTATCCGGATGCGGTATTCGTGTCCGATCGCATCGAAGTATCGGCCGAAGACCGCGCGATCGTGCATGGGACGCTGACCTTGCACGGCACCTCCCAGCCGATCGCGCTCGAGACCAGGTTGAATGCGCTGAAGCGCCATCCGCTGCCGCCGTTCCGGCGTACCGTCGGGTTCTCGGCGCGCGGGATGCTCAGCCGAAAAGCCTTCGGGATCGACGCCTGGCCCTCTGTCATCGGCGACTCGGTCGAGCTTCGAATCGAAGCCGAGGCCACCCGAGGGCCTTGCGATCAAGCGAGCGACGCCGTGGAAACGCCGCCACCAGCAGATGACGCAACCAATCGCGCCCATACTGACTCTTCTAGCGACGACTCGTCTGCGACACCCCGTCCTGTACCCGCTCCGGAGACTCCACAATGACACTTAAGAACACGCCCGAGCGTTGGGGCAGCATCAGTCAACTCCTGCACTGGGTGATGTTGGCCATGATCATGACGATGGCGTATCTCGGCCTGACCATGGGCGATTTGCCCAACGGCCCCGACAAGATTCAGACCTACGCGCTGCACAAGTCGATCGGCTTGACCATTCTGGCGTTGGTTGTATTAAGGCTGCTGTGGCGCTTGTATGCAGGCACACCGCATCCGGTGCCGGGCACGCCCGCGTGGCAGGAGCGCATCGCATCGCTGACCCATTGGGCGATCTACGGGCTGCTTTTTGCGATTCCGATCAGCGGCTGGGTGCTGAACTCCGCCGCCGGCTTCCCCTTGCAATGGTTCCATCTGTTCAACTTACCGGCAATCGTCGGCAGGGACCGCGACCTGAACGAATTGGCGAAAGACGCCCATGAAATCATGTTTTGGGCCTTGGTAGGACTGGTGGCGGCACACGCCGGCGCGGCGTTCTTCCATCATATCTTCCAACGCGATGCGACCCTGGCGCGCATGCTGCCGCACGGCTGGTTGAAAGTGAGTGCTGCCGCACCGAATTCGCCCGATGCGCCCTCTAAGCTGTCGCAAACGCCCGAATAAGCATCCAAATAAGCACCCGAACAAGCGCCGGAATTAGCGCCGGCATTCTTTCATCACTTCTTCGCACAGGATTTACGATCATGCGCCTGTATTCCACTCTCGCCGCGCTCGCTTTGGGCGCAGTTGTTGCCTTCCCCAGCTTTGCCGCCGATTACACCCAAGCGCCCGGCTCCACCTTAGGTTTTTCCGGCAAATACCAAGGCGAAGCGTTCAACGGCACCTTCCCAGGCTTCGTTACCAAATTCAGCTTCGATCCGAAGCAATTGGCCACCGCAAAACTCGATGTGACCATTCCGCTCGCCACCGCCACCACGCGCAATACCGACTACGACGGCGAACTGCGCGGAACCTCGTTCTTCAACAGCAAGCAGTTTCCGCAGGCGCGCTACACCGCCAGCAAGTTCCGCAGCCTCGGCGGTAACAAATACGCCGCCGACGGCAGTTTGAGTCTGCGCGGCGTCGCGAAGCCCGTGACCTTGACCTTCACCTGGACGCCCGGTGTGAAGCCGGTACTCGCAGGCACTGCGCTGGTCAAACGCTTAGACTTCGGCGTCGGTAGCGGCGATTGGGCCGACACCAGCGTCATTCCGAACGACATCAAGGTCACGACCAAGGTGGTGTTCTCGCTCGCGGCGACGCCTGCGATACCGGTTAAGAAATAATTCGATCGCGCACTACTAAACGCTACTTCATAGCGCTAGTTCATCTCGCACCATCACGGCACGCGAGGCGATGGGACGAGTGCGTATACGAACGCGCCGAGCATATCGCCGGCGCGTTTGTCTTTGTGGCAGCCGAGACATTCGCCGCCAGCGCGAATCGCAGCAACGACACGCAAACCGCGATCGGCTTGTTTCTCGACGATTTTCTCGACGATCAATCGCTGGCCGTTGTCGAGATCGCGTAAGGCGTGTCGTTCCCACCGCGTCATCGCGCGACCGTCTACGCGCGGCTCCGGCGGCTGCGTTTTATTGGGTCGATGAAAAATCGACATGTCCGCCGAAAACACCTTGGATAGGCGGTGCTTTGCGACGCCGATCAGTTCCAGTTTGAAGATCATCACATCGGTGCCGCCCACCTGCCGATGCAACACCTTCAACATCGCCGGCAAACGACGCTGCCCGAAACCCTCGCTGGCGATGAATTCCAACACGGCATCGTCGTGCATCCGCAGCAGTTCGCGCGGCGCGTTGTCGCGCTCCACTGCGAAAGAAACACCGACGATTGCGGCGATCGATATCAGTACCGCAAACGTAGGGCGAAAGACGCTCGATAAGGGCATCGCCATCGCTGTGTGAAGGGTCATTTCGATCGTCCCTTGGCTGCGGTCCGGTCCACGTTAGCATGCGCGGCGCACCGAATCGTGCCTGGATGCACTCTTCATGTCGCACATTCCCGCTGAGTACTGAGTACCGATCATGAAGACATTCTCGCTCGCCGCGTTCTTGCTGTTGCTCCTCGTCTCGCTACCTGCACGATCGACAGATTATGCGCAGGCGCCCGGCTCGTCTCTTGAATTCATCGGAAAGTATTACGACACGCCGTTTAAGGGTAAATTTCCCGGCTTCAACACCAGGCTTAGTTTCGATCCTACCAATCTCGCCGAAGCAACGTTGGATGTTTCGATTCCATTGATGGGCGCGAATACCGGCAACGCCGACTACGACAATCAAATGCATAGCACCGCGTTCTTCGACACCAAGCATTTTCCGCAAGCGCGCTACTCGGCCAGGCGCTTTCGTCATCTCGACGGCAATCGCTATGCCGCCGATGGCACGCTCACTCTGCGCGGCGTGAGTCACCCGGTCACACTCACCTTCACGTGGAAACCTGGCGCAAAAGCAATACTCACAGGACAAGCCACGGTGCAACGCAGCGCTTTCGGTGTCGGCAGCGGCGCATTGGTCGATGCCGGTATCCTTCCCAGCGATATCCCGGACGATATTCAGGTTCGCACCAAGGTGGTCCTGAAGCCGGCCGCGCCATGATGCGCGACGAATCCGTTTCAAATCTACGGTTGCTTATGTCAGACGCTCGTCGGCCCATTGCTGCAGTTTGGCCGCATCGAACGGCCAATGGAGCTCGGCGCCGCGAGCGTCATCGCGCAACACCGGCACGCGATCGCCATACAACGCTTCTAAGCCTGCATCGCCATCAATGAAAACGCTCTCGAATTCGGGCAATCCGGCTTCTGCCAATACCGCGAGGGCCAGATCGCAGAGATGACAGTCGTCGCGTTGATACAAAACATACGGCATAGCACGGTACGATGCGGCGAATGGACGACATAGAATAGGCGGATTCTTCCGTCTTCGCCGGTACCCGCCATGGCCGTCAGCACCTTCGACTTGTTCAAGATCGGTATCGGGCCAAGTTCTTCGCACACCGTCGGGCCGATGCGCGCCGCTTCGCGTTTCGTGCACCGCTGGCTGGAAGAATCCGGCGATCTCGGCCGCACTGCGCGCGTGCGTGCGGAAGTGTTCGGCTCGCTTGCACTCACCGGTCGCGGCCACGGCACCGACAAAGCAGTGCTGATGGGCCTCGAAGGCCATTGGCCGAACGAAATCGACCCGGATGTGATTCCCGCAGCGTTGACGCGCATTCGCGGCGAAAAGAAATTGCAGTTGCTTGGTCGCCATGAGATCGCCTTCGACGAGAAGCGCGATCTGATCATGAACAAACGGCAGAAGCTGCCATTCCACACCAACGGCATGCGCTTCAACGCTTACGATGCCGACGGCGTCGAAATCGCCACGCGCGATTATTATTCGGTAGGCGGCGGTTTCGTTGTGAATCAGGACGAAGCTGCGGAAGACCGGATCGTTGCCGACACCACCGAACTGCGCTATCCATTCAACAGCGGCGCCGCCTTGCTCGCGCAGTGCGAGCGCACCGGGCTGAGCATCGCCGCGCTGATGTTCGAGAACGAACACAACTGGCGCAGCGACGAGGAGATTCGCCAGAACTTGCGCGAGTTATGGGATGCGATGCAGTCCTGTGTGCAGCGCGGCATACGTCAAACAGGCACCCTGCCCGGTGGCCTACACGTAGTGCGCCGCGCGCCGAGTCTGCACGCAGAACTCACCACCAAGCCGGAAGCCGCGATGCGCGACCCGCTGACCGTGCTCGATTGGGTCAATCTGTATGCGCTTGCGGTCAACGAGGAAAACGCTGCGGGCGGTCGCGTCGTCACCGCACCCACCAACGGTGCGGCCGGCATCATTCCATCGGTGTTGCACTACTACGATCGCTTCTGCCCAGGCGCCAACGAACAGGGCGTATTCGATTTTCTGCTCACCGCTTCGGCGATTGGGATTCTCTACAAAGAAAACGCATCGATCAGCGGCGCTGAAGTTGGTTGCCAAGGCGAAGTCGGCGTCGCCTGCTCGATGGCCGCCGCCGGTCTCACCGCCGCACTCGGCGGCACGCCTGGGCAAATTGAAAACGCGGCCGAGATCGGCATGGAGCACAACCTCGGCCTGACCTGCGACCCGATCGGCGGCCTCGTGCAGATTCCCTGCATTGAGCGCAACGCGATGGGCGCAGTGAAAGCGATCAACGCCTCGCGCATGGCCTTACGCGGCGACGGCAAGCACAAAGTTTCGCTCGATAAAGTCATCAAAACCATGCGCGATACCGGCCGCGATATGCAAGACAAGTACAAGGAAACGTCGCGCGGCGGCTTGGCAGTGAATGTGATCGAGTGTTGATCAATCAAAATTCGACCGATTCACTTTAGGGCAACGCTGATTAAGTCCGCGTTGACAAAAAAGCTGAGCCAGCAACGCTGGCCCAGCCATGAGCGCCTTACCTTTCGTGACGGTCGCGCACGCATTTGGGCGCGATGTACGACCATGAACCGCTCGTGCCGTTGCGCGTCGTGCGCAAGCGATACTCCACAGGCCGCGATATTGCATATTCGAACGGCAGATAGAAGAACGGGGCGGATATGCTTCCAGACCAGAACGGAGTGAACGGAATCGCGTCGAGGAACCGTGCTTGCACTTCGTATGTATCGCCGGGCTGGTACGACCAGTACAGTTCTCCGAGCAAGGTCACCGGGCTATCGACGCAGTTGTCGGTATACGCCGATAGCGCGATGAACGGCGCGCGCGGCTGCAAACTGCATGTCGTCGTCGGCGTAGTGATCGTCAGCGTGTCGTAGTAAGGCACATTCGCCTGACAGCTCAACAGGCCTCCAGTCATCGCGGAACCGTAGATGGTCCTGGTTCTCGAGGTTTGCGGTGGTACGTATTCGTAGATCCATTGATAACCGGCAGCAGCGCCGGCATAGGCTTGACAAGAAGCGACGCCACCGTAACGCGTGATATACGTCGTGGAGTACGTCGTCGTGCATGTGTTCTGATAATCGTCTCCCGCTTTTTCTTGGGCGCTAGCGGGCGCGATCGACATTGCCAACATCAGAGAAGCGGATAACTTCCAAATCTTTGAGTACATCAAAATTACGTCCTTTGTGTTCGATATTAGGCAGGAACCATTCCTAGCCTCGCGCCATTATACGTACGGCCTCGCAAACGAGCCTTGTTCAGCAATGCTGGCGACGACAGCATTCGTCATCGCTGCGTCACTGGATCGTCATCATCGCGCCGCGTTGCGCCCAATAGCGCCGCCTTCCATCAATGACCACTGTCCGCGGCGACAAGCGCAGCCTGTTCCGCGATTGAGATTGCATCGTCCAGCAGCGCAGCCGCCGTCACCTCTGCGCCTGCCCCCGGCCCTTGGATCACCAGCGGCTGTTCGCGATAGCGGTCCGACCAGATCGCGACGCGGTTGTCGGTGCCACTGCCGCTGGCGAGCGGGTGGTCCGCGGGCAGCGATTCCAATCCAACGCGCGCAGCGCCATGTTCCAAGCGCGCGATGAAACGCAGCTTCTCGCCGCGTTTGTATGCAGTAGCGAAGTCTTCGCGCAGTGGCGCGTCGAGCGATGGCAAGGCCGCATCGACGTCGCGCGGCGCGGCATAGCGCAAACCAGGGGTGAGCAGCGAGGCGACCGCGACCTCATCGCTCTCCAACGCGAACCCAGCAGCGCGCGCAAGAATTAGGATTTTGCGGCGCACATCCTCGCCGCTGAGATCGTCGCGCGGATCGGGCTCGGTGTAGCCGGCATCGCGCGCTTGGCGGACGAAACCGGAAAACGGGCGCAGGCCGTCGTAGTGATCGAATAACCACGCCAACGAGCCCGACAACACACCGGCAATCGCGTGGATGCGATCGCCACCGCGCTGTAGTTCGCGAATCGAACGCAGCAGCGGCAGGCCGGCACCGACGGTCGCACTATCGCCGTAATGAGCACGACCGATGCGCTGCGCATCGCGAATCGCGCGCCAGCGCGCGAGTGGGCCGCCCTGGCCGAGTTTGCATGCGGTGACGACGTGGATGCCCTGCGCCAGCCACAGTGCATGGCGCTCGGCGATCTCCTCGCTGGCGGTGGCATCAACGACGATCCGCGTCCCCTGCGAACCCAGTGCCCGCACGAGATCACTCGTCGCCGCAGTCGCGAGCGGTACTTCTCGCCATTCGCCATCGGTCAATGAACGCCGCAGCACGCTGCGGGTGTTGGCGATCTGCAGCAACTGCAGGCGTTCGGCGAACGCTGTGCCCTGCCAATCGTCCAAGCGTGCGACAACCGCAGTGCCGACCGTGCCAGTGCCGAGCAGCGCGATTTTCGCGCGCGCATCGGCCGTGGCATGGCGCGATGGCGCAATCGCGCTACGTGTTGCGCTGCATGTTGCGCTGCGGTGCGCGATCTCGACGCTCACGCCAGAGCGGCCTCCGGCGCAAGCGTCGCTTTCGCCGACTCGCGCTCGCTGCGCGATGCGCGCGCCGCCGCCTGCGCACGATCCAGCGCCGCGGCGAGATCATCGCAAAGGTCGTCGGCATGTTCGATGCCGACGGACAAACGCAATAAGCCATCGCCGATGCCCGCAGCGGCGCGCGCTTCGGCGCTCATCGCCGCGTGGGTCATCGTCGCCGGATGCGCGATCAAACTCTCAACGCCGCCGAGCGATTCGGCCAAGGTGAAACAGCGCAAACCATCGACGAACGCGCGCACCGGCGCCAGCACATCGGCGCAGCCTTCGGTGTCGAGTTCGAGCGTGAGCATCGCGCCGAAGCCGCGCTGTTGCCGCGCCGCGATCGCGTGCCCAGGATGCGATGCGAGCCCCGGATAGTGCAACGCGCGCACCGCCGAATGCGTACGCAGCAGGCCGACGATCGCTTCGGTGTTTTCCTGATGCACGCGCAGACGCGCGTCGAGCGTGCGCAGCCCGCGCAGCGTGAGAAAGCTGTCGAACGGCGAACCGGTGATGCCCAGCGCATTCGCCCACCACACCAATTTTTGATGCGCGTCGGCGTCTTTCGCGACCACCGCGCCGCCGACGACATCGCTATGGCCGTTGATGTATTTGGTAGTGGAATGCACGACGTAATCGGCGCCGAACGCGATCGGCGTCTGCAGCGCGGGCGATAGGAAGGTGTTATCGACCACTGCCAGCGCGCCGGCCGCATGCACGGCATCGATCGTGGTTTGCAGATCGGTGATACGCAGCAGCGGGTTCGAGGGCGTTTCGATCCAGACCACGGCCGGGCGCGTTGCCAAGACATCGGCCAGTGTCTGCGGATCGGTCAAATTGACCGTACTCAACTCGAACGCGCCCTTCGCGGCCAATGCATTGAACAAGCGCCAGCTGCCGCCGTACGCATCGTGCGGCACGACTAGGCGATCGCCCGGTTTGAGCAAGGCGTGCAATAGCAAGGTGATGGCGGACATGCCGGTGGAGGTAATCACTGCGCCCGCGCCGCCTTCCAAATCGGCCAGCGCTTCTGCAAGCAAGTCGCGGGTGGGATTGCCGCTGCGGGTGTAGTCGTACTGCCGCTTCTGGTTGAAGCCGGCAAAACTGAAATTCGACGAGAGCACCAGCGGCGGCGTCACTGCGCCGAATGCGGTATCGCGATCGATACCGGCGCGCACCGCCAACGTGGCCGGACGCAGCGGGCTGTCGTGTTCGCTGCGACAGGCATCGTCGTGACGGAAGCCGCTCATGCCGCACCTCCGACATGCGCATGCGTCAGTTGCGTATCGGCCACATGCACTCTTGCAACATGTTCGCTCACCGCATGTTCGCTCACCGCATGCTCGCTCACCGCATGCGTAATCGCTTTCTCCAAAATGTTGGCGATGCTCAGCGTCTCGGTGAGAAACGCGTCATGGCCGAACTTCGAGCGCAGTTGGCGGATGTCCGCATTCGGCAGGCGCTGGACGAGGTCGTAGATGTCTTCGATCGGCACCAAGCGGTCTTCGATCACGCCGACCACGATCGTCGGCACCGTCACCGTCGCCGGATCGATGCGATGTAAATCGATCGATTCCGACAGACGCAGAAAGGCCGTCGGCGACGTGCGCGCGACATAGCTATTGCCGCAGTGTTCGAGATAGTCCTCGGCGGCCACGCGCACATGACCATGCACGAGCGACGGCGGCTCGGCGAAGCGCTCGGCGAATTCGGCCGGCGTGCGGTAGCTCAGCATCGCCAATTGCCGCGCCAGCGACAGGCCCTGCGCCTGGTCGCATTGCAGTTGACCCAGCGCGACGATTTGCCGCTGCAGCGCGCGCCACGCGCTGGCATACGGGTGCGCGCGATGCGCACCGCTGATCGCGATTAAGGTATGCAGCCGCTGCGGATAGTGCGCAGCGAACTGCAAACCGACCATCGCGCCGTAGGACGCACCGACGAAGGCGGCGATCGCATCGATATCGAGCGCATCGAGCACCGCAGCGATCGCGTCGGCTTGATCGGTCGCGTCGATCGTCGCGTCCAGCGCGCCGTCGGCGCCAAGCCAGTCGATCGCGAGGATGCGCGTGCGCGTGGGATCCAAGCCATGCCCGCTCTGCGCCTGCCACCAGCCTGCTTCGGGAAAGGCCGCACTGGCCACAACGTGCTTATGCGCAGAAATTCCACCGGCCGCCAGCACGACGGGCGCGTGGGCCGGCCCGACGCATTCGTAGGCGATGTCTACTTCGCGCGGGCCGCTATGGCGAAGCTTGAGCGTCACGCGCACACGACCGCGCTGTGCTGGCACCGTCGCCTCGGTCTCGGTCGAAGCAGGCTCGATAAAAGCAGGCTCGATAAAAGCAGACTCGATAGAAGCAGACTCGATCGATGCGCTACCGGCGCGAGTATCGGCGCGAACATCGGCGCGAACATCGGCGAGCGGCCCGCAGAGCAAATGGTCGTCTTGCGCGAGTGTCGCGGTCTCAACGACAGGGCGGGCGAAAGAGCGGGAATCTTGGGCGAAATCTTGGGCGAAATCGTGGGCGAGGGTCATAGCGGTCTCCGGCAGTGGGGCCAGCAAGGCCGCGGGGAGACCGAAGAACCGCTGCTGCGATCTGCGAACTTTCCGCACATCGCAACCATCTTCCGGTGGACGCAGGTCCCCGCAGGAGTTGGCACCTTGCGGGGACGCGACCGACACGAGGTCGATGCACATCCCATCAGGTTGCCCCGGCTTCTACGGGCCTGTCCCTCAGCCGGTCTTGATGGATGAGTGGAGCTTGCCGGTCTTTTTCCGATCTGTCAATCGCTTCATGCGGATAAAGCGATGACTGTCGCGAACAGGGTCGATTCCGCATACTTCAAACATGCCTAATCGTTTCTCGACATTTGGCCGCGCACTTGCGGTCCTCATGTGCCTCACCTCTTTCGCCCCCGTGCTCGCCGCACCTCGCGGATCCAAGCCGCCTGTAGCCGTGCTGGAGGCGTATGTATCCGACGCCGTGGGCGATGAAGATGAACTCGATTCCCTCGCCACCTGGCGCCATTCCGACGGCACGGTTTGGCTGATCGCTACCGCCAAATCCAGCCATCGGCTGGTGGTCTTCGATGCCGACACTGGCGAACGCCTGCGCACCGTCGGCGGCGAAGGCAGCGACCCCGGCCAGTTCAAGCGGCCCAACGGCATCGCCGTGGCGGGCGATCGTGCGTTCGTGGTCGAACGCGACAACCGCCGCGTGCAGGTGTTGTCCCTGCCCGACTTCACACCGCTCGGCAGTTTCGGCGAAGCGCAGATGCGTGCGCCCTACGGCCTGTGGCTCAACCCGCTCGGCGCGCAGGGCGACGGCAGCGATGCGATCGACCTGTACATCACCGATAGCTTCATGGACGGCCCGCGCTACGCAACCCTGCCGCCGCTGGACCAGCTCGACCAGCGCGTGCGCCATTATCGGCTGCGTTTCGATACGCACGGCGGTTTCGTCGCCGAAGCCCTCGGCAATTTCGGCGACACCCGCGACGCCACTGCGCTGCGCGTGGTCGAATCGCTCGCTGGCGATACGAGCCGGCAAACGCTGCTGATCGCCGACGAATTCAGCGACCCTGTGCAGCGGCGCGGATCGACTCTGCGCGAATATAGCCTTGATGGCCGCTTCACCGGGCGCAGTGCGCCACGCACCAGTTTCGAGACTGAGGCCGAGGGCGTTGCGCTATGGCGCTGCGCGAAACAGCGCGGCTATTGGATCGCGGTCGATCAGCGCCCGGAGCTCACCGCTTTCCGGTTGTTCGACCGCAACACGCTAACGGCCCGCGGCAGTTTCAGCGGGCGCGTGGTCGCAGCCACCGATGGTATCTCGCTGCGCACGGCACCAAGCCCGCGTTTTCCCGCTGGCGCGCTGTTCGCGGTGGATCGCGATAAAGCCGTCGCAGCTTTCGATCTGCGCGATATAGCGCGCGCGCTGAAGCTTCCGGCGACCTGCCTGTGAATCGACGCTCGGCCCGTTTCGCACTGGGCTGCGCGATCGGCGGCTGCATCGTCGGCGGCCTGCTCACCCTCGGCGGCGCGCATGCGTCGAAAGTATTTCGCTGGGTGGATCGTAACGGCGTCGCGCATTACGGCGATCACGTGCCGCAAACCGTCGATCCGGAACGCACACCGATCAGCCGGATTCCTGTTCCGGCCGAAGCCGGGCCGGTCGCGCGACTCATCTTGGAGCACGCCGGCGATCGGGTGAACGCTTGGGCCGAAAACACGCTGGCCGGGCCAATCGAAGTGCGCTTGTATCAGCCGGGCAATCGCGCCCGCGACGTACCGATCAGTGCCGACCCACCGCTGCCGGCGCGCGCGGTGGTACCGGGGCAACAGCGGGCCCTGGTTGCGACCATCATCAGCGATCGCAACACCTTGCTGCACTTGGACGTGGTGCCCGGCAATCCGAATGCGCGGCCGCGCGACATCGAATACCTCTACCCGCTGCAAATGAGCGAGGTCAACGTCCAACAGGGCTACGGCGGCAGCTACAGCCATCGCGACGCGCAGAACCGCTATGCCGTCGATTTCGGCGCCGACATCGGCACGCCAGTACTTGCCGCGCGCGCTGGCACGGTGATGCAGGTCGAAGCCGATTTCGATCGCGGCGGATTGAACGCCGAAAAGTACGCCGGCCGCGCCAATTTCGTGCGCATCGTCCACGACGATGGCAGCATGGCGCTGTATGCGCATCTGACATTGGACGGCGTGCTGGTGCGCATCGGGCAGCGCGTGCGCAAAGGCCAGACGATTGGATTGTCGGGCAACACCGGCTACACCAGCGGCCCGCATCTGCATTTCGCCGTGCACGTCAATCGCGGCATGAAGCTCGAAGCGATCCCGTTCCGCATGTTCGGCCCGGGCGGAATTTTGCGATTCACCGAGCCGAAATAAGCGCCATCGCGCTCAAGAGCCTGTTGACGCTTTGAGCGCATTGCATGAAAAGCCCTCAGCGTCCATTCAGTGATAATCGTCTCTAGGCGTATGCGCACAACGAGGGCACTGTGATGCAGTGTCGGCCTCGCTGCCACCCGCGATGCCGGCCGCAGTCATTCTTTGGCACCTGTGAGGCGCTATGTCCTCACTCGAAGATTTCAAAATTAATGTCCGGCTCAAACTCAGCGCGTTATGGGCCACGACGATGGCGTGCTACATCTATTGCGACGACTTCGAGCTATACGTTCCTGGCAAGCTGCAAGGCATGCTGTTGTGTATGTCGATGGTGATGATCGTACCCAGCCTGATGATCTACCTGTCGCTCGCGTTGCGACCGCGCGCGTGTCGGTGGTCGAACATCGTGATCGGCCTGTGCTACACCTTGCTGCTGTGCATGCAGGCGTATGAGGCGACTTGGTATTTTTACAGGGTGTTCGCGGTGGTCGAAGCCGGCCTGACCGCGCTGATCGTCATGTACGCGTGGAAATGGCCGCGGATGCCAGACGCGCAGCCCGCTTGAACGCGCAATACCGCGCAATTTCGGCTGTCGGCATCGATTGATCGGACATCGTTGATCATCGGTAGAGCGGCTCTCCGAGCCGCTGTTTGATCCATCGAAAAGCAGCGGCTCTCCGAGCCGCTGTTTGATCCATCGAAAAGCAGCGGCTCACAGAGCCGCTCTACCGGTTTAGCGCAGGGGGTCGTGCCGCATCCAAACTGGCTTGAGCGCTGCGATCCGCGCATACGCCGGGCAATCCTCACGGTGCGCGCCGGGCAGATACCCGAAACTCATCAGAAATTCGCCGACGATCTCGCCGCCGGTAAACCGAAACGTCTGCTTGAACAATTTCACCCACGCGGCCTTGTCGCGCGGCGCGCCATCGATCAGCAGATGCGTATCCAGCCACACCGCGAACCCGCCGTGGGAGTCGCGCAAACTGCGGATCGCCTGCGCGTTATGAATCGCCGCGTCCACCTTCAGCCGATTACGAATGATGCCGGGGTCGGCGAGCAGTCGCTGCCGATCCGCCTCACCGTAGCCGGCGACCGTATCCACATCGAAATCATCGTAGGCGCGGCGGAAACTCTCGCGCTTTTTCAGGATGGTTTCCCAGCTCAAGCCAGCCTGGTTGATCTCCAGGATCAATCGCTCGAACAACTGACCCTCGACCAGCGCGGCTTCGCCCCGCAGCGGTACGCCGTATTCATGGTCATGGTAGTGGCCGTGGACGGGGTGGCCAGGGGCGAAATCGCAATATGTCGACATGGCCGCAGGATAGCGCCGACTGCCGACGAAAACTGTCAGCAGCCTTCTCCATAGCAGCGGCGCAAGCCGCGATGGGCCGATTCAGATGAGACGATTCAGATGGGACGATTCAGATGGGCCGATTCAGATGGGCCGGTTCAGATGGGCCGATTCACGTGTGGCAGCGACGCCAGTCGCGACTGACGTTCGCCGCACAGCCCGCATAGGAGTGTGTCGAGGCTTACATCGCGGCTTGCGCCGCTCCTACGGGTGGGCAGAAGGGTATTCGAGGGGCGGGCCGCTATAATCGCGCCTTTCCTTTCCGATGCCCAGGCGCCCTCGGCGCTATCCGCCATGTCCGAATCCCTCACCGAAGTCGCGCGCGAAGCCGCGCGTCGCCGCACGTTCGCGATCATCTCGCACCCCGACGCCGGCAAGACCACGCTGACCGAGAAGCTGCTGCTGTTCGGCGGCGCGATCCAGATGGCCGGCTCGGTCAAGGGCCGCAAAGCCGCGCGTCATGCCACCTCCGACTGGATGGCGCTAGAAAAAGAGCGCGGTATTTCGGTGACCAGTTCGGTGATGCAGTTCCCATACGAAAACTGCATCGTCAACCTGCTCGACACCCCCGGCCATGCCGACTTCGGCGAAGACACCTACCGGGTGCTGACCGCGGTGGACTCGGCGCTGATGGTGATCGACGTGGCGAAAGGCGTTGAAGAGCGCACGATCAAACTGATGGACGTCTGCCGGCTGCGCGACACGCCGATCATGACCTTCATCAACAAACTCGACCGCGAGGGCAAGCTGCCGATCGACCTGCTCGACGAAGTGGAGTCGGTGTTAGGCATCCAGTGCGCGCCGATCACCTGGCCCATCGGCATGGGTTCGCGTTTGAAAGGTGTCGTTCATCTGCTCACCGGCGAAGTGCATCTGTACGAAGCCGGGCGCAATTTCACCCGTCAGGATTCGACGATTTTCGCGTCGATCGACGATCCAGCGCTGGAAGCGCGCATCGGCATCCAGATGCTGCGCGAAGTGCGCGACGAGTTGGAACTGGTCGAAGGCGCGTCGCATCCGTTCGACAAACATGCGTACCTGTCCGGCAAACAGACGCCGGTATTCTTCGGCTCGGCGGTGAATAATTTCGGCGTGCAGTTGCTGCTGGATTTTTTCATCGAACACGCGCCGTCGCCGAAAGCGTGCGCCACGACCGGTCGCGTCGTGCAGCCGAGCGAGGACAAGCTCACCGGCTTCGTGTTCAAGATTCAAGCGAACATGGACCCACAGCATCGCGACCGCGTCGCGTTCATGCGCATCTGTTCCGGCCAGTTCAGCGCTGGCATGAAAACCTTCCATTCGCGCACCGGCAAGGACATGAAACTGGCGAACGCGCTGACCTTCATGGCCAGCGACCGCGAGATCGCGGAAACCGCGTGGCCGGGCGATGTCATCGGCATTCACAACCACGGCACCATCTCCATCGGCGACAGCTTCACCGAAGGCGAACATCTCAGCTTCACCGGCATTCCGAACTTCGCGCCGGAACTGTTCCGCCGCGCGCGCCTGCGCGATCCGCTGAAGCTCAAGCAGTTGCAGAAAGGCTTGGCGCAGTTGTCCGAAGAAGGCGCGACCCAATTCTTTCGGCCGCTGATGAGCAACGACCTGATCCTCGGTGCGGTGGGTATGCTGCAGTTCGACGTGGTGGCGTACCGACTGAAGGACGAATACGGCGTCGATGCCTCGTTCGAGCAGGTGCAAGTCGCCACCGCGCGCTGGATCCGCTGCGACGATGCTAAAAAGCTTGAAGAATTCCGCGATAAGAACGCGACGAACCTCGCGATCGACGCCGCCGGCCAATTGGTCTACCTCGCACCCACGCGCGTGAACCTGCAGCTCGCGCAGGAGCGCGCGCCTGCGGTGACGTTCATGGCGACGCGCGAGCATGCGCATGCGGTGAAGATCGACTGAGGCCGCACTCACCCGGCGCTTCGCGAGCCGCCGTCCTCACCCGGCGCTGCGAGAGCCGTCGCCCTCACCCGGCGCTGCGCGCCACCCTCTCCCGCAGGTGGGAGAGGGGTCATCAGCCTTCTTACATCTCAGACGCCATGATCGACACGTTCCGCACTTGGTGGCAGTACCTGCTCGGTAAGCGCAGCGAAGTGGCGCAGATGGATTACAAGGACGCCTACATGGCGAAAGTCGTCCTCGATATCCACCGCAAGCGCCGCGATAAGCGGATCGTTCAGGTGCCGCTGGCGCAGCTCGAACCGATCCACCGTATCGACCGCGAGAACGCCCTGCGCGCCACCCACGAACGCGCCGAGGCCCTGCGCCCGCATCGCGGTGCCCTACTGGCGACGAAGCTGCTGGACGCCGATGCCCTGCAGACAATTATCCCGTCTGTGTCCCAGATCAAGGTCGTGCGCGACGGCGAACGCTGGCTGGCGTTCGAGGGCAACGGCCGGCTCTACGCGATGCGCGAGGTGTTCGCGGCCGAGGACGGCATCCAGGTGGAAGTCGAGGAGTATCTGTTCGACGACGCTCGCAGCATCCAGCGGCGATTGCAGCGGGTGCGAAGGCTGAATCGGTTGTAGTCGCCGGCTTGGCACGCGGGCGAGGCCGACACGAGGCGACGGTTACACCAAAACTCTGGGAGTATTTACTCTAGACATGCGGCATAGTGTCGCCGCATACGTTTTCAGGGGTGGTTCGCTTGTTCGATTACATCATCATCGGCGCTGGCTCTGCGGGCTGCGTGCTTGCCCACCGTCTCAGCGAAGACCCGCAGGTCAAAGTCCTGTTGCTGGAAGCCGGTCCGCGCGACTGGCACCCCTTTATCCATATGCCCGCCGGCGTCGCCAAATTGGTTGGCCAAAAGGGCGTGAACTGGGATTACAACACCGTCGCCGAACCGCAGCTCAACCACCGCGCCTTGTGGTGGCCGCGCGGCAAGGTGCTCGGCGGGTCCAGTTCGATCAATGCCATGTGCTATATCCGCGGTGTGGCCGGCGACTACGACGGCTGGGCCGCCGCTGGCGCCGAGGGTTGGCATTGGGAAAATGCCCTGCCGTATTTCCGCAAATCGGAAACCAACCAGCGCGGCGGCGACGCGCTGCACGGCGGCGACGGGCCGCTGTCAGTGTCGGATTTGCGCTACACCAATCCGCTGTCGCAGGTGTTCATCGATGCAGCCCAACAGCACGGCCTGCCGGTGAACGGCGACTTCAACGGTCCGCAGCAGCACGGTGTCGGTTTCTACCAAGTCACTCAACGCGATGGCGCGCGCTGTTCGTCGGCCGCCGCGTACCTCACGCCGATCAAGGATCGCCCGAACCTCACGGTGCATACCGGCGCGCTCGTCAGCCGCATCACCTTCGAGGGCCGCCGGGCCAGCGGCGTCACCTATTCGATGCGCGGCCGCGCATTTCACCAGCCTGCGGCGCGCGAAATCATTCTCAGCGGCGGCGCGATCAATTCGCCGCAAGTGTTGATGCTCTCGGGCATCGGTCCGGCAGACGAATTACGCAAACACAACATCGATGTGGTGCAGGACTCGCCCGGTGTCGGCACGAATCTGCAGGATCATCTCGACATCTGCACGCTGTTCCACTCGACCAAGCGCATCACGTACGACCGCGTCGGCGACCTTCAGGTCGCCTATCAGTATTACCTGCGCGGACACAGCGGCCCGGGCAGCAGCAATATCGCCGAAGCCGGCGGTTTCGCGCGCTCACCGCTTGCACCCGATGCGCGCAACGACATCCAATTCCATTTCGTTCCGGCGATGCTCGAAGATCACGGCCGTCAGCGCATGGCCGGCGATGGCTACACCCTGCACGCCTGCTTCCTGCACCCACGCAGCCGCGGCCGCATCGCGCTCGCCAGCAACCGCGCCGCAGACAAGGCGAGGATCGAAGCCAATTATCTCAGCGACCCGGAAGGCTTCGATATGAAGATGATGGTCGAATGCGCGAAGATTTCGCGCGAGATTCTGGCGCAAAAAGCGTTCGACGCGTATCGCGGAACGCCGATTTTCCCCACGCGCACCGATCTGAGCGACGCAGAACTCGTCGAATTCGTGCGCGCGAAGGCCGAAACCGTATACCACCCGGTCGGCACCTGCCGTATGGGCAACGATGCGCAGGCGGTGGTCGATCCGCAGCTGCGCGTCAACGGTGTGGAAGGCCTGCGCGTGATCGATGCGTCGGTGATGCCCAGCCTGATCGGCGGCAACACCAACGCGCCGACGATCATGATCGCCGAGCGCGCGGCGGATTTGATTCGCGCGAGGGCATGAGGCCACACGGGACTTCCGCATCAAGGGCGGCGATATTCGCTTTTGTTGGTAGAGCGGCTCTCCGAGCCGCTTCGCCATTCGCGGCATTCCATCTCCATGCGAAATGCAGCGGGTCGGAGACCCGCTCTACCTATATGCATCATGCGGTAGAGCGGCTCTCCGAGCCGCTCGTTAGAAGATCGCTGGCTTTTGAGAAGAGACAAAAGCTAAAGAGCAGCGGGTCGGAGACCCGCGCTACCGCAGCAGCAGGCCGGAGACCCGCGTTACCGCAGGATCATTGGTCGCTCATGATCGCCTTGCGCAGCCGCACAGCGTCGGGCGCATCCGAGAACGTCAATCCTTCGCCTTCGCGAACGATGCCGAGCGCGCGATAATTCGCCTGTAGCGAAGGAAAATCGCGAATCTGCGCGTAGCGTGCATGCAATGGCAGAAAGACATCGGCGCCCGCGAGCCGGTCGAGTTCGGCAAGAAACGCTTCGGGCTCGACCCACGCATCGCCATCCAAACAACACTGCGCATAACGATCGAACACCGCATCGAGGGTGGTGCCGTGCGTGCGCCGCAGCGCGAGGTCGGCGTCGAGCCAATACGCCGCGCCGACCCAGTACACGCGCATGGTGCCGTTGCGGCTGCGTCCGATGCGTGCCATCGCCGGCCCCTCGCCCACCGCTTCGCCGCGGCGGAAGCCGGCATCCAACCGACGCCAGGCCTCCTCTTGCGTCAGCAGACCGGCCTTCGCGCGCAAGGTGTTTTGCAAATAGCTGGCGAGTCCTTCGGCGAGCCAGCGCCCGTCGTCGCCTAGATATGGGTGCCGTAAGTGCGCGAACTCGTGCACGGCGGTCCAGTCCGCGCGCAACTGCGCCAAGGTGGCACTGCGACGCACGTACAGCAGCACGGAGACGCCATCGCGACGCAAGGTTTGCCCCCACGGCACCGGGCTGTCGCTGCGGCTGTTACTTTCGGTGATGCGCACCATCGCTTCGCGCAGAGGAAATCGCCCCGACGGCAGCATGCTCGCGCGCGCCGCTTCTTCGGCCCAATCCTGCAGAAGACGCATGCGCTCGGCATCGCGAACGCCGATCACTTCGATCCGCAAGCGCGTCTGCCCGGCGTGCACGATGCGCACCGTCGTATCGCTGTTCTCGAACGCGGGCGATGCATCGCTGGATTGCGCATCGGCATCGCGGACGTTCGGATCCACGCCGCGACCAAGTACCACTCCAGCGATCGCAGTCGTTGCCAGAACAACACTCGGTAACAGCACGAACAGCTTGCGCGATGCATGCCGGGTCGCATCGGCGATAGCGAATAACCATGATCGAGAATACAAAGACATAGCGGCTTGGAGGTTCGGCGCGGCTTCAAAGTTCAGTTGCTCAGCGCCGGCTCCGAATTCAGCGGTTCAGCATCACCTGTGCCATCACCGCGATGTAATGACTCACGCTGCCGCCGATCACGAACATATGCCAAATCGCGTGCGAATAGCGCATCGATGGGCGGTGATAAAAAAACGTGCCGAGCGTATAGAACACGCCGCCGGTCAGCAGCCAGCCGAACGTCCAGCCGTCGAGCGCCTGCATCGTCGGTTTTGCGGCGATCATGATCAGCCAGCCCATCGCGATGTAGACCACGGTCGAGAGCCGCTCGAAACGGCCGGTATAAAATAGTTTGAAGATCACCCCAAACACGGCAAGCGCCCAGATCACCCCGAACAGGGTCCAGCCGAGCGGGCCGCGCAAGCCGATTAAGGTGAACGGCGTGTAGGTGCCGGCGATCAGCAGGTAAATCGCGCAGTGGTCGAACACTTTCAAGCGGCCTTTCACCACCGGGTGCTGGACCGCGTGATACAGCGTCGATGCGACGTACAACAACAACAGGGTGATGCCGAAGACGATCGAAGCGATGAGCTGAAAGCCATCGCCGAACAACGCCGCCAGGGTGATGAGCACAGCACCGCCGGCCAAGGCCGCAGTCGCGCCAAGGCCGTGGGTCAATGCGTTGAAAAGTTCTTCGCGGGGGGAGTCGACGGTGGTCATTGGAGGCATGATCCGAGGTGCGACTAGTGTAACCACACCAAACCGCACGAACGCACGCGCCTAGTTCGATGACGGTGGTCATGCATCGCAGATTCGAAGCGGCCCGTTGGAATGGGACGGTCGAATGGAACGGTCGAATGGGCCCGTCGAATGGGCCCGTCGAACAGGCCTGTCGAACAGGCCTGTCGAGCGGGTTTGCCCGAATGGCAGCATTCGAGCCATTGGCCTCGCCCACGCAGCGTTGGGTGGCTATCGAGGCCGGTGCGAAGCGTGCCGCAGCCGCGCTATGCGATCATGCGCGGGTTTCCAGCGCAGCGCCGGCATGATCGTTTCCCATCTGCATCGCTTCATCTTCGTGCCGATCCCCAAGACCGGCACCCACTCCGTGCGCCAAGCCCTGCGCGAGCACCTAGGCCCGGACGATATCGAACAAGTCGGCCTGTTCGTGAACAAGCGCTTTCCTTATGCCGATCTGGCGGCGATTCGCCACGGACATTTCAGCATCGCCCAAGTGCGGCCCTACCTCGGCGACGATGTGGTCGCTGGCTATTTCAAATTCGGCTTCGTGCGCAACCCCTTCGACCGTTTCGTATCGTACTGCGCGTTCATGACCCGGCAGCACGGCGCGTTCGAGCAGGACCCGCAGGGCACGATGCACCGAATCCTGTTCGAGCTGCGGCCGATGGATCATGTGCACTTCCAGACCCAGGCCAGCCTGCTCGTAAATGAGGCGGGCGAACTCGATGTCGATGTCGTCGGCCGCGTCGAAGCGATGCAAACCTCCTACGATGCGATCTGCGAGCGCATCGGCATCCCCAGCCGCGCGCTGGAGAACGTCAACAGCTCGCGCCGCGGCGATTACCGCCAGTATTACGACCAAGCCTTGATCGACGGCGTCGCCGACGTGTACCGCCGCGATCTGGAGCTGTTCGGTTATTCATTTTGAGATCAACGCCATGGCTTCCGTTCCGCAACGCGACATCTACGCCAATCCGCGCAAAACCAGCGCGATTCGCCGGCTCGGGCCGGTTGATATCGCCGCGCTCAAGGCTGCTGTGCTGGCGATCCCAGAAGATGTGTGGGACGCGGAAAATGCGGACAAACCCAATCGTTTCGAGGCCTTGGATCGCACCCGACATATCGTGTTTCGCTTCGTCGATAGCACCCGCGATTGGCGCGGGTCGCATGATCGCGCGCAGTGGGCGCAGTGGCGCGCGCTGCTGGAACCGGTGATGCATCGGGCCGTCGCCGATTACGGCTACGCCAACGGCGCGTTCCCGCGGGTAATGCTGGCGCGAATGGGCCCCGGCGGCGAAATCAAACCGCATCGCGACGCCAACGCCGCGGCGAAATGGCCGCACAAGATTCACGTCCCGCTGCTGACCAACGACAAGGTGACGTTCTTCGTCGATGGTTCCGGCTATCACTTGCCAGAAGGCGAAGCCGCCGAAGTGAACAACATGGGCGTACACGCGGTGCGCAACGATGGCGATAGCGACCGCATCCATTTGATCTTCGAGTACTACGACGCCGATCAGCCCGAACCCGAGTGGCTGGCGCGCGTGCTCGCAGGCGCATGAGCGCGATCTCGTGAGCGTGATCTCGTGGGCGCGATCTCGTGGGCGCGATCTCGTGAGCGTGCTCTCATATGGATGACCTCGCGGGTCCGCTAGCAGCCGCACATGATGCTCAGAAGGCTGGCGCTCGGTCGTTTCGATCACAGCGCGCTGGTGGCTGACGGCCATGCGCGTACCTGCTGCCGCGATCCGCTGCAATGGCCTGATAGAGTGTCGGCATCATGCCGAGGTGAGTTGAGTACCGGATGTCGCAACTGCCCGAAACGGACTCCGCACGCGTGTCGGAGTCGTCCGCTACCCCGCCCATCGGGGCATTCCAGCGTCTGCGCCAGGAGCTGACCGAATCGCCGCCGCTATGGTGGGCGCTGCTGTACTTCTTCAGCTTGCTCTGCGGCTATTACGTACTGCGGCCGGTGCGCGATGCGATGGGCGCATCGAGCGATGTCGCTGCGGTGTTCCCCAGCGCGTGGATCGCATGGGCGGTGGCGCATGGTTTCGCGCTCAAGGATTTCGTCCTGCAGGCGCTGTTCACCTTCACGTTCGTGTCGATGCTGGTGCTGCAACCGATCTATGGCGCGATCGTCTCGCGCTACCCGCGGCGGGTGTTCCTGCCGGGGCTGTATCTACTCTTCATCCTCTGCTTGATCGGCTTTTGGTGGATCTTCGACCGCACTATCTCCGGGCGCGGCGCGCTGTTCTTCGTCTGGGTCGCGGTGTTCAACCTGTTCGCGGTATCGGTGTTTTGGAGCTTCATGGCCGATGTCTTCGACAACACGCATGCCAAGCGCGTGTACGGCTACATTGGCGTGGGCGGCACCATCGGCGCATTGCTCGGCCCGATCATCACCCGGCAATTGGTGGAACGCATCGGCGTCGGCAACCTATTGTTGGTTTCGGCCGGTTTTCTGGTGGTGTGTCTGTTGTGCATCGTGCGTTTGCGGCCGTGGGCAAAGCGGCGCGAGCAGCGCGATGGCTTGGCGACGGGCGAAGCGATGGGCGGGTCGATGTGGGCCGGGTTCCGACTTGTCGCGAAAGATCCGATGCTGCGCAGCCTTGCGCTGCTGATGTTTTTCGGCGTCGGCGTCGGCACGCTGCTCTACAACGAGCAAGCCGCGATCGTAAAACAGTTCTATCCCACGCCAGAAGCGGCGACCAAGTATTACGCGCGGATCGATTTCGCGATCAACCTATCGACGATTTTGATTCAGATGTTCCTCACCCGCTGGCTGCTGCGACGCTATGGCGTCGCCCCCGCGCTGATGATCCCTGCGATCGGCATCACCCTGGGTTACTGCGTGCTGGCGATGTCGCCGCTGCCGCTGCTGGTGGCGATGGTGCAAGTGGCCACACGCTCGGGCGAGTTCTCGCTCAGCAAGCCCGCGCGGGAGACGCTGTACACCCGGGTCGATCGCGAAACGCGCTACAAGGCCAAGGCCTTTATCGACACTGCGATCTACCGCGGCGGCGATGTCACTTACGTCTGGCTGCACAAATGGCTGGCAACCTTCGGCACCCGCATGGTGTTCGCGGCCGGGATTGCCATTGCGATCGGCATGAGCGTCAGCGCGTGGCAAGTGATCCGGGCGCAGCGGCGTCTTCCGCAATGACCGCTTCTTCTACAACACAGGATTTTTCACCATGTCGCTGATCGCCAGCGTACTTATCGCCCTCGTCGCTTTACTGCACGTCTATTTTCTGGTGCTCGAAATGTTCCTGTGGACCAAGCCACTGGGCATGAAAACATTTCGCAACACACCGGAGAAAGCCGAGATCACCAAAGTGCTTGCCGCGAATCAGGGGCTGTACAACGGCTTTCTTGCTGCGGGTTTGGTCTGGGCGATCATCGCGCACAAAAGCGATGTCGCGCGTTCTTCCTGGGCTGCGTGATCGTCGCCGCGCTGTACGGCGCGTATAGCGTGAGCAAGCGGATTTTCTATGTGCAGGGCGTGCCGGCGATCGCGGCGATGGCGGCGGTGCTGTTATTGAAATAACGAATAACCGCATTGGCGAATGCCGATTCGCGGTAGAGCGGCTCTCCGAGCCGCTTGTTTGAAGATCGCTGGCTTTTGATAACAGGCAAAGGCAAAGAGCAGCGGGTCGAAGACCCGCTCTACCTCATGGTGCGAATGCGAGCAGATCGAAGACCCGCGCTACCGGCGAATCGCATTAATGCAACAAACGGTAGAGTGGCTCTCCGAGCCGCTAGAGCATCTTTGGTTTGGCTGTTTACAGATTTTGATCTTCATAGCGGTGAACAATTACAGTCTTTGCAGACCCATCGGGCGGCGGGCAGGAAGCCCGCCGTTTTTCGATTCGCCATGGACGGCGAATCGAAAAATCCCGTTAGAAATCAAGCTTTAGGTTTGCCTTGTCGGGGAAAAGTGCTTTCTTTTGCCTACTTTTCTTTGCACGAGCAAAGAAAAGTAGGTCGCGCAATAGCGCGAAAGCGTTCGATTTTTACTCCCAATGTAAACACTTGAATCACGTCTCTAGATCAACGATAACGGATTGTGAAGCAAGAATGATCTAGACGCGGTGCAACAGGACATGCCTGCAGCACGCTCACCGCTTCGGCGACACCCACATCGAAATACTCGCGCGAAACACCGCTTCGCCATCAGCATTGACGACCGACACATCCACCGGCAACTCATAGCCACTCTGCGCTTCAACAATGGCAATCGCCGGTGTCGCCACTGCGCGCATGACGCCGGTCGCTTTCTTCAAATACGCGACGGTCATGCCCTTCGGAATCCAGCGCATCGATGCTGGAATACTCACCTCGGTCATCATCCCGCCGGCGAGTTCGGCCATATTGCATAGCGCGATCGCATGCACGGTGCCGATGTGATTAGTGACGCCGCGACGATGGCGAATTATCACCTCGCAGCGCCCGGGCTCCAGCATCGCCATCCGCGGCGAAATACTCGCGAAATACGGCGCTTTGAAGCAAATGGCGCGACTGAACAACCAGTGCCCGGCGGGCCAGCGCACGAGCTTGCGGTACAAGGCGAGGGTCTTATGGGCCATGGGTCGCTTCCAGAAATGCGAACGGCGGGTCATCCCGCCGTTCGTGATGCAGCAGCGTGGCCTTACTCAGGCCGCCGCGAGATGCGGCTTCTGCTGTGCTTCCTCGTGTTCGACATAGCCGGCCGAACGCAGCTCCCACGGTTCAAAATCGTCGACCATGATCGTATCGAGCGTGATCTCGCGCAGTTCTTCCAACTGCTTGCGTTCGTCGGCGGTGATCCAACCTTCGCGCACGCCTTCATCGAGCTGCGCGGGGAAGTCCAGCGCTTCGATATCGCTGTTTTTCAGCGCTTTGAGGAACTTGCGCTCCACCGGCTCGGCCAGGATGACTTTGCTCAAATAGCTGTTGACGCGACCGGCGGGATTGTTCTCGCAGGCTTCGAGAAACAAGCCTTCGGACAGACGATCGCGCGCTTCGCAAGGCGTCATCAGCAGGCTAGCCGCGCGATGGCCCAAGCGATCGCTCGGCGCTTCGGCACGACGGCCCCACGGGAAAATCAGCAGCCACAACAGCCAGCCGACCGGACGAATCGGGAAATTGCGCAGCGCACCGGAGAGCGCCAGTTCGATCTTGTGGATCGCATCGTGGAACGCCCAGGCCAACAGCGCATGATCGGCGGTCGGACGGCCCTGATCTTCGTAGCGCTTGAGCATCGCGCTGGCGATGTAAAGCTGGCTCAGCACGTCGCCGAGGCGGCCAGACAGCGATTCCTTGAACTTCAACTTGCCGCCGAGCAGCAGCATCGAGGTATCGGCCATCACCGACAGCGCCGCGGAGTAACGATCGAGCTTGCGATAAAAGCGCTTCGTGTAATCGCCGCCCGGGGCTTTGCCGATGTACGCGGAGGTGAAGCCGAACCACCAACTGCGCACCGCATTCGATAGCGCATAACTAATGTGGCCGAACAGCGCAGCATCGAACTGCTGCAGCCGTTGCTTCGGATCTTCCAACTGCGCGGATTTCATTTCCTTCATCACCCACGGATGACAGAGGATCGCGCCCTGGCCGAAGATCATCAGGCTGCGGGTCATGATGTTCGCGCCTTCGACCGTGATCATGATCGGCGAGGCCTGCCACGCGCGGCCGGCGTAGTTGCGTGGGCCAAGAATAATGCCCTTGCCGCCGTGAATATCCATCACGTCACGCGAGACTTCGCGGCCCATTTCGGTGCAGTGGTACTTCGAGATGGTCGAAGGCACCGCCGGGTTCTCGCCGCGGGCCACCGCAGCGGCGGTGGCTTCCGATAGCGCGCTAATGGCGTAAGCGCGGCCGGCGATGCGCGCGAGCGCTTCTTCGACGCCTTCAAACCGACCGACCGACAGGCCGAATTGTTTGCGGATGCGGGCATAGGCACCGGTCACGATCGCGCCCATCTTGGCGCCGCCGCTGGCGGTGGACGGCAGCGTGATCGAACGACCGATCGATAGACATTCCATCAGCATGCGCCAGCCTTGACCGGCGCAGTCTTCGCCACCGATCAACTGGCTGAGCGGCACGAACACGTCCTTGCCGACGATCGGGCCATTCTGGAACGGCGTATTCAACGGAAAGTGACGGCGACCGATCTGCAAACCCGCGGCGTCGCGCGGCACCAACGCCAGCGAGATGCCGATGTCTTTCTTATCGCCGAGCAGGCCGGCAGGGTCGTACATGCGGAAGGCAACGCCGATCAGCGTCGCCACCGGCGCCAGCGTGATATAGCGCTTGTTGAGCGTAAGCCTCATGCCCAGCACGTTCGCGCCGTTCCACTCGCCCATGCAGACGATGCCGTAGTCGGGAATGGACGTGGCATCGGAACCTGCGAACGGGCCGGTGAGCGCGAAACACGGAATTTCGCGGCCGTCGGCCAGACGTGGCAAGTAGTAACGCTTCTGTTCTTCGGTGCCGTAATGCATCAACAGCTCGGCCGGGCCGAGCGAGTTCGGCACGCCGACGGTGGAGCTGAGCACGGACGACACCGGCGCCAGCTTCTGGATGACTTTGTGGTTCATCAGCGCCGAGAAGCCGAGGCCGCCGTATTCCTTCGGAATGTTCAGGCCGAAGAATTTGTGGATTTTGAGGTATTCCCACAGTTCCGGCGACAGGTCGGCGCGGACGTGGGTGATGTCCCAATCGTTCGTCATCCGAGACAAGTCTTCGCAGGGCCCGTCGAGGAAGGCCTGTTCTTCGGCCGTGAGCTGAGGCTTGGGCTGCGACAGCAGTTTGCTCCAGTCGGGTTTCCCCGAGAACAGTTCGCCTTCAAAACCGACTGTGCCCGATTCCAGCGCGGTGCGCTCGGTGTCGGACAGCGGCGGCAGCAGCTTGGTGTAGAACTTCAGCAGTTGCGCGGTGATCAGGTTTTTGCGCAGCGGCGTAATCAACAGCGGCAGCGCGATGACGGCGCAGATGGCCGCAGCGATGATTGTGGCGGTTTGGTTCGCGCCGCCCAGCCAGCATGCGACCAACAGGGTGGCGGTGATCGCCGCCCATACCGCTAGACGCAAACGGTGATAGGCGCAGAAGGCGCAGGCGAGAAGGATGACGATGAGAGGGAGTGCGATGCTCATGGCGATGCTCGTGATTGCGTGTCGCGATCCGGGGAAAGATGTCGCCTCGATCCATAGAGGTTCCATCCTAAAGGAGGCCGCCCAACCGCTGCTTGGTGCCTTTACGTGCGATGACTCTCACATCGTCATCAGCAAGACACGACACAACCGCCGGACTCAAACCATACGCCGAAGTATGGATAGAGTCGCATGCCGATGTCAATGCTGTCTTGCATGCTTTTTGGTGCCGTCCGTCGGGGATGCATTGGGCACTCGTTCACGATACTATTCCGGACCAGGCCGTATGGTTACACTAATCCAATGAGGGAGACCACCATCAAGACAGAACGCAGCGGGCGCCTCAGCGCCGATGACTGGGCGCAGGCCGCGCTCGATTTGATCGCCGAGCAAGGGGTTGCTGCGGTCGCAGTGGAGCCGTTGGCGCGACGGTTGGGCGTCACCAAGGGCAGTTTTTACTGGCATTTCCCCTCACGCGACGCTTTGCTGCTAGCCGCGCTGGAACGCTGGGAAGCGGTCGAACAAGAAACCGTGTTCGGTCAGCTCGAAGCGGTGGCCGATCCCCGCCAGCGCCTCCGCGCGCTGTTCCAATTGGTCGCGCACGAGGCCAAGTCGCATATCGTCTATAGCGAATTGCTCAAAGCGCTGGATCACCCTGCAGTGAAGCCGGTGATCGGTCGCGTCTCGGAACGCCGTCTCGATTATCTGGCTGCATCGTTCCGCCAAACCGGTTTGAGCCGCACCGATGCCCTGCATCGCGCACGCCTCGCCTACGCCGCTTATGTCGGCTTCTTGCAGTTGAGCCTGCAGTTGCAGCATCCGCGCCTGGGGCACGATGAGTTCGAGTCCTATGTCGAACATTTGATGGCGACCCTGATTCCCCCGCTTACCCCTGTCCAGCCGGCACCCAACGCCGCCCGAGCCTGAGAACCGCTGCATGAACGCGATCGCGATGCCCACGCCGACACCCACGCAGCCGACACCGACCTCGCCCGCCGAACTCCGCGATTGGGTCGATCGCGTCGCCCGTCTCACCCGGCCCGACGCCGTGCACTGGTGCGACGGCAGCGATGCCGAACACGCCGCATTGATCGCGCGCATGCAAGCCGACGGCACCCTGATCAAGCTCAACGAAACGTCCAATCCCGACAGTTGGCTGCATCGCTCGCACCCGGACGATGTGGCCCGGGTCGAACATCTCACCTTCGTCTGCACCACGCACGCAGACGATGCCGGCCCGAACAACCATTGGATGGCGCCCGATGAAGCGCACGCCACTATGGACACGCTGTTCGATGGCTGCATGCGCGGCCGCACGATGTACGTGATTCCGTACTGCATGGGTCCGCTCGATTCGCCGCTGTCGCGCTGCGGCGTGGAGATCACCGACTCGCCTTACGTGGTCGCGAACATGCGGATCATGACCCGCATGGGCGCGCCAGCGCTGGCGCGCATCGAACGCGAAGAACGACTACAGAGCGGCAAGCTCGTCAAAGGCCTGCACTCGACCGGCGAACTCGATCCCAATCGCCGTTTCATCATGCATTTCCCCGAAGAATCGACGATCAAATCCTTCGGCTCTGGCTACGGCGGCAATGCGTTACTGGGCAAGAAATGCCACGCGCTGCGCATCGCGTCGTATCAAGCGCGCAGCGAAGGCTGGCTCGCCGAGCACATGCTGATTCTCGGCATCGAAAACCCGCAGGGCGAAACCCATTACATCGCCGCCGCCTTCCCCAGCGCCTGCGGCAAGACCAATCTGGCGATGCTCATTCCGCCGGACAGCTACCGCCGCGACGGTTGGAAAGTGTGGACAGTCGGCGACGACATTTGCTGGATGCGCCCCGGCACCGACGGCCGCCTGTATGCGATCAATCCCGAAGCCGGCTTCTTCGGCGTGGCGCCCGGCACGTCGAGCGCATCCAACCCGAATGCGCTCGCGACGATCCAGAACAATACGATTTTCACCAACGTCGGTCTGACTGCGGATGCTCAGCCGTGGTGGGAGGGTTTGGATGGCGGCGTACCCGTCTTTGATTGGCGCGGTCATGACTACGATTGCAACGATCCCAAGCGCGGCCCTGCAGCGCATCCGAACGCACGTTTCACCGTCAGCGCAAAACAATGCCCCTCGTATTCGGCACATGCGGAAGACGCGCAGGGCGTGCCGATCAGCGCCATCGTCTTCGGCGGCCGACGCGCCTCGCTGGTGCCGCTGGTGTTCGAGGCCCGCGACTGGACCCACGGCGTGCTGGTCGGCGCAGCGATGGGCTCGGAAACCACCGCCGCAGCGACCGGCGCAGTCGGCGTGATGCGCCGCGACCCGATGGCGATGAAGCCGTTCTGCGGCTACAACTTCGCCGACTATTTCGCGCACTGGCTGTCGTTCGACACCTCCGACGCCAAATTGCCGAAGATTTTCCACGTCAACTGGTTCCGCAAAGGCGATGACGGCACATTCCTGTGGCCGGGTTTCGGCGACAACTTGCGGGTACTGGAATGGATGATCGCGCGGGTGAAGGGCGAGGCCAGCGCGATCGACACCGCCATCGGCGCCTTGCCGCATGCACAGGACTTGAATCTCGACGACGTGGCGCTGAGCGATGAAGCGCGTGCGACATTGTTCGGCTTCGATCCCGATGCATGGCGCCGGGAATTCGCCAGCATCGGCGATTACCTCGACGAATACGGGCCGCGAATGCCGGCGGCGCTGAAGGCCGAGCAGGCGCGCATTCTGAGCGAACTCGGCGGTTAGGCCTTTCCGCCCAATCATGCCAACCGCTTCGACAGCGACCACCGCCGCTGCCGTAAAATCGGCGGATGCCGAACCCACCGCCATCGAATAAGCAGCAAGCGCTCTGGCAACAGGGCCAGCGCCACACCGAACGCCAGCAATGGCGACAAGCTGCAGACGTTTATGCGGCGATCGTCGATCACGACCCGAACGTCTTGCCGGCGTGGTTGGAACTATCGACCGCCAGCGAGCACCTCGACAGTTATCGCACATCGTTCAATGCGGTGCTGCAGGCCGCGCGGATCGACGGCGCGCCGCCGATGGCAGGCATGGCGGTTGCGCGCCGCTTGCGCCGTTTTGAAGCAATTCCCGAATTTCTGGCGTATATCGAACGCACCAGTCTGCCGGGCCGCGCGCCGCCGGAAAAACTGATCGATTTAGCCTCGTTTCTCACCAGCGCCGGCATTCACGACAAACCGCTGACCTGGATCGAACACGCGCTGAAGCTGCGGCCTAATCTGGCCGAAGCGCACAACATCCACGGTTTGGTGCTGATGTTCGCTGGCCGCCCGGATGATGCTGCGGCCGCGTTCGAACGCGCGCTCGCGCTGCGCCCGAATTTCGCCGCGATCTATTCCGTGCTCTCGCGGGTGGCGAAGATCACGCCTGAACATCATCATGTCGATGCCTTGCGCAAGCTGCTGGCGCAGCCCGGGCTAACCAGCAAAGACGAAGGCCATCTCGCCTACGCCTTGCACAACGAGCTGCACGAATTAGGCGATACCGACGGCGCGTGGGACGCGCTGATGCGCGGCTGCCGCGCGCGGCGCGTACATCAACCTTACGACGTCGCCGACAACGCTGCGATGTTCGACGACCTGCGACGGATCTTCGACAAGGCCTTCGTCGCCGACACCGCTGCGGATATTTTGAGCGGCGGCGACGGCACGGGCATACACCCGACCCCGATCTTCATCGTCGGCCTGCATCGCAGCGGCACCACGCTGCTGGAGCGCATTCTGTCCGGCCATCAAGACGTCGCCGATGCCGGCGAAACCTACAGCTTTTCCGCGCAATTGCGCTACGCCGCAGATCACTTCTGCCGGCTTGTCGCCGACCGCACGATCATCGAACGTTCGCCCCACTTCGACTACAGCGCGATCGGTCGCGGCTTCCTCGCCGCGATGCGCGTGCGCAGCCGCGGCCGCGCCTTCGTGACCGAGAAACAAAATCCGAACTTCGTGCTGCTCGGCCCGATCGCCAAAGCATTACCGCAGGCGAAATTGCTGCATATGCGCCGCGATCCGGCCGACACCTGTTTCTCGAATTTGCGCACGCTGTTCACCCACGAAGCGGCGTATTCCTACGACCAAATCGACATGGCCGACTACTGCAAGGCCTATCGCGACCTGATGCAGCACTGGCGCGAGACGATGCCCGAACGGGTGTTGGACATCGACTACGACGCGATGGTGCAGGAACCGGACGTGCAAGCGCAGCGGATCGCCGCGCACTGCGGCTTCGACTATCGCGAAGATATGCTGCACGTCGAGCGACGCACCGGAATGGTCGCCACCGCCAGCTCGCATCAGGTGCGTCAGGGCATCCTCACCAATCGCGGCGGCCTGTGGAAGCGCTACGAACGCCACCTCGGGCCGATGTTGGAGCGGCTCGCTTCGCATGGGCTGGTGTAAGGCATGATGCCGATCCCAGAGCCTGTTCAACAACTCAGGTCTGGGAAAACCTGTCATCCCGAACGCCGCGTTTATGGGAGATTATGAACAGGCTCTCAAGGCAACCTATTTTTAGATCGCGAATGACCGCGACTGAAAGAATGACCCTGCTACCGATGCCGGCATTTGATCCAAATCGCTACGCGCGTCCAGTCGTGTGGGCTATCGTTCTCGAATCTAGCGCACGCCGTCGTCAT
This sequence comes from Lysobacteraceae bacterium, assembly GCA_031374725.1. Classification (GTDB taxonomy): domain Bacteria; phylum Pseudomonadota; class Gammaproteobacteria; order Xanthomonadales; family Xanthomonadaceae; genus Lysobacter_I. Next base: position 12,149 of record JANMGT010000077.1, on the reverse strand, counting down.
CCCGCCTAACCGGAGCCCATATGCCCGTCACCGTCCATCCTGCGTTCGCCGTGCCCTTCGGCGAAGTGTTCCATCCCGAACCTGAAGCCTTGAATGCCGATCTGCGCACGCTGATTCTGGCGCTTGAAGCGCAGGGTGCGGGCTATCGCAACCCGGACCCGGTGGTGCATCAGCCGGATGGCCTGTTCGAGAGCGAATTCGAATTCTTCGGCCGCGACGAGGCCTGCGTTCAACAACTGCGGCAATGGGTGTGGCCGGCGTTGGCGGAATTCATTCGCAGCATCAATCCGACCTTCGCCGAGCAGCCCGCAGGGCTGCGCATCGCCAGTCAGACCTGGTTCCACGTCACCCGCGACGGCGGCTATTTCGGTTATCACAACCATCCGATGGCCAGTTGGTCCGGCGTATATTGCGTTGCCGATGGCGACCCCGACCACGCCCGATCCAACAACGGTTGCCTGGTATTTCCACACCCACTGGCTGCAGCCAACGCCTTCCTTGACGCGGCGAATTCCACCCTGCGCTGGCCGTTTACCCAGGGTAATTTCGTGCTCAAGCTGCGGCCCGGGCAACTGGTGCTGTTCCCGTCCTGGCTCGGCCACTACATCACCCCGTTTCACGGCAACGCGCAGCGGATCACGGTCGCGTTCAATGCGTGGTTCAAACGCGAAGAGTAATGCCTGAATTTCGGTAGAGCGGAGCAAAGCTCCGCTGCTATCGCCTTGTCGGCGCGATCAAGATAGCGGAGCTGCGCTCTGCTCTACCGCTGATCGCTAGAGCGCAAGCATTTGATCGGCGAGATGCTAGCGCGTAATCGAAAAGCAGCTGCCCGTATGGGGCGGAGCCATGCATTGAAGCCGCACGTTCAACTTCGGTCACGGTAGTCGCGATCGGTCGCCGCCGTCGCCCGTCATTTCGTCGCATACCAATCCATCGCCCATAAAAAACGGCCCCCTTTCGGAGGCCGTCTTCTTGTAGCGCTTAACGAGACGATCAGAACTTCTGGTTGTACTGCATGTACCAGAAGCCGCCTTCCGGCAAATCGTACGAGCCGTCGAACGAACCGGCAAACGCGTTGCGGGTGATCGGCGGATCTTTCGCGAAGATGTTGCGAGCACCGAGGAGAACTTTAGCGTTCCACGGCGTCTTCCAGCCAACCTGCACATCATGATTGATCCGCGTACCGATGCGGTTTTCGAAGCGCAGGAAGTTACCGTTGGAATCGAAGATATCGTTGTTGCAAAGTTCCTGCGGGGTGATGCCGTACTCGAAGTAGTTACCACCGTCGCAATCTTCATCCATTGCGGAGTAGTAGCGCATGGTCCACGCAGCGTCGAAGTCGCCCTTCTGCCACGTGGTGACCAAGTTCGAACGCAGACGCCACGTCGGCGCACCGTTGTATTCGCCTACGGTACCGAACAAGTCGTTCTTGGTCTGATAGGTGTTATCGAACTGGAACGAGAACTTGCCCCATGAGGTTTCCGGCATCGCGTAGCTGACCGCGAAGTCGTAGCCTTCCACTTCACCCTCGGCGAGGTTGAAGCTCGACTGGCGCAGGTCGAGGATGTTGCCGGTGCCATCACGGGTCACGAGCGTGCTGCAAAGCGCGGCAAGGCGCGGGTCGCCGTCGGTGCGGAAGCAGGCATTGAGAACCGACTGCGCGCCACGGAAGGCGATCACGTCTTCCAGCTCGATGTTGTAATAGTCGAGCGTGAAGTTCAGGCCTTCGGCCCAGCTCGGGCTATAGACGATGCCGAAGCTCTTGGTGGTACCGAATTCCGGCTTCAGACCCGGGTTACCGCCGTTGAGCGAACGGATCTGCGAGTTGGCCTGCACGATGCCGCCCACCGGCACGCCGCCCGCTGCACAGGCAGCGCGGTTGGTGGTCGGCAAGTTGTAGTTGAAGGTGTTGCAGGGATCGGACGCCGCCGGGAAGCTTTCGGCACCACCCGAGTACAGATCGGTCACGCCAGGAGCGCGGAACGATTCCGAGTAGGTGCCGCGCAGCAGCAGGTCGTCGAACACCTGCCACTTGATGCCGATCTTGCTTGAGGTGTCGCCACCGATATCGGCGGTGACATTACGCGGCCCAAAGCGACCGGTCGAATCGTAATCCGAACGACGGCTGGCAAGGTTGACTTCCAGCAGCTTGAAACCCGGGATGTCGGCCAAGATCGGGATGTTCAACTCGGCGTAGTACTCGTCGACTTGAATATTGCCGCTGGTCGGCTCGGTGAAGTTGTCCGAAGAACCGCCACCAGACACCAGCGCATCGGGCTCCGCGACGAAGTTGGTACGGCGATGTTCCACACCCACGGCGAAGCCCAACGGGCCGGCCGGCAACTCGACGATTTCGCCCGAGAGATTGGCGAAGAAATCCTTCGTGTTGTTTTCTTGGAAATCGTTCTGGGTGTAGCTGATGTAGTTGATCATCGCGTTGTATTCGGCCTGCGTGATCACGCCACGGCTCAGGCCCAGATCCGCGCCACCGAACACATTGAACGGCACGCAACCCGCGATCACCGCACCGGCACCGTCCAAGCACTCCAACGCACCCGAGACCGGGTTGCGACGCGAATTGCCGACGGCACGACGTAGATTGAACAGGTTGATGTAGTTCTCGCCGCGCTGGGTACGGCGCGAATTGAGGTACGAATAACCGGCATCCCAGTACATCGCACGGCCGGCCAGATCGAACGAGCCATCCAACCACAGGGTCACTGCGGTGTTGTCGTTGTCGTAGTACGGCTTACGCGGACCAACCGCGATCGAACGGAAGTTCGCGCTACGCAGATCCTGACCGAACGGGTTGAACACGTTGCCGGCGGTCGGCGCGAACGCCCACTGCGGACCACTGGTGCCGCGGATGTCCATGGTCAGCGGCACTTCGGCCAACTGCTGGTTGGAATCGCGCTTGACGTAGGTCGCCTGCACGTTCGCATTCAATCGGTCGGTGATGCGCAGGGTGCCCTGCCCGTACATGTTGAAGCGTTCGATCGGCTGCACCAGATAGTTGACCGGCGAGAAGTTGTAGCGATCGGAGTTGCCCGAACCGTCGGTGCTAAAGCTGATGAAGCGACGGAAGTCGGTTGATTGGCGGCCGTCTTCACCCGGAATCAGGGTGTACGGACCACCGGCTACCGCACCGCAGGTACGGAAACCGCTTGGTGTCGCAGTCGGGGCCGCGGCGCAACGGGTGAAGTTGCCGCGGGCCGGGCTGCCCGAACCGAAAATGCCACCAGATTCGATGTTGCCACCGCCGAAGACCGGCGTATTCGAAATATTACGGTCGCCCTGATAAACCGGCTCACCGTCGGTATACGAAACGTTGAACACGGCGTTCCAACGGTCGCTATCGGCACCGATGGTGAAGTCGTAGGCCTGCTGGAAGCCGTCGCCCTTGGAGTAGCCACCAAAGTACATGCTGGCTTCGGCACCGTCGAAATTGCTGCGGGTGATCACGTTGATCACGCCGGCAATCGCGTCGGAACCGTAGATCGCCGATGCGCCGTCCTTCAGGACTTCGATGCGCTCGACGACGGCAATCGGAATCGTGTTCAGATCGACTGCGCCGCCTTCGGGGCTGACCCAGCGACGACCGTTGACGAGCACGAGGGTGCGGGTAGCGCCCAGGCCGCGGAGCGAGATGTTCTGGGTGCCATCGTTGCCGTTGGTGCTGGTGGTGATGTTACGCAGCGCCCCGCCGTCGCTGGCGGTGATGTTGAACAGCACGTCGCCGACCGAGGTCAGACCCGTTTGTTCGATGGCGGTGCGGTCGAGCACGAGCACCGGAGCGGTGCCTTCGGTTTCGGCGGCGCGCGGGATGCGCGAACCGATCACGGTGACGCGGTCGAGCTCTTGCCCTTCTTTGTCACTATCTTGGGCGTAAGCTGCGCCCGTGCCCACGAGGGCGGTGGTGCCCGCGGCGAGCGCGAAGGTAATCGCGTCGCGAAGCGTATTGGTCTTCAAAGTCATCTCTCTCTCCAAGCGAGTCTTGGGTTTTCCCATGGGAAGCCGCCCCACGGCGTCAAGGAAGACGCCAACACGGGACAGGCCGGGTCCGATAGTAGCCCCACTCGGAGAAAAATTAAAGTGTCGTTAATGTCCGGGCTGATAACTGGCAAAAACAAGGCTCCGGGCATCGAAGCGCCCGGGCTCGGATCAGTCCGAAATTAGATCAGAGGTCCTGCTCGTAGCGGACGTAGGGCACTGCGCCCTCTTCTTCGCCGCCGCTTGAGCTGGGCGAGAAGGGATTTTTGCCGCGGGTGACCAAGTTGTCGGCACCGACGGTGAGCTGGCCGCTCCAGGGGGTACGCCAGCTCAAGCCAAGACTGAGGCCTTCCCATTTATCGGAGCCGGGGGTATCCACGACTTCGCCGATCACATTCACGCCGAAAGCGCCGATACCACCACCGACGCTGAGTTCACGACTGGTCCAGCGGTCGCTGAACCCAGGGATTTCGGTCGGATTCTGCAGCCGAGCTTTGGCGACGGTGCCGGCGATGGAGACATAGCCCTGCCGCGGCAGGTCCTTCTGGCTGAAGACCGTAATTTCGTTGATATCGACCCTGCCGTTGCCTGCGCCCGGGGCCAGCCATTGCGGCATGGTGGCGCGGGTGTTGACAGCGCCGATACCGACCTTGGTGCCGTTGCGGCCGAACATCGCGGCGGCGCTGTTGCGGCGCGCGGGATCGGACGATACGGACGCCAGGACGCAATTGTCGATGAGATTGTCGAGCGCGCGGCCGAGGCCTTGCTTGCGATCGCAGACCATACCGAGCGAATCGCCGGCCGTAAGACCGAACGCATGGTCGAGGTGGCGCACGCCGAAACGAGCGCGGTTATGGGACTTGGCCAGTTCGGCCGGTTCAAGTACGAGCACCGCCTCTAAAGCGCCGCTATAGCGGTTCCAGACAGGAAGTTCGACGCGATCGTTCGGGGCGGGCTTCGACTGTGCATGCGCGCCCGCTGCGGCGCCGAGGGCGAGCAAGAAGACGATCGACAGTGAACGAAGGTGCCTGCGCATAGTGTGCGTCTGACCGCTCTCTTGCGGCCGAGTTCCCCGATTCCGTTGGACGAACAAATTATCAGATTTATGACTCCTTAACAATCCCGCGACCTCCTGCAAACGTCAAGCAGAGCGTGATCGACGACGATTTCTAGGGCTGCGACTAGGTCGTGGGAGCTAGGTCGTGGGAGCTGGTTCGCGGCAGGGCCACGCACATCGGCTGTTCGTCTCCTGACCGACCCCGCCCGACGCTACTCGCGCCGCTGCTTATGCCGCTACTGCAGCCGTTCGGGCGCCTCAACCCTGGCGACGACCGGGACGAACAAGGCCGCGACTTCGGTCAGATCGTAGCGGTAGCACTCGCCGCAAAACTCGCAGCGAATTTCGGCAGTTCCCGCATTTTCGTTTGCGGCTGCCAACGCCTCATCTTCGCCCAGCGATAGCAGCATGGCGTCCACGCGCTCACGGGAGCACGAACACGCGAAGCGCAGCGGGCGATCGCCAAGCATGCGCACATCGTCCTCGTGAAACAGGCGATGCAGCAGCACGTCCGCCGGGGTCTGCAGCAGTTCGGCCTCGCCCAATGTGTCGAACAGAGCGCTGGCGCGGTTCCAGCCGTCGGCGTCGCCCTCGTCGCCCGGCAGTTTCTGCAGAAGCAGGCCCGTGGCGCGGCTGCCGTCGCAGGCCAGCAGCAGGCGGGTCGGCAGTTGTTCGGACTGTCCGAAATAGCCCTCGAAGGCGTGCGATAGCGAATCGGTATCGAGCGCGACCAAGCCCTGGTAGCGCGAGGGATCTTGCCCGCGCAGGCCCGGATTTTCGACCGTGATCGCCAGCAATGCGCCAGGGCCGAGCGAATGCAGATCGCGGGTTAAGAACTCCGCACCGTCGGCCAGGGTGGCGATGCCGCGCAGCGTGCCGGCCTGGGTGCATTCGGCGAACAGGGTGCGCACCGCGCCTTCGCCGCGCAGTTGCACGGACAGCCGACCTTCGACTTTCAGATGCCCGGCGAATAATGCGGCGGCGGCGGTCGCCTGGCCGAGCAGTTCGGCAACCGCAGGCGGGTAGTCGGCGCGGCGCTGGATCTGTTGCCACGTATCGTCGAGCGCGACGTGCACACCGCGGACGCCGGCGTGTTCGAGCAGGCATCGGGTGAGGCGGTCTTGGCCGCCAGCGGAGGCGGAAGATGGTTCGGTCATCGGGGAGTTCCGGGGCGAGGGTCGGCGCCTTCACGCATAATGCCGCCGAATGCGCAGGGGGACCACGTTTTGAGAAGCCGTAAGATGGGGCAATCGGTAACAGATTCAACATCGGCCGAAAACGATGCGGAGACGACCAATCGATCGCAGACCGCAACGCCGATGCGGCGTCGCCGCTGGCTGCGCTGGATGCTGTGGGCGCCGGTGCTGGGGTTGATCGCCAGCGTACTGCAAGTGGCGATTTTGCGCTTCGTGGACCCGCCGTTGAGTGCCTTCATGATCGCGCGCCAGCTCGAAGCCTGGGGCGAGGGCGAGCGCGACTTCCGCATCGCCTACGCCTGGCGCGACGCCGATAAGATTTCGCCCAACCTGCCGCTGGCCTTGGTCGCCGCCGAGGACCAGAACTTCCCCGAACACGAGGGATTCGATTTCAAGGCGATCGAAAAGGCGCGGGTTAATAACGCCAAAGGCCGCAAAGTCCGCGGCGCCAGCACGATCAGCCAGCAGTTGGCGAAGAACCTGTTTTTGTGGAAAGGCCGCAGTTGGGTGCGCAAAGGCCTGGAGGTTTGGTACACCGTGCTGATCGAGACACTGTGGCCGAAGGAGCGGATTCTGGAGGTCTACGCCAATGTGATCGAGTACGGCGACGGGGTGTATGGCGCCCAGGCCGCTGCCCGCACCTATTTTCGGAAGGACGCCGCCAAACTCACGCCGAGCGAAAGCGCGAGATTGGCCGCCGTGTTGCCCAATCCGCGCAACTACAGCGTGGCGAAACCCGGGCCCTACGTGCAACGCCGCAGCCGGGCGATCGAGCGGCAGATGCATTCGCTGGGCGGGCCGGGATATCTCGAAAAACTGTAACTCTCGTGGGCGGGCGATCCCACCAGCGGCAAGCAGCGATGACCATTCGCTTCGGTCGCTGCAATGCTCAGTTCGCGGCTTGCGCCGCTGCTACGCGAACGATCGGCTCAGCGCCGCACCTGCCGCCACACATTAATATGTACGCATGACCCAGGATCGCCCCCTTCACGACCGCCTCACCGTGGTCGTCGCCGCCTATAACGAAGCCGAGGCCCTGCCCGCCCTGCACCCGCGGGTCGCCGCCGTGCTGGATGGCTTGGCGGCAGAGGGCATCGACGGCCGGGTGCTCTACATCGACGACGGCAGCCGCGACGGCACCTGGACCGCGCTCACCACCATCGCCGCAGCCGATCGCCGGGTGTCGCTGCTGCGGCTCAGCCGCAATTTCGGCAAAGAAGCCGCGCTCACCGCCGGCCTGGACCAGATCGAACACGGCGCCGCGATCATTTTGGACGCCGACGGCCAAGACCCGCCGGAACTGATCCCGCAATTCGTGGCGAAATGGCGCGAAGGCTACGACGACGTCCACGGCACCCGCACCGACCGCGACGGCGAGTCCTGGCTCAAACGCGCCACCGCACACCTGTTCTACCGGGCGATGCAGCGGCTCTCGAAAACACCCATCCCCACCGACACCGGCGATTTCCGCCTGCTCTCGCCGCGCGCCCTCGCCGGCCTGCGCCAGTTGCGCGAGCGCCACCGCTTCATGAAAGGCCTGTTCGGCTGGGTCGGTTTCGCGCAAATCGCGATCCCCTATCACCGTCAGGCGCGCATCGCTGGCCGCAGCAAATTCAATTTCTGGAAACTGTGGAATTTCGCGCTGGAGGGCATCACCAGCTTCTCCACTGCGCCGCTGCGGCTGGCCACGTATTTAGGCGTCGCCACCGCCCTGCTCGCCTTCGTTTACGCCACATGGATTGTGATCAAAGCGATGTTCTGGGGCGACCCGGTCGCCGGCTGGCCGACGATGATGACCGTGATCCTGCTGCTGGGCGGCATGCAGCTGATGGCGCTGGGCGTGATCGGCGAATACCTGGGCCGGCTGTACGAAGAATCCAAACAGCGCCCGCTGTATCTGGTCGAACGCTGGCAGCCGGGAGTATTCTCCGAGAACATCGTTTCCGACGGAGATTTGGGCCATGCGCACGGTACGTCAACTGCTCGAAGCGAAGTCACACCAGCACCATAACGGCGACACCCATAGCATCCACCCCGACGCCCCAGTCCTCGACGCGCTGCGCACGATGGCCGAACACGGCATCGGCGCGGTGCTGGTGATCGACGGCACCACACTGGTCGGCATCCTCTCCGAACGCGACTACGCCCGCAAAGTCGTGCTGCATGGCCGCAGCTCCGCCGACACCCCCGTGCGCGACATCATGAGCACCGATGTCGTCACCGCCACACCGCACGACACCAGCGACCACTGCATGCAAGTCATGACCGACCGCCGCGTTCGGCATCTGCCGGTGCTCGACAACGGCAGCGTTGTCGGCGTGGTGTCGATCGGCGATTTAGTGAAGGCTGTGATCGAGGATCAGCGGGAAGAGTTGGATCAGTTGCAGAGGTATATTGCGAGTTAGACTCTTAGCAAATGTCGCATACACACCAACAGTCTAAACCGCTCGATCTCTAGCATCTGATACCGAATCGATTCGACCAGCAGACTTGCCTCGTTGCAGAATCCGAGCGGCTGAATGATTGAAACGAAGGCCTACTGCAAAAAACAGAATAAACCGCAAAAATCCTTGGCTATCCATTCATTTAAGCAATCACCTTATTCATTACTTCTTCGATGTTAGGAGCACAACCATGAACACAATCAATCATCAAATAAAACTTGGAATGCAAGTAATTCTATATAGATCATTACCATTTATCAGGGATCGCTATGGGCAATTTCACGGATTCAGCACTGTCGCTCGCAACCGAAACTTATAGCGACGAAACACGTATTTTTCACCTCAACCGCGGTCGCGTCGAGCTTGACGGCGCCGCTCTTCGTCGTTTGCGCCACGGGCGCCTAATGAGTCAACAGGATCTTGCCGAGGACTGTTGGCGTCGCAACATCAGAGTTTCCCTACCCACGATCAAGCGCGCGGAGTTGGGACGAGCGGTGCGTTTTCGCATCGCGCGTGAGTTAGCTCGGTGCTTCGATATCCCGGTGGCACACATCGTGCGCAGCGTTATGCATCACGACTCACGCTAGCGCATAGCGCGACGCGAATAACGTAGCCCGGGTAGAGCGCAGCGACACCCGGGGTTTTTCATGGAAAAAACGAATCTCCCGCAAAATTGAATGCAATATCTTGTCATGTTGTTTGCGACGAGCAACACAAGCGACCAAGCCATTCTCGAAAAGCCCCGGGTTTCGCTGCGCTCTACCCGGGCTACGAATCTGCAGCCATCCGAACGATGAACGCGCCCGCACCAATCTCTCCGCCCATCCTGCAATGGCTCAGAATATCGGCCTATAGCGGCTTTTCCGACGTGCCGCGCCGAATCGTCGCACTCGATCGCGAGTTCGTGTTCTGGCTGTTCGATTGTGCGTTCGACGACGACGCGGACGATTACTCGGCGGACTATGCGGTGTATCGCATCGGCATTGATTCAATGTTGGCAAAACACGCATTCCAATCGCTATCGGTGCCGGATGCGCTACCGTCCGACGCATTCGCAGGTACGGTGCCGGTGGCGAACATCGAATTCGATGCCACCGTTCGCAATACGCTGTTCGTCCACACGCGGCGGTTCGTGGCGCGCGCGCAATAGAGATAAACGGCGCTTCACAAATGCCCGATATTGTCAGCCCCGCTCCAACATCGGCGGCAGCGGGCAGTGCAGTACGCCGCAGACGGTGCGCAGCAGTTCGGATTCGGTGACGCTGATGTGTCCGTCATGGCTAACGGCCGTCGTAATCGCTTCGATCAACGCTTGTTTCGCCGCCGGCTCCAGCGCATCGAGCAGTGGCCACACCGCATCCAACGCGCGCATGCCTTCGGCCGGCGGGGCGTAGTCGATATGGCCCAGCGGCAGCACGCACTGTAGGCCCGAAAGGTATGCGGCCTCCGCGGCTTGCGCGCTGTCGTGGCCGGCCTGCGCGATCAGCGCGAGCAGGGTCGCGATCTGCGGGCGCATGGTGATGAGTGTGCGACGGCCGAATTCGCGATGGCGGCTGGGGTCGAGCGATTCGCGCAGCTGCGCGTGCAGCAGGCAGCCGAGGCAGTATTCAAACGCAGACACGTTGCCGTCGGTGTTGACCACCGCATGCACGGTGTCGAGCACCACACCGATGTCCGGGCGCGGGCGTTGGCGCAGCACCGGGAAGGCGACAGCGGCCAACGGCAGACGCAGCATCGGATGCAGCGCGACGAGATGCTCGCGTCGGAATTCAAAGGCCAAATCGGCGATCTGCCGGCCCAGACGCGCGACGATCTCCATGTGCTGCAACCGCTGCAGGCGTTCGTCGTCGTCGAGCAGCAACGCGAGGATCAGCGGCACCACGTCCTCGCGCTGCTGCGCTAGCGCGCGCAGAGGCGCGGGAATCGCGCCGACGATGACATCCGCGCGGCGGTAGTCGTCGGCGGCGGGATGGGCGACTTGGGCCACGATCATCGGTGGCGTCACCGCGAACTGGGTGTCGGCGCGCGGCAGCGGGAGCGACGGCGGTGTTGTACGCGGCGATGCGCCTCCAACCAAACCGCGCTGCACGTCTTCCTCTAAACCGTTCGGCGGCACCGCTGTCCAGCGCTGATGCAGATTGAGTAAATGATCCGGGCGGAAACTCGGCTCCAGCGCTTGGATGCGTTCCAACAGCGGCGGATGGGTGGCGAACATGCCGCTCAAGCCCACGCCGTCGCCGAACAGCATGTGGCTGATTTCTTCAGCGTCACCGCGATGTTCGAGTTTGGCGCCTTCGTTCAAACCCGCGATTTTCTTCAAGGCACCCGCAAGCCCGCTGGTCTGGCGCGTGAATTGCACCGCCGAAGCGTCGGCGAGCACTTCGCGCGAGCGGCTGACGCCAGCTTTAATGATGCGCCCAAAAAACAAACCGATGTAGCCGATGGCCATTGCCACCAAGGCCGCGATCATCACCGCGCCGGCGCCTTTATTGTTGCGTCCGCCGAAGCGGCCGTGTTCGAGAATTTTGCGGCCGATCAACGCCAGCATCAGAATGCCGAACAGCAAGCCCATCAGGCGAATATTCAAACGCATATCGCCGTTGAGCACATGGCTGAACTCGTGCGCGATCACGCCCTGCAGCTCGTCGCGGTTCAGGCGTTCAAGCGCGCCGCGAGTGACGGCGATCGCCGCATCCGACGGCGCATAGCCCGCGGCGAAGGCATTGATGCCCGCTTCGCGTTCCAGCACGTAGAGCTTGGGCATCGGCACGCCGGAGGCGATCGCGATTTCTTCGACGACGTTGCGCAGCCGCCGCAGCTGCGGGTCGCGCGTCTGCTCCGGCACCGGCACGCCGCCGAGTTGCAGCGCGATGGCCTCGCCGCCGCCGCGCAGGCTGGCGATGCGGTATAGCGAACCCAAACCGATGATCGCCAGCGTGGCGATGCTGGCGAAGATCAACATCGCCACGATCTTGCCGCTGCTCAGCTCGCGTCCGGCGAGCGCGATCAGCACCGCCAGATCGACCGCCGCGACGATGCCGAACACCGCAAGTGCGAACAGCAGAATCAGCCGTGATGAAGTTTTACGCGCGGCAGTTTGGCGTTCGAAGAAATTCATGGGCGCGCCGGACGTTCGAATCGGAAACCGTACATCGGGATCGAATGCCGTTGCTGGTGAATAAGCGCCTGTTCAAGCTCGCGCACCGCCCGAAAAACTGTCATCCCGAACGCCCGCGCAGCGGGTGGAGGGACCTGCTGTTTCGGTCGCAGAAAAGCACAAAGCAGGTCCCTCCACCCGCTGCGCAGCGTTCGGGATGACAGTCAACGGATTCATCGGCGTTGGTTAAAGATATTGAACAAGCTCTAAGGATTCGAGCTAAACGGACGTTTCGCGGTTGAATAAAGAATATTGACGCGATGAGGGTGCCCGGCGCGCTTGAGCGCACCTACCTCCTATCAACG
>JANMGT010000065.1:0-22768 GCA_031374725.1 Lysobacteraceae bacterium | reverse complement strand
ACGGCGTGGCCGGTGATGTAGTTGATGTTCGCGCCCGGGGCGATGCCGATGCCGCCGACCTGCGCGGCCAGCGCGTCGGACAGATAGTCGCCATTGAGGTTGAGCGTGGCCGACACATCGTATTCGCGCGGACGCAGCAGGATCTGCTGCAGGAAGGCGTCGGCGATGGCGTCTTTGATGATCAGGCCCGCGCCCGGTTTGCCTTCGGGAATCACGTGCCACGGGCCGCCGTCGAGTTCGACCGCGCCGTAGAAATCGCGGGCGACTTGATAACCGAAGTCGCGGAACGCGCCTTCGGTGAACTTCATGATGTTGCCCTTGTGGACCAACGTCACCGACTTGCGCTTGTTCTGGATCGCGTAGCCGATCGCGCTGTGCACCAAGCGCTCGGTGCCCAAGTAAGACACCGGCTTGATGCCGATGCCGACCTGCACCGGCAAGTCGCGCGCAGGTGAGCCAATGGCTTCCAGCGTCTTGTTCCAGGCGTCGCCCTTGGCCTTGGTGCCGAAGCGAATTTTGTCGAAACCCTTGGGGAATTCCTTTTCGAGGAAATCCAGCATTTTCTGCGCGTCGGCCGAACCGGGTTCGAACTCGATGCCGGCGTAGATGTCTTCGGTGTTCTCACGGAAGATCACCATGTCCACGTCGCCCGGCTTCTTGACCGGCGATGGCACGCCCTCGAACCAGCGCACCGGGCGCAGGCAGACGTAGAGGTCCAGCATCTGCCGCAGCGCGACGTTGAGCGAGCGGATACCGCCGCCAACCGGCGTGGTCAGTGGGCCTTTGATGCTGACCAAGTAGTCGCGGCAGGCATCGACGGTGGCGTCGGGCAACCAGTTGCCGGTGGCGTTGAAGGCTTTCTCGCCGGCCAGCACTTCCATCCACTCGATCTTCTTCTGGCCGCCGTAGGCCTTGGCGACCGCAGCGTCGAGCACGCGCACGCTGGCGCGCCAGATATCGGGGCCGATGCCGTCGCCTTCGATGAAGGGAACGATCGGGCGGTCCGGCACGTTCAAGCCGTGCGGGGATTTGGTGATCTTGGCGCCGCCTGCGGGCGGTGCGGGATTGAAGTCGGCCATGGGTTCTCCGTGAAGGCCAGCAGCAGCGCCGGCCAAGGCGACTATTGTCGCGGGTCGGGCAGGTAGGCGAAAGGGCTGCGAATCGGGGCATGGATGTAGCAAGTGGCCTTCCGGGTGCCAATTGCTGCGCCGCATAGGCCAAAACGCGGTTTCAACGTAAGCGCCTGTTCAACGCGTTTTATGAGAGCAAACACACACATTGAGCGCCAGCGGCAGGGTAGGTTTAGGCAGCGTCGGCGGACATGACGCTGGCGCACAACCGCTGCGGATTCGGCCGGATGCGTGGTCGATCTTCGGCGTTATCCCCTTCAAGGAGCGAATTCCATGACCCATCCGCAATATCCCCGTCCCGTCCGTCACACCACCATCGCACTGTCGCTGGCCGCCGCCGTGTTCGCTATCGGCAGTGCTTCCGCCACTGAGCGCGAGCCTGTGCTCAGCAAGGGCGTCGCCAATGCGATGAAACGCGATCTCGGCATGAACGACGCGCAGCTCGCGCAGTACTTCAATGCCGAGCGCACCGCCTATGTCAACGAAGCGCGCATGGCCAAACAACTGGGGGACCGTTACGCCGGCAGCTGGCTGGAGCGCGGCGCCGACGGCCACTATCGCTATGTCACCGCGACCACCGGTTCGGCCAAGGCCGCAGCGTCCGCTGGCGTCGAGGTGCGGCAGCACCGTTATTCCATGCGCCAGTTGAACGATGCGATCGCGCAACTGGACAGCATCCATGCCGGCACCAAACAGAAAAGTCGCCTGAGCGGCGTGCATGCCTGGGCCGTGGACGTGCCGAGTAACAGCGTGCTGGTGACGGTCGCGGCGGGCCATTCGCTGCGTGCGGTGGATTTCATCGCCGCCAGCAACATCGACACCGGCATGGTCCGCTTTGAGGTCTCGCCGTTCGAAGCGCCCACGCCGTTTTTTAATGTGGTCGGCGGCATTGAATATGAGTCCGGCGGCGGTCTGTGTTCGATCGGGTTCGCGGTCACCCGCGGCACCACCGAGGGCTTCGCCACGGCCGGCCACTGCGGCGGCGTCGGCACGCCGGTGCGCGTCACAGGCGTACAGGTGGGCTCGGTTCAGGGCCAGTACTATCCCGGCGGCGACATGGCCTGGGCCAACGTGCGCAGCGTCGATACCCTGTCTGGCCAAGTGACCAAGTACAACGGCACCGTGCAACGCGTGCTGGGCCGCACCGTGGCGCCGATCGGCGCGGCGGTCTGCCGTTCCGGCCGCACCACCGGCTGGCGCTGCGGCACCGTCGTTTCCTACGACAACACCGTCAACTACGGCACGGGTAACGTCACCGGTCTGACCCGTTCCACCGCATGCGCCGGCCGAGGCGACTCCGGCGGTTCGTGGATCACCGGCACCGGCCAGGCCCAGGGCGTGACCTCGGGCGGCCAGCTTCCGTCCGGCAGCAACAGCAACTGCAGCGTGGCCAGCCCGATCACCTGGTTCCAGCGGATCACCCCGATCCTCAGCCGCTTTAATCTGACGCTGGTACTCGGTTGATCACATAGTGTTTACACCGTGTTGCCGCACGATGCCCCGGGGAAACCCGGGGCATCGTCGTTTCGGGTCCGGCATCCAGGCATCCAAGTCGTCTGACTTCCGGCACAGGTCGCAGCCCATGTTTCGGATGACGATGGCCCGAACCCTCGCCGGAGCACTCCATGCGTCTCGATCGCCGCCACGTGTTGAAACTCGGTGCCTTCGGGTTGGCCGCTGCTGCGGGCTCGGCCGTGCACGCGCAGGGCGGCGGTGGGTCCGCGCCCGCGCCATTGGGGTCAGCGCCTGACGCATCGAACGCGAACGCGCCGGGCGTGCCGTCGGTAAAGCCCTTAGACATCCTGATTCTCGGCGGCACCGGCCTCACCGGCCCGCATCAAGTGCGCTATGCGCTGGCGCGCGGGCATCGCGTCACCCTCTTCAACCGCGGTCGCAAACAGCCGGAGTGGCCCGGCGACGTGCAGCAACTGTTGGGCGATCGCGACAAGAACGACTACGCTTCGATCAAGGCCGACATCGACAAAGGCCGGCGCTGGGACGTGTGCATCGACAACCCCAGCAGCGTGCCGGCGTGGATTCGCGATGCCGCCGCCGTGTTGAAAGGCCATGTTGGCGCGTACACGATGATCTCCAGCCTGTCCGCCTACGCCGACAACGCGACCCCCGGCGACGACGAAACCGCAGCCCTCGCAACATTCGACGGCGATGCGATGCAGCAGACGATGACCAGCCTGCGCGCCGATATGAACAAATACGCCGGCCTCAAAGCCGCGACCGAAGCCGAAGCGCGCAAACACTTCGGTGACGCGACCACGATCCTGCGGCCGGGTTTGATCGTCGGCCCCGGCGACGATACCGACCGCTTCAGCTATTGGCCGCTGCGTCTGCGTCGCGGCGGCGACGTGCTGTGCCCGGGCGATGGCCGCGACCCGGTGAAATTCATCGACGCGCGCGATGTAGGCGAATGGATGATCCGTCTGGCCGAGCGCAAGCAGCGCGGGATCTTCAACGCGATCGGCCCCGATTACGCACTCGATATGTCGGCGCTGCTCTACGGCATTCGCGCCTCGACCACACAGGGCGCGACGCTGCGCTTCGTGCCTGCCGAATTTCTCGAAACGCAGAACGTCTCGCCCTGGGGCGATATGCCCGCCTGGGTGCCGCGCACCGGCGAGACCGCGGGTTTCCACACCCGCAGCAATGCGAAAGCGATCGCCGCAGGGCTGACGTTCCGCAGCATCGCGGACACGGTTGCCGCCACGCTGGCGTGGTTCGACAGCCAGCCCGAAGAACGCCGCAAAGCCGGACCGCGCGCGGGCATCAAACCCGAGCGCGAAGCCGAGGTATTGGCGGCGTGGAAGGCGAAGCAGGGCACGTGAGGTAACGCTTCTAAGAGCATGTTCAAACTCGCGCACCGCCCGAAACACTGTCATCCCGAACGCCCGCGCAGCGGGTGGAGGGGCCTGCTGTTTCGGTCGCAGAAAAGCACAAAGCAGGTCCCTCCACCCGCTGCGCAGGCGTTCGGGATGACAGCCAACGGATTCATCGGCGTTGGTTAAAGATATTGAACAGGCTCTAACGGTGTGCGAAAAATGCCGCCGCCGCATGGCTCCGTGCTCGGTAAAACTGGCGTGCTGCGCCGCTGAATCGAGCCATCACGTCAGCGAAGGCCTCGACTTGCGTACGCCGCTCATCAAGAACCCGGCGGGCTGTCAGATCTGACAGGGTGCGCTTTTGCGCGATATCGCAAACCCTAACCACAGAACGGGCTCAGCACGCTGAGCGGGCAGGCATCGGAAACGACAAAGGCCGGTTGCCCGGCCCTGTCTGATTTGGTGCATCTATCAGCGAAAGCTGAGTCAGCTTGTTAGCGGATAGAGCGCATTTCCTGATCTGTCAATGCACATAATCTACGGCCGCTTCCAGCGGCAAGTCAACAGGGGACGATGATGGCGAAGATTGACTATAGGCTTGGGCTTGATTTAGGCACCAATTCCATCGGTTGGTGTGTGTATGCGCTCGACGCAGCGGGCGAGGCGCAGCACATCGTGCGCATGGGGGCGCGGATTTTCTCGGATGGCCGCGACCCGAAAACCTTGGCGTCCTTGGCCGCGAGCCGCAGACAAGCCCGTCAGGCCCGACGTCGCCGTGATCGCGTGCTCAAACGTCGGCAGCGGCTGATGCAAGCACTGATCGACGCCGGCTTGATGCCTAGCGACGACGCTAGCCGCAAAGCGATCCAGCGCGACGACCCGTATCTGCTGCGGGCGCAAGCGCTGGACGCACCGCTGAGCCTGCACCAACTCGGCCGTGCGCTCTATCACCTGTGTCGCAAGCGCGGCTTCAAGAGCAGCCGCAAAGACCGCGGCGACGCCGAAAAAGAAAAAGAGTCAGGCAAGGTCAAAGAGGCGGTTAAGGCGCTGCAAACGCGAATCGACGCCGCTGGCTGCCGCACCGTCGGCGAATACCTCGCCCGCGAACACACCGAGCGCCGTTCGGTGCGCGCACGCCGCAGTGCCGACGGCCAGTACGTACTGTATTTGCAGCGACAGATGGTGCAGGACGAATTCGAGCAACTGTGGGCCGCGCAGCAAGCCCACCATCCGGCAACGCTTAGCGATGCGCTGCGCGACAGGCTTATCGACATTCTGCTGTTTCAACGCCGGCTCAAACCCGTGTTGCCCGGACGCTGTCTATTCGAAGAAAAAGAACACCGCCTGCCGCTGTGCGCACCGCTGCAACAGCGGTTCCGCATCCTGCAAGAGCTGAACAATCTGCGAGTGAAAGACGGCATCGGTTACCGCCCGCTGCGCTTGGACGAACGCGACAGCATGCGCGATCTGCTGCTGCGCGAACCCAAGCAAGCCACATTCGCCAAGCTTGCTAAAGCCGCCGGCTTGGGCAAAGCCACCGCCTTTAACTTGGAGTCCGAGAAGCGCAAAGGTCTCAATGGTGACGCCGCCTCCGCACAATTCTCATCCGAGGCCGCCTTGGGTGATGCGTGGTGGACCTTGCCTGCGGACACCCAAGAGGCTCTCGCAGTACTGGTCGAACGTGCCGATCAAGACGACATCCTGGCCCAGGCGCTGTTGGCCCTGCCCACCGACACCGCGCCTGCAAAGGACATCCTGCGCCCGCAGCCGTTCGAGCAACATTGGCTTGATGCCCTCGCGCACGCGCCCACGCTCACGCCCGAGCAGGCCCGCGCAATCGCCCGCATACGCCTGCCCGAGGATTACGGCAGCCTCAGCCGCAACGCGCTGCTGCGTATCGTGCCAGAATTGGAACGCGAGGTCGTCACCTACGACATCGCCGTGCAGCGCGCCGGCTACACCCATCACTCGGAACTGCACACCGGCGAGTACTTCAAACGTCTGCCCTACTACGGCGAAATACTGCGCGGCTACACCACACCGGCCGAATCCGCCCAAGACCCGGACGAACGACGCTACGGCAAGATCGCCAACCCCACTGTTCACATCGGCTTGAATCAGTTGCGGCAGTTGATGAACGCGCTGATCCGCCGATACGGAAACCCGCGCGAAATCGTGGTTGAACTCGCACGCGAATTTGGCCTATCCGGCGAGCGCAGACGCGAAATCGAACGCGAGCAGGCCGACAACCAAAAACGCAACGAAGCCTTCGACCAACACCTGCTGGCGCTGGGCCAAGCGCCTAACCGCGAAAATCGTCTGCGCCTGCGGCTGTGGCGCGAACTGGGCGAAGACGACGCCTTAGATCGCATCTGCGTGTACTCCGGCCGGCAGATCGGCATGGCGATGTTGTTCAGCGACGAAGTCGAAATCGACCACATCCTGCCGTTCTCGCGCTCGCTGCACGACGGCAACGGCAACAAAGCGCTGTGCCTACGCCAAGCCAACCGCGACAAAGCCAACAGCACGCCCTACGAAGCCTTCGGCCACTCGCCGCCGGGCTACGATTGGGACGCGATCGATCTGCGCGTGCAGCAACTGTTCGCTGGTAGCAAACACCCGGCCACCCGGCGCAAAGCCGAACATTTCCGCGAAGACGCCCTACAACGTTTTCTCGGCGACAACGATTTTCTCGCCCGCCACCTCACCGATACCGCCTACCTCTCTCGGGTCGCTAAGCAATACCTCAGCTACGTCTGCCACAAAGACCACGTCTGGGTCAGCACCGGCAAACTCACCGGCATGCTTCGCGGCAAATGGGGCTTGAACCGCATGTTGTCCGGCAACAATCTCAAAAACCGCAACGACCATCGCCACCACGCGCTCGATGCCGCAGTCATCGGTCTGTGCAACCGCAGCGTGATTCAGCGCGTCGCGACTGCGGCCGCTCGTGCAGAAAAACACGGCGAAAACCGCCTGCTCGATTCGCTGGATTTGCCATGGCCGAGCTTCCGCGACGACTTGCGCGACACATTAAATAAGGTCGTGGTGTCGCATAAACCCGATCACGGCCGGCAAGCGGCGCTGCACAACGACACCAACTATGGCAAGCGTGGCGACGCCGATAAAAAAGGCGTGCCATTGGTCGGCCGCCGCGTTCCACTGGACAGCCTCAAAGGCGCGAGCGACCTCGCCGGCCTCGCCGACGAACGCCTGCGCACGCAATTGCACGCCTTACTCGCACCGCTGAGCAGCGCCAAAGACATCAAAGCCGCGCTGCAACAGTTCACCCAAAACACCGGCATCCGCCGCGTGATGAAGCAACAGCGCTTATCGGTGATCGCCATCCACGACCGCCGCGACGGCAAGCCTTACCGCTTCGTCAAAGGCGACGGCAATTACTGCTACGACATCGTCCGCCGCGACGACGGGCGTTGGGACGGCACCGTGGTCAATCTGTACGACGCGAATCAATGGCCCGCGCATGCAGCGCACAAGGTGCCGACCCACACCACCGATGGCAAACCGCTGCTAATGCGGCTGCGCAAAGGCGACATGCTGATGGTAGAGATTGACGGGCAGCCGCAGGTACTGCGCGTTGCGCAGTTTTCCGATGGCAAAATTTTGTTGGTCGGCTGCCGCGAATCAAACGCAGATGCACGCGCCAGCGCCGGCGAATTAAGTTATATACAAAAAGCGCCATCAGCGCTTAAAGCGATCCAAGCGCGCGTGGTCGGCGTCGATATTCTCGGCTACATCAACGACCCCGGATTCAAACCATGATCGGGCGCATCGTCGAAGTGGCTGGCGATGGCCGCTACCTGCATGTGGAACGCGGCTTCCTGGTGGCCGAACGCCGCGGCACCGAACTCGGCCGCGTGCCGCTGGATGATGTGTCCGCACTCATCGCCACCGCGCACGGCGTGGTCATCAGCAATAACCTGCTGGTGGCCCTGGCCGAACGCGGCGCACCGGTGGTGATCTGCGGCCGCAACCAACTGCCGCGCGCGGTGCTGTGGCCGTTGGCCAGCCACCACCGCCAGGGCGCGCGCATGGATGCGCAACTGGCGGCGTCCAAACCGCTACGCAAGCGTTTATGGCGCGATCTGGTGCGCAGCAAACTGTCGATGCAGGCCGCCTGCCTGGGCGCATATGGCCTGCCGGAAGCACCGTTGCGCGCACTGGTACCGAACGTGCGCGCGGGCGACCCCAGCAACCAAGAAGGCGTCGGCGCCCGCCGCTACTGGAGCCGCTTGCTCGGTAAAAGCTTCCGCCGCAACCCCGACGGCGACGACATCAACGGCCAGCTCAACTACGGCTACACCGTGCTGCGCGCCACCGTTGCGCGTTATCTCATTGCCACGGGCCTACACCCCGGCCTGCCGTTGCATCACGCCAACGACGGCAACGCTATGCGCTTAGTCGACGACATGATGGAACCGTTCCGCCCTTGCGTGGATGCGCTGGTACGCCAGCGCGTGGACCTGGGCCTGTACACCGTGGACGCCGTCGCCAAACGCGAACTGGCGTTATTGATGACCCGCCCAGTGCGCACTGAAGAAGGCTTCGGCCCGATCGCCAACGCCATCGAACGCCTATGCCTGTCGCTGGCGCTGGTGTACGAAGGCGAACGCAAAACCTTGTCGCTGCCGATCGCCCAAGCCGCATCGCTGCGCGCGATGCTTGACGCGCCCGCGACCGCGCGCCGCCCGCCACGCTTGACCAAGCGAGCACGCCACCATGCCAAGGACGAAGAAGAATGAGCCGCAGCGCCCACCCACCCGTGCCCTCAGCGCGTACCGGCTCATGTGGGTCTTGGTGATGTTCGACTTGCCGGTAGACACCCCGGAGCAGCGTAAAGCGGCGACGGGGTTCCGCCACGACTTGCTCGATCTCGGCTTCGAGCGCTGCCAATATTCGGTCTATCTGCGTTTCGTCGAAGGCCGCGAACAAGCCACCACCACCACCCGTCGGGTCGAAACCGTGCTGCCGCCGGGCGGCAAAGTCTATGTGCTTTACTTCACCGACAAGCAATACACCGGCATCGTCCGTTTCGACAACCGCAAACGCCAGAAACCGCCCAAAAACCCGGAGCAATATGAGCTGTTCTAACCGCCACCGTCGGGTTTTTCTGTTCCAAAAAGAAGAAAACCCCTGTGGAAACAGGGGTTTGCAGCACTGCGGAGCGTAACAGATCAGGAAATGCGCTCTAGCCGGAACCGTGAAGCGAACCTTTCCAAGTCGCGATTGAGCGTAACAGATCAGGAAATGCGCTCTAGCCGGAACAGCGGAGCCGCTGCAGCTGCGAGAGCCGAGGAGCGTAACAGATCAGGAAATGCGCTCTAGCCGGAACG
This sequence comes from Lysobacteraceae bacterium, assembly GCA_031374725.1. GTDB lineage: Bacteria > Pseudomonadota > Gammaproteobacteria > Xanthomonadales > Xanthomonadaceae > Lysobacter_I. The sequence continues at coordinate 13,450 of JANMGT010000065.1, read as the reverse complement.
CGTGTACTGCAGGATCAACGCATATTCAGGAGCGTAACAGATCAGGAAATGCGCTCTAGCCGGAACCGTTGCCGTCGCCATGGAAAGAATACTGCGGAGCGTAACAGATCAGGAAATGCGCTCTAGCCGGAACGATCTGCATCACGTTCTCGGTCGTGTTGTTGAGCGTAACAGATCAGGAAATGCGCTCTAGCCGGAACAGCTTCTTCGATGCTGTGATCGTGCCGGTGGAGCGTAACAGATCAGGAAATGCGCTCTAGCCGGAACCGATTGGCAGGGCCACCCGTCGCGCGGCTTGAGCGTAACAGATCAGGAAATGCGCTCTAGCCGGAACGGCGTGTCGCATCGCCCCGCCGGCCTGTCGGAGCGTAACAGATCAGGAAATGCGCTCTAGCCGGAACCAATCGGCCACATTCGGCATGTTCGCGACGGAGCGTAACAGATCAGGAAATGCGCTCTAGCCGGAACTCTTGGAACTTCGTCTGCGCAAGCGCCACGGAGCGTAACAGATCAGGAAATGCGCTCTAGCCGGAACGTCGTCGTGGTGCTACAAAACACCATGAATGAGCGTAACAGATCAGGAAATGCGCTCTAGCCGGAACAGCGTCACGCCGGTGTTCGCGGTCCAATAGGGAGCGTAACAGATCAGGAAATGCGCTCTAGCCGGAACGTAGAACACCTCGCCCGACGTCAGCTCAATGAGCGTAACAGATCAGGAAATGCGCTCTAGCCGGAACCCGGTAGTTGTCCAAGGCTTCGGCCGCGAGGAGCGTAACAGATCAGGAAATGCGCTCTAGCCGGAACCGCCAGTGCGATTCCAAAGAACGAACGCCAGAGCGTAACAGATCAGGAAATGCGCTCTAGCCGGAACAGACTATCGTCGTCACCGACCGCAGTCACGGAGCGTAACAGATCAGGAAATGCGCTCTAGCCGGAACAAGGTTCACCACTTGGCTGGCGGATGGAGTGAGCGTAACAGATCAGGAAATGCGCTCTAGCCGGAACGCACTATTGCTGCGGCCATACCCTGCGCGAGAGCGTAACAGATCAGGAAATGCGCTCTAGCCGGAACTTGGAACAGCGCGAAGGCGCCGATCGATTCGAGCGTAACAGATCAGGAAATGCGCTCTAGCCGGAACATCCGGCGGCAGTGTCAGGGCTGGGTCGCCGAGCGTAACAGATCAGGAAATGCGCTCTAGCCGGAACCGAGACCGAGCGCGAGGTGCGCAAGCTCTTGAGCGTAACAGATCAGGAAATGCGCTCTAGCCGGAACCGTGGATCAGTACGTCGGCGATGCCGTCGGGAGCGTAACAGATCAGGAAATGCGCTCTAGCCGGAACTGGTAGAGAACCCCGCTAGGCGAAAAGCAGGAGCGTAACAGATCAGGAAATGCGCTCTAGCCGGAACAGCGTTGGCCGTAAACGTCGGGTCCGGCGCGAGCGTAACAGATCAGGAAATGCGCTCTAGCCGGAACTACAGATTGGGGTTGCCGAACGGGGCGTTGGAGCGTAACAGATCAGGAAATGCGCTCTAGCCGGAACCTAACCCTCGCCGTCCCCGAAGTCCAACACGAGCGTAACAGATCAGGAAATGCGCTCTAGCCGGAACAGCGCGCGCGGCGACCACAAGACCCGGGAGGAGCGTAACAGATCAGGAAATGCGCTCTAGCCGGAACAGCGCGCGCGGCGACCACAAGACCCGGGAGAGCGTAACAGATCAGGAAATGCGCTCTAGCCGGAACGCCTCGGCCCATGTTGTCTCCGCCTTCGCCGAGCGTAACAGATCAGGAAATGCGCTCTAGCCGGAACCTGAGCGGCATGCTCGCGTTCGGCGCGGTCGAGCGTAACAGATCAGGAAATGCGCTCTAGCCGGAACTGCGCTCGGCGTTACCCATAGCGCCATCACGAGCGTAACAGATCAGGAAATGCGCTCTAGCCGGAACTGAAGGGTGGGGTTTCGGATCGGGGCGTTGGAGCGTAACAGATCAGGAAATGCGCTCTAGCCGGAACGTCGGCGCTTGCTCCCACTCAAGGGGCTCCGAGCGTAACAGATCAGGAAATGCGCTCTAGCCGGAACATGATTACGTGCAACTCGTCGCTGATTCGCGAGCGTAACAGATCAGGAAATGCGCTCTAGCCGGAACGGACTTGTCGGCGATCTGCGGCATGCGCGCGAGCGTAACAGATCAGGAAATGCGCTCTAGCCGGAACTGTGGCGGGGTGCGCTTTTTGCAGCGTGCCGAGCGTAACAGATCAGGAAATGCGCTCTAGCCGGAACGCATCTGTGAGTACGCAGGGGTACACCTATGAGCGTAACAGATCAGGAAATGCGCTCTAGCCGGAACAAGCGCGCAGCACGCTACGCCACAGGCGACGAGCGTAACAGATCAGGAAATGCGCTCTAGCCGGAACCGAAGCCGTCGCCGCCAACATGCGCCAGGAGAGCGTAACAGATCAGGAAATGCGCTCTAGCCGGAACTGTACCACTCTTGGCCTTCGTTTCCAGATGGAGCGTAACAGATCAGGAAATGCGCTCTAGCCGGAACTCTCGCGCCGCGTGGGTGGTGAACTACCACGAGCGTAACAGATCAGGAAATGCGCTCTAGCCGGAACGTAGGCGTTCTTACCAGCGTCGGCCATATTGAGCGTAACAGATCAGGAAATGCGCTCTAGCCGGAACGGTGCGCGCGCCGTGGAAAATATAGAGGTGAGCGTAACAGATCAGGAAATGCGCTCTAGCCGGAACATCGTTCGCATTGCGCGCTCGTGAGCGACCGAGCGTAACAGATCAGGAAATGCGCTCTAGCCGGAACTTACGGCACGTATGAAGAGGTGCTGGTGGCGAGCGTAACAGATCAGGAAATGCGCTCTAGCCGGAACGGCGGCCGTCTCAATACCCGCGACGACAGAGAGCGTAACAGATCAGGAAATGCGCTCTAGCCGGAACGACGGGCGACAGTACTCCGCAGACGCACGCGAGCGTAACAGATCAGGAAATGCGCTCTAGCCGGAACAATAGCGATGGCTCGGTGGGCTTTCTCGCGGAGCGTAACAGATCAGGAAATGCGCTCTAGCCGGAACGATGCGCGCACCGCAGTGTTCGCTTGCACAGAGCGTAACAGATCAGGAAATGCGCTCTAGCCGGAACACCAGCGGTGGTCGGCACAAAGTTCAGGTTGAGCGTAACAGATCAGGAAATGCGCTCTAGCCGGAACAATGTAGTAGACGTTATCGCCGCCAGCGGAGAGCGTAACAGATCAGGAAATGCGCTCTAGCCGGAACTTGCGAGGGCCGTAGAGGCTGCGGATGCGCGAGCGTAACAGATCAGGAAATGCGCTCTAGCCGGAACAACACTTCGCTCTCGGGCACCTCGCTGTCGGAGCGTAACAGATCAGGAAATGCGCTCTAGCCGGAACGTCGTTGAAAGCACTGCCGCAGACAACACCGAGCGTAACAGATCAGGAAATGCGCTCTAGCCGGAACCATAAAGCTCCCCTACGTCACACTTCGAGAGAGCGTAACAGATCAGGAAATGCGCTCTAGCCGGAACGGCTGGGGCTTCGTCGAAGTGCAAACAGAAGAGCGTAACAGATCAGGAAATGCGCTCTAGCCGGAACACTGGAACATGGACGTGAAGCTCTCGCCCGGAGCGTAACAGATCAGGAAATGCGCTCTAGCCGGAACGTGGCCTTTGCTTTGGCCTGCTCTTTCGGAGAGCGTAACAGATCAGGAAATGCGCTCTAGCCGGAACGGATGCCAGGCTTGCCCTGGGCGTCCGGCAGAGCGTAACAGATCAGGAAATGCGCTCTAGCCGGAACTGGCGGCCGTCACCGCCGCCACTTCAGCGGGAGCGTAACAGATCAGGAAATGCGCTCTAGCCGGAACAGGGCAACGCCAGCATGCAGCAGTCATGGGGAGCGTAACAGATCAGGAAATGCGCTCTAGCCGGAACCGATCTCCCGCTTCACGTACCTGGCGTACTGAGCGTAACAGATCAGGAAATGCGCTCTAGCCGGAACACAGCCAACACGCTGCAGTTTGCCCGCCCAGAGCGTAACAGATCAGGAAATGCGCTCTAGCCGGAACGCACTGTCTGGCGAGGTCAACCCCGCGCTGGAGCGTAACAGATCAGGAAATGCGCTCTAGCCGGAACCAATGCCGACAGCGGCCAGCCGCCGCAGTAGAGCGTAACAGATCAGGAAATGCGCTCTAGCCGGAACGGCGCGGGCGTCTTCGTGCCAACGTGCTTGGAGCGTAACAGATCAGGAAATGCGCTCTAGCCGGAACCGTGGCGGTCTTCAGCATGGAGATGTCTGCGAGCGTAACAGATCAGGAAATGCGCTCTAGCCGGAACACGTGGGCTTATGACGCTTCGACGCAGCGAGAGCGTAACAGATCAGGAAATGCGCTCTAGCCGGAACCGAACCGCAGCGATAGCTTGGTGACGCCATGAGCGTAACAGATCAGGAAATGCGCTCTAGCCGGAACAGATGCTGCCGATCTTGAACGAAGGGTCAGGAGCGTAACAGATCAGGAAATGCGCTCTAGCTGATCTTGTTGACGATTCGTTTGTTGCCTCAAAACATGCGAGCAGAGTAGCCTACCGCTCGCCTTGTACAGAAACTCAGCCATGACCACATCGCCCTTCAAAATCGCCAGTTGGAACGTCAATTCGCTCAACGTGCGCCTGCCGCATCTCGAACAATGGCTGCACGATGCGCAGCCGGATGTGGTGGGGCTGCAGGAAACCAAGATGGAGGACACCAAGTTTCCCGATGCGGTGCTCGCGGGTCTTGGGTATCGCAGCGTGTTCGCGGGGCAGAAGACCTACAACGGCGTGGCGCTGTTGGCGCGCGGGCATGCGCTGGACGCGGTGCAGATCGGCATTCCGAATTTCGACGACGCGCAGCGGCGCGCGATCGCTGCGACCGTCAACGGCGTGCGCATCGTCAATTTGTATGTGGTGAACGGCCAGGATGTTGGCAGCGAAAAATACGATTACAAACTGCGCTGGTTCGAGGCCGTGCATGCGTGGATCGCGGACGAGTTATCGCGGCATCCGCGCTTGGTGGTGATGGGCGATTTCAACATCGCGCCAGACGACCGCGACGTATACGACCCGCAGGTGTGGAACGACGACAGCATCCTCACCTCCACCGCCGAACGCGCGGCGTTGACGCGGTTACTTGCGCTCGGCTTGCACGATGCGTATCGCCTGCATCACAGCGAAGGCGGATTCTTCAGTTGGTGGGATTACCGGCAAGCCGGCTTTCGCCGCAATCTCGGCCTGCGCATCGATTTGACCTTGGTGTCGGATGCGCTGCGCGAAACGACCACCGCTGCCGACATCGACCGCACGCCGCGCACATGGGATCGACCGAGCGATCATGCGCCGGTGTGGGTGGCGCTGGCGCCGTAGCGTAACTGCTTGCAATTGATTGCTGGCGCTTGCTGTTTACCTAGCAAAAAAGAACGCCCGTCGATGACGGGCGTTCCGGTGACAGCGATGCATGCGCCGATGTTGCCTATGGCCGGTTAACGTGGTCGATTAGCGCGCACGGCCGCGAGAAAACAAATTTACGATCAGCAGTAACACGACTGCGCCGCCGAGCGACGCAAGCAAACCGACGACCGAGAAATCTCCGCTGTTAACGGTGCCCGAGCCCAACATCGGCGCAAGCAGAAAACCGCCGAGGAACGAACCGATGATGCCGACCACGACATTCAGCAGAATACCCTGCTGACTGTCGCGCTTCATGATGATGCTGGCAAGCCAGCCGATGATGCCGCCGATGATTAACCAGATGATGATGCCCATGTGCTTACTCCGAGGTGTGAACGTGGGCGAGTATGCGCCCCACGTCCTGCGGCACAAGGACGCGATTTCGATCGTTCAGGGTACGATCAAAAACATCGAAATTGGCGAAAAAAGCAGCGATATTTACGCTGAATTCATGCATTCTGCATGACCTGTAATGCACCCTGCATGCTTATGGCCGCGCATCGAAAACACGATTGCGCTATCGGCATGGGACAGGCGATAACGCGCCGAGCATCGACATGAGTGATTGGGGCATGAGTGATTGGGGCAGGTCTCGGCGAAAGGTTTCGCCGAAACACATCAGAGATGCGTCACAAAGAAGCATCGCAAAGACACATCATAAAGACACATCGTAAAGAAACGGCTCAGCCCTTCTTGTCTGCTGCCGGCTTGTCTGCTGCTGGGGCCGGGCTACGTAACGCTGCCGCCATCATGCCAACGCCCGCAGCCAGCAAGCCGAGCATCATCAGCGTGTTGAACAAACTGGTAGGGCGGAAATAGATCTGCAGGTTCGACAAGATACCAACGAACACGATCACCAAACCCGCGGCGAGCAAGATCCAACCGGCGATTGATTTGCCGTCGAAAAACAGCATGCCGACGCCGAGAATGAAGGGGATCAGCGACAGGCCGAAGCCGTTCATGCCCCAGACGTACCAGCCGCCGCCGGAGCTGACTTGCACTTGATTCGTCAGCAGCCATCCGCCCGCGACGGCGCACATCAAACCGATGAAGAATTGTCCGATGCCACCGGGTGTTCCGCCTGCGCCTTTCATCGTGCTGCACCTGTCATCGCATGCTCCCCCAGGAGCGAATGCGGCGGATCATAGCGCAGCGATCTGCGCTGCGCGCGCCGACAGGCTGGCGGGAATCAGCCCAGCATCTGCAACAACGCCGCGCGCGGCAATTTGCCGGTGTCGTTGCGCGGCAGCGTATCGACGATGCGCAGTTTTCGCGGTAAGAACACCGCATCGACGCTGTGCCGCAGCGCGTCGAGAATCTGCGCTTCGTCCAGCCCCGGCGCGACCGCCAGCGCAGCGATCCGGCGCACGCCGGTAAGCGCGCAGGGGTCGAGTTGCAGCATCACGCCATCGCTCACGCCGGGCACAGCGAGCAGGCGGCGGGTAAGGTCGCCGAGCGACGCGCGCTTGCCGGCGATTTCCAGCAGATCGGTCTGTCGGCCGCACAGCACGAAGCGATCCTCGCCGTGCAATTCGACCAGATCGGCCAACGCCACCGGTGCAGGCAAATGCGCTGCTTGCACCACGGTGCCGTCGGGTTGCGGCTGCAGGCGCACGCCGGGATACAGATGCCACGCGTCTTCATGCGCGGTGCGACGCTGCGCGATGACGCAGGTTTCGGTGGCGCCGAACAATTCGCGCACTTCACAGCCGAACCGGCGTTCGGCGACTTCGGCCAGCGCGACCGGCAGCGGTGCGGTGGCGGTGACGATGCCCGCGAGCGGCGGCATCGCCACGCCGGATTCCACCAATGCGCGCAGATGCACCGGCGTGGTCACCAGCAGACAGGGCGCATCGGCATCGCTCAGCGCTTGCGCGACATCCTCCGGGAAAAACGGGCGCGCGCAGTGCACTGCGGCATCGCCGAGCAGCGGCATCAAAATCGACATCTCCATGCCGTACATGTGCTGCGGCGGTACGGTGGCGACGATGCGCTTGTCGCCGCCATCGGGCCACAAATGCGCCAGCGCAGCGAGATTCTGCGCATTGCTGATCCGCAGGCTGCCCCAGGTTTTCGGATTGGCTTTGGGGGTGCCGGTGCTGCCGGAGGTGAAGCCGATCATCGCCACAGTATCGGCATCGACATGCAGCATGTCGGTGGCGCGCTGGGGCAGCGATACCGGCAGTACGTGCAGGCGCGGCGGCGAGGGCGATAGCTCGGTATCGGCGATGCAATAACTATCGGGATGCTGCTGCAGCACATCGTCGATCGCCTGCGGCATCCGCGAGGGCGGCAGTAGGTTGATGTGCCCGCGCAGGGCAACGGCGCAGAACGCCACCAGAAAGCGGTAGCGGTTTTCGCACAGCAAGATTGCGCTTGGGGCGTCGGGCAAGGTATCGGCGACAGCGGCCACTTCGGCCAAGAACCGCGACACTGCGATCGGGCCATCGCCGCCGAAAGCGATGCAGCGCTCGGGCGCGCCTTCGATAAGCGCCTGTGCACGTTTGGTTGCGTTTGTCGCCGGGTCGGAGAGTACGACGACGGACGGCGCTGCTGCTGCGTTCACCACTGCGGAGTTCACCATCGTCGAATTCGCGATCGTCGGCATCTGACGATTCTTTTGGCCTCACGATGCGTCCGGCATCGCCCCCTGCTCCCGTCGGATGCCTGCCGCCGAGCGGCGCGGGGCAAAACGCGGGATCGGTTCTACTTTACGCTGGCCGGCCCGTATGCCTCAAACAGGCGTGCTTTCAATGACCGACCGCCCGCCTGTGGACATCCCTCAGAACACCTTTCGCTTTGGCCCCGTCGTCGGCTGTTGCTGGCCGTATCGTCGCGGCGAACCTGCCGAGCCCCGGGTGCGGGCGTGGCTGAGCGCAGCGCTGGAACTGCCCGAGGCCCAGATCGCACTGGTGAGGGACAGCCATGGGCGGCCGCATCTTCATCCCCAGCCTGCGATAGCGGCAGGGGTCGCGATCACCGCCGTTTCATCCAGCAACTCTGCCGAAATCGACATCAACTGGAGCCATAGCGGCGATTGGCTGATGGCGGTCTATGCGCTCGGCGCCCGGGTTGGGGTCGATCTCGAACTGCTGCGGCCGCGCCCCAAAGCACTGGCGCTGGCCAGCCGCTTTTTCGCCCCCGAGGAAACCGCCGCCTTGGCGCGTTGGGCCGATAACCCCGCAGCGTTGCAGCTGCGCTTCACCCGGCTGTGGTGCGCGAAAGAGGCGTTGCTGAAGGCGCATGGTCGCGGCCTGTCCTTCGGTTTGGAGAAGCTGCGGTTCGAGATCGATGCGGACGATGCCAGCCTCGCGCCACGGCTTGCGGCCTGCGAGCCGACCCTTGGGCTGGCGCAGGACTGGGCACTGCGGGCGTGGCTTCCTGTGCCCGGGTATCTGGCGACGGTCGCGTGGCGCGATGCCGGCCCTGCATACTTTCCGGTATGACCAACCCCGACCTCCCCGCTGCCGCCCGCGACGACCTGATTGCCGGCCTGCAAGCCCTGCAGCTCGACCCCGCCCTGGCCGAGCCCCTGGCGCGCTATCTCGCGCTGATGCTGCGCTGGAACACCGCCTACAACCTCACCGCGATCCGCGACCCGCGCGAGATGGTGACCAAGCATGTGCTCGATTCGCTGGCGATGGCGCCGTTCGTCGGCATCGCAGTGGGTGTCCCGAACCTCGCCGACCTCGGCACCGGCGCCGGTTTGCCCGGCATCCCGCTGGCGATCGCTCACCCGGACCTGCGTGTGACCCTGGTCGAATCCAACGGCAAAAAGGCGCGCTTCATGCGCGAGGCGCTGCGGACCTTGGGCCTGAGCAATGCCGAAGTGGCGGAATCGCGGATCGAAGCCCTCGATCGTCCAGGAGCGTTCGCGGCGATCACCGCCCGCGCCCTGGCCACGCTGCCGCTGATTCTTCAACTCGGCGGGCATTTGATCGCCCCCGGCGGCGTGCTGCTGGCGATGAAGGGTGCGCGCCCGGATGAGGAAATCGCCGCGCTGCCGACCGGCTGGACGGTGCGCGAGATGCGGCCGCTGCGGGTGCCAGGCCTAGACGCCGAGCGCCATTTGCTGACGGTCGGCCGCGTGGGCGAAACGGTCGATGAGACGGCAGATGACACCAATATGACTGCCTGAAAACCCGATTCGTCGCTCCCCAGCCGGTCGCTAGCAGGCATAATCACGCGTTCGGGCTGTCCTCCACGGTCGCGTCCCGTCGCACAGGCTTCCGCCGTACAAGCTCCCGCCGCAAGAGGTCCGCTCCGCTCATGGCCCGCATCATCGCCATCGCCAACCAAAAAGGCGGGGTCGGCAAGACTACGACCTCGGTCAATCTCGCCGCTGCCCTCGCCCAGGCGCCGACGCGCGTGCTGCTGGTCGATCTCGACGCCCAGGGCAACGCCACCATGGGCAGCGGCGTGGACAAGCGTGAGCTGGCCGGCTCCACCTGCGATGTCATCCTCGAAGAGATGCACGCCGTCGATACGATCGTGCGCACCCCGGAAGGCTTCGATCTGATGCCCGGCAACGGCGATCTGACCGCCGCCGAAATCGAACTGATGGACGAGCCCGGCCGCGAGCAGCGTTTGAAGCGCGCGCTCGATCCGCTGCGCGAGCAATACGACTTCATCCTGGTCGATTGCCCGCCAGCGCTGTCGCTGCTGACCTTGAACGCGCTGACCGCCGCCGACTCGATCCTGGTGCCGATGCAATGCGAGTACTACGCGCTGGAAGGTCTGAGCGCGCTGCTGCAGACCATCGAGGCACTGAAGGCCAAGCTCAATCCGGCGCTCGAAATCGAAGGCGTGCTGCGCACCATGTTCGACGTGCGCAATAACTTGGCTAACGCGGTGTCGGCCGATTTGATCGAACACTTCGGCGAGAAAATGTTCCGCACCATCGTGCCGCGCAACGTGCGCTTGGCCGAAGCGCCGAGCCACGGCCAAAGCATCATCGCTTACGACAAAGGCTCGCGCGGCGCCATCGCGTATCTGGGCCTTGCCGGCGAAGTGATGCGCCACCAGCGCGAACGCAAACAATCCGCGGCGAGCCCGTCGCCCAGACCCGCCTCGGAGACCGCCGCATGACCATCGCGAAACAAGCGCCCGCCAAAAAACGCGGCGGACTGGGGCGCGGGTTAGAGGCCCTGCTTGGTCCGAAGGCCGCAGCCGAGGCGCCGCCGTTGGAGGCGACGGCGACCGATACGCTGCGGATGATGCCGATCGACGCGCTGACTCCCGGCAAGTATCAGCCGCGGCGGGCGATGGATCCGGGCAAACTCACCGAGCTGGCCGAGTCGATCAAGGCCCAGGGCGTGATCCAACCGATCGTGGTCCGCGAGATCGCGAAGGACAAAGGCGGCAAGGTTTACGAAATCATCGCCGGCGAACGCCGCTGGCGCGCGTCGCAACAAGCTGGGCTGAGCGAAATTCCGGTGGTGCTGCGCGAAGTCGACGACCGTACCGTCATCGCGATGGCGTTGATCGAGAACATCCAGCGCGAAGACCTCAACCCGTTGGAAGAAGCGCAGGCGCTGCATCGGCTGATCGACGAATTCGACCTCACCCACGCCCAGGCCGCCGAAGCCGTCGGCCGCTCGCGCGCGGCGGTGTCGAACCTGCTGCGTTTGCTCGAACTGCCGCCGGACATCCGCACCCTGGTCGAAAACCGCGCGCTGGAAATGGGCCATGCCCGCGCCCTGCTGTCGCTGGCACCGCAGGCGGCGGTCGCACTCGCGCGCCAAGCCGCCGACAACGGCTGGTCGGTGCGCGAAGTCGAGCATCGCGTGCAGCAGCTCGCCGCCGGCCAACTGCCTTCCGCGAACCGCAGCAAACCGAACAAGACCGCAAAAGCCAAACCCCAGGCCGACCTCGTCACCTTGGAACGCGAACTCTCCGAATCCCTCGGCACCGCAGTCAACGTATTGCACGGCCGCGGCAACAAAGGCCGGCTGGTGATCCACTACACCAATCTGGATACATTGGATGGGATTTTGGAGCGGTTGAAAGCGAGGTGAACAGACTCGCGGCACACCCTTCGATTACTGCAATCAATGCCTGTCCGCCAAGTAGCACAATTGTGCTACTTTGCCGTTATCCCTCAGCCACGGAGCGCCCGTGTCCACCACCACCATTCGTATTCCTGACGATCTTAAGTCGCGTCTAGCCAAGCTCGCCGAACACGAGGGTGTATCGACGCATGGTCTGATCCTCGATGCCATCGCCGAGAAGGCCGATACGCTGGAACGGCGACAGGTATTTCACGCCGAGGCGCAGGAACGGCTTGCGCGCATGCTCGACACCGGCATGGGCATTCCCTGGGAGGACATGAAACGGTATCTCGAAGCGCGGATGGCCGGCGAAGACGTGCCGCTGCCCGTGCCCAAACGCATCGGGGCGTAAGCGTTGGCAGGGATCTATTTCGCTAACGAGGTCGGCGCGGACGTTCAACGCATCCTCGCGCATCTTCGTGAGCACGCCGCGACGGACGGCGCGACCCGCATGGCGGGCCTCATCGCCGCGATCGATGTGCTTGCCGCCAATCCACTCATTGGCCGCGTCTGCGCGGACGGATGCCGCGAGTTGGTGATCGGGCGCGGTATGCGCGGCTACATCGCTTTATACAGTTACGACGAAGCGAAGGATCTCGTGAGAATCCTCGCCATCCGTTCGCAAAAAGAAGCCGGATACCATCGCTCATGACCCATCCCCACCTCTCCGTCGTCGTCCCCGTCTTCAACGAGCGCGACAACGTGACGCCCTTGATCAATGAAATCACGACAGCGCTGCGCGGCAACGCGCTGCTGAAAGGCGAGGCGTTCGAGATCGTCTACGTCGACGATTGCTCGCGCGACGATACGCTCGATGTGCTCAAGCGGCTGAAGACCGAGGTGCCGGAGTTGCGCGTCATCAAGCACATCAGCCAAAGCGGGCAGAGCACGGCGGTACGCAGCGGCGTGAAACAAGCGCGCGGCGCGTGGATCGCGACCCTCGACGGCGACGGCCAGAACGATCCAGCGGACATTCCCAAGCTGTTGGCCGAGCGCGAAAAGTCCGCCGCCGAGGTGAAGCTGTTCGCCGGTTGGCGGGTGAATCGAAAGGACACCGGCAGCAAGCGCTGGGCGTCGAAATTCGCCAACGCGATCCGCAGCCGCATGCTCAAGGATTCCACGCCCGATACCGGCTGTGGCATCAAGTTGTTCGAGCGCGAGGCCTTTCTCGATCTGCCGTACTTCAACCATATGCATCGTTATCTGCCGGCGCTGATGCAGCGCGCGGGTTGGAAGACGATTAGCGTTCCGGTGAATCACCGTCATCGCGCCAGCGGCGTGTCGAAATACAACAACCTCAATCGCGCGCTGGTCGGTCTGCGCGATCTGCGCGGCGTGGCATGGCTAATCGCGCGCAGTAAACGCACTGCGGTGGAAGAGCTATGACCATGGATGTCATCCCCGTTGACATCATGAACACGCCGATCCCGTGGCTGACATGGACCGGGCTGCACATGAGCCCGTGGAAGCTGATCGGCCTCACCGGTGCGCTGATGTTCGGCGGTCGCTGGGTGGTGCAGTTCATCGCCAGCAAGCGTCATGGCAAGCCGGTGATTCCGCGGCTGTTTTGGTACATGAGCATCGTCGGCAGCCTGATGACGCTTAGCTACTTCATGTTCTCGCAGAAGCAGGATTCGGTCGGCATCGTCCAAAACCTATTTCCGGCGTTCACTGCCTGCTACAGCTTGTATTTGGACATCAAGCATCGTGGCTGGCACCGCGACAGAGCCGGACATTGAGAGCTTGTTCAAAATTTTCGAATGCATCGCCTTGCGTCGAATGGTGTTTGCTTTGTAGGAGGGGCTTCAGCCCCGACCATGGTGAACACCGGCTTAGATGCCGTCGGATCGGGCCTAAAGGCCCTCCTACAACGCCAAAGCGATTGCGGTATTCGAAGA
>JANMGT010000024.1:0-46420 GCA_031374725.1 Lysobacteraceae bacterium | reverse complement strand
TCTTCGAATACCGCAATCGCTTTGGCGTTGTAGGAGGGCCTTTAGGCCCGATCCGACGGCATCTAAGCCGGTGTTCACCATGGTCGGGGCTGAAGCCCCTCCTACAAAGCAAACACCATTCGACGCAAGGCGATGCATTCGGAAATTTTGAACAAGCTCTAAGAAAGCAGCGCTTCGCAACGATTTATCGGATCTGCACAACGATCGCTCGCCGCGTGCATAAACGAGGCGCTATGGTCTCAATCGGTGATCCTCAATTCTTTTATAGTGTATGTCGCTCGCAACACTGCGCATCGCAACGTATTGATCGAGATTTTGTCGAGATTTTATCGAGGTTCTATCGATCGCTAAGGCAACTCTAGAAAGTAACGTTGCTTCGGTGCATGGATGCACCGTTCACGATCGCCGAACACGTTCAGGAAAGAGGTGTCCGGCGTTTCTTTCACTAGGCGTGCCTTCGGCCAAACGTGTCCCGGGGTGGTTGGCAACGGCCGCAAGTAAACCAGTTGATCGAAGCGAACGGTATCGCGATCGATCGCCTCGGCAACGCGTCCGTGGCGTATATCCAACGTAACTTCAGCACGCCGATCGGCATCAACGTTTGGATGCGGCGCTTCAATAGCGTCGGAACCGCGATAGGCAGTACGGTGCGGGTCAACGATGTAGCGGACCAAGCGCTATTCCCGCATATCGCGAGCAATCCGGACGGCAATCTGGTGGTGAGCTGGTCGCAGTACACGTCCGGCGCCAACAGCCGAGTGATCATGGCTCAGCGCTACAACGCCAGCGGCACGCGGATCGGCGCCAATGTCGTGGTCAGCAACACGTCAGGCAACGGCCAATACAACGATGTTGGAATGATGGACGACGGCAGTTTCACCGTCGTTTGGGATAACGATAATCGCCAGAGTGTGCCGACCTCGGTGCCGGGCGCATTCGCGCGTCAGTACCGAAACGACGGTACTGCGGTGGCGCCCGAATTCAGAGTTAGCCAGGATGGCGTCGCTGCGTTCTATTCGCAGTTGGCGATGGATCTTGCCGGCAAGTACACCGTGGTGTGGAGGCAATACGACGGCGCTGCCGCGAAATGGAGCGTGTACGCCCGCCGTTACGTCATGGATACGCTGCCGCCGGTGACGGTGCTTCAGAACAATGTCGCCGTGACTGGTTTGTCGGGTGCCGCAGGTTCGTCGCATTTCTTCAAGATCGCGATTCCGCTGGGAACGCCGAGCTTCACGGTAACGATGACGGGCGCTGGCGATGCCGACATGCTGATTCGCTATGCCGCGTTGCCGAGCTTTACGGCATACGACATTTTTCCGGCCATCAACGGTAGCAACGAATCGGTGCAAGTGAACAATCCGCCGGACGGCGAGTTCTACATCGAGGTGAACGGCTATAAGGCGTACTCGAATGTCAGCCTGCTCGTTTCGTATTGATTGAGTAAGCACCAGAACGTGCCGCGCTAGCGCGGTCGTTCTTTATGAAGGTGTCCTGGTCGATACAAATCACCGCGCTTTGCGCCAATACACGTCGCGGATTTCCAGCGAGCGCGCCGAGACGGTCAGGACAATCTCATTGAGGCCGATGTACTGAAGGCGATGATGCTGGAAGTCGACAAGCAAGATTGCGTCCGCTTGTCGATGGAAGTGTTTGAGCTAGGCGAAGGTTGGGCGAACGGTTGATCGCTCGCTTTGGTCATGCGCGGTATCAATGCCCGTCGTTCACATGGCGGGCATTGTCGTTGGGGGGTGTAGATCTCACGTGATCTTCACCGGTGACTGAACGCAATCCGCGGCCTTATGTTGTGGGAGAATCCGAGCATGCGATCCCGACAAATCTCATTGTTGGCCCTGTGCTGTGTTGCCGCCCTGAATGCGCAGGCGCAAAGCGATTCGCGCGCAGCGAGTGCGCCGAAAACAACGCAGGCCGCTGAGATCGACAGGGCCGAGCTCGACAGGGCCGAGCTCGATACGATCCGCGTCATCGGCACACGCCGTCCGCTGAGCGCGTTGCCCGGTTCGGCATCGGTGCTGGACAGCGATGCGCTCCGCGAGGGCCAGCGCCAAGTGAATCTATCCGAAGCCCTGCAGCGCGTGCCGGGGTTCACTGCGCTCGATCGCCAGAACTACGCGCAGGATCTGCAGATTCAATCGCGCGGGTTCGGCGCGCGCTCCACGTTCGGTATTCGCGGTATTCGTTTGATCGTCGATGGCATTCCCGCCAGTGCGGCCGATGGACAGGGGCAGGCGGCGGCGTTTCCGCTGTTGTCACTCGATCGCATTGAGGTACTGCGCGGGCCGCTGGCCTTGCTGTACGGCAATGCCGCGGGCGGGGCGATCGTGGGCAGCTCCCAGTTGGACGCAGCATCAGGCATCGAGGCCGATGCGTGGTTCGGTACGAATGCATCGCATCGTGCGGCCGTGCGTTTGGATGCGCGCACGGATGCGCGCGACGACGCGCGTGATGTCGCGCAAGACTGGCGCCTTCGCGCGAGTGCGAGCGTGTTCGCCACCGATGGCGCGCGCGCGCACAGCGCGGCGCGGCGCGAGCAGTTCAATACGGTCGCCGAATGGGCGCCACGCGAGGGCGATACGCTGCGCGTCGTCGTCAACGCGCTGCGACAGCCGCAGGCGCAGGATCCGCTCGGCATCGATCGCGCCACTTATCGCCGCGATCCGCATGCGACCGATCCGGTGGCGGCGCAGTTCGATACGCGCAAGACCGTTGCCGATGAGCAGCTTGGCCTGCGTTGGCGACGAGAACGCGCGAACGGCGAATGGTGGGTCGGCGGTTATGGCGGGCAGCGCGAAATCGTGCAATTTCTCGCCGTGCCGATCGTCGCGCAGCGCGCGGCGAGCAGCGCGGGCGGCGTGATCGATCTGCGGCGCGAAAGCCGAGGGTTCGATTTCGGACGCCGTTGGCAAGCGACGCGCGGCAGTGTGGCGATCGGCCTCGACGCGAACGCGCTGCGCGAACAGCGCCGCGGCTACGAGAACTTCAGCGGCAGCGATCCGGCGACTGCGACGCTCGGCGTGCGTGGACGGCTGCGCCGCGACGAGCGCAATCGCGTCGATGCGATCGACGCCTTTGCGGTAGGCGACATCGCCTTCGCGCCGGAGTGGACTGCATTGGTCGGCCTGCGGCGCTCGTGGCTGCGCTTCGACAGCAATGACCGTTACCTCGTGAACGGCGACGACAGCGGCGGCCGTCGCGATACCGGCGATGCCTGGTCGCTGGGCGTCGTGCACGCGGTCGCGCAGGGCGAGCTGTACGCCAACGTCGGCCGCGGTTTCGAAACGCCGACGCTGACTGAATCGGCATACCGTCCGGATGGCGGCGCGGGCTTCAATCGCCAGTTGCGCAATGCGCGCAACGATGCCTTCGAAATCGGAGGCCGCTGGCGCTCCGACGACGGCGCGCATCGCGTCGAGCTCGCGCTGTATCGCATCGATGGCCGCGATGAGATCGTGCCGGCGCTCAGCCGCGGCGGGCGCGCCAGTTTCGCCAATGCCGGCGCAACCCGGCGCATCGGTGTGGAATTTGCGTTATCTGGGCCGCTGTCGGAACGCTGGCGTTATGCGCTTGCGGCCAGTTGGATCGATGCGCGTTTCGTCGAGGACTATGCGTTCCGCGTCGCCACCGGGACTCAAGTCGCGGTGCGTGAAGTCGAAGCGGGCGCGCGCATTCCCGGTATTCCCCGCGCCGATGTATTCGCCGAATTGGCGTGGCGCTCGCGCGATGAGCGTTGGTCCAGCGCGTTTGAACTGCGCGCACTCGGCGAGATCGCGGTGGACGACCGCAACACCGACAATGCTGAGGGCCATGCGCGACTCGCATGGCGCGGCCAATGGTCGCCGCGTGCGAATGCGCCTTGGAGCGTCTACGCGCGCCTCGATCATCTGTCCGATCGCGCCCAAATCGGTTCGGTGATCGTGAACGAAGCTAACGGCCGCTATTTCGAGCCGGCCCCTGGGCGCGAATTCACGCTAGGTGTGCGCTGGCGTTTCGAACCCTGAACGTTGTGGCGGATGTATCCCCGCGTCCGATACGGCGACGGCGACTTTCGCCGCCGTTGCCGTGTGTGCAGATGCTGCGAAATCGATCAGCGTCGGAACATCTCGCCGACGCGTTCGAGCATGTTCCGTCGGTCCGCGCTTGGACGTGCGCGCACGCCGGCGTCGGTCAGCGACTCGCCGTACCTCGGTTGGGCTGGTTGCGAGGGTAGGGCGGCTTGTAACGGCGTCGGGATTGCGGCGCCATCGCCGTACTGCGGGGCAATATCCGACCCCTGGAAAATCCCCATCGGCGTGTAGCTGGAATAGCCGGGAAAGATCGCGCCGAGACGATTATTCGCCATGCGCCGAATCATCAGCTCGGAGAAAACCCGGCGGAAGTCGGTCGTGACCGGCACATCGCCGAAGTAGGGCGAGAGGATTTGCGGATCGAGCCCGAGCCACTGGCCATAGAAGCGACGACCGTTAACGGCGCCGCCGAGCACCAGCATCGGATTGCCGTAACCGTGATCGGTGCCGCCGCTGCCGTTTTGACGCACGCGACGGCCGAATTCCGACTGCACGACCACCGTGGTTCGCGCCATTTCGCCGCTGCCGTTGAGTTCGTTGTAGAACGCGGTGAGCGCCTGCGAAAGTTCGGCGATCTTGTTCTGATAGTAGTGGTAGCCGCTGCCGGCGCTGCCTTGGCCATCGTGCGTGTCCCAGCCGCCGATATCGATGGTGGCGTAACGCACGCCGAGGTTGAAGCGGATCGACTGCGCGACGGTCCACAATTGGCGCGCGAAGTTGCTGGTGGGCCAGCTTGCGGGCAGCGTTGAGGTGTAAGGCTGTTGCGCAATCACGCGTAAGGAATTGTCCGCGCGGGTGCCGGCGATCTCGGCGCCGGTCGGGCCATTCCACAGGCTCGCCAGCGTTTCGTTCAGGCCCTTGGTCCCGGCTGGCATGCCGTTGCGGAACCGTTGCCACTGCCAAGCGCCGGTGTCCAACGAAAAATCGCTGGGGCTGGGCATGCCGAGCGACTGCGTCGAACCCAGCAAGTTCGCCGGTTGACGGCTGGCGACCGCAAGTTGCGGCATCAGCGGGCTGCCGAGTGCGCCCGGCTGACTATTCCAGGCGCGGGTCAGCCAGCCGGTACCGGTGCCTTGCACGCCTGGCGTGCCCAGGTCGAGATAAAGCTGTGCGTCGAAATGGCTGCGCGTTTCCACGTTGCTGATGCCGCAGCTATGCACGATCGCGAGTTTGCCGGCGTCCCAGATGTCGCGCAGGCCATTGGCCGAGGGATGCAGGCCGAAGCCGGTCGCAGTGCCGTTGCTCAACGTGAGCGGCAGCGCGCCATACGTGCCGGTTGCGTCGATTTTCAAGCTCGGCCGTGCTTCCTCGTAGAACGTACGGTCGTTCCCCGAGATCGGCGGCACTAGGTTCAGGCCGTCGATGCCGCCGCGGAGGAAGATCAGGACCACGGTGTCGTAACTGTTCACCGCAGCCTGGTTCGCTGAGGCCTGAGCCTCGTCGGAGAACATCATGGTGGGGCCGACGGCGCCGGCTGCGGCGGTGGCGCAGCAACCTTTGAGGAAGTGGCGCCGGTCGATACGAAGATGATGCATGGCGGACTCCTCAGCGGGTGATGAACTCGGGGGACAGCAGAATCAGCGCGACCAAACTGCGCAAACGCTGCTGGTTGTAGTGCGCTTTCGGATTGCTGGCCGCCGAGTTGTCGGTGTCGGCGATGGCTTCGGTGGCGGTGCCGTTTTGCGCCATGAACGACACAAATACCTGTTTGCGCGCCGCGTTCGGGATGTAGCCAAGAATGCGCTGACACCAGAAATCGACGAGATTGTTCGCCGTCCAACTGCTCAGGTTGGCCCGCGTCGTGGCCAGGATCGGCGCCATCGTCGGTGTGCCGTTATCGTTGGTTTCGCTGATCCAATTCAGCAGTTTCCACGTCATCGCATACGAGTTCGAGCCCGACCATGCGACGGCGACATCTGGATAACCGTTGGGTGCGGGCCACTCATAGGGCGTATTTCCAGTGAAACCCATGCGCCAGAACATCTCGTCGCTCTTGCCGTCGCCGAGCCTTGGCGTCCAATCGCTGTTCAGCGCACGCAGCGCGGCCGCAGTGAGCTCGAAAGGACGGCGATGTTTTTGGCCCCACGTGTTGACGAAGGCATCCGACAACAAGATATGGCGCAGCGTCAGCTGGATCTGATTGGGGTTCTGCCAGTTGGCGCGGAAAATCGCAGCGGCGCTGTCGATCAAGGCGGGACTGGGCGAATCCGATACGAAGCGACGAATGAGCTTTTTGCAAATGAACTTCGCGACGCGCGGATGGCTGGCGAGGCGGTCGAGGATGTCGCGACCGTCCTTCATCGACGGCTGTTCGGGATTGAGGAACTTGCCGAGCACGAACTTCGGTCCGGCGTCGTGCCAAGCCTGGCGATAGACGAAGGTGCCGTCGTCTTCGGTCGGATACTGCCAATGCCCGTCTTTGACCGACCAGCCGGTGAAGGCCGACGCGGTTTCGTACACGTCCACATCGGTATAGCCGATCGGATAGGTCGGATCTTCCGGAGACGGCGGCACTTGGAACGGGTCCATGAAACCCAGGTAGTTCTCCGCGCCGAACGTGTGCAGCTCCAGCAGCTCGCGCGCAAAATTTTCGTTCGGGCCCGAACGCGTGTTCGATGCGTTGTCGAGGTAATACAGCATCGCTGTGCTCTGCGCGACCGCTTCGAGCATCGTGCGGAAGTTGCCCAGCACGTTCGCACGGATCACATCGCGGTTGTAGTGCATCGACACCGGGCCGACGTCAAAATCATTGACGCTGACGTTGAAGTGGTTGTGCCAGAAACCGACTAGGACTTCCTGCAACTGGCGCTTGGAATGCACCGCGCGCGCTAAAGCCCCGCGCTGCATTTCCCAGGCCGGACGCATACGCACGTCGAAAACCGGGTCGGAGGCAACGTGATCGGTCCACAGTTGGGCCAGCGACTTATTAAGAGTGGTGTAGCCTGCGGCGGCGAGACGTGTATCCAGCGCGCTGTCGTTGATCGCGGCGGGGTTGAGCTGCTGATCGACGAAGGCGGTCAGTCGCGCGGTGTCGTTCGCACCGAGCGCGTTGAATTCCGCGATTGAGGCAGCGGTCGCGCCGAAGGTCATATTGTTGAGGACGCGAACCGCAAACGGTGCGCGCTGCAGCGTGAGCAACTGCGGACGGGTAGAGCTTGCAGTGGGGCGGCGCGGTGCGCTGACGCTCGACTGGGTCTGGGTCGAAGGATCGGCCGGAATCGACTGTTCGATCGTGGTCAGCTTCGTGGCACCGTCCAAAGCATCATCGAGACTGATCGCTTGTAAAGCAGGGTTGAATCGAATACGGCCCTCGATGCCATAACGACGAGCGATCACTGCATAGGCTTTACGTCTGGATTTCGAGGTCTTCTTCGGCATCGGTTTTACTCCGGGTACACAGGCCGGCGGCTGGATGATTTCTCAAACGATGAATTCCCCTTGGCGAAGGATGCCATAGCTCGGATTGCAAACCGTGATTCGACCCACACTCCGAACAGGAGCCGGTGAATTTGTAGTTTTTTTTGCGCCGCAATGGACGGGCTTCGCTCTTCGCGGAGATCAGTCTGAACAGCATGGCCTGCGTTGTTCATGCTCGACTGAGGATAATGTTTGGATCGCGTTAAGACGCGCTAAGTTGCGCTAAGTTGCGAAGTGGTCATGTCGATCGACATCGGTCAAAGAGACCGCCGGAGACGGCATGCGCCCGCGATCCGATGCAACTGAGACGATGAATCGATGTGCTGCGATCGGCCCGCTGCGATCGGCCTGCAGTGATCGGCCCGCTGCGATCAGCCCGCTGCAATCCCGCTCGCTGTTCGGACGCAATCTGCAACATCGACGTCAGCGCGGCCGAAACTGCGCATCGCGACGCGATGAAGGAACGTGTCTACGCCTCGCTGCTATTTCTTCTGCAAAAGGTAGAGCGGTTTGGAGATCTGTCTGCATCGGTCCGCCTGCATCGGTAAGCGCTGCAACAGTCAGCGTTGCCGCTGTACAAGGATGTGCCGCTCGTAAATCGATCTCGAAAATCGATCGCGATTGATTTAGCGGGAGCGCTGCGGCAGGCAGAAGCTCGCCCGGCGGCATAGCCGGGCCCCTCGCATCGCCAGGGTTCGGCCCACGGATGCACCGAACCACTTCGGGTCTGCGTCGAGTCTGCGACTACTGAACACATCCAGTGCCTGCCTCGGACCTGATCCGAGGCCTGCCTCGGACCTGATCCGGGGCCTGCCTCGGACCTGATCCGAGGATGGACTTGTTCGCTATTCGACAAAACGTGCCTCAGATTTGCCGCGAACGCTCAGCGGCCGCGCTTTTTCTTTTTATCGTCTTTCGGCAGGTTCGGCCCGAACTGACGGCGCGCGTTGTTGGCTAACTCGTCGTCTTGTTCGGCGAAATACTCGCCTTCCCACTT
This sequence comes from Lysobacteraceae bacterium, assembly GCA_031374725.1. GTDB lineage: Bacteria > Pseudomonadota > Gammaproteobacteria > Xanthomonadales > Xanthomonadaceae > Lysobacter_I. The sequence goes on along the minus strand of JANMGT010000024.1, from coordinate 37,921 downwards.
CGTCACCGCGTTGTTGTCGAACCACACAATGAAATTCTTCGCATCGACGTAGCCGCGGCGGTTGATACGCTGAGTGGCGGTGTAATCCCAGCGATTTTGATTGAACGGATCGGCGATCGACGGCGTGCCGAGCAGGATTTGCACGTCCTGTTTGCTCATCCCGACCTGAAGCTGCTCGACCGCCGATTTTTCGATCAGGTTGCCCTGATAGATCGGCTGCTTGTAGAGAATGCCGCAGCCGCTGGTGGTGGCCATGACGAGAGCGGCGAGGAGCGCCGGAAACACGATGGAGCGTGGGAGGCGTGATTGAAATCTGGGCATGGTCCGGGGCTTAGAAGCTGTCGCGAGGGCCGATGATACACTGCGCGTCCCGATTGATGCGGCGGCGCCGTCTTTCGGCGCATGCGAAGGACCGTCGCGCTAGCCTCCGTTCATCGACCGATTCGCTCTGAGCAGGACGCTCGGCCGCGTTTCGCCCCCAACGAGACGGCAATCCCTATGGAATCGACAGACTTACGCAAACTCGGCTTGAAAGTCACGCATCCGCGCATCCGGGTGCTGGAACTGCTGCAGCAAGCGATCCCTCGGCATATGACTGCCGAAGACATTTATCGCAAGCTGGTGGATGAGGGCGATGAGATCGGTCTGGCCACGGTCTACCGCGTGCTCACCCAGTTCGAGGCTGCGGGTTTGGTGTTGAAACACAATTTCGAAGGCGGCCATGCGGTGTACGAACTCGATCGCGGCGAGCACCACGATCACATGGTCGATATCGACACCGGCAAAATCGTCGAATTCGAGAGCCCGGAGATCGAAGCGCTGCAGCATAAAATCGCGGCCGAGTACGGCTATGAGATCGAGGCGCATGCGCTGGTGCTGTACGTGCGCAAAAAGAAGTAATCGAGGCTCGTTGCTAGAGCGCAGCGCAGCTCCGCCGCGAGAATTCCGTAGAGCGCAGCGCAGCTCCGCCATAGGCTAAAGAAGCGGAACTGCGCTCCGCTCTTCCAAGCGCTACGGCCTACACGACGCTATCGAGCAACCGTTTCGCCGCCGCGCGCGCTTCCTTGCTGACTTCCACGCCGCCGAGCATCCGCGCCAGTTCCTCTTGGCGCTCTTTCGCGCTGAGCTTCTGCACCGCGCTTTGGGTCATGCCGCTGGCTTCGGCTTTGCTGACGCGGTAATGCGCATGGCCCTGGGCCGCGACCTGCGGCTGGTGGGTCACGCACAGCACCTGCCGAGTTTCGCCCAGTGCGCGCAGTTTCTGGCCGACGATCGCCGCCACCGCGCCGCCGATGCCCGAATCCACTTCGTCGAACACCATCGTCGGCACCGCGTCGAGCCCGAGTGCGGCGACTTCGATCGCCAGCGACACCCGCGAGAGTTCGCCGCCGGAGGCGACTTTGCGCAGCGGGCGCGGCGGCTGTCCGGCGTTGGCCGAGACCAAGAATTCGACGCGCTCGGCGCCCTGCGGGTCGGGGCGCTCGCTGTCGCCGGGTTCTAGCGCGATTTCGAAGCGCCCGCCGCCCATGCCGAGGTCGGCGATCAGCGCGGTCGTTGCGGCCGAGAGTGTCGTTGCCGCCTGCCGGCGCGCATCGCTGAGCGCGCCAGCTGCGGTTCGCCACGCTTGGCTTGCGTCCGCGATATCGGCACCCAAGGTCAGCAGACGGGCGCCGGAATTGCGCAATCCCTCAAGTTCGCCGACCAAGCGTTCGCGCACGTCGCCGAGGTGTTCCGGCGTGACCCGATGTTTGCGGCCCAGTTCATGCAGGCGGCTCAGGCGTTGTTCGAGCGCCTCGAAGCGATCCGGGTCGAGCTCTAGATCGTCGCGGATGCGTTGCAATAGTCGGGTGGCCTCATCGATCTGGATCGCGGCGGCATCGAGCATGCTGTCGACATCGCCCAAGCGCGGTTCGTCGTTCCGGGCCTTGTTCAGCTCCGTTCGCATCTGTTGCACGGTTTGCAGCAGTGAGGGCATGTCATCGCCTTCGAGCTGGGTCAGCGCACGTTCGCACGTGTCGATCAAGCCGGCGGCGTTGGCGTGACGGCGATGCTGGGCGTTGAGATCGGCGATGCTCTGCGGTTCGAGCTGCTCGCGCTCGAGTTCCTGCCACTGATGGTCGAGCAGGTCGATCCGGTCGGACACATCGCCGGTTTTCGACAGCGTATCGCGCTCGCGCAACAGGCTGGACCAGCGCTCGGCGGCCGCACGCACGTGTGCGAGCGGTTCGCGGTGACGGCCGTAGGCATCGAGCAGCGCCAACTGGCTGGTGCGGGCGAGCAGGGCCTGATGCTCGTGCTGGCCGTGAATTTCGACCAACAAACCGGCCAGTTCTGACAATTGCGAGACAGTGACCGGGCGGCCATTGATCCAGGCCCGAGAGCCGCCATCGGAGCGCAGCGTGCGCCGCAGTTGGCAGTTGGCGTCTTCGTCGCCAGGGTCGAGCATGTCGCGCTCGCGCAGCCAGTCCAGGGCTTCGATGCGGTCGCGCAGGTTGAATTCTGCGTGCAGATCGGCGCGCTCGGCGCCGTGGCGGACCATGCCGCTGTCGGCGCGCAGGCCGGAGAGGAAGCCCAGCGCATCGACCAGCAGCGATTTGCCGGCGCCGGTTTCGCCAGAAATGACGGTCATGCCAGGGCCGAATTCGATCTCGGCCTGGGCGACGACGGCGAAGTCGCGAATAGAGAGGTGCGTCAACATGGCGCGTAGTGTGCCCTGAGCGGACGTTGGACCGGAAGTTGTGGCGATGATGGAGCCGTCGCGGCGGTGCGCAGTGGGCCAGCGTCGCGTCTCATCCGCTGCGACCGTGATGCTGCCGCGCGCGGGTCTGCAGTCGCGCCGCTTGCGTCCTGGCCGCGCAGGAACTATATGGGCGGCTATGAATCGTTCCATCGACCCCACCCTCGACCCACGCGCTCGGTTGCTGTTGCGCAGCTTGATCGCGCGCTACATCCGCGATGGCGAGCCAGTGGGGTCGCAAACGCTGGCCAAGCATGCCGGTCTGGACGTCAGCCCAGCCACGATCCGCAACATCCTGGCGGAATTGGAAGACTTCGGCCTACTGTCCGCGCCGCATACCTCAGCCGGTCGCATCCCGACTGCGCAGGGATACCGGCTGTTCGTGGACAGCTTGCTGCAGATTCAGCCACTTGCCGAGATCGAAATGGCGCATTTGCGTAACGAACTGCCGCACGGTGCAGGTACGCATAGTTTGTTGGGCAGCGCCTCCGAGTTGGTCTCGGCGATGACCCATTTTGTCGGCGTGGTGAGCGTGCCCAAGCGTGAGCAATTCGCGTTTAAACGCCTGGATTTCGTGCCGCTTGAAGGCCAGCGGGTGCTGGCGGTGCTGGTGTTCGCCGACAACGAGATCCAAAACCGCATCCTGCACACCAAGCGCAGCTACGAACCCGGCGAGCTGGAGAGGATCGCCAATTATCTGAATACGCATTACGCCGGCCGGCCGTTGGCCGAGGCCCGGGCGTGTTTGCTCGCGGAATTGCGCAGCGCGCGCCAGGAGATGGAAACGCTGATGACCCAGGCCCTGGAGCTGGCCGACCAAGCGCTGGCCGACGATGCGGAGGACATGCTGGTGGCCGGACAGACCCGGCTGATTGGGGTGCAGGGGCTGTCGAATCTCGACCGCTTGCGCGAACTGTTCGAGGCGTTTTCGAGCAAACGCGAAATTCTGCAGGTGCTGGAGCGCACCCTGCGTGCGCAGGGTGTGCGGATTTTTATCGGCGAAGAAACCGGGATGGCGCCGCTGGACGGCGTGTCTTTGGTCACCGCATCGTACGGTGCCGGTGGTCGCACCCTCGGGGTGTTGGGCGTGATCGGCCCCACGCGCATGGCCTATGAGCGCGTGATTCCAGTGGTGCAGGCCGCCGCATCGGCTCTCAGCGACGCATTGAGTCAGGATGACGCCCGTTAGCCGAACGCGTGAGCCGGCAGAGCGGAGCACAGCTCCGCTACGGTCTCTCCCGGCTAAAGCGGAGCACAGCTCCGCTACGTTCTCTCCCAGGCAAAGCGGAGCACAGCTCCGCTTCGAGTTTCAGAATCAGGGTCAACATGCGCTGCTCCGCTCTGCCGGGTGCGGGCCGTGGAGCACGGCTGGGCGCTAGCCGTGTGGGTCGTCGACCAGCTCAGCCCTTGATTCCTTTTCGCAACGGCCCCATCCCAGGTGCCGTCGGCGGGTCGGTCCCGCCCTGTCGAATCATCACGGAACCGAGCATGCAGCCAGACCACACGATGCCCAACGACCACGATCCCCACGCCGCATCCATTCAGGACGATGCGGCTCATACGTCCGCGAGCGCTGGCGGGGAGTCCGAAGACCCACAGCAGCTCATTGCCGCGCTGCGGCTGGAACTCGAGCATGCACGGGCGGATGCCCTGCGCGAACGCGCCGACCTCGATAACCAGCGCAAGCGTCTGGCCCGCGATGTCGAAATGGCCCGCAAATTCGCCAACGAACGCCTACTGTCCGAACTGCTGCCGCTGTTCGATAGCATGGAAGCCGGTCTGGCGGCCGGTTCGGAAAACGACCCTCTCCGCGAGGGGATCGTGCTAACGCTTCGTCAGTTGCATAAAATCGCCGAAGCCAACGGCCTGGTCGAAGTTGCGCCCGCGCGCGGCGACGCCTTCGACCCAGAACGGCATCAGGCGATGGGGATGATCGATGCTACCGAGATCGCCCCGGGCGCGGTCGCGCAGACCTTCCAGAAAGGCTATCTGCTCAACGAGCGCCTGCTGCGCCCGGCCTTGGTGATGGTCGCGAAGCAGGACTGAGGAGGCCGCGCACCCACATTCGTTACGCGCGCTCTTCCGTCACCCCGCATGCGGATGAGAGCGATCGAAGCAAGCTTGCCCCGAATTTGATCCGGGGGCGGATGAGGGGTGATGAGGGGCAATGTCGGCTGAAGCCGATCTTACAAAACCGGAAGCGCAGCGCTTGAAACATCGGCGCCTGCACCCCACAAACAGTTCATCGGCAGCGTGGCTGCCATCATTTCAGACTTCAAGAGGACATCGTCATGGGCAAGATCATCGGTATCGATCTCGGCACCACCAACTCGTGCGTCGCGATCATGGAAGGCGGCAAACCCAAGGTCATCGAAAATAGCGAGGGCGATCGCACCACCCCGTCGATCGTGGCCTACACCAAGGATGGCGAAGTGCTGGTCGGCGCCTCGGCCAAGCGTCAGGCCGTCACCAATTCCAAAAACACCTTCTACGCGGTGAAGCGCCTTATCGGCCGCAAGTTCACCGATGCCGAAGTGAAGAAAGACCTCGACTTGGTGTCGTACGCCATCGTCGAACACAACAACGGCGACGCCTGGGTCGCGACCAGCGACGGCAAGAAACTTTCTGCGCAGGAAGTGTCAGCGCGCATCCTCGAAAAGATGAAGAAGACGGCCGAAGATTACCTCGGCGAAACTGTGACCGAAGCGGTCATCACCGTTCCGGCCTATTTCAACGATAGCCAGCGCCAAGCGACCAAGGACGCCGGCAAAATCGCCGGTCTCGACGTCAAACGCATTATCAATGAGCCCACCGCAGCCGCGCTCGCATACGGTCTCGACAAGGGCGACACCGGCGTCGATCGCAAGATTGCGGTGTACGACCTCGGTGGCGGCACCTTCGACGTATCGATCATCGAAATCGCGAATGTCGATGGCGAGAAACAGTTCGAGGTGCTGGCGACGAACGGCGACACCTTCCTCGGCGGCGAAGACTTCGACAAGCGCGTTATCGATTATCTGGTCGAAGAATTCAATAAAGATCAGGGCATCGACCTGCGCAAAGATCCGCTGGCCTTGCAGCGTCTGAAAGATTCTGCCGAGCGCGCGAAGATCGAGCTGTCGTCGTCGCAGCAGACCGAAGTCAATCTGCCGTACATCACCGCAGACGCTGCAGGCCCGAAGCATCTCAACATCAAGCTTACCCGCGCCAAACTCGAAGCGCTGGTCGAAGAGCTGATCAAGCGCACGATCGACCCGTGCCGCACCGCGTTGAACGACGCCGGCCTGCGCGCCAGCGACATCAGCGAAGTGATCTTGGTCGGCGGTCAAACCCGCATGCCGAAGGTGCAGGCGGCGGTATCCGAATTCTTCGGTAAAGAGCCGCGCAAAGACGTCAACCCGGACGAAGCCGTCGCGATTGGCGCTGCGACCCAGGGCGGCGTGCTGGCCGGCGACGTGAAGGACGTGCTGCTGCTCGACGTCACCCCGCTATCGTTGGGCATCGAAGTGATGGGCGGTGAGTTCAACAAGATCATTGAGAAGAACACCACCATTCCGACCAAGGCCACGCAGACCTATTCGACCGCTGCCGACAACCAAACCGCAGTGACCGTGCATGTGCTGCAGGGCGAGCGCGCGCAGGCGTCGTACAACAAGTCGTTGGCCCGTTTCGACTTGGCCGGCATTGAGCCCGCGCCGCGCGGTATGCCGCAGGTCGAAGTGACCTTCGATATCGACGCCAACGGCATCCTGCATGTCTCTGCGAAAGATAAGAAGACCGGGAAAGAGCAGAAGGTCGAGATCAAGGCCGGTTCTGGTTTGTCGGACGCTGAGATTCAGCGGATGGTGCAGGACGCCGAATCGCATCGCGAAGACGACAAGAAGTTCCACGAGTTGGTGCAAGCGCGTAATCACGCCGATGCGCTGATCCACGCCGCGCGCACCGCGATCAAGGACCACGGCGATAAAGTGCCGGGCGAGGCCATCGGCCGCGCCGAAGGCGCCATCGCGGAGCTCGAGATTGCGATCAAGAGCGACGACAAGACTCAGATCGAAGCCAAGTCGAAATCGCTGGAAGAGGCGAGCCAGTCGCTGTTCGCGGCGGCTTCGGCTGGCCAAGCGCCGGGCGACGGCGATGCGGGGCCGACCTCGGGCCGTAACGACGATGTCGTCGATGCCGAGTTCACCGAAGTGAAGGACGAGAACAAGTCGTAAGTCGCTTTTTTCAGTCTGCAAATGCAAGAGCCGGGGCGAACTCGGCTCTTCCTTTTTTGCAAACTCGGCTCATATAGCAGCCATGTGCTGCGCCAACGCTTTTTTTCAGCGATGTCTTAGCTTCGATTCCTGTGCCTCGCTTTGCGTTTAGAACACGACTTCCCCATTTCTGATTCCGACTAACGACCGCCGCCCATGAGCAAACGCGATTACTACGAAGTACTGGGCGTAGCCCGCAGTGCCAGCGATGAGGAGCTGAAAAAGGCGTATCGCCGCTTGGCGATGAAGCATCATCCCGACCGTAATCCAGACGATGCTGGCGCTGAAGCCGCGTTCAAAGAGGCCAAAGAAGCGTACGAAACGCTCAGCGATGGACAGAAACGGCGGGCCTACGATGCGCACGGGCACGCTGCGTTCGAACACGGCGCCGGCGCCGGGGGCCACGCGAATGCCGATATCAACGACATTTTCGGCGACATTTTCGGCAACATTTTCGGCGGTGGCGGTGGCGGCGGTAATCGCGGGCCACGTCGCGGTGCCGACATCGGCTATGTACTCGAACTCGATTTGGAAGACGCCGTTGGTGGCGTCGATAAACGCATCGAAATACCCACGTTAGTCGGTTGTGAACCCTGCAAAGGCACCGGTTCGGAAGACGGTAAGCTGGAAAGCTGCGCCACCTGCCAAGGACGCGGTCAAGTGCGTTTTCAGCGCGGCATTTTTTCGATGCAGCAGCCGTGCCCGCACTGCGGCGGCCGCGGCCAGAAGCTGAGTAATCCCTGCAAGACTTGCAAGGGCGCTGGCCGCGTCGAAGAAGAAAAAGTGCTGTCGGTGAAAATTCCCGCAGGCGTCGATAACGGCGACCGCATTCGCCTCTCGGGCGAGGGCGAGGCGGGTCCTGCTGGTGCGTCCGCAGGCGACCTGTATGTCGAAATTCGCGTGCGCGAACACGCCATTTTCCAGCGCGATGGCGACGATCTGCATTGCGAGGTGCCGATCCGCATTTCGCAGGCCGCGCTCGGCGATATCGTGCGCGTACCGACCTTGGGCGGCGAAGCGGAAATCCGCGTTCCTGTCGAGACCCAGACCGGCCGCGTGTTTCGCTTGCGCGAGAAGGGCGTGAAATCGGTGCGCAGCCGCACCACCGGCGATCTGTATTGCCGTGTCGTCGTGGAGACGCCGGTCAATCTTACTGCCGAGCAGCGCGATCTGCTCGAACGCTTCGAAGCGACTTTCACCGGCGAAAACGCGCGACGTCATTCGCCGCGATCGAGTACGTTCGTCGACGGCGTTAAGAGTTTTTGGGAACGGATGACGTCGTAGCGCGCGAGCGCAAGCAGGTCGGTCGCATGCGCCCTCATCGCATGCGCTATGCAGACACGGCCTCGCTCGCTACTGGATAACGCGTCTGTTGCGACGGCGCATTGGGTCTGCGTTGGTGTCGAAGCGGACGATCCAGTCGAATGCCTTGCTTTCCGCACGACTCGATTCGCATGTCGGAACTGGCTTTTGCGACGAATCCACGGATGCCGGCCGTGTCTAGAAAGATCTCATCGGCGGTTGGTCGAATGCGCCTCTCGAAATGCGCTCTCAGCTCCAGCAATATGGAATCGAGCAATTTATTTTCGATATGAGAAAAACTCATAATCCAAGTCGAACATGTTGGTTTTTCGTTAGGTTTTGTCGCTTCGTCTCAGCAGATGAGACGAGCATGCGTTCGACTGCATAGGTGTTATGAACTGCGTCACAATTGTCGATTCAGCGTCTCGGGCTATCGTGACGTCAGCTGCGACGAATCGCATCCGAAATGCTGCGCCGCCGTTTGACAAACAATAGCGCTAGTAGCGATGATCTTCGCGGGCCGCATGGTGCGGCTCACGCGATGTTTGGTCCGACGCAAAGGTATGGTTTGCAACTGCGGTTGTTGGTGCGTGTCGTGCGAAATACGCAAACGCGATGCGCTACATTCGAATTCCGTCAGCCGTCCAATGCGAGCGCTAAACACGTGCCGAAAATTCGCTTTTGAGATACGGAGATTTCAGATGTCTTTTCGCTCCCGTAATGCACGTCGGTCCGCTTTGGCCGCCGCGATCGCCGCTGTCGCGTTTTCGTCTTCGGCGTTTTCCGCCCAACTCGTCAATACCGCTGGTCTCGCTTCGGGCGAGCCGGTCGATGGCTTCATCGTCACCTACAAAAACGGCAGCGCCAGCAAGCGTGACAAAGCCGTCATGCAGCGTTCGCTCGATCGCGCCGCCGCAAATGCGTTCGGCCGCAGCAAAGCGACGTCTATCCGCCATGAGCGTACGCTCGGCGTCGGCGCCGAACTGGTTGTCGCCGATCGCAAACTCGACCGTGTCGATGCCGAAGCGATGATGCGCCAGATCGCTACGAATCCTGATGTCGTCGCAGTCGAACCGAATATTAACTTGTATCCGATGTTGACCCCGAACGACTCGTTCTTCAATCTGCAGTACGGCTTCCAGAGCGGCGTCGGCGGCAGTAACGCCGATCAAGCCTGGAATCTCGGCTTCCTCGGCGCTGGCAAGATCGTTGCGGTGATCGATACCGGCTATCGCCCGCATGTGGATCTGAACGCCAACATCATCAACGGCTACGACTTCATCAGCAATATCGCCACCGCCAATGATGGCAATGGCCGCGATAGCAGCGCGCTGGATCCGGGCGATTGGACCACCGCCGGCCAATGCTTTGCTGGCTCGCCGGCCACCAATTCCAGCTGGCATGGTACCCATGTCGCCGGTACGGTCGCAGCCGTGACCAATAATGCTGCAGGCGTGGCCGGCATGGCCTTCAACTCCAGGGTGTTGGCAATCCGTGCGCTCGGTCGTTGCGGCGGAACGATCGCCGATATTGCCGACGCAGTGACTTGGGCCTCGGGCGGCACGGTTGCCGGGGTGCCGCTGGTCGGCGCAAACAAAGCGACCGTCATCAATATGAGCCTCGGCGGCGGCGGTAGCTGCTTCGGTTCGGTGATGCAGACTGCGATCTCCGGTGCGCTCAGTCGCGGTACCACTGTCGTGGTTGCAGGCGGTAATAGCAACGCCAACGTGTCCGGCTTCACCCCGGCGAGCTGCACCGGCAACGGTCTGATCGTGGTCGGTGCGACCGATTCGGCTGGCGTGAAGGCCACGTTCTCGAACTTTGGTGCGGGCGTGGACGTGTCGGCACCGGGGGTGCAGATCGCTTCGACGCTGAACGCTGGCACCACCATACCGGGCGCTGACAACTACGTGTACTACAGCGGCACGTCGATGGCGTCGCCGCACGTGGCCGGTTTGGTCGCGATGATGCAGTCGAAGCCTGCCGTCGATTGCTCGCCAGCGCAGATCGAACAGCTGATCAAGACCTGGGTCAAACCGTTCGGCTTTCCGGCACCGCCGCTGAACACGATGGGCACTGGCATCATCAACGCGTTGACCACCGTGCAGAACGCGCCCTGCTGATCATCTCTGAGTGCTAATGCGCAACATGCGTCGTGCAAGACCCCGGCTTCGGCCGGGGTCTTTGTTTGCTGCCGCTTCAGCGTTGTGTGCCATCGCTTGCAGGTCGCACTGGGTGATACGTGTACTTGATTGAGCATCCTCGATGGCCGAGCCGAAGTCTGAATTTCCAACGAGACACAAAATCTGCAACATCCAACACCGTACACGCATCGCCGCCTGTCGTCGCGTCACGTCGAATCCGCGCCGGCCTTCACGTTTCCTGCATGCGGTAACGCCGTGTGCGTTGACAGTTTTCGCGTGACTCCGTGATGCTGCGCAGCGCGGCGCATCCTGCGTCGCCCGCATGGCCGGGTTGGCATGCGCCGGATGGAACCACGAGCGCCTGCGCCTCTATGGCACGCATCGCACTCGCAGCTAAGGAGATCGTTATGTCCTGTTTTAATTTTAGCGGCTTTAATTCTCGCGCGCGTCGCAGCAACGTCTTGTCCTTATCGCTCACCGCCATCGTAATCGCGGGCTTGGTGCCGATCGCTGCGTCTGCGGCGGGCCGCGTTCATTACTCGCCGCTGAGCGAATACGACCCCGCCGACGGTTTCATCGTCGGCTATCGCGACACCAGCGCCGGTCGCAGCGACGGCACGCGTATGCAGCGCGCGCTGGACGCAGCGGTCTCCGCTGAATTCGGACGCAGCGCTGCGCCCTCGCTGCGCCGCGAACGCACGCTCGGCATCGGTGCCGAACTCGTGCGCCCGGACCGCCGGCTCGACCGTACCCAGGCCGAGCGGCTGATGCGCCGGCTTGCGCTCGACCCAGCAGTCGAATATGTCGAAGCCAATGTGCGTCTGCGCGCCATGTTCACCCCGAACGACACGTTTTTTTATCTGCAGACCAACTTCGGTGCGGGCGAGAACACCAATGCGATGTTGGCCTGGGACAGCGGCTTTCGTGGGCAGGGCAAGATCATCGGCGTGATCGACACCGGCATCACCAGTCACTCTGATCTCAGCGCGAATGTGATCGCTGGCGGTTACGACTTCATCAGCGATGTCTTCATCGGCAACGATGGCAATGGCCGCGATTCGAACCCGGCCGATCCCGGCGACTGGGTGACTGCCGGCCAATGCTTTCCCGGTTCGCCGGCCAGAAATTCCAGCTGGCACGGCACCCATGTGGCGGGTATCGCCGCCGCAGTGACCAATAACGCCGCAGGCGTGGCCGGGATGGCGTTTAACGCCAGAATCCTGCCGGTGCGCGCGCTGGGCCGCTGCGGCGGTACGCTCGCCGATATCGCCGATGCTGTGACCTGGGCCTCGGGTGGAACCGTTACCGGCGTACCGGCAGTCGGTACGAATCGCGCCAATGTGCTGAACATGAGTCTGGGCGGCCTCGGTGCCTGCGGTGCCAGCATGCAGAACGCGATCAACGGCGCGGTCGGCCGCGGTACCGTCGTTGTGGCCGCGGCCGGCAACGACAATGCCGAAGCCGCCGGCTACACCCCGGCAAGCTGCGCCAATGTGATCGTGGTTGGTACTCACAGCCATACCGGCAGCTTTTATGGCAATAAGGAGCCGTTCTCGAACTACAGCTACAGCGGTGTCGTGGACATGTCCGCGCCGGGCTATCAGATCGCGTCCACCTACAATGCAGGCACCACCGTGCCCGCCGCCGCCGGTTACGCCTATCTGAGCGGCACCTCGATGTCAGCGCCGCATGTGGCCGGAGTGGTCGCGATGATGATGTCCAAGCCCAGCACCGACTGCACGCCTGCTGTCTGCGAGTCGATTTTGGTCAACAACGTCGATTTCTTCATGGGACCGGTCCAGTACCCGATCGGCTCGGGCCGTCTGAATGCGAAGAAGGCGCTCGACGCAACTCCCTGACGTCAGGTTCTTTGCAATCTCTTTTTAGCAATCTCTTTCAGCAATCTCTTTCAGCAATCGCTCGCCGCGAAGCGGCACCACGAACCCCGGCTGCGTCGGGGTTCGTCTTTTGCGACGCGCGCGGCCGCAGCGGTTATCCTTGCCGCCCGTTTTGTCGCCGCTGCGAGGCCCGCTATGTCATCTCCACACCGCGTGCCGCTCCGGCTGGTGATCCACGGCGCCAGCGGGCGCATGGGGCGCGCGCTGTTGCGCCTGTCGGCCGAACGCGATGACGTGATTGTCGTCGCTGCGGTCGCGCGCATGCCGCTATCGGGCGATGCGAGTGATGCTCCCTTTCTTTCGGCGTCGGCCTTGGCCGATGCGCCCGCGTTCGATGCGGCTATCGACTTCAGCCTGCCGGCAGGCTTCGACCCGATTCTCGATCTCTGCCGCCATCACCGCGCGGCGTTCGTTTCCGGCACCACAGGGCTCGACAGTGCGCAGCGCGAGGCGCTGAACCAGGCCGCGACCGAGATTCCGGTGCTGTGGTCGGCGAATTTCAGCCTAGGTATCGCGATCCTCGGCGAATTGGTCGAGCGCGCCGCCGCCGCTTTGCCCGGCTGGGACTGCGATATCGTCGAAGCCCATCACACCCGCAAGCTCGATGCGCCCTCGGGCACGGCGCTGGCGCTCGGCGCGCTGGCCGAGCAGGGCGGCGCTCAGCCGCACTATGCCAGCCTGCGTGCGGGCGATATCGTCGGCGAGCATCTGGTGCAGTTCGCGGCTGTAGGCGAGCGCATTGAGCTGATCCACCGCGCTACGAACCGCGACATTTTTGCCCGCGGCGCCGTGCACGCCGCAGTGCGATTGGCCGGGCGTGCCCCTGGGAGCTATCGCCTGCGGGATGTTCTGACTTGAAACCTGTTCAATCGATGCCGATTCAATCGATACCGACTCAATCGATGCCGACCGAATTTAGGTCGTCCGCGACCGCTCGACTGGAGACGACGCGATGACGCGCGCCCCAGTGATCGGCATCATCGGCAGCGAAGGCGCCTACGGCCGCTGGCTGCGCCGATTTTTTGAAGACCGCATGCAACTGCGAGTGCTGGGCCACGACCCGGCCGCAGTAGATTCCGACGACATCGAGCGCTTGCTCACCGACGCCGATGTGCTGTTGTTTTCGGCGCCGATCCGCAGCGCCGAAACGATCATCGACGCCACGCTGCGGCAATCGGCAGGGCGCGAGCGCGGTCGCCTGTGGTTGGACATCACTTCGATCAAGCAGGGGCCGGTTGCGGCAATGCTGAAGTCGCAGGCGGAGGTGGTCGGCCTGCATCCGATGACCGCGCCGCCGAAAACGCCGACGCTGAAGGGCAAAGTATTAGTGATTTGCGAGGCCCGTCTCAATGCGTGGCGGGATTGGCTGTTGGTGTTATGCGCTGCACTGCAGGCCGAATGCGTGCGAGCAACGCCCGAATACCACGACCGCGCGATGGCGCTGATCCAGGCGATGGTGCATGCCACCCATCTCGCGCAGGCGGGCGTACTGCGCGGCCATGCGCCATACCTGGGGCCACCGTCGGCGCTGTTACCGTTGCGTTCGGCTGCATTCGAACTCGATGTCGCGGTCATCACCCGCATCTTGTCGCTCAATCCGCAGATCTACGAGGACATCCAGTTCGGCAATCCGTACACGGCGGAGATGCTCGACAGTTTGCTTGGAGAACTCTCCGCCTTGCGCGATCTGATCGCCCAGGGCGACGATGCCGCACGGGCCGGTTTTCGTGCGCGATTTCTGCAGCAAAACCGCGATCACTTCGACACCGCAACGCTCGCGAACGGCAATCACACCTTCGAGCGCGTCGGCTATCTATTGGCAGACTTAGTCGAACGCATCGCAATTAGCGTGCATTTGCCGGAAGACCGTCCTGGGGCGTTGCGGGCGCTGCTGCAGGTGTTCGAGCATTACAACGTGAGCCTGTCCTCGATCCACTCCTCACGCACGCCCGCGGGTGAGGTGCATTTCAGGATCGGCTTCGAGGCCGGACTCGACCCGGACGCCTTCGCCGCGATCGCGCGCGAGATCGACAGCAGCGGATTAGGACGGGTGTTGGACGTCTTTGGGAACACTCAACAGGTTCCTTGAGCCCGTCCTCTGCGGCCAGACAAGTGACCTGTCCAACATGCTTCAGGCCAAGCGTTCCGGGCTCGAAATTCAGTCGTGCGCGGCGACCGGCCTGAGCTAGACGGATCGTGCTAACTCGGGCAACCCTCAGAATTCGCTGGCGAAGGTGGGGCGGCGCCAGTACAATCCTCGCTCGCCTGATTCCCTCACGCCTCGGACCGGTTTAACACCGCGCCCGCGGTTTTGTGCAACCTGAAGTCTGTAAAACATAAGGCGACTCCACGTGACCGAACCTGCAATCCTCGTCCTCGAAGACGGCACCGTATTCGAGGGTGAATCCGTAGGCGCACTCGGCTTGGCCGTCGGTGAGGTCGTGTTCAATACGGCCATGACCGGTTATCAGGAAATCCTGAGCGATCCTTCTTACGCCCGGCAACTGATCACCCTGACCTATCCGCATATCGGCAACACCGGCTGCACCGATCACGATGACGAAGCTGAACAGGTCTGGGCCTCCGGTCTGATCGTGCGCAACGTGCCGCGGCGGCCGAGCAACTGGCGCAGTCAGATTTCGCTGCCGGAGTGGCTGAAGGCGCGCGGCATCGTCGCCATCGCCGAAATCGACACCCGCAAACTGACGCGCCTGCTTCGCGACCGCGGCGCCCAAAACGGCGCGCTGATGGCCGCTGCGAGCGCCGACGGACTCGATCGCGATAAAGCGCTCGAAGCCGCGCGCAAATTTCCCGGCCTCAAAGGCATGGATTTGGCGAAAGTGGTCAGCACCGGCGAGCGCTACGCATGGCGCGAAGGCCAGCTCGACCTCGATCGCAACGCATTCGTGTCCGCTGAGTCAAAATACAAAGTGGTTGCCTACGATTTCGGGGTGAAGCGCAATATTCTGCGCATGCTCGCAGAACGCGGCTGCGATGTGACCGTAGTGCCGGCGCAAACGTCTGCCGCGGATGTGCTTGCGCTCAATCCCGACGGCGTGTTTCTTTCCAATGGCCCTGGCGATCCGGCGCCCTGCGACTACGCGATCGCCGCGATCCGCGAATGCATCGCCAAGAAAATTCCGACCTTCGGCATCTGCCTGGGACATCAATTGCTTGGCCTCGCGGCGGGCGCGCAAACGCTGAAGATGAAGTTCGGCCATCACGGCGCGAACCATCCGGTCATCGATCTGCGCATCGCCGATAAAGGCAGTTCGCGGGTGATGATCACCTCGCAGAATCACGGTTTCGCGATCGACGAAACCACGCTGCCGGCGAACGTGCGCGTGACCCATCGCTCGCTGTTCGACGGCAGCAATCAAGGCATCGAACTCACCGACGCACCCGCGTTCTCGTTTCAAGGCCATCCCGAAGCCAGCCCCGGCCCGCACGATGTCGCGCCGCTGTTTGATCGCTTTGTAGCGATGATGGCAAAAATCTCTTGATGACTTCTCAGCGCTTGCCACCTAAATTTTCTGGGCCAAATTCGGAGTAGGTCATGTTTGACAAGTGGGAAATTGATGGGCTTCGAGGTGTCGGTAGAGTTGAGTTGTCTTTTGACGCCGATAAACGGGCTCGTGTCATGTTCGGTCCCAATGGTGTGGGAAAAACGAAATGTCTCGAAGCAATGTTCGAAGCGTTGGTTCTTACCAACAAAGACTTTTACGATGTTGCATCTATAAGCGGTTGGTCCAAAAATTGGGAGATGATGAAAGAAGTCCGCTGCGATCAGCGTGATATTTTCTCGTCTAAAGGATCGTCGTATGCAGCGGCCGTAGTTCGAGCCATTCCAAATGAAACAATGCATCAATTGCCAGTTATTTTTCTTGGGGCGCAACTCCGCTCATCTATCGGTGATCATAAGAAAAATGTGAGTCTGATTGGTACCTTTGAGGATAGAAGAAAATCTTATTTCGACCAACTTCTTATGGCGATCAGCAAAAAGAAGCTTCGTGATATCGGTATGTCGCAGAGCGTGGAAGCCTGGTTTGTTTCTCGGGCGCAATCGGTTAATCCTTATCAGAAGGAGTCTGACAATCGAAAAACAGAGATTGATGTTGTGATGCGAGTGCTTAACAGTATTGATTTAAGGATTAATCCTAGCAAATTGGAAATTGATGGCAGCGGTAGTGTTTATCTTGAAATAGATGGGCACCTAAGAGAGCTTCATGAGCTTAGCTCTGGTTTTGCTTCGCTCGTTAAAATTGCACAGGCAATTGTTTCAGGCTACGCGAATTTTACCAATAGAGACGATCTGCAGCGTGTTCGCGGCATTGTTTTTATTGATGAGATAGAAAGTCATTTGCATCCTGAATGGCAGTCAAAGATCATTCCTGTTCTCAATAAAAGCTTGCCAAATACGACCTTCTTCATCGCGACGCACTCGCCAATTGTTCTTTCGCAATTGGAACAGGGGGAGGCCTATCTTTTGAATAGAGAAGATGATGGTGTCGTACGAACGACAGAAATTGATTCTCCTAACAAGCGCGGCTTCGTGGATGTGCTGGAAAGCGGTTTCGGTGTCGACCTCAATTCTTTGAAATACGAAAGCATGCTCCGCGATGATCAGGCGGTTGCCAAGTCGAGATTGCGTGATCTTTTGAAGACCAAAGGAAGCTAATCAATGTTGAGGACTATCCTGATTGATGCCAATCTTTTGATTGGTGCGTTCGATGGCGACACGGAGAATAATCCGGCACACACTGCGGCTCTGCAAAAGATGGAGCAGTTTTTACAAGACCCGGATGTGCGATTGGCGACATCAGCTTTGATCCGGTATGAAGTTTTGCGAAATGTCAAAAGGGTTTCTGTTGATGATCTTGAATCGATTCTCAATGATTTTCAGCAATTCGACATTCGAGAGAAAGAAGCGAGGCGAGCTGCTGAAATTTATCGACGTGCCAGTGCTGACGGACAAAAACTCGACAAGCGTACATTTGATGTTTTTCATTACGTTTGCGCTGAGCTGAATGGGCTCGAATTCGAAAGCCAAGACGGCGATATACCTAAGATTCGTCAATTGCTTCAATCAGGTAACGAAAATGCCTAAGCGCACCGATATAAAAACCGTATTAATCATCGGCGCCGGGCCGATCGTGATCGGTCAGGCCTGCGAGTTCGATTACTCGGGCGCCCAGGCTTGCAAGGCGCTGCGCGACGAGGGCTATCGGGTGGTGCTGGTCAACAGCAATCCGGCGACGATCATGACCGACCCCAACATGGCGGACGCGGTTTACATCGAGCCGATCAATTGGCGAATGGTCGAAAAAATCATCGCCAAGGAAAAACCCGATGCGCTGCTGCCGACGATGGGCGGCCAGACCGCGCTGAACTGCGCGCTCGATCTCGCCGACAACGGCGTGCTCGAAAAATACGGGGTCGAATTGATCGGCGCCTCGCGCGAGGCAATTCGTATGGCCGAAGACCGCGAGCTGTTTCGGGTGGCGATGAAAGAGATCGGCCTGGAGTGTCCGAAAGCCGAAATCGCGCGCACGCTCGAACAGGCGCTGGATATTCAATCGCGCGTCGGTTATCCCACGATCATCCGTCCCAGCTTCACCCTCGGCGGCAGCGGCGGCGGCATCGCCTACAACCGCGAGGAGCTCATCGATATCGTCAAACGCGGACTCGACCTCTCACCGACGACCGAAGTGCTGGTGGAAGAATCGGTGCTGGGCTGGAAAGAATTCGAAATGGAAGTGGTCCGCGACACGGCCGATAATTGCATCATCGTCTGCTCGATCGAGAATCTCGACCCGATGGGCGTGCATACTGGGGATAGCATCACCGTCGCCCCGGCGCAGACGCTCACCGATAAGGAATATCAGCGTCTGCGCGATGCCAGCATCGCGGTGCTGCGCAAAATCGGCGTGGACACCGGCGGCTCGAACGTGCAGTTCGGCATCAACGCACAGAACGGCCGCGTGGTCGTGATCGAGATGAACCCACGCGTCTCGCGCTCATCGGCGCTGGCGTCGAAAGCCACCGGCTTCCCGATCGCCAAAATCGCGGCCAAGCTCGCCGTCGGTTACACTCTTGATGAGTTGAAGAACGACATCACCGGTGGCCTCACTCCGGCATCGTTCGAACCGAGCATCGATTACGTCGTTACCAAGATCCCACGCTTCGCTTTCGAGAAATTTCCGGCTGCCGACGCGCGTTTGACCACGCAGATGAAATCGGTGGGCGAGGTGATGGCGATTGGCCGCACCTTCCAAGAATCGCTGCAGAAAGCGCTGCGCGGCCTGGAAACCGGGAAATCCGGCCTCGATCCGACTGGTCTGGATCTCAGCACTGAAACAGGCAAGGCGCGCCTGCGCCGCGAAGTGAAGGAAGCCGGCCCGGAGCGTATGTTCTATCTCGCCGATGCCTTCCGCGCCGGCATGAGTGTCGAAGACGTGCATCGGTTGTCGTTCGTCGATCCCTGGTTCCTGGATCAAATCGAAGAACTCATCGCCTGCGAACGCGAGGTCGCTGCGGCCGGTCTCGATGCGCTCGATGCGAAACGCCTGCGCGCGCTGAAGCGCAAAGGTTTTTCCGATGCGCGCCTCGCGAAACTAGTGGGCACCAACGAGTCCGCACTACGCGCACTCCGCAAAGCCTTCGGCGTGCGCCCGGTCTACAAACGCGTGGACTCGTGCGCGGCCGAATTCGCGACCTCCACCGCGTATCTGTATTCGACCTACGAGGACGAATGCGAAGCCGCGCCGAGCGCGCGCGACAAGATCATCGTTCTCGGCGGCGGCCCGAATCGAATCGGGCAGGGCATCGAATTCGATTACTGCTGCGTGCATGCGGCGCTGGCGCTGCGCGAAGACGGGTACGAGACCATCATGGTCAACTGCAACCCGGAAACCGTTTCGACCGACTACGACACCTCCGATCGATTGTATTTCGAGTCGCTGACGCTTGAAGACGTGCTCGAAATCGTCGAACTGGAAAAACCCAAGGGCGTGATCGTGCAATACGGTGGGCAAACGCCGCTGAAGCTCGCGCGCGCACTGGAAGCCAACGGTGTGCCGGTGATCGGCACCTCGCCCGATTCGATCGATCTGGCCGAAGACCGTGAACGCTTCCAGAAGCTGGTCGAAAAGCTCGGCTTATTGCAGCCAGCCAATCGCACTGCGCGCAGCGCCGAAGAAGCGCTGACCCTGGCGCGCGAGATCGGCTACCCGCTGGTCGTGCGACCGAGTTATGTGTTGGGCGGACGTGCGATGGAAGTGGTGCACGCCGACGACGATCTCGAACGCTATATGCGCGAAGCGGTGAAAGTCTCGAACGATTCGCCGGTGCTGCTCGATCGCTTCCTCGATCACGCGGTGGAGGTGGACGTGGACATCATCGCCGACAGGACCGGTGCGGTGTTGATCGGCGGTCTGATGGAGCATATCGAAGAAGCGGGCGTGCATTCGGGCGACTCCTCGTGTTCGCTGCCGCCGTATTCGCTGTCTGCGGACACCCAGAACCGATTGCGCGAGCAGGTGGTGGCTTTAGCGAAGGCGCTCAAAGTGATCGGCTTGATGAACACTCAGTTCGCGATCCAAACCGAGGCCGACGGCAGCGATACCATTTTCCTGCTCGAAGTGAACCCGCGCGCATCGCGGACCGTGCCGTTCGTGTCCAAGGCCACCGGGATGCCGTTGGCGAAAATCGCCGCGCGCTGTATGGCCGGCAAGACGTTGGCGGAGCAGGGCGCGCTGAAGGAAATCGTGCCCGATTATTACTCGGTGAAGGAAGCGATCTTCCCGTTTGCGAAATTCCAGAACGTCGATCCGATTCTCGGCCCGGAAATGCGCTCCACCGGCGAAGTGATGGGCGTCGGCGAACATTTCGGCGCCGCGTTCGCGCGCGCGCAGGAAGCGGCGGGCATCAAAGCGCCGCCGGTCGGCAAGGCGTTTATCTCGGTGCGCGATCCGGACAAACAGCGCGTGCTCGGCGTGGCCCAGGAACTTATTCGCCGCGGCTACGTCCTGGTCGGGACTTCGGGCACAGCCGCATGGCTGCGCAGTCAGGGCATCGCTTGCGATCAGATCAATAAAGTGGTGGAAGGTCGCCCGCATATCGTCGATCTGATCAAGAACGGCGAAATTACTTACATCGTCAACACCACCGAAGGCAAGCAGGCGATCGCGGACTCGTTCTCGATCCGTCGCGAGGCGTTGCAGCATCGCGTCACCTATTCGACCACGATCTCCGGCGCAAAAGCGCTGCTGCATTCGCTTGAGTACCGCGATGCCGGCCCGGTCTGGGCGCTGCAAGAACTGCATGCGCGGCTCGAAGCGAAAAGCTAAGTGAAATCGACGCACATGCGCCGCGCGCTGTTCTGGATGCTATTTCCGATGGTATTGCCGCAGGCGATCCGCGTGCGTCGCACCGCGCCTCGTTTCGCGGCCGCGCAGGGGCCGAATCTGGGCACGGTCGGCGATGGTCCCGGGCTGCGTATTCTGGCGATCGGCGACTCGATCGTCGCCGGGGTCGGTGCAGGCACCACCGAGCGCGCGCTTGCCGGCGCGACTGCGTCTGCGCTGTCCGCGCGACTGGGACGCCGCGTGGTCTGGCGCGCCCACGGCAAGATCGGTGCCGGTGTGGTCAAGGTCCGCGCCGAGCTGCTGTTGCAGGTGCCGGATGACGACTACGACGCTGTCGTGATTTCGGTCGGCGTCAACGACATCACCGGTTTGGCGCGTTCGGGACAGTGGGCGGTTCGCCTTGGTGGCTTCCTCGATGCGCTGCGCGCGCGATTCCCGAACGCGACCATCGCTTTGGCCGGGATGCCGCCATTGGAAGGCTTCCCGCTGCTGCCCGATCCGCTGAAACGAGTGTTCGGGCTGCGCGCCAAGACCTTCGATGCGCTTGCGCGTCGCGAAGTCGAACGGCGGCAGAATATGATCTTCGTACCGCTTAGTTTCGATCCACTGCCCGACAAGTTTTCTGCCGATGGTTTCCATCCATCCGCAGACAGTTACGCCGAGTTCGGTCGAGCGATCTCGGATGCGATCGTTGCTAGCAGGTTGTTGAAAAAACGATCTTCCTGATCGTTTTAACTCGCCGCATCCTTGCGGCTCGCCGCTTCGCGGCCCGCTTGCTCGGTTCGCGCCGGCTCCTGCCGGCGCAGTCAAGTCACGAGTCCGGAACACGCCCGGACTCGCTCCCGACGAATTAATCGCTTACGCGCTTGCTTCGTCGACGCGACCGTCCTTGGAAGCGCTAGCAGACTGTATTTCAACAGCCTGCTAGACTCTCGGCGAATTCCTAGCCAATTCGCGATTGACCGCTCGATTCCGTTACGATTCCCGCGACAAGACGCGAGTCGTCACCCCATTTAGTTCAGGAAGACCCATGAGCCGAGCTCCCATGACCCTCAAAGGCGCGCAGCGTTTGCGCGCCGAACTCGAACAATTGAAGTCCGTGCAGCGGCCCGCGGTCATCAACGCCATCGCCGAGGCTCGCGCCCACGGCGACCTGAAAGAAAACGCCGAATACCACGCCGCGCGCGAACAGCAGGGCTTCATCGAGGGCCGGATCAAGCAGCTCGAAGCGGAGCTGTCGCATGCGCAGATCATCGACGTGTCCACGCTCAACGCCGGTACGCGCGTTGTGTTTGGCGCTGTGGTCGTGCTGGCCGATGTCGAAAGCGAGGAGGAGAAGACGTATCAGATCGTCGGCGACCTCGAAGCCGACATCAAACTCGGTTTGATCGCGATTTCGTCGCCGCTGGCGCGTGCGCTGATCGGCAAACACGAAGGCGATACGGTTGAGATCGATGCGCCGGCCGGCAGGCGCGAATACGAATTGATGCAGGTCAGCTATCAAAGCTGATCCGCAAACAGCGCGACGTTCGGCATCATGACAGCGGACGCTATCTTCCTGCTTCCGGCGTGGTCGGCGTTTGGCCGGCAGTCGCTCGCCAACGACATCGCCCGCGCGCTGGGCCGTGCGGATCGCTTATCGCAAGCCGATGCGGGCCGCCGCGAGCAGCGCGGGCGCTATATCGAGACCTTGCCGAAACGCTGGGCGCCAGCGGCGGTATCGCGCCAGTGCGATGCCGGCGATGCCGCAGGTGCGATTTGGCTGCGCGCCGACCCGGCGTACGTGCGCCCCGATATCAACGGCGTGCGCCTGTTGGCGTATGGCGACGCCTTGGCCTTGACCCAAGCCGATGCCGATGCGCTGCTACCAGCGCTGCGGCCGATCTTCGGCGATCGCGGCTTCATGCTTGATGCGCCGACACCGACGCGATGGTATCTGCGCCTGTCGCAAGGCGGCGAATGGCCCGAGTTCAGCGAGCCCGACGCTGCGCTCGGCGAGGATATGTTCGAGCATCTGCCTCAAGGCCCAGCGGCGCGACAGTGGCGCGGCTTGCTCAACGAGGCGCAGATCGTGCTGCATCAGCACGAAGCGAATATCGCGCGACGCGAACGCGGCTTGCCGATGGCGAATGCGCTGTGGGTCTGGGGCGGCGGCGCGCTGCCCGATCGCATCAGTATCGCTGCTGCGCGGGTATTCAGCGACGATCGTATCGTGCGCGATCATGCGCAAGTCGCAGGTGTGGCCCAAGCGCCGCTGCCTGAATGTTTCGACGCCGACATCGCTGGTGGATCGGCAGGCCTTTACGATCTGAGCCATTTGCGCGATCTAAAAATTCTGCAGCATAAGTGGCTACAACCGGCAATCGCCGCGTTGGGCGAACGCCGCATCGCATCCTTGGTGCTGGATGCGGCAGATGGCATACGCCTGCGACTGACGCGCACGCAGCGACTACGGTTCTGGCGCCCAGCATGGGCGCTATCGGTCGCGGCATCATCGGAGTGAGTCGCATCTATCTCAACATCGGAATCGAGACATATCCGTCGTCATCCCGGCGAACGCCGGGATCCAGCCTTTTTGTCGATATTTATAGAGGCTGGGTCCCGGCGTTCGCCGGGACGACGATTAGAAGCACAACACGTACTGATGTTGAGATTGTAGCCAGCGTTATGCTCACTACCACGTTGATGCGCGCAAACGCATGACGACCGCGCGCACGATCCGACGTCGCGATGCAGTGGAGACCACCGGCGTTTGGCCATCGACGGTGTCGCCGCTGTTGCAGCGCATCTACGCCGCGCGCGGTGCGACCGAACCCGCGCAGGCGCAGCCGCGATTGATCCAACTGCTGCCGCCCGACGGCTTGTCGAACATCGCCGCCGCCGCGCAGTTGCTCGCCGCTGCGATCGCACAGGATCGCCACATCGTGGTCGTCGGTGATTTCGACTGCGACGGCGCGACTGCGTGTGCGGTCGGCGTGCGCGGATTGACCATGCTCGGCGCGCGCCGCGTGTCGTATGCGGTGCCCAATCGGATGCTCCACGGCTATGGTCTGTCGCCTGCGTTAGTCGATGAGCTGCAGGCGCTGCAGCCCGATGTGTTGATCACGGTCGATCACGGCATTGCTTGCCATGCTGGCGTTGCTGCGGCGAAAGCCTACGGTTGGCAAGTATTGGTCACGGATCATCACTTGCCTGGCGAGTCCTTGCCGTCCGCCGATGTCATCGTCGATCCGAATCTGCCCGGCGATACGTTCGCAAGCAAATCCTTGGCTGGTGTCGGCGTGATGTTCTACGTGCTGCTGGCGCTGCGCCGCCATCTGCGCGATGCGCTGGCGTTTCCCGCAGGCGAGCCCGATCTTTCGACGCTACTGGATTTAGTTGCGGTCGGCACCGTAGCGGATTTGGTGTGGCTGGATACTAACAATCGCGCGCTGGTCGCTGCCGGCCTGCGCCGATTGCGCGCGGGGCAGGGCGTCTGCGGTTTGCGCGCGTTGATCGAAATCGCGCGTCGCCGCGAAGCGACGCTGACTGCGGCCGATATCGGCTACGCGCTGGCGCCGCGGATCAATGCCGCCGGCCGTCTCGAAGACATGACCCTCGGCATCGAATGCCTGCTCTGCGACGACCCGCGGCGCGCGCAGGAACTCGCCGCGATTCTCGACGGCATCAACGCCGAGCGCCGCGGCGTGCAGCAGCAGATGGTCGAAGACGCCGAAGCCGTGCTGCGTTCGGTCGGATTGACCGACATCGAGCAGAGCGAACGGGCCAGCGTCGTCTTGCACCGCGAAGACTGGCATCCCGGCGTGGTCGGTTTGGTCGCGTCGAAAATTAAAGAGCGCGTGCATCGGCCGACGATCGCGTTCGCACCCAGCGAGCCGGGCGGCGAACTGCTGCGCGGCTCGGCGCGTTCAATCGCCGGCTTCCACATCCGCGATGCCTTGGCGACGGTCGATACCCGACATCCTGGCCTGATCGAGAAATTCGGCGGTCACGCGATGGCGGCCGGCTTAAGCCTGCGATTGACCGATCTGCCCGCGTTTCAGGCTGCATTCGAGGCCGCCGCTGCCGAAGCGTTGACGCCCGAATTGCTGCAGGACGAGTTACTCAGCGACGGTGCCATCCCAAGCGAACAGTGCACGATCGCGACCGCGTTGGCGCTGCGCGACGGCGGGCCGTGGGGGCAGGGCTTCGCAGAGCCGATGTTCGACGATGTGTTCGAGGTATTGAATTGGAAGCGCGTCGGCGAACTGCATCTGAAACTCGAACTCGGCCGCATCGGCGCACAGCGCAAAGAAGCGCCGCTCAGCGCGATCCACTTCGGCGCAGGCGACGCGCGACCGCCGCGTTTCGCGCGAATCGTCTACCGCCTGCAGCCGGACGATTGGCGCGGCGGCGATGCGGTGCAGGCGATCGTGGTGCATTGCGAGCCAGCGCCAACGCCTTGATTGGATAAGCACCCGTGCGCTCGCCGTCACTCGGTGCGCGCGGTAGCATGCGGCATTCGCATGGTCTTGGTCGCTTCAACCCCGTTTCCGGAATCCGGCCGTTGAGTCGTCGTCATCGAATTGTGTTGACTGAATTTCATCAGAGAATTTCATTAGAGAATTTCACTAGGGCATCCACATGTCGAAGCAGACCGCAATCGCCGCCTTTCTCACGTTCGTTGTCGCTTTGGTGCTGACGAGCTCACCGCCCCGAGCGCAGGATCGTATCGATCCGTCTCGATCAGATTCGAATCGAGCAGACCCGAATCGAGCAGACCCGAATCGCATCGCTGCCATCGTCGCCCCGCCTTTGATCCAATCGCAAGACGCGAAGACGCCGATCGGCCTGCGCTCTGCGACGATGGCTGTGGAAACCGACGGCGGGCTTGCGCGCACCATCGTGCAACTTACCTTGTTCAACCCGAACGACCGCGTGCTCGAAGGTACGCTGCAGTTCCCGCTTCAGCCGGGGCAACAGGTGACGGCCTTCGCACTCGATATCGACGGCGCCATGCGCGATGCGGTGCCGGTGCCGAAACAGAAGGCGCAGCAGGTGTTCGAGAGCATCGAACGCCGCAACGTCGATCCCGGCTTGCTCGAACAAACCGCCGGAAATCAATTTCGCTTGCGGGTGTACCCGATCCCGCCGCGCGGTACGCGGCAAGTGCGTTTGACGATCGACGAGGCGATGCGCCGCGATGGCGCAGCGTGGCGGCTGGATGTGCCGGTGCACCTCATGGACGAGGCCGATGCGCTATCGCTCTCGGTGCGTGCCCGAGGCCTCGATGCGGTGCCGGTGCAAAGCGGCAGTTTCGATGCGCTGCGCTTCGAGCGCATCCGCGGCGGTTTCGCTGCGCGCCATGAAGCGCTTCGCGAGCGTGTATCAAGCCCTTCGCAGCGTCGTTTGAGCACGCTTGGTTTGCGCCTGCCGGCCGTTTCGACCGCGCAAACCTATGCGCAGCGCTTCGATGGCGAGCGCTTTGCGATGGTCGAGCTGCCGGTGCCGGCGGCGGCCCCGGTGGCGCGCACGCTGCCCAAGACGGTGGGCCTGCTGTGGGATGCTTCGGCTTCGGCACGAAATCGCGATCGCCAGAGCGAATTTGCTTTACTCGATCGTTATTTCGCCGCGATGCGCAACGGTCGCGTCGCCTTGCGCGTGCTGCGCGACGTCGGCGAAGGTGCGCGCACATACGAGATCCGCGAAGGCGATTGGAGCGCGCTGCGCAGCGCGCTCGACGCACTGGTTTACGACGGTGCTAGCGACCTTGCGGATTGGGTCGCCGAGCCGAACATCGGCGAATATTTACTGGTTAGCGATGGCCTACGCACCTACGGCGATGCGCCGTTTCCGTCATTGCAGTCCGGGCAAGCGCTGTATGCGCTGAGTTCTGCGGGCGCGAACACCGATGCCGCGCGACTCGCTGCGCTGGCGGGAGCGCGCGGCGGGCGCTTGGTGCAGTGGCAAGGTCGCGGCGGCGTCGATGCTGCGGCGCGCATGTTGTTGCAATCGGGCACCCGCATCGTCGGTTTGGAAGGCGATGGTATTGAGGATCTGCAGCCGCAATCGTGGGATGTCGATGGCGGCTTGTTGCGGATCGCCGGACGCATGACCGATGCGAGTGCGGCTTTACGCGTGAAGCTGCTTGAAGCCGGCAAAACGCGCACGATCGAGATTGCCGTCGCTGCCGATGCGCCTGAAAGCGGACGCGTGGCCGCGCTGTGGGCGAGCTGGCGGATCGCCAGACGCGCCGAGGATAGCGAACGTCATCGCGCCGAGATCGCGCGTATGGGCCAGCGTTTCGGCATCGTCACTCCGGGCACCTCGCTGTTGGTGCTTGAAGCCGCAGAAGACTATGTGCGTTACGAGATCGCCGCGCCGCCTGCACTGCGCGAACGCGTCGCGGAACTCAAGCGCAGCCAAAGTGCAGAACGCGAACAATCGCGAAGCGCGCGTATCGATGACGTTGCGGCGCGTTTCGCGCAGCGGATCGCGTGGTGGCAGCGCGATTATCCGAAGAATCCGCCGGTTGCGCCGAAATCCAAGCCGAGTGGGGGAAACGTGAGCGCGCCTTCGGCAGAACGACGTCAGCGTCCTGGCGCGAGCGAGCCATCGTCTAACGCTGAAGCAGCAGCATCTGCCGCAGATGCGGCTGCCGGCGCTGATGCAGACGACACGCCTTCGATCGCTCGTGAAGCATCGGTCGGTTTCGCGCAGGGCACGCCCCCACCCCCACCGCCGCAGCCGCCTCCGGCATCGCCTGTCGCAGCACCTTCGCCCGAACTCGATCGTGTTTCGGTGACGGGGAGCCGTTTACCGAGCGATTCTCGCGGCAACGCCGAACCTGTACCGGCGCTGCAACGAAAAGCGGACGATCGCGCAGAAGCGAACGCCGGCCAAGGCGTTTCGATCCAACTGCAGCCCTGGGAATCCGATTCACCTTACGCTCGCCGTTTGCGCGCCGCGGCACCGGACCAGATCTACGCGCTGTATCTCGACGAGCGCGATAGCCACGCCGAAAGTACCGCGTTCTATCTGGATGTCGGCGACCTGCTGCTGCGCAAAGGCCGCCGTGCAGAAGCGCTGCGCGTGCTTTCGAATCTTGCCGAACTGGATCTGGAAAATCGCCATATCCTGCGCGTGCTCGGCTATCGATTGATGCAGGCGAAAGATTGGCGGCGCGCGACCGAATTATTTCGCGAAGTGCTGCGTCTCGCCGACGAAGAACCGCAAAGTCATCGCGATCTTGGGCTAGCCTTGGCCGCTTCCGGCGAGCGTCAGCAAGCGATCGAACGGCTTTACGAAGTGATTGTGCGCTCCTGGGACTCGCGTTTCTCGGAAGTGGACGCCGTGGCGCTGAACGAATTGAACGCGATCGTCGCGACCGGCCCAGCGTTGGACACGCAGTTCATCGATCGCCGCTTGATCAAAAACATGCCGCTGGATTTGCGCGTCGTGCTGGGCTGGGACAGCGATAACAGCGATATGGACCTATGGGTGACCGATCCGAACGGCGAGCGCTGCTACTACGGCCATCGCAATACCTACCAGGGCGGTCTGCTCAGCGACGATTTCACCGGCGGCTACGGCCCGGAAGAGTTCGTACTTAAGGATGCGAAGCCGGGCAAATACAAAGTCGAGGCGAATTTCTTCGGCGACCGCCAGCAGATCGTCACCGGCGCGACCACGCTTTCGCTCAATCTGAGCACCGGCTGGGGCACCGCGCGGCAGCAGAACCAAGCGGTCACGCTGCGACTCAGCGGCAAGAGCGAGACGGTGATGGTGGGTGAGTTCGAAGTGAAGTAGAGCGGGTCTCCGACCCGTTTTCAACGGTACAGGTCAAGAAACGGTAGAGCGGGTCTCCGACCCGCTCGTTCTACGCAAGACATGGTTGTGCGGCTTTTCTAGCCGATTGAGCGAAGATTGCACGCTCTCTCTCCAGCAAATACAAATAGCAGCGGGTCGGAGACTCGCTCTACCTCGACAGGCTCTTGTTGCTCGTGATCGATTGCAGCGATGCCGTGCATGAAACCGAAGCGTCACGCTCGCCATCGCATTGGGCGGGCACGGCGGCAGCGCTCAAGCGATTATCGTATTGACCCAGGTTCAGGCGACACCAGGTTCAGGCGACGAATCAGCGATGGTTCCCGGGTCGGCACGCCCAAACAGCCGCGCGAGCCAGGCTCGGCGCGGTTTGAGAGTTGCCCGAAGGCGGCCGGCGGCCTGTTAGAATCCAGCCTCTTTGCTGCAACCGCATATCTGACCATGATCGAACTCAACCCAATCCGCCAGCGCATCGCCGACATGAACGATCGGCTCGATTCGCTCAGGGGGTATCTTTGACTACGACGCTAAAGTCGAGCGTCTGGAAGAAGTCAATCGCGAACTCGAAAACCCCGATGTCTGGAACGACTCCCAGCGCGCGCAAGCGCTAGGGCGCGAGCGTTCTCAACTGGAAAAAAACGTCAACGGCATTCGCGACCTCAAAGAGGGTCTTGCTGGCGCCGAGGAACTGCTGGAACTGGTCGAGATGGAGAGCGACGACGACACTGCGCTCGCGATCCAGGCCGACGTCGAGCGCTACGCAAAAGGCGTCGAACAGTTGGAATTCCAGCGCATGTTCTCCGGCAAGATGGATGCCTCGAGCGCCTTCGTCGATATTCAGGCCGGCGCCGGCGGTACTGAGGCCCAAGATTGGGCGGAAATGCTGCTACGCATGTATTTGCGCTGGGCCGAATCCCGCGGTTGGAAGGCCGAATTGATGGAAGTCAGCGGTGGCGATGTCGCTGGTATCAAGTCGGCGACCTTCAAGGTGGAAGGCGACTACGCCTACGGTTGGCTGAAAACCGAGATCGGCGTGCACCGGTTGGTGCGCAAGTCGCCGTTCGATTCGGACAATCGCCGGCATACCTCGTTCACTTCGGTGTTCGTATCGCCGGAAGTCGAAGACGACATCGATATCGAGATCAATCCGGCGGACCTCAGGACCGATGTGTATCGTTCGTCCGGCGCTGGCGGCCAGCACGTCAACAAGACCGAGTCCGCAGTGCGCATCACTCACATACCGACCAATACGGTTGCCGCCTGCCAAAACGGCCGCAGTCAGCATCAGAACCGCGACATGGCGATGCAGATGCTGAAGGCGAAGTTGTATGAGCTCGAGATCCAGAAGCGCAATGCCGAACGCGATGCGCTGGAGGCGACCAAGTCCGACATCGGCTGGGGCAGTCAAATCCGCAACTACGTGTTGGATCAATCGCGGATCAAAGATCTGCGAACTGGCATCGAACGCACCGATACGCAGAAAGTTCTTGACGGCGATCTTGATGAATTCATCGAGGCGAGTTTGAAGTCTGGGCTGGAGGCGGGCGCCAAACGGATCGACGCCGTCTAATTTTCACCGAAACAGCGGCGCAAGCCGCGATCGCCCAAGCCGCGCTCATCCAAGCCGCCTTCATACAAGCCGCCTTCATCCAAGCCATTTTGCCCGTCCCGATCTCGCAGTTTGCGCTGCGCCTACGGACCTCATTCGCAAGACAATCGCATAAAAACCAAGCCCATGACCGACGACCAGACCCTGCCGCACGACGAAAATTCCCTGATCGCCGAGCGTCGCGCCAAACTTTCGGCGCTGCGCGGGCAGGGCGTGGCGTATCCGAACGATTTCAAGCGCAGCGACTTCGCCCGTGACGTGCAGGACGCCTACGAAGATGCCGATCTCTGGAGCAACGAAGCGCTCGACGCGGCCGGCCGCATTGTGGCCGTTGCCGGTCGTTTGATCGCCAAGCGGGTGATGGGCAAGGCCGCGTTCGCGCAAATTCAAGACATGACCGGCGGCATCCAGTTATTCCTGCAGTCGAACGCGCTGGGCGACACCTACGATGCGTTCAAAGGTTGGGACATCGGCGATATCGTCGGCGCCGAAGGCACGCTGATGCGCACCAAGACTGGCGAATTGTCGGTGAAAGCCTCGTCGCTGCGGCTGCTGACCAAATCGCTGCGCCCGCTGCCGGACAAGTGGCATGGCCTGAGCGATGTCGAACAGCGCTACCGTCAACGTTACGTTGATCTGATCGTCAATCCGGAATCGCGCGAGGTCTTCGTCAAGCGCTCGAAAATCGTCTCGGCGATCCGCAGTTGGCTCGACGCGCGCCGCTTTCTCGAAGTCGAAACACCGATGATGCACTACATCGCCGGCGGCGCCGCGGCGCGGCCGTTCACGACCCATCACAATGCACTGGATCTCGATTTATTTTTGCGCGTGGCGCCGGAGCTGTACCTCAAGCGTCTGGTGGTCGGTGGCATGGAACGCGTTTACGAAATCAACCGCAATTTCCGCAACGAAGGCGTCAGCACGCGGCATAACCCCGAATTCACTATGCTGGAACTGTACGAGGCTTACGCGACCTACCATGAAGTGATGGACCTTACCGAGCAGATGATTCGCGACGTGGCGCATGAGGTGATCGGCGCGGACGAGGTTGAGTGGGACGGCAATGCCATCGACATCGGTAAGCCGTTCCGCCGCTGGAAGTTGGAAGAAGCGGTACGAGAACGCAATCCGGAGATTTCTGTCGCCGATTGCCGCGATCGCGACGCCCTGGCCGCACATTGCGCGCGGCTCAAGATTTACGTCAAGCCGGCCTACGGCTGGGGCAAGCTGCTGCTGGAAATCTTCGAGAAGACGATCGAGCACGATCTCATTCAACCGACCTTCATCACCCACTATCCGGTCGAAGTGTCGCCGCTGGCGCGCGAGTCCGACACCGATCCGGGCATCACCGATCGCTTCGAGCTGTTCGTCGGCGGCAAGGAGATCGCAAACGGGTTTTCAGAGCTCAACGATTCCGAAGACCAAGCCGCGCGTTTTCAAGCCCAGGTCGTGGCCAAAGAGGGCGGCGATGACGAAGCCATGCATTACGACGCCGACTACATCCGCGCGCTGGAAGTGGGTTTAGCACCGACCGGCGGCCTCGGTGTCGGCATCGACCGCTTGGTGATGCTGCTGACGGGGTCTACCTCGATCCGCGACGTGCTGTTGTTTCCCTACATGCGCCCTGAGGCCTGAGACGACGGCTGTCGATCCGAGCGTTGGTATCGCCACCGCCCGCACTTCGCCAGAGCCAATGGAACGCGTGCTGCCGTTCAGTGTCACATTTGACGTTGGCGCGGCGAATTGCTTTGTCCGGTTTGCGTTCGCAAGAATCGTTGCGACGTGCGCCATCGTACTGAATCCCATGTCCATAGGGCAGCTTCAAAGAGTCTTGTAGGCAAGGCACGAAAATTGCTATAGATTCTATGGTGATTTGAAATCGACACAATCACAACCAGCAGGGACGCGGGGTAAACGCATGTGGGGCAGCTCTGTGAAAATCGTCATAGTCGACGACCAAACCTCCGCGCGAACGATGCTGAGGCACATCCTTGAAGATATCGGTCCGGAATTGCAAGTCTTCGATTTCGGCGATTCTGAAGAGGCGTTGCGCTGGTCAGAAAGTAACCGACCTGACTTACTCCTGCTCGACTACCGGATGCCGACGATCAATGGTTTGGAGTTCGCCAGGCGCTTCAGGCGTGCCCTGAGCAATCGCGATGTGCCGATCGTGCTGGTCACAGTGGTGGGCGATGAACCTATTCGCCAAGCGGCGCTGGATGCTGGAGTGATCGACTTCCTGGTCAAGCCGGTTCGGCCTCGCGAGCTACGCGCACGCTGCCGCAACCTGCTGCAACTGCGCCAACAGTCTGAATCGATCAAACAGCGTGCCTTGTCCCTGGAACAGCGCCTGCTTTCGAGCATGCACGAGGTGGAGGAGCGGGAGCGCGAGACCCTGTCGCGCCTAGCCCGAGCCATTGAGTACCGTGATGCCGGCACCAGCGCTTACTTGGAGAGGATGTCGCGTATCGCCGGCCTGATCGCCGAAGGCTTGGGTATGACCGAGGATGAGGTGCGGCTGATAGAACTCGCAGCTCCGCTTCACGACATCGGCAAGATCGCAATTCCCGATGAGGTATTGATGAAACCCGGCCCGCTCGACGAGCAGCAACTGGCGATCATGCGCCGGCATCCGCGCATCGGCCACGAACTGCTCAGCGGCAGCCAGAACCGTTTCATTCAGGCGGGCGCGATCATTGCCCTGCGCCACCACGAACGTTTCGACGGCAGCGGTTATCCAGACGGCCTCAGCGGTACTGCTATTCCGATCGAGGCCAGGATCGTCACTGTGGCCGATGTCTTCGACGCGCTGATCTCGCCGCGGCCTTACAAGGGTCCATGGAGCGTCGAAAGCGCGCTCGATTTCATCGTTGAGCAAAGCGGCAAACTGTTCGACCCGCAGTGCGTGCAGGCCCTCATTAACAATCGGCTGCGCCTCGACGACATCTGCCTGCGGTATTCCGCAGGCTCGCAGCGGCCGGGGCTGGAGTGAACGTCCTGCTCGCTGCCGCCGGTTGGATCCGTTCGAGGTTCTCGAACCGGCCGGATAGCGAGCATGGTCAGACCCTCGTGCGGCTCTTGGTACTGCTAGTCGTTTTGATTTACATGTTAGGGAGGCGAGCGTTTGGGCTCGATGCCAACGATGCGGAGAGCAACGCCGTGTTGTTCATGGTGGCGGCCGGTTTGTTCGTCGGGGTAGCGATCCTGATTAGCATCTTGCGCAATCCGGGCATCAGCCATGTTCGTCGAGCCGTCGGCATGCTGTCCGATTACGGTCTGATGGCAGCGGCGATGGTGTATCACAGCGAGCCGCTCGCATGGGTCTATGTCATTTTGATGTGGGTGACTGTCGGCAACGGTCTTCGCTACGGAACATTTTATTTGCGGACGGCTGTCGCGTTCGCGGTGGTAAGTTTCGGCATTGTTGTTGCGATGAGCGATTATTGGCAAGCGAATATGAGCTTGGCCATCGGTTTGCTCATAGGCTTAGCGGCGGTACCGCTGTACCTCGCTGCATTGCTGCGTGATCTCACCAAAGCCACTGAGGAGGCCAAACGGGCCAATGAGGCGAAGTCACGATTCCTCGCCAATATGAGCCATGAATTCCGCACGCCTCTGAATGGGCTTGCGGGAATGTCCGAACTAATGGCGACGACCCGTTTAGATCAAGAGCAACGGCGATATCTCAGCACGATTCAGGCATCTACGAGAGCATTGCTTTCGCTGGTCGAGGACGTACTCGATATCTCGGCGATCGAGGTCGGTAAAATCAAGCTGACCTCCGAATACTTTTCTCTGCAAGAAGTGATCGACAACGTCGGTCTGATCATGAGACCCACTGCTGAACGCAAGCGTTTGTCGTATATGGTCGCGATCGACGGCGGCGTGCCGATAGATATCAAAGGAGATCCAGCGCATCTGCGGCAAATCTTGTTGAATCTGGTGAGCAACGCGGTTAAGTTCACCGATAAGGGCTTCGTGAAGTTGCATGTCAGTCGAGGCATCGACCAGGAAGCTCCAGTCGTGCGTTTGCGCTTCGAGATTTCAGATTCCGGGATGGGAATTCCGGCGTCAGCGAAGTCGAAGATTTTTGAAGCGTTCGAACAGATCGATAGCAGTCTATCGCGCCGCCATGCGGGTACGGGTTTGGGTACTACTATCGCTAAAGCTTTGACCGAAGCGATGGGCGGATTCATCGGCTTTGAAAGCGTGGAGAAAGCCGGCAGTAAATTCTGGATCGAATTACCTTTCGAACCAGTCCCTGCGCTATTGCCTCACCAATCCGATCTTCAAGCCGATGCGTTTGGCGGGCAGTCGCATCATTCGGCCGAGAATATAATCCCTTTCTTAGACCCGTTTCTGCGCCACAGAGCACGCGTGCGTACGATGCGGGTGCTGATAGCCGACGACCACGCTGCCAATCGTATGGTTTTAGAGAGCCTTCTCAGCAAGGCTGGGCATCGCGTCTCTTCAGTAGAAGATGGCGAGGCGGCGCTCAATGCGCTGGAAATGCACGACTACGATGTCGTGATCGTCGATTTGCATATGCCGGGTATTTCGGGCTTGGAAATGCTCAGTCAGTTGCGGCTTATGGAGGCAGGCACTTCGCGGCATACGCCGGTACTAGTACTTAGCGCCGATGTCACACCCGATGCGATTCGCAAGTGCGTAGAGGCTGGCGCCAAAGCATTCATCGCAAAGCCCGTTACCGCATCGCGTTTGCTCGATACCTTGACCGATGTCGCAACGAATGGGCAAATTACTTTGCTTGCCCAGGCCAAACGCCCCGAACTACCGATGTCCCGCGGCGAAATACTGGACCCGCAGCTTCTCAGCGAACTTTCCGAGATAGGGATGGGCGAAGAATTTATCGAGGGCTTTATTCGTCAGTGTCTTCAGGATGCTGCGCAATGCATGACCTGCATCGAAAAGGGTTGCGAACAAAAACGCTGGGATGCCGTACGCGAGCAAGCGCATGCGCTCAAAGGTATTGCCGGTAATCTCGGTTTGATCAGACTCAGCGCCATGTCGGGCAACTTGATGCAACTGACCGACTCGCACTTTGAAAGAGATTATCAGCACCTAGCCGTCGCGATCAAACAAGCACTGGAGCAGGGAATAGCTGTGCTCGCAGTGCGCGCTACAGGGGAAGGAGCAGCGCGCGACTACGAACACGATGGGGCGGGATAACGTTCATGCGGCCGCGCGTTGTGACAAACGGTGCTGCGCGTGGACGATGCGTTCCATCGTGCGTAACGATTTTTCACCTAGCGCCAGTGCGGTGTCGACCCACACTTCGGTGATGCCCATAAGCTCGTCGTAGCCGACGTGCTGAGCGATGTTTCTGACGGAATTCATCGCTAGGTATACAGAAGGACTGCGCTGCTGTTTGCGAATAAGTTCTTCCACAGCGGCTTCGCCATGACCTTTCGGCACAAGAATATCGACCACACCCATTCGATACAGCTCATCGCTCGTATATATCGTGCCGTCAAGGATCATTTTCTCTGCGACTTTGGGCGTGACCCGTTTGCATAGGAATGAATATGCGCCCATGCCGGGAAACAGGCCGAACACCACTTCAGGTAGTCCGATGCCGACACCTTCTTCGGCAACGATGGTATGACAAGCGAGCGCCAGTTCGAGTCCGCCGCCCAATGCATCGCCTTGAATCAGGGCAATGGTGCGCGTGTCGCCGCCCAACCCGCAATGCAATTGATAAACGCCGTCGATGCAGCGGCGCGCGTATTCCAATAACTTCAGTCTGTTGTTTTCCCGGATCAATTTGGAAAAAAGCGCGAGGTCGCCGCCGAGATTGAAGGCTCTGGCTTCTGAGCCGATCACAACATGACGAAGCTGCCCGGGCACGCGCTGCGATTCGCGCAATGTGATCGACGACAGAAAAGCCCACATGTCTTCCATCAGTTCGGTACGAAAGCAAGGGCGCACACCATTGTTGGTGTCCGCATGCATGTACAGCCAATGCGCCGTGTTGTTAGGGGACGAATTCACGCGAATCGTTTCGAAGCGAGTAGTGCGATGCAGTTTTTCGATGTTATTCATTGAAATTTCCCCTAGTCATTTGACGACCCACCGGCCGGGCGGCCCGATGGGTCGCTATGGAGGTCAAAGATGCCCGGCTGGCGCTCTGTATGCGCCTAAACGGCAGGAACTTCAAGATGTCATTGCAGACAGGGTGAAAGGGCCAGTTTTTACCCGGCCCAATAGCATTAAATCAGCGAAAAAATCGCATCGATACAACACGAAAGTGTGCGCTATGCCTCAGCTTGAGGGGCTATCGCGAAGCTCACGACGTAGGATTTTGCCAACGTTTGTTTTCGGGAGTTCGGCGCGGAATTCGACGAACTTCGGCTGTTTGTAGCCTGTCAGGTTCTCGCGCGCGTGCGCTTTGATTTGATCGGCGGTGAGGTTCGGATCTTTCTTGACGATCACCACTTTCACCGCTTCGCCCGACTTGTCGTCGGGTACGCCGACTGCGGCGACTTCTAGCACGCCCGGCATCATCGCGATGACGTCTTCGATTTCGTTTGGGTATACATTGAAGCCGGAGACCAAGATCATGTCTTTCTTTCGATCGACGATGAAAAAGAAACCCTTGTCGTCCATCTTGGCGACGTCGCCGGTGTGCAGCCAGCCATCGCTATCGATGCTATTGGCCGTTTCTTCAGGCCGCTGCCAATAGCCCTTCATCACCTGTGGGCCTTTGATGCATAGCTCGCCGACTTCTCCATGCGGGAGCATGCGGTTGTCGTCGTCTTTCACGCATGCATCGGTAGACGGAACGGGCATGCCGATGGCGCCGGTATATTCCTTGATGTCCATCGGATTCATGCAGGCCGCAGGCGAGGTTTCGGTCAGGCCGTAGGCTTCGACCAAGGTACAGCCAGTGACTTTCTTCCAGCGTTCGGCGACCGCGCGCTGCACAGCCATACCGCCACCTAGCGTCATACGTAGCGGAGAAAAATCGATTTTGTCGAAGCCGGGTGTGTTGAGTAGGCCATTAAACAGGGTGTTTACGCCGGTGATCGCGGTAAACGGTATCTGGCTAAGCTGGCTTACGAATCCAGGCATATCGCGCGGGTTAGTGATGAGATGATTGTGGCCGCCGAGTTTCATGAAGACTAACCCGTTCGCAGTGAGCGCAAAGATGTGATAAAGCGGCAGGGCTGTAATGATGATTTCCTGGCCGGCTCTGGTATTGGTGCCGATCCAAGCATCAGACTGCTGCATGTTCGCGACAAGATTGCGGTGCGTGAGCATGGCGCCCTTAGCGACGCCAGTGGTACCTCCGGTGTATTGCAGAAACGCGATGTCCTCCGCTGCGATGTCCACTTGCGGCAACGTATGCATTTGGCCGAGCGTGAGCGTGTCTTTGAAGCGGATGGCTCCGGGGATGTTGTACTCGGGTACCATCTTCTTCACGTACTTCAGCACGAAGTTGATGAGTGCGCCTTTGGGGAAGGGCAGCATGTCGCCCAATCCTGTGGTGATGACTTTTTTGATCTGCGTATCGGCGAGCACTTCTTGCACAGTCGAGCCGAAGTTATCGAGTACTAAGATCGCGCTGGCGCCGGAATCGACCAGTTGATGCTTCAGCTCGCGCGGCGTGTACATCGGGTTGGTATTCACCACCGTGAGGCCAGCGCGCAGAATGCCGAAGGTCGCGATCGGATACTGCAAGCAGTTAGGCATCATGATCGCGACGCGATCGCCTTTCTTGAGTTTCAACTCGCCCAGCAAATAAGCAGCGAATTGTTTGCTGTACTCGTCGAGTTCGGCGTAGGT
>JANMGT010000061.1:0-132497 GCA_031374725.1 Lysobacteraceae bacterium | reverse complement strand
CATCGCCACCGCGCGCGTTGGGCGGTGGCCGGCGTCGAAGCGCCGCTGCCGCTGTTCGACGGTATCCCGCAAACGGTCGAGCCCAACATCGCAATCCCACTGCCCACACCAGGCGAAGACGTTGTCGCCGACTACGCCTCGATCGGCCTCACCCTCGGCCGACACCCGCTCAGCCTGATCCGCAAACAGCTTGCGGCGCGGCGATGCCTATCGTCAGCCGACCTCGCCAAACTGCCGCACGGAAAGCGCGTGCGATTCGCCGGCCTCGTGAGGATGCGCCAACGCCCCGAGACCGCCAGCGGCGTGACCTTCGTGACGCTCGAAGACGAACACGGCAT
Source organism: Lysobacteraceae bacterium (assembly GCA_031374725.1). GTDB lineage: Bacteria > Pseudomonadota > Gammaproteobacteria > Xanthomonadales > Xanthomonadaceae > Lysobacter_I. Next base: position 132,159 of record JANMGT010000061.1, on the reverse strand, counting down.
GGTCAACGCCGTTGTGTGGCAGCGGACGGCCGAGGAACAGCGGCGCGAGCTGCTGGAATCGAGCTTGATGGCCATCGATGGGCGACTAGAACGGGCTGATGGCGTGCAACACCTGATCGTGAGTCGGATGGAAAACTACGGTGGGCTGTTGGCGAAGCTGCAGACTGGTAGTCGGGATTTTAGGTAGGTGGCTGCAGTGGAGATGGTTTGCTTTCGGACAGGGGCAGACACACGAACCCGCTTCCGTAGGGCGCATAAGCCGAAGGCGTCATGCGCCAAGGGAGCGTCGCAACCGCCGAATCTCCGGAAAGGGTGCATGACGCTTCGCTTATGCACCCTACTCGTATGCGCCTTACGGCCTTGCGCGGCGAGCGTCCAGTACTGTGGTGCCGGGCCACCAGATGCCAGTGCGATGAGGTTAACTGACCGTCCTGGTTCAATCACCGATGTTCTCGTCCCTAGCCCCAGCGAACATCGCCCTCATCGTTGGATTGCCCTTGGTCAACTTCTTGATAGACAGGTCCTGAGCCTTGTCATTAGCAAGACGGTAGTTGTTCGTGGACTTGAGCAGGTCCTCCTTCGTCTTCTGGAGGTGCCGGATCGCATCGTCTATGTTTTCAATCGCGTCGTTGAACTGCCGATGCGCTAAATCGTAGTTTCGCGAGAAGGCCTTCTGGAATTCGCCGAGCTTGTCTTCGAAGCCCGTGATGTCTAGGTTTTGGGCCTTGACCAAAGCCAACTCCGACTTGTATTGCGCGGCGTTGGTCGATGCATTTCGCAACAGTGTGATCATCGGAATGAAGAACTGTGGGCGAATGACGTACATCTTCGGATAGCGATGCGAGACATCGACGATGCCGGTGTTGTAGAGCTCACTTTCTGGCTCAAGGAGAGTGACGAGAATGGCGTACTCGCAGCCCTTCTCGCGGCGGTCCTTGTCGAGCTCCTTGAAGAAGTCCTCGTTGCGATTTTTCGTAGCGGTGGTGTCCGCCTCGTTCTTCATCTCGAAGGAAATCGAGATCAGCTCTGTGCCATCCTCAGCGAAGTCGCGGAAAATGAAGTCCGCCTTGCTGCCGGTGCGTGCGTCGTTGTCCTTCTCGAACAAAGCACGGGGGAAGCCCAAAGGGCGTAAGCGTTCGAACTCGACCTGGCAATGCTGTTCAAGTGTCTCCCCCAACATCTTTGTTGAGAGTTTGGCCTTCAGGTCCTTCAGGCGCTCGATCATCGAGTCGCGATCGCGGATCTGGATCTGGTAGCGCTCTTCGATGGCCTTCTCGGCAAGTTGACGTTCAAGCTGGACACGATCGCCAACAGCCTTCGCATCGTCGCGCTCACGCTCAGCGGCCGCGACAGAATCCCTGATGACTTGGTCTCGGGACTGCTCGGAAAGAGCGATCATGGAGCGAAGGTCCTGAATCTGGGCGTTCAGATCCGACTGGAGACTATCAATTCCAGCCTGGTGGCGCTGGGCAGCGAGCAGCGCCTCGGTCTCTCGGGCGGTATTGGCCTGCTGAAGGTCCCTGGCCAGCGCGTCGCGTTCACGTTCGACGGCGGCCAAGGCCTCACGAACAGCGAAGTTGCGGGCTGTCTCGGCGGCCTCGATGCGCGTCTGAAGTTCCCGGATCTCAGCGTCTTTGCTGTTCGTAGCGGCTTGGTGCTCGTTCTGGAGGCGCGCCTCGGCCAAGTCGATGGCATCACGCTTCTCGCGCTCAGCGGCGGTAAGGCGGCCTTCGAGCTCTTCGCGGAATTGAGTATCGCGGACCTGACGGACGATGTCGGCGTAGCTCGCCTCGTTGACAGTAAAAGGGGTTTTACAGGAGGGGCAGACAATTTCGCTCATCACGACGTCCTTGGCGACAGCATCAATGAACGAAGGATAAGCGATCAGCCTGCGAGAAAGGGGTCAGTTTTGAGTGGAAATCAACATAGCTGGGCTTTTGGCGCCCCTGCTTAGCCTTGCTTGGACAGGTTCTGCATTCCGGCAATTTGTGGCGTTACCGCCAGCGACGGCGTCCTCTTGGGTACCGCGGCACCTCGGACGCCGCTGCGTCGTTCTCTTTGCATTGAGCGCAAACCCGTCCAACCCCGCCATGTCCACCCTTCAAAGCAGGATCGAAAAAAGCGGCCTGTTCCTTGATCTCGCCGCATCGGGAGCAAGGCTTGAGCTCTTTGCTGGCAAGACCTGCAGCTTGCCCTTGAACTCTACTAAGCATATCCGGCAAGGGATCTCCTGTGGCCACTTCTAGAAGGCGGCTCAGACGCATCGACAAAGTTTGTACGGGATCGTTTCCAAGGTTGAACCGATTGATTCTCAAGAATCGGTAGCCGTAACTTTCAAGCGTCAGTTGCCGTTCGACGTCCGCTTCGACTAGATAGCGCTCGTGGTTACCTACGTTGATTTCACGACCAGGCTGAAAGTGGTATTCGAGTCCATCGTACTCAACAACAATGTGTACAGCGCCCTTGGAAGTCTGCACAGTCACAAGAAAGTCAACTCGCCACGCCGGATGGCGATATGTGGGATCAAGTTGTCTCAAGTAGTCGCCTATAGGGAACTGCGGCAGTATTTCAACCTCCTCACCCAGGCTCTGAATAAAAGCCGTGTTCTGGAGCCAATCGAGGACTTTCGCTTCCATCGGGCTATTAGCATCGGTTTGGTCGGGCCCAACATCACGCTGTCTAAGGACGCCTACGTAATAGTTGAGTGCTTGACCAATTGATCCGCGAAACTCGCCAATTTCCATAGAGTGGACAAACCACACCATTTCTTGGGCTCGACTAAAGCCGACATTTAACCGCTGCACTTTTAGCTTCTGTTCGACAGATTCATCAGCGTTCTGCAAATCAACGGGAAAAATGTACTGCAAAGCATCCTGCCCGGAGGTTGCGACCATCGAGTAGAAGATGACGTTTCTTTCCTCGCCTTGACAGGAATCGAACGTCATTATTTTGAGGCGCAGCTTGTCTTCGAAGTCACGGCCGCGGGCATGGCTCAGCAGCTTCTTAGTCAGTAGAGTCTGCTGTTCGCGGAATGGAGTGATGATTCCGACAGTAGGCGGGGATTCTTGATCGGAAAATTCGAGTAGGCGTTCAAGGATGAATTCAGCCTCAGCAGAATTAGTCCCCCGGGTGGCTGTTCCATCGGGCTGTGTTACTAGGTCGAATCGAACCACCTCATCTAACGCTACGCCACGAATCTTGATGGCCTGCAATTGGTGACGGTAGAAATTTCCTGAGGAGTAGCCAATTAGTTCCTTGTAAGATCTAAAGTGCTTGCGCAACATTATGGAGTAGCTCGCCCCCAAGCTACAAAATTCAAGGATTGAACGTTTTACGTCAAACATTGCAAGTCGTTGGAGCGCTGCTGCGTCTTTACTTACGGATCGTTCAAAGTATTGAACCAAGTCCGCCCGATACTTGTCATTCATAGCAATGCTGGCATTTGCGGATTTGACGTTTGAGAACTGCTTGCTGTCCCCAAGAACAACGATTTTCTTGGCGCGAAGAAGGGCGGGGAGCGCCTGCGCCACTGAAACTTGCGACGCTTCGTCGATAACGACCACATCGAACAAGTTGGGTGCGAGCGGCATGAACTCGCCAAATTCCCTAATGCTCGCAATGATCACCGGAAATGAGCCTTTTAAGCTGTCGAACTTCTCTTCTGGAAATTTCTGACGGTTTGAGATTACAGCCGCCAAAGCTTTGGCGTCCGAGCGATGATTTTCCATGAATTCGACGAGGCGGCCATCAACGTGCGAATTCATCATCGAGGTGTTAAGGCGTTCAAGTTGGGACTTTGTTCCCACATAGTCGAACTGCGGAGCATTCGCAAAACTGGCACGGGTTTCGATCCAGCGATGCAGAAAACGGATAGATAGCGGCCAGAGACGGGCGTCGTCTGTTTCTGGCGCCAGCATGACGGCCACAGCTTCTTGGCTAGCCCGTTGTAGAACAGCGACTGCCCTATGGGTTTCTAGTGAGCCATCAGTTGGCTCTGTCCCTCGCGCAATCATCGAATAAGAGGCTGGAAATTCTTCGCCCACTTCCGCTGCCTCTAAGCCCATGCGCAGTATGTTGGCTGCGGATATCAAGTCTTGGAGTTTATTGGCATGAGTTTTGAGCAAGATCGGCGACGTCGTTGCAAAGCTGTTGATACGCCTTTCCAGTTCAGTCACTTTGGATCCGCGAAGTAGATAGCCAAGAATTGGCATTTTCAGCTGCCGATATTCCAAGATCGTTGTGGAGAGTGTCCGGACTTGCCCGGCATCTAGTGATTCGAATAGAGAGAACGAGCTAGCACTGTGCTTTTCTAGGAAGCCCGTTATGGTGGAATCTCGGCATAGCCGGGTCCATAGGCTAGTAGGTGTGAAGTCTCCCTGCTTAAATTGTGATGTTAGATAACTTTCGATAACTTCAATGCTGCCTTCAAGCTGTCTGAGTTCTGGAAGAAGCGAAGTGTCTGTGCATCGCTCCAAAACTTCCAATATTTCCGGCGCAAGCGCACGCAAGTCTGATTCGTCTTTGTGAAAAGCCTGGACATCGGCCATAGAGATGCTGCCCAAGGTCTCCATAGTCCGAGAGATATTGCGCGCAAGCCCCGCTTTGGTTTGTGCATGCTCTGCATCAAGCGCCGGCTTGTTGGCCTTCATTGCCTTGGCATAAGAGGAGACTTGGCTAACCGTGCTGTTTGAAGTCAATTGTTTGAAGTTGGCATTCTGCTGGCCAAGCCTAAGTATGGGGTTAGGGAAGTTTTTGTCGTGACGAACCCGGCTCATAGCTTCTGCGAGTTTATTCTGAACAACGTCGAGGGCCTCTTTCTTGTCTGAAAGGACAAGGCAGCTTCGGCCGCGTTGAGCACAATCTGCCGCAATTGCCGTAATGGTGTGGGACTTGCCAGTCCCGGGTGGGCCTTCAACAACGATAATTCTGCCTTCAGGATGTCGGATAGCTGACAGAACCTTGAGCTGCTCTTCATTGAGTGGGATTGGGGTATCAACGACAAGGTGGTCAACCAATGACTGCTCATCCCACGATCGATCAACGGCCGCCGTGATGCTGACAGGGTTTTCAAGGATGATTCCCTTCACCATGCTCTCGAATAAGTCGACGATCGCAGACCCTCCTCGCTTCGCTTGATCGATGATTTCTTCAAAATCGTTGATTAGCGCTTCGTCGGACCGTTCATAGGCGGCTAGGAATATCTCAGATGAAAGCGATGTGCTCGCTGTTGATGCGGCTGGCGAAGTGGGGGACAACGTAACTTGACCAGCCAAATCGAGGGCGATTGCCACGTTGTCGAACAGGCCTCGTGCTACTTCGTAAACCGTCTGAGCAGGTGCTAGATAGGAGATCCGTTCCTTGATCGGGCTAATCCATTCTCGGTTGTGGCCTTCGCTGAGCTCTTGTACGACGAAATCGATAGCACGCCGGTTGGCGTACAAGTGATTGACAATCTTTAGGCTGAAGCCCGGCGAGTCTTTCTTGCGCTCAACGTCTATCGGAAGGAAGAAGATGGGGTACTGGTTCCCCCTGTATTTGATCGCCGCGATGTATAGGTAAAGCTGGAGGTTGTCGCTTGTGGAAACGTAGGTTTCCAGGTCACGGAACTCCAAGAAAGCATCTGCGGCTACAAAGCCATCAAAGAACTCATTTAGTGATGATTGGGCGTTCTCCCTAGTCAGATAGGTTTCGGTTACCTCAATAACGGGAAGAACTGACTTAGTAGCTAGGTATTTGGCGAGAGCATCGGCCAGGACGCGATCAAGGTCTGCCCCAACTCGGGCGATCAGATCACTTTCCGCCGAATACAACGAGTCGATAACTGAATAGGCCTGCGCTTTCAACGGGCCGTCAAGGTTCGCAATAAGAGGGCGGACAACGTTCGCGCCGATTTCATCGGCCAATGCCGTCCTAACACCTTCAACCCACTGCTCCGGGTCGGTCAGTGCGCTGCCGAGGGTGGATGTGGATTTCTCAGTCACGGCGAGCCTAACGGCCGCAAACGCGGATTCGGGCAATGCTGCCACTTGCTCAGAGATTATCTTCCGTAGGACTGGGCTAATTGACCGAACATACTTTCTAGGGGAGATCTCAATTGAGGCGTCCTCCCCGCTAGGTCTTTGAATAAGCTTCCACAGCTCTTGATTAAGGCTGGGATAGGGCAGGGTTCGCATTCCGGATCGAAAGCCGGACTCGGACTGCAGACTGACCCGGCGCCGAGGCGCCTGTTGGCGCTTGAAGTCAGATTCAAGGAAATCTCGGAAATACTGCGAGACCTTTACTGCCAGATCCCTGAGTGTCGCACCATCCATGCCGTACCCCTGCCGTCGAGCCCCGCCACCCGTCAGGCGGCATTCTTGTGTTCGATCGTATCCGACAGGAGCCCCGAGCACCTATACGGAGAGGGATTCGTACCAATGTTGCTCCGAGACAATCCGAATCCGCCCTCCGCTCTCCCGAAAGTCGACTGCTTCCTCAATCTTTCTGCCATAAGAGGAGTGCCGCCACGAGCAAAAAGGGTCAGGTTCATTTCGCAACGGTCCCCTTCGCGTCGAACCCGACATCATCGTCCAACCGTTGAATTCGGTCGGAGTTAGAAGAACGGCAGTTGGCTGCCCTCACGCGTAGCTCCGCAACGTTGTCTGCAACTCTGCTTGAGCAGGCAATGCGGAAAACCGCTCTCAGTAACACACGTATAACCCTATGATTTTTCACGGGTTCTGCGCAGGCTAGTTGGAGAGGGTTGAGATACTTTTTGGAGAAGGAGAGAGGGGAAGCGGGCCAAACCGGCCGTTTTGGGCGGTGTTTGGCCGAGGCGCTAGCCTACGCAACAACGCAAAAACCCCGCAAAAAGCGGGGTTTTTGGAGATAAAACAACCCAACTGAGAACAGTTGGGCTCCATCGAATGGTGGAGCGGAGGGGGATCGAACCCCTGACCTCCACGATGCGAACGTGGCGCTCTCCCAGCTGAGCTACCGCCCCACACGAGGACGTGCAGTATAAGGCGCCGGTTTAGCCGCCGCCAGTCTGCGACCGCGCGCAGGCGCTGAGTAACGGGGTGAGCAGCGGTTCGAGTTGGGTGCGGCGCCAGCCGGCGAGGGCGCCGGGCCAGTCTTCGCCGTCTTGCAGGGCTTCGAGCCAGCGCCGTGAGGCCAGCACGCCGTCCGGCAGGCCAAGGATAGCGCTGTGATCGGCAACTACTTGCTGCAATTGTTTATAGGTGCCGCGGTCGCGGTCTTCGCCGCGGGCCAGCGGCATTTCCGCTTCGTCCGCGAGCGGCGTGGTTAGCACGTCCCAGAGGGTGGCGCCGAGTCGGCGCGGTGATTTGGGTTGCGCATCGAGCCACGATTGCAGCCCTGCCGGGTCGCGCGGCAATTTGCGTGCGATGGCGTAGGCCAGTTCGTTATCGAGAATCCAGTTGCGTGGCCGGTCGTGTTCGCGGGCGTAGGTCTCGCGCCAACGCAGGAGGCGCAGCAGGCGCGCTTGGCTGGCGGCATCGAGAAAATGCGCGCTGCGTAGGGTCAGATGCGGCCAGCGGTCGGACGCGTCTTCGGTGGCGTTCTTCAGTGCGCGTGCGCAGTCTTCGTCCATCCAGCCCAGCCGATTGAGCGCACCCAGCCGTCCCGACAGGTCGCGCTGTAAGCGGTGCAGATGGCGCACATCGTCGGCGGCGTAGCGCAATTGCGCGGGCGACAGCGGCCGACGCACCCAGTCCGAGCGGGTTTCGCCCTTATCGACGTTTTCGCCGAGCAGCGCGTGCACGAGTTTTTGATAGCCGATGCCCGCGCCGACGCCGCTAAGCGCGGCGGCGGTCTGTGTGTCGAACAGCGGTTCGGGCACGGCGCCGCAGGTGTGCTGCAGGGCGATCAAGTCTTCGCCTGCGCTGTGCATGAGTTTGCGCATGCGCTGATCGCGCAGCATGCGCGCGATCGCGGCGTCCATGCCCGGCACCAGCGGATCGACCAGCAGTATGCGGCCGCTGATCACGGGGCCGTCGTGACCGTCGGGGCTGGTATCTGGAATCGCAATCTGCACCAGCGCCAACTGTGGCCAATAGGTTTTTTCGCGGAGGAATTCGGTATCTAGGCCGATGTCGGCGGGGACATGGCCTGCGAAGGCGGCATCCAGCGCGGCCGGGTCGGCGATCCATTCGGTGCGCCAAGCGGTCGTGGGTTCAGAAGTTAACAAGGCAATCCAGTCGAGGCAGGAAGGACGGGCGGCTATGCTAGGGCCTGTGATGCGAAAGTGCATACCTTCTGTCGATAGGCGATCCACGGCGCCCGCCTGCGCTGGGCTCCGGGCGGGGCTGTGGGCGCTGCGGCGGCGCCACTGGGTGGCGATTGCGCCAAAAACGGCTCGGCGAAGGCCTGCTGGAGAAAGCGCCGCAGTTCTGCCAAGAACCCTGCTGCTGGCGATGCTGGCGCTCTGGGCATTAGCAGTATTAGCGGGCTGCGACCGGCAAACACCCGCCACTGCCGATACGCCAACCGCGACGCCCGCATCTGGCGTCAAAGGGGCGCAGATTACGGTGAGCGGCGACGATGCGATCGCCGCCAGCCTCACCTGGCGTAGCCCGAGCGTCGAGATTGCCCAGAACGGCGCGGCCGACGCACGGCGCCGCGCCGCAACCGCGCTGCGGCAAGGCCGCTTGTTTGAAGATGCCGAGGCTGCGATTCCGCTTTACCTCGCCCTGCTGGCGCGCGATCCCGAAGACGCCGCTGCGCGCAAGGGCTTGCAGCGCGCGTTTGAACGGCTGATCGCCGATGGCGATGCGGCGCTTGCGGAGGCCGACATCGATGCTGCGGCCTTGCAGCGCGCGCGGACGATCGCGGCGGTAGTGCGCACGATCGGCGCCGAGGACCGCGTTTCGGCTGCGTTGGCCTACTTGGGGCGGGTCGATGTGGCGGATGCGCTATGGGAAATCAACGAGGCGGCCGAACGCCAGCTCGCCGCAGGCCGCCTAGGCGAGGGCGCGCCGGGCCGCAGCAGCGAAGACGGCGCCTTGCCGCGGTTTCGTCAGGTGCTGGCCCTGGTGCCCGACCAAGCGCGCGCGATGCAAGGCATGGCGGCGGTGGAAAGTGCACTGATCCGCCGCGCCGAAGACGCCGCGCAGCGCAGCGACTTCGTCGATGCCGAACTCTGGCTGCAGTACGCCGCGAACGTGCGGCCGGGGTTCGACACCATCTTGACCGGGCGTCAGCGGGTCGAGGCGATCCGCCGTGCGCGGATCGCGGCCCTGCACGAGGAGGGCATGCGCTTGTTGGAACGGCCGAATCTGCCCAATCAACTCAAGCGCGCCCGCGAGCGTTTGGCGGAAATTCTATTGATTTCGTCGCCCGGCGAGCCACTGGCGACGGCGCTACGCGAACGGATCGACCGTGCGACGCACTACGGTTTGATGCGCGCCGGGCAGCGCTTCACCGATGCGCTACAGGGCACGGGGCGCGGGCCGCAGATGGTCGTTGTGCCGCACGGCGGCTTCCGCATGGGCGCGCGCAAGAACGAGATCGATGGCAGCGATGCCGAACGGCCGCAGCGCTATGTGCGCTTCGAGCGCGGCTTCGCGATGTCGCTGACCGAGATTACCGTCGGCGAATTCCGCCGCTTCGTGCGCAGCAGCGGCTTTCGCCCCCGCGCCGTGCGGCGCGGCCATTCGCTGGTGTACGACCCGCGCGCCGGCAATTTCGTCCATCGCAGCGGTGTGGACTGGCGGCACGATTACGTCGGGCGCCTGGCGGCCGACACCATGCCGGTGTTGCACATCACCGCGAAAGATGCCGAAGCCTATGCGCGCTGGCTGTCCGAGCGCAGCAGTGAGCGCTATCGTTTGCCGAGCGAAGCCGAATTTGAATACGCCGCGCGCGCCGGCAGCACCAGCCGATTCGCCTGGGGCGAAGGCTCGCCGCCGCCGCGCGGCGGCAATGTCACCGGCGCGTTTGACATCGCGCCTGAGGGCCGGCGATGGGGCAATGCGTTCCCCGGCTATGGCGATGGCTACTGGGGTCCTGCGCCGGCGGCCTCGTTTCGCGCCAATGCGTTCGGCCTTCACGATCTCGAAGGCAACGTGAGCGAGTGGGTTGCCGATTGCTGGCATGATGGCTACCGTCGCGCGCCGACGCAGGGCGAGGCATGGGTCAACCAGGGGTGCCGGGTGCGCGTGGTTCGCGGCGGCGCGTGGGCGAACTCGCCGGCGCAGACGCGCTCCGCGTGGCGAATCCATGCCGATGCCGATACGACGAATGCCAAGACCGGGTTCCGCGTGGTGCGTGAATTATGAGGGCCGTGAGTTATAAGGGCCGTGAGTTATGAGGACAGGCCGAACACGTTCTGCACGTGCGAGTTCAGTGATTGACCGATCCATGTGCCACGGCAACGCTGACGTCATCGCGTTTCCATAAGACGCTGCCGAGTGCGGGTATACGCCTGCGCACCGTTACTAGTAGACAGAAGCAGAGGAGCGAGATGATGCGACAGAATCCATTCGGGCAATCGCAGGCGCAAGGCGGCCAACGTCGGCGCGGTATCAACCCGCGTTTCATCATCTTGATTCTGTTCGCGCTGTATGGCGGTTGGTATTGGATGACCAACCGTAGCGAAGACCCCTACACCGGCGAAAAAGTGCTGATCGATAGCAGCATCTCGGTGAACGAAGAAGTTGCGATGGGCCTGCAGGCCTACGAAGAAATCCTGTCGCAAGAGCGCCCGGTCGATCCAAATTCGCAAGTCGCGCGGCAAGTGCGCGAGATCGCGAAGCGTCTCATCGCGAAAGTCCCCGAAGTGGAAGCGGCGCTGGCTGCGGAAAACGGCCAGCAACCCAATCGCGTCTGGGAAGCCTTTCAGTGGGACGTGAACGTGATCCAATCCGATCAAGCCAACGCGTTCTGCCTGCCCGGCGGCAAGATGGCGGTGTACACCGGCTTGCTGCCGGTGGCGCAGAATGCCGACGCGGTGGCGGTGGTGATGGGGCATGAAATCGCCCACGCATTGCTGCGTCATGGCGCGCAGCGGATGTCGCAGCAGAAACTCGGGCAGATCGGGCAAATGGCCGGCGCGATGAGCGGCATGGATCCGCAGCAACAGCAGATGATGCAAGCCGCGATGGGCTACGGATACCTGTTGCCGTATGCGCGCAAACACGAAACCGAGGCCGACGCGGTTGGTTTGATGCTCGCCGCCGCCGCCTGCTTCGACCCGCAGGAGTCGGTGCCGCTGTGGGAGCGCATGAGCGGCGCCAGCGGTGGCCGCGCACCAGCGGAGTTCGCCTCCACCCATCCCAGCCCCGAAACCCGCATCCGCGATTTGCAGGCGCTGATGCCGAAGGCGATGGAGTATCGGAAGAAGTTTTGTCGCGAGTAATGATGTTTCGCTTCGGGTGCGCATAGGGTGCGCCTGGGCGCACCGCTCTCGTCACACCAATCTCGTCACACCAAGAACAAAAGCGGTGCGCCTAGGCGCACCGTTCTTGTTCTCAGTGAGTAGGAGCGGTGCGCCTAGGCGCACCGTAGGGAAATCGATGCGCGGGCTGGGTTCACAGGCTCTTTAGCAGCGTCGATAAGACCAGCAATCCGAACGCCAGCGCCAGCAGCCAAAACGCATTCGGCGCAGCGATGCTGAGATACCCAAGCTTGCCGGCGATACCGGCGCCGCCGAGCAGAAGAGAAATGAGGAACGCGGCGGTGCTGGGAGGGGTGAGTTTGATCATGAGTGGACGTCGTCGAAACCAAGGATTGAGAATAGGCAATCATAAAGCGCGAACCGGTTCGGGTCCGAATGAATAGATAGAGCGGCGCTCTGAGCCGCTGCATGATCGCGGCGATCTTGATCGGGCCTTCCGGCCCTCCCACAAACAAGCGATGTGCGCTAGAGCGGGTCTCCGACCCGCTGCTATTGGCTTTCGCCCTTCTCGATACACCGTGCGATCCGCAGACGAGCGGCTCGGAGAGCCGCTCTACCGAGCGTTGATGCATCGCGGGTCGCCGGCGATATCCCGCTGCGGTGCGCTGCGTTTCAAAAGCTAATGAACAAGCCACCGTTCACCGGAATATTCGCGCCGGTAATAAAACCGGCGTCGTCATCGGCGAGAAACACCACGGTGCGGGCGATTTCGCTTGGCTTCCCGATGCGCCCCACCGGCACGCGCTCGATGATCTCGTTGCGCAATTGCTCCGGAATCGACAGCACCATCGCCGTGTCGCAATAGCCCGGCGAGATCGAATTCACGGTTACGCCTTTGCGCGCGACCTCGCGCGCGAGGGCCATGGTGAAGCCGTGCATCCCGGCCTTTGCAGCGGAGTAGTTGGTTTGCCCGAATTGGCCGGTCTGGCCGTTGATCGAGCTGATGTTGACGATGCGGCCGAAGCCGCGGGCCATCATGCCGTCCACCGCGTGGCGACAGACATTGAAGACGCTGTCGAGATTGACGTTCATCACCGCGTCCCACTGCGCCTTATCCATCTTGCGCAGGGTGATGTCGCGGGTGATGCCCGCGGCGTTGACGAGAATGTCGAGCGCGCCGTGCTCGGCTTCGATCGCGCGCACCAATGCGCCACAGGCATCGAAGTCGCAAACGTCCAGCGGCATGAAACGGATATCGAGGCCGGCGATTTCACGCTCGAATTCAGCAATGCGTTCGACCCGTGCGCCGAGGTCGGCGGCGATGACGTTGCAACCGGCGCGGGCCAGCGCCTTACAGATTTCCGTGCCCAAACCGCCGATACCGCCGGTGACGACCGCCACCCGTGGAGTGATCTCCGATGCCACTGTTATTTCCCCCGTGTGTTGCTATTGATGTGTGCAGAACCAATCTCAAAATCAGCCAGCATTGTTGTTTCGGTCGCCGTCCCGGCGAATGCCGGGACCCAGCCTTAAAAGCCCGGCGAATGCCGGGACCCAGACTTAAAAGCGTTGTCACCAATCTGGATTGCCAGACTTTGGCTGTTGATTAACGCATCTGGCTTGACCGGACCATGGCCGGTGAAAGCCATCGCAATAACGACATTCGGCGACTACCTCTTCTTTCCGATTTTGAGATAGGTTCTATCGACCGTATGTGTTGCCCACGCATACCGTTGACCGAACGCATGCACTCGAAACCCCGATACGGGATGTGGCGCGCATCACGATGATCGCGGGGGCGTACGCCTGCAGCCGCAGTGGGCCGACGAGAGTGGCCGATCCCGCTTGGCGCAGTGCGCGAAATGCCGTGCGACAGCGGCGGCGTTTGAAGTACAGACGACAATCTCGACCATGTTCCCAGGCCTCCACGTGCAACGCGATGCGGCTCAGTCCTCTCGCGGCTTGCCGCTGCCCGGCTTGTCCTTGGAGGGCGGGGTTGCGGTACGACCGATCGCGCCGATCAGGTTGTGCTGGAATTCGCGCCACATCTCGAGATTGCGCTCGGTCAGTTGATTCATCATCGTCCACGGCGTCTGCCCGAGCAGGCCGCCGACCTGTTGCCGGAACTGCTGCTGCTGATCGATGAAGATTTGCATCGAGCGCTCAAGATAATTGCCCATGAAGCCCTGCAGCGAGTCGCCGTAGAACCGGATGATGTGGCTGAGCAATTGGGTCGAGAGCATCGGTTCGCCGTCCTGCTCGTGCTCCGCGATGATCTGCAGCAGCACCTGACGGGTCAGGTCATCGCCGGATTTAGCGTCGCGTACTTCAAATTCCTCGCCGTCAACGATCAGTTGCCGCACGTCCTCGATCGTGATGTAGCTCGAAATTTTGGTGTCGTACAACCGCCGGTTCGGGTATTTTTTGATGATGCGAAGAGAGGCCATGGAGCCTTTACTCTAGAAAGTCCAATTTGCGAGCATGGCGTAGCCGGCCCCGGCTTGCAACTGAATCCCGGGCAGGCCTTCCAGGTCGCGCTGGCCGCCTGCGCAAATAATGCGGCCGATCAACGCATTTCGCATGAGTAGCGGCCAGCGTCGCGCGCAACGGCGAGGTAGGCCCGACGCGACGAGGACCGCGCTGGGGCGCCGACGCGACCAGGGCCGCGCCGGTATCCGCTGCATCACCAGCCCATGTGCTGGCCGCCGTTGATGTCGAGATTGGAACCGGTGATCCAGCTCGCGCGATCGTCGGCGAGGAACGCCACGCCGTAAGCGATTTCGTCCGGTGTGCCGAGGCGACCGGTCGGAATATCGGCCACGATTTTGGCGCGCACGTCCTCGGGGACGGCCATCACCATGTCGGTCGCGATATATCCTGGAGAAATCGTGTTGACGGTGACGCCAAGTTTGGCGTTTTCGCGCGCCAGCGAGATGGTGAAACCATGCATGCCGGCTTTGGCCGCCGCGTAGTTGGCCTGGCCGTATTGACCCTTCAGGCCGTTGATCGAGCTGATCTGGATGATCCGGCCCCACTTGCGCGCGCGCATGCCCTCGATCACCGGGCGGGTGACGTTGAACACCGAGTTGAGATTGGTGTTGATCACGTCCTGCCACTGCTCCGCGGTCATCTTGTGGAAGGTGCCGTCGCGGGTGATGCCAGCGTTGTTGATCAGAATATCGATTGGGCCGAGCTGGCGCTCAACCTCGCGCACCATCGCTTCGGCATCGGTGGCGGAGGTCACATCGCCCTTGGCCAGCGCGATGTCATAGCCATCGGCTTTGAGCTGCGCTTGCCATGCTTTTGCCTTCTCTTCGTTGCGGTAATTGGTAGCGACGTTGTGGCCCATATCGGCCAACTGTTTGCAGATGGCGGTGCCGATGCCGCCGGTACCGCCGGTCACGAGTGCGACGCGGGCTGTCGAATGGTGTGCCGTCATGATGTTACCCCTCCAAATTAAGTGTCTTCTATCGCTTGTATCGGGCAGAAACGTTTTTCCGGCCGCTGATGCGTGTCGATTCTATGTGCGTTCGATCGCAACGCTATTGTGCAATGCGGCGAAATCGATGTGCTTGCGAGGGATCAGGTTGGGATCGAATTCAGCCATCGCCCGCGTCAATGTGCGATCGACGCTCACGCTATCGCGCAGCGCGGCTGCGGGCTGGCCTATTGCCCGCCAAGCGAGGCGCAGCGCCGGCAGCGGGTCGTCATCGGCCACCGGCACCGCCGCTAGCGATTTCGACAGCTTCTGGCCGTTCTCGCCGAGGATCAGCGGCAAATGCGCATAGATCGGCGTCGGCAATGCCAGTGCGCGCTGCAGCAGGATCTGCCGCGGCGTGGAGTCGAGCAGATCGGCGCCGCGGACGACATGGGTGATGCCCTGATCGGCATCGTCCACCACCACGGCGAGCTGGTAGGCCCAAAAGCCGTCGGCGCGGCGTAAGACGAAATCGCCTACCTCGCGATCGACACGTTGTTCAAAGCGCCCCTGGATGGCGTCGTCGAATGCGATCCGGGTGCCGTCGGCGACGCGGAATCGACTGGCGAGCGCTGGCGCCCGACGCGGTTGACCACTTTTCGATGTTGGCAATGAGCCTGCAGGCTGCGGCCCCGGCGCGCGGCAGGCGCGGTGGATGCCTGCATCGCTGGCGAGATCGCTGCGGCTGCAGCCGCAATTGAAGGCGACGCCGTCGCGCCGCATCCGTGCTAGCGCAACTGCGTACAGCGCATGTCGTTCGCTTTGCCGGACGACAGGCCAGTCCGATACCAAGCCGAAGGCCGTGAGCGTGCGCAGTTGGGCATCCGCCGCCCCGGCGACTTCACGCGGCGGATCGAGGTCTTCGATTCGAATCAGCCATTCGCCGCGCGCATGCCGCGCCAGCAGCCAACTGCCGAACGCAGCGACCAGCGAACCCAAATGCAGCGGTCCGGTGGGCGTAGGCGCGAAGCGTCCGCGATAATGCGTTGGCGTTGCTGCAAGTTTGGTCTGGTGCACGCGGATGTCTGTTGGCTGAATGCTGCGGCGGAGCGAGCGCCATTGTGAGCGTCGGGCGCTTGAAACGGCGCGAAGACGCCACAGCTTAGCCGGTCACTCCCAACAGCCGCATCACTCGCGGAGCCCATCATGTTCAAACGCGTCGCTTTGTTCCTCGCCACCAACCTTGCCGTGATCGTCGTCTTTTCTGTGGTCTGGATGTTGCTCAGCCGGTTCTTCGGCCTGACCACGTTCACCAGCGAATACGGGGTCAACTATGGCGGCATGCTGGTGTTCTGCGCCCTGTTCGGCTTCGGCGGTGCCTTTATTTCGCTGTTAATGTCCAAATGGATCGCCAAGCGCTCGACCGGCATGATGGTGATTCAGCAGCCGCGTAACGAAGTGGAACGCTGGCTGTTCGACACGGTTCGGCGCCAGTCCGAGAAAGCCGGAATCGGCATGCCCGAGGTCGGCATCTACGACGCGCCTGAAATCAACGCCTTCGCCACCGGCGCCAGCCGTAACAACGCCCTGGTCGCGGTATCGACCGGTCTGCTGCGCGCAATGGACAGGGACGAGGCCGAAGCGGTGCTGGCGCACGAAGTCAGCCACGTGGCCAACGGCGACATGGTGACGATGACCCTGATCCAGGGCGTACTCAACACCTTTGTGATGTTTTTCGCCCGCATCGTCGGCAACATTATCGACCGCGTCATCTTTCGCAACGAGGACGGCCCCGGCATCGGCTATTTCGCGACGGTGCTGGTGCTCGATATCGTCTTCGGCATCCTCGCCAGCGTCATCGTGATGCGCTTCTCGCGCTGGCGCGAATTCCGCGCCGATGCCGGCGGCGCCTCGCTCGCCGGCCGCCACAAGATGATCGCCGCTCTGGAGCGTCTGTCGATGACCTATGGTCAGAGCTCGTTGCCCAAGCAGGTTGCGGCATTCGGCATCTCCGGCGGCGTCGGCAGCGGCCTGCGTCGGCTGTTCATGAGTCATCCGCCGCTGGAAGAGCGCATTGCGGCGCTGCGTAACGCCACGGAAAGCCAACAATACGGCCCGCGCGTTGGCGTGGTGTCCTAGAGTGGTCATGAGAGTTATATCTGAAAAATCCGTCTACCTTATTAGATGCCGGGAGACGGATTAAACAAGCAGGCATCTAAAATCGCATGGAGAAAACAGCATGGGCAGAACCCCGAACGATGATCGTAGCGATAGCCTCAATCCGAATAATGATGCGTATTGGGAGAGCTTGGACAATCACTCTGACCAGCTGAACCCGAACAATGAGCGCTACCAAGGCGATGACGAAGACTGATCAATTCTCAAGCGATGGTTTTATCGGTGCTGAGAAGGCTAGAGTATTTTTTGGTTTGGATATTTACAGACTTTGATCTTCATAGCGGTGAACGATTGCAGTCTTTCCAGACCCATCGGGCGGCGGGCAGGACGCCCGCCGTTTTTCGATTCGCCATGGATGGCGAATCGAAAAATCCCGTTAGCAATCAAATCTTAGGTTTGCCTTGTCGGGGAAAAGTGCTTTCTTTTGCCTACTTTTCTTTGCACGAGCAAAGAAAAGTAGGTCGCGCGTCGGCGCGAAAGCGTTTGATTTTGCATTCGCATGAGGCATTTGAACCGAAGGCATTTGAACCGACGCAAACATAAGTAATTAAACGAAAAACACTCTAAAGCCCAAATGCCCGCCGAAAGGCGGACTTTTGGTTTCTGTGCGGAGGGTTCAAGCGGAGCCGCAGCGTTGCGCTTCGATCGCTGCCTGCCATATCTTGCGGCCATACAGAACGAAACAATACTCGGCGCCGTCGCGCACCTGCACCGCCAGCGAATTGGGAAACAACGGCAAGACGCCAAGCAATTTTGTCCAACGTAGCGCCGTGCCGCGGACATCCGCGAGCGCGATTTCGGTGGCGCCGGTCTGCACGTTGAACGCGTGGGATTGGAACAGCAGGCGTTCATTGGTGAGGAACAATCGGCCGCCGACGGCTTCGATGCCGCGCTGGAGATTGGCGCCACCCTCACGAAGCAAGGTTTCGCCGGTGCGTAGATCGATCTTCACCAACAGTGGCCTCTGTGCGTCAACAGGCGGTCGAAAAACAGCCCGCTCGTTCGGGAATTCAGGGCCGCAACGACGAGCGAACGTATTGTCGCTGGACTCATCGGGAGCGAGTCCGGCCATGCATCGGAATGGCGACACTAAAAACGCGCAAGATGCGCGTTTCTCAACATTCTTACAGCCTGCCATCACTCGAAATCGTAGTTCATCTCGGCCGCCGCTGCGGCCAGGAAGTGGCCTTCGACGTAATCCACGCCGGCCGAGAACAAGATCGACATGCTCGCCGCGTCCTGCACGAATTCGGCGATGGTCTGGATGCTGAAGTCGCGGGCTTTCTGCGCAATTTCGCGGACGCGCTTCTGGCTGTCGGGGTTTTTCGGCAGGTCTTCGATGAAGCTGCGGTCGATCTTGAGGATCTGCGGCTGGATGTGGGTGAGCAACTGAAACGAATCCAAGCCGGCGCCGAATTGTTCCAGCCCGACCTTGCAGCCGTACTGATTCACTGCGGCGGCGAATTCCTGCACCGCTTTCAAATGGGTGAAGACTTTAGCTTCCTGCAGCTGCAAGACGAGATATTCGCCGGGCACGCCATGCGCCGACAGCAGCTTGCCGATGTGCGAGGCGAGGGCGTCGTTCTGCAGCGAGTTCTGCGAGACCTTGACCATCAAGGTGGTCGGGCGGTTGGTTTTGTAGCGCTGGGTGATCAGTGCGATCGCGTGTTCGACCACGTACAGATCGATTTCTTCCAGCATGCCGTGTTCTTCGGCGATGCTGAGAAAGGCGGTGGGCGAGATCAGTTCGCCATCGCCGCTGTCCAAGCGCAACAAGGTGTCATAGATCGGATGGTTGTTGCCCTGCAGGCTGATGATCGGCTGGAAATGCAATATGAAGCGCTTGTTGTCGAGGGCGTCGCGCAGGCGTGCGACCCAGGCTTCGATCCGCTCGGTTTCGGCGCGGTCCACCGCGCTAGGGTCGAACAGTTCGACCCGATTGCCGCCCATGCTCGCGGCCGATTGCATGCCCTGCGAGGCCTTCGCGAGCACTTGGGTGACGCTGGCGATCTTTTCGCTGATCTGCACGCCACCGATGCTGGCGGTGATCACGCTGGAGCGTGCGCCGAGGGTGAAGACTTCGGCGGCGAAGGTGTTGCGGATGCGGGTCGCGAGCTGTTCGGTCGCGGCGAAGTCGCTGCCTCGCAGCAGTACCGCGAAGCTGGTTTCAGCGAAGCGCGCGGCAGTTGCGTTTTCGGGGAGCTCGCTGCTCAGCCGTTCGGCCACCGAGGCGAGCATGTCGTCGGCGGCGTCCAGACCGATTTCTTGGATCAGCCGCTGGTAATGGTCCGGTTCGATCAGCAGCAGGCCATGATGTCCACTGTTCTGCGCCGCGTCGGCGACGGCGTCTTCCAGCGCGCGCAGGAAGGTCTGGCGATTGAGCAGGCCAGTGACTTGGTCGCGCTGCTTGAGTTCTTCGACTTTGCGCGCCAATTCCGGGTCCACGCCCTGTTCTTTGCGGCGGAACACCAACTGTTGGCAGGATTCGCCCTCGTATTGGGCGAGGGTGAATTCCATCACTGCCGGGAAACTATTGCCTTCAACGTCGCGCGCCAGCAGTTCGTAGCGCGGCGGCGGCATTTCCCCCTTGCTGAGCGATTTTAGCAACTGCTTGAAATCCGCCAGATGTTGCGGCGCAACCAGATCCAGCAGCGACATCCCCTCGATGTCCTCGAACGAGTCGAAGCCGAACATGTCCAGGTAGGCCGCGTTCGCGCGGATGTGCATGCCTTCGTGCACGTAGGCGACCGGCTCGCGCGAGGATTCGATCAACGAATCGCAGCGGCGTTCGGTTTCGCGCACCTGCGCTTCGAGCCGGCGCATGGAGCGGCGGGCGTCCAGATCGCTCCACTCGCTGCGGATCGCGGCCAACAACTGCGGCGGCTTATGGCGCAGCCCGATGCTTCGGGCGCCGCCGCTGAGAATGTCGGTGAAGCTGTCGGTATCGACTTGCTCGACCACAGCGATCACCGGAATGTCTTTGCCGGTGCCGGCAACGCGATGCATCACATCCGGCAGCGCCGCCAGTGCGCAGGGGTGCGAGGCGAGCACGAGATCGATCGCCTGGCTGGCGAGCATCGTGGTCAGTTCGTCTAGCGATACCGGCCGCAGCGGCCGCACCGCAATGCCGGCATTGCGTAAACCACTGACGATGCCTTCGGCCTCTTCGACACTGTCATCGACCAACATCAGACGCAGTGCGGAGTCTTGGCTTTTCGACATTCGGCGGTTCTCCGGGGGTGGGGCCGGCGTGGGAGTGGAGTGGGGCTTGCGCTATCGTGCCGAGGGCGGTCGATCACGCGCGTTGTCCGAACCGATCGCGCAACTGATTGATTCGGCAGGGCAGGTCCGATGTTTTACCGGACTCGCCGCGATCTCACAAGTCGCGAAAGGACGTTCTCAGTGTAGCGGCAAGGGCGTGCGTTGCGGCGACCGAGCGTGCAGTCGCCAGGCGAATGCGGCTTAGCAGGCTGCTGAAATACCTGCGGCAGCAGGTTCTCAGCAGACTGCTAACGCAGCCATGGATGGCTGCGCCGGCGAAGCAAGCGCGTAAGCGATTGATTTGCCGTGAGCACGTCCGGACATGTGCCGGACGTGCGAACTGAGACCTCCAGGATGGAGGTGTTTCAGCAACCTGTTAGAGCCTGTTCAACGTCACCGCATGCACCGCGATGTATGCGGAGACGTTGAACAGGCGGTTACAGCGGGCGCTTGCCGGTATCGCCCGCGACTTCGCGCACCAGCTTCGGCACGAGGTAGCCCGAGAGCCGCGCCGTCAGCGCCGCATGCAGTGCTCGGGCGTCCTCGTCGCTGACTTCGAAATGCGCAGCGCCTTGGACGCGATCGAGCTGATGCAAGTAATACGGCAACACCCCGGCGGCGAAGCTGCGCTCCGACAGCGCGGCCAGCGCATCCACCGTGTCGTTCACGCCGCGCAGCAGCACCGCTTGATTGAGGAGGGTCGCGCCCGCCGCGCGCAGCCGGCCCATCGCTGCATCGATAGAGGCATCGAATTCGTTGGCATGATTGGCGTGAATCACCACCGCTACCGGCCACGGCAGGGCGCGCAGCCAGGCGAGAAGCTCGGCATCGACGCGCTCCGGCAGCACCACCGGCAGCCGGGTGTGGATGCGCAGCCGGCGAAGATGGGGGACGCCGGCCAACTGGGCGGTCAGCTCGGCAAGTTTGTGGGTCGCCAGCGCTAGCGGGTCGCCGCCGGAAAGAATCACTTCCTCGATGCTGGCATCGGCGGCGATCGCGGCCACTGCCTCTCGCCACTGGTCGGCGGCGGCGGTGTCTTCGGCATAGGGAAAGTGGCGGCGGAAACAATAGCGGCAGTGGACCGCGCAGCTGCCGGTCGCGATCAACAGTGCCCGCCCGCGGTACTTGTGGATCAGGCCGCGGCCGGCTTTCGCAGCGGTGTCGCCCACTGCGTCCAAACGAAAGCCCGGCATCGGCTCTAGTTCATCGTCCAGCGGCAGCACCTGCCGCAACAGCGGATCGTGGGGATCGCCCGCCCGCATGCGCGCGATGAACCCGCGCGGCACCCGCAGTGGGAACTGCGCCGCTGCGGCGTCCGACAGCGCGGGCACCCGACCTTCCAAACCGAGCAATGCCAGCAATTCGGCCGGATCGCGCACGGCCTCGCGCCAGAGGCGCTTCCAATCGGCGCTGTGGGCGTGGGCGGGGTGTAGGGACGGGGAGGCAGCAGGTATCATTAGCGGTCATGTCGGCCAAGGTGGTCCGGGCGCATCGCTCGCGAAGGCCCAGCCCGTCATTCTAGCCGTCTGCGGCAGCGCGTCCTCGCGGGCGGCATCGCACGGTATTCCCGCAATCCGCATTTCATCAGGAGCACCCCATGGCCAGCTTGGGCATGAACGACGTCAAGAACGGCCAGAAAATTCTGGTCAATAACGATCCTTGCGTCATCACCGAAACCGAATACGTCAAGCCGGGCAAGGGCCAGGCCTTCACCCGCATCAAGTTCCGCAACATCAAGTCGGGCCGCGTGGTCGAAATGACCATGAAGGCGACCGACTCACTGGAAGTGGCCGATGTGGTCGATACCGACATGCAGTTCCTGTACGGCGACGGCGAGTACTGGCACTTCATGAACCCGGAAAGCTTCGAGCAGGTGCAGGCCGACAAGGCCGGCATGGGCGGCGCCGAAAAATGGCTGAAGGGCGAAGAAGAGTGCTTGGTCACGCTGTGGAACGGCGTGCCGATCGCCGTCACCCCGCCAAATTTCGTCGAATTGAAAATCGTCGAGACCGACCCGGGCGTGCGCGGCGACACCTCCGGCGGCGGCGGCAAGCCTGCTGTCCTCGAAACCGGCGCCGTGGTCCGCGTGCCGCTGTTCGTTGGCAACGAGGAAATCATCAAGGTCGATACCCGCTCGGGCGAATATTTCAGCCGGGTGAAGTGATTGATTTGCAGCAAGCCGGCCGCAGGCTGGCTGCGTCGCAAATCAATCATCGTGAACAGGCTCTTAGCCGTAGGCGAAGGATCTGCTTCAAAGGAAGCACGCCACAAAGGAAGCCCGCCGCAAAGGAAGCACGCCATCGGCGGGCTTCTGCTTTTAGGTGGAAGCGAAGTCGCCAACGGCATTGATTGATGGTTTCCTTCTCCCTGCATCGCGGGGAGAAGGTGGCGCGCAGCGCCGGATGAGGGGCATCAGTCGCAATCCGTCCCGAAGCGCGCCCCTCCTCCGGCACTGCGCGCCACCCTCGTCCGGCCCTCGCGTACGGCGCTTGGGCGTTCATCGGCGCGCGAGGCAATGCCTCGCAAACGCGGCTCTTCACCCCCGTGCTGGGCACGGAGAGATGGAGCCGCATTGGGCTTGCCGTACGACATAGGATCTCCCGCCGCATCGGGAATGCGACAATGCCCCTATGACCCAGCCCGCATCCGAATCCACCTCTTCCAATACACAAGCCCCCGAATCCTGCGACCTGCTGATCGAAGCCCGCTACGTCGTTCCGGTCGAACCGCACGCGGTCGTGCTCGATCACCACGCGGTCGCGATCCGCGATGGCGTCATCTTGGCTGTGCTGCCGATTGCCGAAGCGCGCGCGCAATTCGAGCCGAAGGAAACGGTGGCCCGTCCCGAAGGCGTGCTGATCCCGGGCTTGGTCAATGCGCATTGCCACAACCCGATGACGCTGATGCGCGGCGTTGCCGACGATATGCCGCTGATGCGCTGGCTGCAGGAGCACATTTGGCCGATCGAGGGCGCGGTGATCGGCCCGGACTTCGTCGCCGACGGCATCGCCTTCGCGATCGCCGAAATGCTGCGCGGCGGCACCACCTGCTGCAACGAAAACTATTTCTTCCCCGATGTGCAAGCGGCGACCTATAGGCGCTACGGCTTTCGCGCCCGCGTCGGTTTGCCGGTGATCGATTTCCCCACCGCTTGGGCAAAAAGCGACGACGAATACTTCGACCGCGCCGGCGAAGTTCACGACCAGTGGCGCGACGATGCGCTGATCGCGACCGCATTCGCGCCGCATGCGCCGTACACCGTGTCCGACGACAACTTCGAGCGCATCCGCATGCTCGCCGATCAGCTCGATATTCCGGTGCATCTGCATACGCACGAAACCGCGCAGGAAGTGATGGAGTCGCAGAAGAAGTACGGCCAGCGCCCGATCGCGCGGCTCGATCGGCTTGGCTTGATCAACGATCGTTTGATCGCGGTGCATATGACCCAGCTTACCGACGCCGAGATCGCGCTCTGCGCCGGGCGCGGCGTCAGCGTGGTGCATTGCCCGGAATCGAATCTGAAACTGGCATCGGGTTTCTGCCCGGTTGCGAAGCTGGAGCATGCGGGCGTGACCGTGGCGCTCGGCACCGACGGCGCCGCGAGTAACAACGATCTGGACATGTTCGGTGAGATGCGGACTGCCGCTCTGCTCGCCAAAGCCGTCGCCGAAGACGCTGCCGCATTCGACGCCGCCAGCGCCCTGCGCGCGGCCACGCTGGGCAGCGCCAAGGCGATGGGTTTCGATCATCTGATCGGTTCGATCAAACCGCACAAGCAGGCCGATCTGACCTGCGTCGATCTGTCCGCGCTGGAAACCCAGCCGCTGCATCACGTTCTGTCGCAATTGGTCTACGCCACTGGCCGCCATCAGGTCACGGATGTGTGGATCGCCGGCAAAGCGAAGCTGCGCGACCGCATTCTCGTCGATATGGACATTGATGCGCTGATCGCCAATGCGCGGCAGTGGCGCGAGCGGATCGGCGCGGTGAAGGTTGGTTGAGCTGAATCTATGAGTTGTCATCCCGAGCGCAGCGAGGGACCCGTTTTTCAATGCGACGAAGCGTTCACTTGCAGCAGGTCCCTCGCTGCGCTCGGGATGACAATAACGTGAAGATGATCGATATACGAAACGCAGATAGTAAAGAACCTAATTTCAGCCAGATCGAACTCGACAAGTTCAACGCTTTGGCGAGCAGATGGTGGGGTGAGTCGGCGCGTTCGCGAGCCATTGGCTCGCGCGCCGGCGAACGCACGCGCATGGATGCGCGGGCCGGGGCCATGCACCATGGATGGTTCGAAGCAAGAGAGTATTCGTGATGCAAACAACAACGAACGACAATTTCAGCCAAGTAGAACTCGACAAATTCAACGCTTTGGCGAGCAGATGGTGGGGTGAGTCGGCGCGTTCGCGAGCCATTGGCTCGCGCGCCGGCGAACGCACGCGTATGGATGCGCGGGCTGGGGCCGTGCACCATGGATGGTTCGAAGCAAGAGAGTATTCGTGATGCAAACAACAACGAACGACAATTTCAGTCAAGTAGAACTCGACAAGTTCAACGCTTTGGCGAATCGGTGGTGGGATCCCAACGGCCCGCAAAAACCCCTGCACGCGCTGAACCCCGCGCGCTTGGGCTATGTGCGCGAACGCCTGCCGCTGCGCGGCGCGCGGGTGCTCGATGTCGGCTGCGGCGCGGGTCTGCTCAGCGAAGCGATGGCCGCCGAAGGCGCGCAGGTCACGGCGATCGATTTAGCGCCGGATTTGATCAAAATCGCGAAGCTGCATCTGCTCGAAACCGGCGTTCAGGTCGATTACCGTTTGATCGCTGCCGAAGCGTTAGCGCAAGAGTCGCCCGGCCAATTCGATGCCGTGACCTGCATGGAAATGCTCGAACACGTGCCCGACCCCGGTTCGGTCATCGCCGCCTGCGCGACCTTGCTCAAACCCGGCGGGCGCTTGTTTCTTTCGACGCTCAACCGCACGCCGGCCGCGTTCGCGCTGGCGATCGTCGGCGCCGAGTACATCGCACGCATGCTGCCCACCGGCACGCACCAGTACCGCGATTTCATCAAGCCATCCGAACTGGCGGCGTGGTTGCGCACAGCCGGACTGACGCTGGAGGATGTGAGCGGCCTGCTCTACGACCCGCTGCGCCATCGCGCCCGCGTCGGCGAGCGCACCGATGTCAACTATTTGGCCTGCGCGATCAAGCCCGGCAGTTGAAATCGTAACCATGTTCACGGTGCGTGCCGCTGCGCACGTTATCCTTCGCCGACTTTCGCCTCACGACGCTCCCCCATGCCCATACGCAAGTATCCCCGCGCCGTTCTATTCGATCTTGACGGCACGCTGGTGGACAGCGCGCCCGACATGGTCGAGGCCATCAACCTGATGCTGCGCGACTTCGGGCGCGAGCCGATGCCGCTTGATGTCCTGCGTCCGCATGTCTCGAAAGGGTCGCGCGCGATGCTCGCCGCATCCTTCCCCGAACTCGATCTCGTCGATCGCGAAGCGATGGTCGACGATTTTCTCGACACCTACGAACGCGTGCTTGGCCAGAACTGCGCGCCGTTCGATGGCATTGAGACCTTGCTCGCCGAGATCGAGGCCGAGGGCGGGCGCTGGGGCATCATCACCAATAAACCGTTGTATCTGGCCGAAGAATTGATTCCGATGCTGGGCTGGGAAGAGCGCTGCGCGATTCTGCTCGGCTGCGACAGCTTGGCCGAGCGCAAACCGCATCCGCTACCGCTGCTGCATTCGGCGAAGACGCTGGGCCTGGAGCCGCGCGAATGCGTCTACATCGGCGACGACGAGCGCGATATCGTCGCTGCGCGCGCCGCGGGCATGCCGTCGGTGGCGGCGCTGTGGGGTTATCGGATGCCGACCGACGATCCGGAGGCGTGGCGCGCCGATGCGATGGTCGAACGCCCGCGCGATCTGCTCGACGCGGCGCTGTGGGCGCGGCTGCTGCCGGTCGAAGCCTGATCGCCCCAGCGTAGTCCGCACAACCCGCCATGCACGACGCATCCGATTACGAGGAGTTCCTCGACAAATGGCGCGGCCGTTGGCCCGAGTGGCGCATCGCGCAAAGTTTCGTTGCGCCGTTCCAGCGCGCCCGCGCCGAGGCTTGGTTCGCATTGCTGCAAGAATTTACCGATGCTGCCTGGGGCGGCGATGATCCTACGCCGGGGATCGCCAAGCTCGGCTGGTGGCAGGACGAACTGCGCGGCTGGGCAAAAGGCGCGCGGCGGCACCCGCTAGGTATCGACCTGCACAAATTGCCCGCGCCGTGGCCCTCGCTCGCGGCGGCGCTGACCCCGCTGCAAGCTGCACGCGAGACCGTGCGCAGTGGCGAGGCGGCGGCGGTGAGCGCGCTCGCCGAGACCCTGCGCCCGTGCGCCGATGCGATCGACGCCTGCGAACGCGCACTGTTCGGCGAAACGACGATCGAGCCGAGCAATGTCGGGGACGTCGCTCGACAGCATCCCAACAACAGTGAGGGTATCGTCTTGACCGCGCTGTATACGCTTTGGGCCAGCGCCGACGCACCCGACCCGGTGCGGCACGCCGACCGCGCGCGCGCATTGATAGCGGCGTGGCCGCAGCCAGCAGCGGTGCGCCCTAGGCGCGTGTACGACGCGCTGATCCGTAAGCGACTGCACGCGATCGTTGTCGGGAAAGGGCTAGCGCCGCTTTCGCCCTGGGCGACACTCTGGACCGGTTGGCGCGCTGCGCGACGCTGAGGATTTGTTCAAGATCTCCGAAGGTGTCGCTTTGCGTCGAATCGGGTTTGCTTTGTAGGAGGGCCTTCAGGCCCGATCCGATCGTATCGAAGGCGCTTTTCACCATAATCGGGCCTGAAGGCCCTCCTACAACGCCAAAGCGCCTGAGATCGCCTCACACCGGTTCCGGGCGGCTGCGCGCCCCGAATGCTGCGTTCTACCGCGATTCCGGATCGTGGCCACCGCGCCCGCTACAATGCCGCTCCGTTCGCAGCGCCTTCTTCCACCGCCGACCCAACGCCTCCCGTGACCTCTCCTCAGCGCCCACAGCCCTTGCCCGATGTCGCCGACGATGCTGCCCGCGCGGCGCGTCCGCTCGACTGGGTGGGGATGCAGAACATCGCCTTGCCGCTGCGTTTGCGCGCTGCCGACGGTGTCGAACTCCAGGTGCCGGCGTCGGCCGATGTCTTCGTCGATCTACAGCGCTCCGATGCCCGCGGCATCCACATGTCGCGGCTGTATTTGCGCTTGCAGGACGCGCTGGCCGAAGAGGCGCTGACGCCCGCGCGTCTGCGCCGCGTGCTGCAGGACTGCATCGACTCTCAAGGCGCGCTGTCGTCGTCTGCGCGCATCGTGCTGCGTTACGACCAATTGCTCAAACGCGCCGCGCTTGCCAGCGCGAACAGCGGCTGGAAACGCTATCCGGTTGAGATCGACGCCACCCTCGCGCATGGTCATCTCGCACTGAAGCTCCGGTTCTCGGTCGAATACTCCAGCACCTGTCCCGCATCCGCCGCGCTGTCGCGGCAGGCGAATGCCGAACGTTTCGCCGACGATTTCGCCGCCGCGCATCCGCTCTCGACCCAGGTCGTGAGCGATTGGCTGGCATCCGAGCGTGGCCTAGCCGCCACCCCGCACGCGCAGCGCAGCCGCGCCGATATTCGACTCGATCTGCAGCCTTCGTTCGAGCAATTTACGATCGTCGATTGGGTCGATCATGCCGAAGCCGCGCTCGGCACCCCGGTACAGACCGCGGTCAAGCGCGAAGACGAACAAGCCTTTGCCCGCCTCAACGCCGCGCACCTGATGTTCTGCGAAGACGCCGCGCGCCGCGTGGCCGCCGCATTCGCCGACGACGCGCGGGTACAGCGCTTCGACATCACGGTGGCGCATTACGAAAGCCTGCATGCGCACGATGCGGTGGCGCGGGTCAGTGGCGCTGGAAAGGCATGAACGAATGCGGCAGCTAATTTAGGGCAACGCTAGCTAATTTAGGGCAACGCTGAAAAAGTCAGCGTTGTCTTAGCTGTCATCCCGAGCGCAGCGAAGGACCCGCTTCCCACCCAAATCAGCGCTAACAAAACAGGCCCCGCGCTACGCTCGGGATGACAGCACGTGATCGATAGATGTTGATGAATACACACATCTAATCGCGCCGCGCCGTGCCAGATCACGCCGCAAGTGTCAGCAAAGATAAACGCGCCGCCGCGCGCGCTGTCGGTGTACAGCGATGCTTTTATTTATCGAGCTTCTACACCAACAAGGATCGATGCGCACATCGAACCGCGCCGCGCCAAATAGCGCTATTCGGCGCCGAGAAAGATAAACGCGCCGCCGCGCGCGCTGTCGGTGAACAGCGATGCTTTTATTTATCGAGTTCTACACCAACAAAGGTCGATGCGCACATCGAACCGCGTCGCGCCAAGTAGCG
Source organism: Lysobacteraceae bacterium (assembly GCA_031374725.1). Lineage (GTDB taxonomy): Bacteria > Pseudomonadota > Gammaproteobacteria > Xanthomonadales > Xanthomonadaceae > Lysobacter_I. Next base: position 103,532 of record JANMGT010000061.1, on the reverse strand, counting down.
CTATTGGGCGCCGAGAAAGATGAACGCGCCGCTGCGCGTAGTGTTGGTGAACAGCTATGCCTTATTTGCCGAGTTCCAGCACCAACAGCGGATCGATGCGGACATCGAACCGCGCCAAATCTAGCCTAGGGAATTCGCGATGTCAAACGCGCCGCCGCGCGCAGTGTCGGCGAACGGCGATGCTTTTATTTGCCGAATTCCAACACCAACAAGGGATCGATGCGCACGTCGAACCAATTCATCCCCCAATGCAAATGCGGCCCGGTCGCACGGCCGGTCGCGCCGACCGCAGCGACGATCTGCCCCTGTTCGACGCGGTCGCCCACCTGCACGTCGATCCGCGATAGATGCAAGAAATTCGAGCTGATGCCGGCGCCGTGATCGATCACCAGCGTGCCGCCGGTGAGATACAGATCCTTCGCGGCGAAGCTAACAATACCGCCGGCTGGGGTTTTTACCGGCGTACCGCTCGGCGCGGCGATGTCCATGCCCGAATGCGGCGATCTCGGGCTGCCGTTATACACGCGCTGATTGCCGAAACGGCCGCTAATCCGGCCCTTTACCGGCCAGACGAAGCGCTGCGCGAAATCTTCGCGCGCATCGTCGCGGGCGCGCACGGCGATCACCAGCGCCTGTTCGCGTGCGATGCGTTTGGCGATCTCCGGCGGCGGGTTCACGGTTTTCGGCGGCACGCCGTTGATGGTTTCGACCGGCCAGTCGCGCGGCGTCACTTCGATGCGATGCGGGATCAGCGCAGTGCCGGGTTGCTTGATGTTGACGACCACCGGCCCAACCGCATCGCGGCCAATGCCGAACACGAAACGTCCGTTTGGCGACACACGCAGCTTGCGGCCAGCGTATTCGACGCTCGCAGCCTTGTGCGTGCTGCCGATCACTAGCGCCCCTTGCGGCACCGTTTTCGGCAGCAGCGTGCCGCGCACTGGCGCGACATCGCCGGGTATCGGTCCCAGCTGCGCGGATTGCGTCGTCGCAGGCGAAGCCGAGCTTGCGCTCTGCGCATGCGTGTCCGGTAGCGCTAACAAAGCGGTCAACAGCAAACCCAACAGCGCAGGGTACAGCGCCGCTGATGCGGGACGGGAAGCGTGGGTCGCGGCGGGCATGGGGGCCTACGTCAGTGGCGGTGAGAGTGGGAACCCGATGCAGGCCGTTCCGGGGCGGGCGGGACAGGGTCATGGCCGCCGGGGTGCAGCGGATGGCAACGGGCGATACGCCGTGCCGCCAACCAACTGCCTTTGACGGCGCCGTAGCGGTCCACGGCCGTCATCGCGTATTCCGAGCAGGTCGGGACGAATCGGCAACGCTGTCCTAAAAGGGGGCTCAGCCAGCGTTTGTACAGGCGGAGCGCGGCGATCAGCAGTCGGTCGATCACGTTGATGAGGTTCGCGTCTGGTACGGCGGCGGCGGGTGCCGGGAAGGTAATGGCGGGGCTCTGTCGGTGCCGGCGGCAGCGCCCAATCGCGCGTTCGCCGGGACACGGTTGCCGCTGCAGTGTTCGCAGGGTATAACAACCGGCTTTCCCGTCTCAAGGGAACACACGAAGGATTTTTGGACGTGGCAACAAAAAAAACCGTAGCCAAGGCCGCGAAGGCCACCAGTCAAGCCCCCGCCAAACCCGCCGCTAAGCCCGCGAGCAACGCCTCGGGCGCGTCAGCGAAACCGGCGGAAAAGAAGTCCGTGGCGAAACCCGCGGCCAAGACGCCAGCGCCGGTCGCCAAGCCAGCGCCGAAGCCAGCGCCGAAGCCAGTGGCCCAAGCTGCGGCGAAATCCGCCGCTACACCAGTCGCTAAGCCAACTGCGAAGCCAGCCGCTACACCGGCCGCCAAGTCAGCCGCCAAGCCAGCCGCTACACCGGCCGCGAAGCCAGCCGCGAAGCCAGTTGCGAATGCGGCCAAGCCCGCCCAGGCCCACGCTGCCAAGCCTGCAGCCCCTGCGAAGGCAGCCTCTGTGAAGCCTGTTGCAGCCGCCAAGGCCACGCCACCCGCGCCGAAGGCCGAGGTTGCAACGCCGTCGCCTGCTCCGGTCGCTCCGCCCACCACATCAACACAGCCACCGAAAGCCGCGCCACCCAAGCCCGCCGCCCCGGCCAAACCGGCGCCCGCCGCGAGTAAGCCGGCGGAGGTCAAGCCGGTCTTGGTTACACCGCGCCCGGCCGCCGGTAAGGTTGCTGTCGCTGTCGCCGCTAAGCCGGTCGAACCCGCCCCCCGTCATGAGATCAAGGTCATTCCCTACAAAACCGACGAAAGCACTGGCCGCCCCATCCTCCCCACCGGCTACAAACCCAGCCGCGACGAGGAATACATGGGCCCGCTCCAGCTCGAATACTTCCGCCAGCGCCTGCTCAACTGGCGTGCGGATCTCATCGAGGAATCCAAACAGACCATCGAGAACCTCAAGGACGAAGTGCGCGATGTCGGCGACGATGCCGAACGCGCCACCCGCGAAACCGAGAACTCCCTTGAACTGCGCACCCGCGACCGCTACCGCAAGCTGATCGGCAAGATCGACAGCACGCTCAAGCGCCTGGACAACGGCGAATACGGCTTCAGCGTCGATTCCGGCGAAGAGATCGGCCTCGACCGCCTCGAAGCCCGGCTCACCGCCGAACGCACCATCGACGAGCAAGAGCGTTGGGAGCATTTGCAGAAGCAGCAGGGGGATTGAGTTCCCTGCGAGACGATTCTTTGCAGTCTCGTTGAGCGATCAAGCATGAAAAACGAAGCCCCGCACTGCGGGGCTTTATGTTTTCTGGGTATCAACAGCGATTAAAGTTGCTGCGAGCGGCGAAAGCCGCGATGGTAGGAATTACCATGTTTAGGCACCCTCAGCCTCAAACCCACTCTTCCGATGCGACCCATCGCAATACGGTTTGCTTTGCGAGTGCCCGCAGCGGCATAGCCAACTTTGCGTGGTGCGGTTGATGGTGTGGCCGGTGCCGGTGACGATTTCGAGGTTGCCGCTGACTTTCAGCGGGCCGTCTTTTTGCGGTTCGATGCTCAGCCCGCCGTCGCGGCTTTCAAGCGGCTGCGAGTCTTTCGTCGCGCATTCGCCGGTGGCGATGAACGCAGCCACGTCGTCGCTGCCAGCGTGGCTGTTGTCGCAATAAGGTTTGTTCTTCGACAAGCCGCAGCGGCAGAGGGTGGCGCGATAGCCGGCGCCTTCGCCTGCGACGGTCAGCGGCGCGTTGAACGCGAGCGGGCCGTTTTCGCGGATGCGAACCGTGTTCACCACCGGTGCCGGTTCGTTCGGTGCGCCGTCGAGGCGTTCGTATTGGATCGCGCCCGATGGGCACTGCCGTGCCAGCAGCGCGACTTCTTCGGCCGAGACGGCGTCCGGCTTGATCCATTCGCCTGCGACGTTCGGCACAAACACGTCCGGATGCCCGAGCACGCAGTTGCGCGCGTGAATGCAGCGTTTGCCGTCGAAGTGAATAACGGCATCGGCCCCGCGAACTGTTTCTTTTGCCATGACGTGCTCCCTCGTCTGCGCCCGCGCAGTCGGGCAACATCGAGTGTACGCGCGATTGCGGTTGCGATTGCGGTTGCGGTTGCGGTTGCGGTTGCGGTTGCGGTTGCGGTTGCGGTTGCGGTTGCGTTGTGCGGTGATGCGCCCGTCACGCGCTGCGAGACGCCTGCGCCACTTCAGGCGTCGAACAGGGCGTCGTAGCGGCGATTTTGACGTTCGATCGCGAGGTAATGCGCCTGCACCCAGGTCTTCAGTGCGGCGGCGACCGGCAGTAGGGTTTCGCCCATCGGCGTCAGCGAATACGCCACCTGGATCGGACGATCGCTCAGCACCTCGCGCATCAACAGGCCATCGCGTTCCAGATTGCGCAGCGTCTGCGTCAGCATCTTTTGCGATACGCCTTCTATCCGCTTGCGTAGATGGCCGAAGCGTTTCGGACCGTTTGCGAGGTCGTTGAGCACCAGCAGCGCCCACTTTTCGCCGAGGCGCGACATGACTCCACGACTAGGACATATGGCCAAATAGGGATCGGGTGCGGGGCGCCGGCGTTTTGCTGGATCGGCCATGACAGTATTCCTGATCGGAGAAGGATGGTTACTCCTGGGTACCTGATTGACCCAGGTGACTCTTGCTGCCGATCATGCCTGCCTGTTTTTGCTGATTGCAAGGTGCAAGCGATGAAGATCGGAATTCTGGGCGGCGGCAACGTCGGTGGTGCGCTCGCGAATTTGGCGCATGCGGCGGGGCACGATGTGCGCATCGGCCAGCGCGTTGCCGGGCCGCTCGCGAACGGTTGGGATGCGGTCGCGCTTGAGGATGCGGCTGCGCACGGCGACATTGTGATCATCGCGCTGCCTTATCTCGCCTGCGCCGAAGCGTTGCCGCCCTTGGCGCAGCGCTTGTCCGGAAAAATTGTGGTGGATGCGACGAATCCGTTGAATGCCGACTGGTCGCCGCTCTTGCTGGGCCAAGACAATTCAGCGGCTGAAGAAATCGCGCGTTTGCTGCCGGCATCGCAGGTGGTCAAAGCCTTCAATACCGTGTTTGCCGACGCGATGACGCCCGAGCGACTGCTGCGCGACAGCGGTCATCGCATGACCGCGTTTGTCGCGGCCGATGATGCTGCCGCCGCTAACGCCGTGGCCGAGATGGCGCAATCGCTCGGTTTCGCGCCGCTGCGCGTCGGTAGCCTCGCCAATGCGCGCTATGCCGAAGCGATCGCACATCTCAACATCGCGATTGCAGTCGGTGGTGGTGGCGGTACGAATGCGGGCTTCGTGTACGACCAGGTGCGCGGATGAGCCAGGTGCCGTGAGCGAGACTGCGCTGCGCCCACGCCGAATCGCATTCCGCGTCGCTGGCGAGATGGTCATTGGCGATTTGTATGCGCCATCGGCGGCATTTTCATGCCCGGCGGTGGTCGTCGCCGGGCCGATGACGAGCGTGAAAGAACAAGTCACCGGCACCTATGCGCGAGCGCTGGCCGAGCGCGGTGTCGCCGCGCTCGCGATCGATCATCGCCATTTCGGCGAAAGCGATGGTATCCCGCGTCAATACGAACACCATGGCCGCAAAGTGGAGGATCTTCGCGCCGCCGTGACTGCGCTGGCGGCCGAGACCGCCATCGATTCGGCGCGAATCGGGGCGGTAGGCGTCTGCCTTGGCGCAGGCTACGCCGCGACGACGGTTGCCGAAGATTTCCGCTTGCGCGCATTGGCGATGGTGGCCGGCTATTACCGCGATCCGAACGAAATGCGCGCCCGCGATCCGCTCGCGTTCGATGCCAAAGTCGCCGAAGGCCGCGCGGCGCGCGAGGACTACGAAGCGACGGGCGAGGTGCGGATCGTGCCGGCCGCTGCGCTGAAAGGCGATGCGGCGATGCAAACCAACGACACCGTGGATTACTACACGCGGCGTGCTGCGATCGAGAACTATCGCAATGCGTTCGCAGTCATGTCGCGCGAACACTTCCTGCCGTTCGACGTGCAGTCTGTGGCCGCTCGCCTGCGCGTGCCGACGCTGATGGTCCATTCCGAGCGGGCGCTCTCGCCGGCATGGGCGCGCAAATTCCACGATGCGCTGCATCCGCCGAAAACCTTGCGCTGGATCGACTCGCGTGGACAGACCGATATCTATGACGATCCAGCGATCGTCGCATCCGCTTGCGATCTCATCGCTGAGCATTTGCTCGCGACGCTCTGATCGCATGCGCGGGATTGGCGCGCTGCCGATGCGCGCGGACACGGTTTTGCCTAGTGTCTATTTTGCCTAGTGTCGATGCGCCTAATTGCTGCCAACGCGCCGCCGGATGCTGTTACAAATCGCGCAAGCTCAAGCGGCGCAGCGACGGCACTTTCAGCGCAGTCACGCCGACGATGCCGAGGGTGATGCAGCCGCCCAATACGACCGCTGGCACGAGTCCGAGCAGGCGCGCCATCGAACCGGCGTAAAACGCGCCAAGTTCGTTGGACGAACTGATGAAAATGCTGTTGATCGACGAGACTCGGCCGCGCATGTGGTCGGGCGTCGCCAGTTGCAGGATAGTCGAACGGATCACCACCGACACGCCGTCGAATGCGCCCGACAGAAAAATGAACAACACCGACAGCCACAACACCTCGGACAAGCCGAAACCGATGATGCACGCGCCGAAGCCGGCAACGGCGATCAGCATGAAGCGCCCGGCATGCTGTTGGATCGGGTGTCGCGCCAGCCATAGCCCGACCAACATCGCGCCCGCCGCCGGTGCGCTGCGCAGAATGCCGAGCGCTTCCGGCCCCGCATCCAGCACATCTTTGATGAAGGCGGGCGCGAGCGAGATCGCGCCGCCGAACAGCACCGCAAACATGTCCAGCGCCATCGCGCCGAGCATGATCGGCGTCTTGAACACGAAGCGCAGGCCTTCGCCGATGCTGGCGAAGATCGGGCTGCGCTCGTGCGAGAGCGCGGGCTCGCGCACGCGCAGGCTGACGAGCGCGCCGGCCGCGATCAGAGCGCAGAGTGCGCCGAGCGCGTAGGCGGGGCCGGCTGGGATCGTCGAATGCTGCGAAAATCCGCCGAGATGCGCGACGAGGCCGATCATCGCGCCGCCAATCGCCGGCCCGAGCGTCAACGCGGCTTGGAACACCACGCTGCCGATGCCCGAGCCGCGGGTGAACTGTTCGCGCGGCAGCACGCAGGCGAACACGGTGTTGTATACCGGCCCGAGGAAGGCACGCACCATCCCGGTGAACACGATCGCGCCGTAGATCACGCCCAAGCGCATGGGCCCATCGTCGGCGTCGGCAAAGACGATGCCCCAGGCGACGATCGCCAGGATGACAGGCGTCATCGCCAAGCCGACGCAGGCGATGATGCCAAGTGGCCGCTTCGGCAAGTGGTCCACCAGATAGCCGGCGAACGGCGCGACGCAGAAGAACGGCAATACTTCGGCCAGACCGATCAGTCCCAGTTTCCACGGGTCGCCGGTGAGTTCGTAGATATGCCAGCCGACCGTGACCGTGACGATCTGGTACGACAAGATGGTGAACAGCCGATACGCCATCAGTCGCAGAAAGTCCGGATTGCGCAGCGGCGGCGTCTGCGCTGTGGGTTCTGAGGCGATGGTGCTGTCCGCACTCACGCCGAAGCAGGGCCGATGTGCGGTGCGCCTTCAGGCGACGACGAACCCGCGTGCAGCGCGTCGTTGGCGCGGGCTTTGATGAAGGCCAGCAATGCCGCTAAGCCGTTACTGCGCGTTGGCGAAAGATGTTTCGCCAAACCAATCTCGCCGATGTAACTCGCATCGGTGGCGAGAATCTGCTCGGCGCTGCGGCCCGAGTACACGCGCAGGGCGAGGTAGATCAAGCCCGAGACGATGGCCGAATCGCTAGCGGCGGCGAAATCGAGTTTGCGCGCATCGCCCGACGGCACGATCCACACCATCGACTGACAGCCGAGCAAACGATGCGTGTCGTTTTTCCAGTCATTGGGAAACGGCGGCAACTTGCGGCCGAGATCGATGAGGTATTGATAACGCTCCGACCAGTCGCTGAAGAACGCGAATTCGTCGCGGATTTCGGCCTGGGCGTCGGCGGGGGATGGTTCGGTGGGGAAGGTGGTCATTGATCGCTATTCGTAGGAGCGGCTTTAGCCGCGATGCTTTTCGCTCGTTTCGGCCTTGAAGAGCTTCCGTCCGCTGCGCGGCCGGGTTCATTTCTTTTGTTGGCCCACGAGGTGCGCGAAGCGCGCCCGAACGGCGAAGCCGGCCCCAAAGGGGCGAGCGCTTGGCGCGAGTCAAAGAAACGAACCAAAGAAAAGGGCCTTCCCCGACAGAGCAAACCCGTCATCGGATCGGCTGCGGGGATTTTTCGACTCGCCATCCATGGCTCGGTCGGAAAACGACGCGCATCCTGTGCGTCGCCCGTTGGGTCTGCATACGTGGCGGCTGGCCGAGACTCATGCTCGCTTCCAGCGCACGCCCTGCGCCGTGTCTTCCAACAAAATGCCCTCATCGGCAAGCTGCTTGCGAATCGCATCGGCGCGGGCGAAATCGCGCGACTGCTTTGCTGTGTTGCGTTCATCGACCAATGCTTGAATGCGACCATCGTCCTCAGCCGACGCGCCGCGCGCGAACCACGCTTCCGGCGATTGCTGCAGCAAGCCCAGTGCGATGCCAGCGCCGAGCAATTCCGATTTCAATCGACGGCGTTCGTCCGCATCGGTCGCTTTTCGCGCTTCACCCGCGATCCTTGCCACTTCCGCAAGCGCATAGGGCGTGTGCAAATCGTCGTCCAGCGCGGTGTCGATGCTCGCCGGCACGACGGGGCTCGTTTCGACATCGGCCAGATCGCGCAGGGTGCCGTAGAGACGATCGAGCGTGCGCACGCACTGTTCGATCAAATCGTCCGACCATTCCAGCGGCTGGCGGTAGTGGGCCGACAACAGCGCGTAACGCAGCGCTTCCGGCGGATGCTCGGCCAGTTCCTCGCGCACCAACCGCAGCCGACCTTCCGACTTCGACATCTTGCCGCCGTTGAGCGTGAGCATGCCGTTGTGCACCCACCAGCGCGCGAACTGCTTGTGACTGCCGTCGCCGTGTTTGTGCGCGCATTCGCTCTGCGCCACTTCGTTCTCGTGATGCGGGAACTGCAGGTCGGAGCCGCCAGCATGGATGTCGATAGTGTCGCCCAGATGCGCTTCGGCCATCGCCGAGCATTCGATATGCCAGCCCGGGCGGCCGCGGCCCCAGGGCGAGTCCCAGCCGGGCGAGTCCCAGCCGGGCAGGTCGTCGCTGGACGGCTTCCACAGCACGAAATCGCCAGCATCGCGCTTGTAGGGCGCCACTTCCACGCGCGCGCCGGCCAACATTTCGTCGGGATCGCGGCGCGAGAGCTTGCCGTATTCGGCGAAGCTGGCGACTGAAAACAGGGCATGGCCTTCGGCGGCATAGGCGTGGCCTTGGTCGATCAGGCGCTGAATCATCGCGATCATTTGCGGAATATGCGCGGTGGCGGCGGGCTCGATGTCTGGGGCGAAATCGCCGCTGACGCCCAGCGCGGCCATGTCGTCGCGATAGGCGGCGGCGTACTTGTCGGTGATGGTCGAGATCGGCACGCCGAGTTCTTTGGCCGCAGCGTTGATCTTGTCGTCCACGTCGGTGATGTTGCGCGCGTAGCGCAGACGGCCGTAGCGGCGACGCAGCAGCGCGGCCAGCACCCCGAACACCACCGGCCCGCGCGCGTTGCCCATGTGCACGTAGTTGTAGACCGTTGGGCCGCAGACGTACATGGTTGGGCCGGCGTCGAGATCGAGCGGCTCGAAGGCCTCGACCCGACGGGTCAGGCTGTTATAAAGATGAAGGCTCATGTGGGTGCCGCGGAAGGGATGGCAGGATTTTAGCGGCCTTCCCTCCGTGTGTGTGGCCCATGCAGTACCTCGGGCGCAGAGGCCGATCGCGGGCATTACAATAACGACTGTTGAAATGACCGCAGTCGAAACTGCGACAGCCGCAACCACGACAGCCGCAACCACGACAGCCGTAATCACGACAGGCGGGGTTCATCCCTGCCGGCTCAACTGTCCTACACTCCCGACGATGAATCGACACCCCACCTCGGCCCGTTCACAGGCCGCGACCCGCTGTCTCTCGGCGTCCGTCGTGGCGAACGGATGGCATGGCGCCGTGTTATCGCTTGCGCTGTTCTGCATGGGCATAGGGTCGCTGCAGGCCGAAACCTTCGCGCAGCAGCCCCCGCAAGCGCGTACCGAGTACGCCCAGGTGCTCAAGGTCGAGCCGATCTACCAGACGCTCCGTGCCTACGCCACGGAAGAGCAGTGCGGCCCGCCCCCGCGCGTGGGCAGCGAGAGCGCGAAGCCGGCCAAGTGCCGGATGGTGCGGGTGCCACGCGAGTACCGGCGGGTGATTGCCTACGATGTCGATTACATCCATCGTGGCATGAAGTACCGCTCCCGCCTGCCGTACGATCCGGGCAAGCGCCTGCAAGTGAAAGTGTCGGTGATGCCGGTCTTAGAGCCAGAATCCCGGCGTTGAGCTGTCCGTCGTGGAATTCACTGCCGCTTGCGCCACCCCGGCCTGCGTGCGAGCATGCGCCACGATGACGAACACCCGGCCCCTGTCGATGTCAAGCGCCCGAATGGCTTCGGGCATGACCTCGCGCGCGCGCCGACCGGAACCCCACACGCGAGCTGGGTGATCCGGAGCAGCGTCGTCGCTAACGACACGTATCCACCGATCAGGCCCGGCTTCCCGCCGGGCCTTTTCTTTTGCCTTTCCGACGCATCCTTGCCCACCCTCAACCCGCATAGGCACACAGCGAGACCTCTCATGAAGCACTTTCTGAACACCCAGGACTGGACCCGTGCCGAACTCGACGCCGTGCTCGCCGATGCGGCACGCTTCAAGCGCGAAAAACTCGGCGGCCAGCTCAAGGGGCGGCCTTTGGAAGGCAAGTCGATAGCATTAGTGTTTTTCAACCCATCGATGCGCACCCGCACCAGCTTCGAGCTGGGCGCCTTCCAGCTCGGTGGTCACGCTGTGGTGCTGGCGCCGGGCAAAGATGCGTGGCCGATCGAATTCGATTTCGGCACAGTCATGGATAGCGATACCGAAGAGCACATCGCCGAAGTGGCGAAAGTGCTGAGCCGCTATGTCGATCTGATCGGCGTGCGCGCGTTCCCGAAGTTCGTCGATTGGGCGAGCGACCGCGAAGACAAAGTGCTGAAAGGTTTCGCGAAATACGCGACCGTGCCGGTGATCAATATGGAAACGATCACCCACCCTTGCCAGGAATTGGCGCATGCGCTGGCATTGCAGGAACATTTCGGCACCTCGGATCTGCGCGGCAAGAAATACGTGCTGACCTGGACCTATCACCCGAAAGCCCTGAACACCGCGGTGGCGAATTCCGCGCTGACCATCGCCACGCGTATGGGCATGGATGTGACCTTGTTGTGTCCGACGCCCGATTACATTCTCGACCAGCGCTACATGGGCTGGGCCGAGCAGAACATCGCCGAGAACGGCGGTTCGCTGCACGTCAGCCACGATATCGACAGCGCCTACGCCGGCGCCGACGTGGTCTACGCCAAGAGCTGGGGCGCGCTGCCGTTCTTCGGCAACTGGGAGCCGGAAAAACCGATTCGCGACCAATACAAACACTTCATCGTCGATGAGCGAAAGATGGAGCTGACCAACAACGGCGTGTTCTCGCATTGCTTACCGCTGCGTCGCAACGTCAAGGCCACGGATGCCGTGATGGATGCGCCGTATTGCATCGCCATCGACGAAGCCGAAAACCGCTTGCATGTGCAGAAAGCGGTGATGGCGACGCTGGTCGGGCAGTTTTGATCGTAGGGTGGGCCTTGGCCCACTGATCATTCTCAATGCGCTCTCAAAAACGGTGGGCTTAGGCTCTCCGCTTACTCACTCTTAATAACGGCGGGCCAGGGCCCGCCCTACGGATAATCAATCATGAGCCAAGACATCGTCCTCGCCTTTTCCGGCGGTCTCGACACCAGTTTCTGCGTGCCATATCTGAAGGAACGCGGCTGGAACGTGCATACCGTGTTCGCCGACACCGGCGGCGTCGATGCCGACGAGCGCGCCTATATCGAAGCGCGCGCGCAGGAGCTCGGCGTCGCCTCGCACGTCACTATCGACGGCGGCCCCGCGCTGTGGGACGACTTCGTCAAACCGTTCGTATGGGCAGGCGAGGCGTATCAAGGCCAATATCCGCTGCTGGTGTCCGATCGTTATCTCATCGTCGATGCCGCGTTGGCGCGCGCGCAGGCGCTGGGCACCAACGTCGTCGCCCATGGCTGCACCGGTATGGGCAACGATCAGGTGCGTTTCGACTTGGCGGTGAAGGCCAGCGGCGATTACCGCATCGTCGCGCCGATCCGTGAAATCCAGAAGGAGCACACGCAGACCCGCGCCTACGAACAAGCGTATTTGGAAGAGCGCGGCTTCAGCGTGCGCGCGAAGCAGAAGGCGTACACGATCAACGAAAATCTGCTCGGGCTGACCATGTCCGGCGGTGAAATCGACCGTTGGGACGCGCCTGGCGAAGGCGCGCGCGGCTGGTGCGCGCCGCGCGCCGAGTGGCCGGAAGCGCCGCTGCAGGTCACGCTGCGCTTCATCAACGGCGAAGCGGTCGCATTGAACGGCGATCCGCTGCCGGGCGCGCAGATTCTCGCGATGCTCAATGCTGTATTCGCGCCTTATGGCGTTGGTCGTGGCCTGTACACCGGCGATACCACCATCGGCCTGAAAGGGCGCATCGTGTACGAAGCGCCAGGCCTGTTCGCATTGCTCGCCGCGCATCGTGCGTTGGAAGAAGCGGTGCTGACCAAGCAGCAGAATCGCTTCAAGCCCGACGTTGCGCGCAAGTGGGTGGAGTTAGTTTATGAAGGCTTCTATCACGACCCGCTGAAAACCGACCTCGAAGCCTTTTTGGCGTCGTCGCAAGCGATGGTCAATGGCGAGGTCGTGCTGGAAACCCGCGGCGGTCGCGTCGATGCTGTCGCCATTCGCTCGCCGCATATTCTCAATGCCAAGGGCGCGACCTACGCGCAGTCGGCGGATTGGGGCGTGGAAGAGGCAGAAGGCTTCATCAAACTGTTCGGTATGAGCAGTACGCTATGGGCGGAGGTCAACAAGCGTCGCGATGCGTGATTTTGGCCAAAAGCACGGCCGTCCCGAACCGCGAGTACGGGTCAAAAATCGGTTCATGGGGTGTTTGTCCACGTCAAAAACAGGTCCCTCGCTGCACTCGGGATGACCGTGGTATCCGGCGTTATGTCGTATCGACATCCAACTTCAATCGCGAATCATATCCACATGCTCAACGATATTCTCCGACACCTCGAAGCGCTCGTTGCCTTCGATACCCGCAATCCGCCGCGGGTCATCGATACCGGCGGCATCTTCGATTATCTGCAGGCGCAGCTTCCAGGCTTTGCGTGCACGGTGACCGATCACGGTGCCGGCGCAGTATCGCTGCTCGCCGTGCGCGGCGCGCCGACGCGCGTGTTCAACGTGCATCTGGACACAGTGCCTTCGTCCGAGGCCTGGAGCGACAAACCACACACGCTGCGCATCGCCGACGGCAAGGCGATTGGCCTGGGCGCTTGCGACATTAAAGGCGCCGCCGCGGGTTTGATCGTCGCTGCGCAACTGACGCATGGCGACGCCGCATTTTTGTTCACCACCGATGAGGAAGCCAACGACCCTCGCTGCATCGCCGCGTTTCTTGCCGGCGAGCATGGCTTCAGCGAAGCGATCATCGCCGAGCCGACGCAGTGCGAAGCGGTGCTCGCGCATCGCGGTATCGCCTCGGTGCTGATGAAGTTTCGCGGCAGTGCAGGGCATGCATCCAATGCGAATGCGATGCAAGCGAACGCGCTGCATCATGCGATGCGCTGGGGCGCCCAGGCATTGGTCTTCGTCGAAGGCGAAGCGCATCGCCGATTCGGCGGGCTTACCGGGCTGCGTTTCAATATCGGCCGGGTCGAAGGCGGCATCAAAGCCAATGTGATCGCACCGAGCGCCGACGTGCGCTTCGGTTTTCGGCCATTGCCATCGCACGACATCGACAGCTTGCACGCGCAGTTTCGCGCCTGCGCCGCAAGCGATGCACTGGCGCATTACGAAGAAACCTTCCGTGGCCCGTCGTTGCCGGCCGGCGATGTCGCCAGCGCTGAGGAACGCCGCCTCGCCGCGCGCGACCTCGCCGACGAACTCGGCTTGTCGATCGGTAACGCCGTCGATTTCTGGACCGAAGCCGCGCTGTTCTCGGCTGCGGGCCTTACCGCTTTCGTTTATGGCCCAGGCGATATCGCCCAGGCCCACACCGCCGACGAATGGGTCGCGCTCGATCAGCTCGAACGCTATACCGCGTCCATCGTTCGTATTCTCAATGGGAATGTCGCGCCATGACGCCCTTACTGCATCACCGCACACTCGATCACAAAGTTCATGACCCGCAAACGCGGCAGACCATCGTGCGCCTGCTGTCGAGCATGGCCAGTGCGAAGGAAATTTCGCAGTATCTCAAGCGCTTTTCGCAGCTTGACGCTGCGCGCTTCGCGGTGGTCAAAGTCGGCGGCGCGGTGCTGCGCGACGATCTCGACGCGCTCACGTCGTCGCTGGCCTTCTTGCAGGACGTGGGTCTAACGCCGATCGTGATCCACGGTGCCGGGCCACAGCTCGATGACGAACTGTCTGCAGCAGGTATCGTCAAGCAGACCGTCAACGGCTTGCGCGTCACCACGCCGCAAGCGCTGGCGATCGTCCGCCGCGTATTCCATGCGCAGAATTTGAAGCTGGTCGAAGCGCTGCAGGCGCAGGACGCGCGCGCAACCTCGATCGTGTCCGGCGTGTTCGAAGCTGAGTATCTCAACCGCGATACCTACGGCCTCGTCGGCGAAGTGAAAAAAGTCGATCTCGCACCGATTTACGCCAGCTTGCAGGCCGGCTCGATACCGGTCATCGCCAGTCTCGGCGAAACCGCTGGCGGCCAAATTCTCAACGTCAATGCCGACTTTGCCGCGAACGAATTGGTGCAAGTGCTGCAGCCTTATAAAATCGTGTTCCTGACCGGTACTGGCGGTCTGCTCGACGGCGATGGCAAGGTGATCGATTCGATCAATCTCTCGACCGAATACGATACGCTGATGACGCAGCCGTGGATCAACGGCGGCATGCGCGTGAAGATCGAACAGATCAAGCAATTGCTCGATACGCTGCCGCTGTCGTCGTCGGTGTCGATCACGCGCCCGGATGAGCTGGCCAAGGAATTGTTCACGCATAAAGGCTCGGGCACGCTGGTGCGACGCGGCGAGCGCGTGCTGCAGGCAGATTCGTGGGACGAGCTCGACACGATGCGCCTGCGCGGCTTGATCGAATCGGCCTTCGGTCGCACGCTGGTGCCGGATTACTTCGAACGCACGGCGCTGCATCGCGCCTACGTCAGCGAGAACTATCGCGCGGCGGTGATTCTCACCGATGAAGGCGGCGTCCCGTATCTCGATAAATTCGCGGTGCTCGACGACGCGCAAGGCGAGGGTTTAGGTCGCGCGGTGTGGCAACTGATGCGCGATGCGCAGCCGCGGCTGTTCTGGCGCTCGCGCCACGGCAATCCGGTGAATGCGTTTTACGACGGCGAAGCCGACGGCTGCGTGAAACAAGCGAATTGGCGCGCGTACTGGTACGGCATGGGCGATCTAGACGGCGATGGCGCAGCGGCGATCATGACCTGCCTCGAACACTGTCGGCAACGGCTAGCGACATTGATCGATTGAATACGATGAACGATATCTGGATCACGCCGACGCTCGTAGGTCGCCACGTCCGCTTGGAACCGCTCCAAGCCGATCATGCCGATGCGCTGCGCGCTGCCGCAAGCGATGGCGCGCTGTGGACGCTGCGGTACACCAGTGTGCCTGGGCCGAATGCAGGTGATGTCGAAGCGTATATCGCAGTCGCATTGGCCGCGCGCGATGCAGGCAACGCGCTGCCGTTCGTTGTGCGCAATGCGGGTGGCGAGATCGTCGGCAGCACGCGCTTTTACGATATCGACCGCAATGTGCCGCGAGTGAAGCTTGGTTACACCTGGTATGCGCAGCGCATGCAGCGCACCGGGCTGAATACCGAGGCTAAATTGCGATTGATCGAACATGCGTTCGCGCAATGGCATTGCGAGGCGGTGGTATTGGAAACCAGTCACGAAAATCTACGCTCGCAGGCCGCCATCGCGCGTCTGGGCGCGAAGCTCGACGGCGTTTTGCGTGCGCATACGCGCCATCGCGATGGCGCCTTGCGCGACACCTTCGTGTTCTCGATCCTGGCTGCGGACTGGCCAGCGCTTCGCGATCGCCTTGAACAGACGCTGATGAGTCATGGTCAACAGGAGGACGGCGCATGAGCACTCAGCGCATTCGCATCGGTATCGTCGGCGCTCGCGGTTATGTCGGCGCCGAATTGATCCGCCTGATCGCAGCGCATCCGCGCTTCGAACTCGCCTACGTCGGCTCGCGCGAGCTTGACGGACAGCGTGTGGCAGACCATGTGGACGCCTACGCTGGAAATCTGCGCTATACATCGCCCGCGAACGACGCGCTGCCGACGCTCGGCGCCGATGCGGTGGTGCTGGCGTTGCCGAACGGCAAAGCGGCGGCCTGCGTCGCCGCGTTCGATGCCGCATCCTCAGCCCTCGCATTCGTGCAGCCCGTCATCGTCGATCTATCTGCGGATTATCGCTTCGACGACGGTTGGTATTACGGCTTACCCGAATTGACCCGCGCGAAGTACGCGGGCCAGCGACGCATCAGCAACCCCGGCTGCTATGCGACGGCGATGCAACTCGCGATCGCGCCGATGCGCGATCATCTCGATGGCCCGGTTCAATGTTTCGGCGTGTCGGGTTACTCCGGTGCCGGCACCACGCCATCCGACAAGAACGATCCAAAGCAATTGCGCGATAATCTGATGCCGTATGCGCTCACCGGCCATCTGCATGAGCGCGAAGTCAGTCGCCAGCTCGCGCATCCGATCGAATTCATGCCGCACGTCGCCCCGCATTTTCGCGGCCTGACCATCACCGCGAATCTGCATCTGGCGATGCCGACGACGCATGCGGCGGTGCTCGTGCGCTATCGCGCTGCCTATGCCAACGAACCGCTGGTGCGGGTGCAGGACGAGGCGCCCTGGGTCAGCCGTATCGCCGGACGCCATCATGTCGAGATCGGCGGATTCACGCTATCGGAAGACGGTCGCCGTCTTGTCGTCGTCGCGACCGAGGATAATCTGCTCAAGGGCGCGGCGACGCAGGCCTTGCAGAATCTGAATGCGGCGTTCGGTCTGGATGAGATGATGGGTATTCCACTGAAATGAATTGCTTTGTGGCAGCGACGCAAGCCGCGACTGCATTTCCGATAAGAGCCACCGCGGCTTGCGCCGCTCCTACAGTGTGATTGGAAAACAGTGTGATTGGAAAGACGATGAGCGACCTACTTTGGCAAAAAACCGGTGTGAAAGTCGATGCGAACATCCAGGCGTTTCTCGCCGGCGAGGACGTGATTCTCGACCGCGAATTTTTTCTGTTCGATATCGACGCCAGTCGCGCCCATGCCGAGGGGTTGTTGCATATCGGCATTCTGACCGACGATGAGTTCGCCGGCATCGGCATTGAACTGACGAATCTTGCCGAAGACTTCGACAAAGGCGATTTCATCCTCGACGAGCGCTACGAGGACTGCCATTCGGCGATCGAAGCGCGCCTGATCGAACGTCTCGGCGATGCCGGACGTAGAATTCACACCGGTCGCAGTCGCAACGATCAAATCTTAATCGCGACGCGCCTGTGGTTGAAGGCGAAACTCGCGCGGCTGCAAGCGCTGTGCATCGAATGCGCTGGGGTCGCATTGGCGCGTGCCGAAGCCGAAGCCAATGTGCCGCTGCCGGGCTACACCCATCTGCAGCGGGCGGTGGTGTCTTCGCTCGGGATGTGGTGGGCCGCATGGGCCGAAGGCTTTATCGACGATGCGCAGCGCGCGCGCGATACGCTGTCCTGGGTCGATGCGAATCCGCTCGGCAGCGCTGCGGGTTATGGCGTGAATCTGCCGTTGGACCGCGACCATGTCACGCAAGCGCTCGGCTTCGGCCGTCTGCAGGTCTCTGCGGCGTATGCGCAGCTCTCGCGCGGGAAATTCGAAATGGCCGCGATCGAAGCCTTGGCTTCGGCGCTGCTCGATCTGCGCCGTCTGGCCTGGGACCTGAGCTTGTTCACCAGCGCCGAATTCGCCTTCGTCGCGCTGCCAGCGCAGTACACCACCGGCAGTTCGATCATGCCCAATAAGCGCAATCCCGATGTCGTCGAACTGATGCGAGCCAGCTACGCCAGCGTCGCCGCCGCGCGCACCGAAATCGAACAATTGCTCTCGCTGCCGTCCGGCTATCACCGCGACCTGCAGTTCAGCAAAGGCGCGATCGTGCATGCCTTCGGCCGCGGTCTCGGCGCATTGGCGCTATTGCCCGATCTGCTGCGCAATCTCGAATGGAAGACCGATGCGATGCGCGCCGCGCTCGACCCATCGATGTACGCGACCGATCTTGCGGTCGATCTCGCGCGCCGAGGCGTGCCGTTTCGCGATGCCTACCAGCAGGCGGCCGATCCCGCACGCTGGTCCGCTGGTGATCCGGATACGAGCTTGAACGCGCGCGTGTCGCCCGGTGCTGCGGCGGACTTGCGGCTTGGCACGCTCAAGGCTCGATTGCGTACGGTGACTGCGTTATGAGCAGCGACGTCGCATTCTTGGAACATACGTTTTTAGAGCAGGCGCTTCCCGCGTGGAAGCGCGCAGTGCTGAAAGTCGGTAGCAGTCTGTTGACCGACCACGGCGGATTGTCGCCGCACAATGCCGTGCATCTCGCCGCATTCGTGCATGCCGCGCGCGCCAAGGGACGCGAGGTGGTGATCGTCTCCTCCGGCGCGGTCGCTGCGGGTCGCGCGATCCTGCGCGCTACGCCGCAGCCGGGCGCAACCATGGCCGAACGTCAAGCGCTTGCGGCCTTGGGCCAAGCGAAATTGATGGCGTTTTGGCAAGGCATGTTCGCGCAGCCGGTGGCACAGGTGCTGTTGACCCACGACGATGTGCGCAATCGCCGCCGCTATCTCAACGCGCGTGCCACCTTGCACGAGCTGTTGCGCTGCGGCGCGCTGCCGGTGGTGAACGAGAACGACACCGTCTCGGTCGATGAATTAAAACTCGGCGACAACGACACGCTAGGCGCGATCGTCGCCGCCTTGATCGACGCCGACATCTTGTTCATCGCCACCGATATCGATGGTTTGTACGACCGTGACCCGCGCTACGATCGCGCTGCGCGGCCGATGCCGCAGGTGAGCGATCCGGGCGACGATGTGCTCGCCATGGCCGGCGGCGCAGGCAGCGCGGCCGGCACCGGCGGCATGCGCACCAAGATTCTCGCCGCGCAGCACGCGGGCGCTGCCGGCATCGACACCGTGTTGTTCAACGGTACTCGCGCAGCGGTTGCGCAAGCCTTGGGCGAGGATCGCCTGACCGGTACGCGGCTCATTGCCGGTCGCAGTCGCATCGCCGCGCGCAAGCATTGGCTGCGGCATGCGCCAATCGAAGCGGGCGCTGCGATTGTGATTGACGAAGGCGCAGCGAGCGCGCTCATCGACAACGGCGCATCGTTGTTGCCGATCGGTGTCATTGATGCACGCGGCGAATTTCGTCGCGGCGATTTGGTCGAGATCATGCTAGTCGAAGCCATGCCAACCGAGACCGTGTCGGTCGATGCCGTGTCGGTCGAATCCGGCGACAGCGATACGATGTTGTCCGGACACGCGGTGCGCAGTGCGTCCAGCGCGAAAGCCATCGCGCGCGGAGTCACCCAGTATTCCGCCGCCGATATTCGCCGCATCGCGCGCAAGCGCTCGCCCGAGATCGAATCGATTCTCGGCTATAACTACGGCGATAGCATCGTTCATCGCGACGATCTGTCGCTGCATCTTCCGAGTACGAGCGAGCCCGCCGATGCTTGAGCCGTCGATCTCCGCATTGTCCATTCGCGAGCAGGCCATGGCTTGCCGCGACGCTGCGCAGGCGGTCGCTGCGCTGTCCACCGACGCGAAGAACGCATTGCTGCTTGCGATGGCCGATGCGCTTGATGCCGATGCAGCAATGATTCTCGCTGCGAATGCCGATGACCTGCGCGCAGCGGAAGCGAAAGGTATCGTCGGGGCGATGCTCGACCGCTTGAAACTCGACACAGCGCGGCTTGCGGCCGTCGCCAACGCGGTGCGTGAGGTTGCGGTTCTGCTAGATCCCGTCGGCCAGATCACGCGTCGCGACATGCGCCCCAACGGCATCGCGATCGAGCGCGTGCGGGTGCCGCTGGGCGTGATCGCGATGATTTACGAAGCGCGGCCCAACGTCACCGCCGATGCCGCTGCGCTGTGCTTGAAAGCCGGCAACGGCGTGATGTTGCGCGGTGGTTCCGAGGCGATCCGATCGAACACGGCGATTGCTGGCGCGCTTGAGCGCGCCTTACGCGCGCATGGAATTCCGGCGGCGGCGATCACGCTGATCCAAGACTTGCGTCGCGAGGCGATGGTCGAACTGCTGCAGTTGAACGACATCGTCGATCTCGCCATCCCGCGCGGCGGCGAAGGCTTGATCCGCTTCGTCGCCGAACACGCGCGCGTGCCGGTGATCAAACATTACAAAGGCGTTTGCCATCTGTATGTGGATGCCGAAGCCGATCTCGATCTCGCGCTGGATCTGCTGCTCGACGGCAAAGTCTCGCGCCCAAGCGCCTGCAACGCGCTGGAAACACTGTTGGTTCACGCCGATGTTGCCGATGCATTTTTGCCGCGCGCCGCAACGATGCTGAGCGCGCGCGGGGTGGAGGTGCGCGCAGACGCGCGTGCGCTGCCGCACATGCCCGACGCGGTGCCCGCGAGCGACGACGATTGGGCCGCTGAATTCCTCGATTTGATACTCGCCGTGCGTGTGGTGGATTCGCTCGACGACGCGATCGCCCATATTCGCCGCTACGGCTCGGATCACACCGAAGTGATCGCGACTCGCAACGACGCTAAGGCCGAACGCTTCGTCCACGCCTTGCGCAGCGCGGTGGTGATGGTGAATGCGTCCTCGCGGTTTTCCGATGGCGGCGAACTGGGTTTGGGCGCGGAGATCGGTATCTCGACGACTCGCTTGCACGCCTACGGCCCGATGGGCGCGGAATCGCTGACGATTGAGCGGTTTGTGGTGCGCGGGGAAGGGCAGACCCGGAATTTGCGGAACTGATCTGCCCCCTCAGACCGGGCGCCCAATGATGTTCCCTCTCCCCGTGCCGCGCACGGGGAGAGGGTGGCCGTAGAGCCTGCCCCGTACTCGATACGGGGCCGGGTGAGGGGCGCTCTTCGGGACGCATCGTCGCTGTTTTCGCCCCTCATCCTGCGCTTCGCGCCACCTTCGTCCAGCCCTCGCGCACTGCGCTCGGGCGCTCATCGGCGCGCGAGGCAGTGCCTCGCAAGCGCGCCTCTTCGCCCCCGCTATGCGGAGAGAAGGAATATTTCAACAAGGCTGTGGAAGGGCGCTACTCCGCGCATGTCGTGTAGCGAAAACTAGCGGCGTTCAAAATGGCTCAAACAGCGTGAAGCACGGCACTAGCGATCTCAGAGCCTAATCGATGGCCCAGAACAAAAAAGCCAACCCAAAGGCTAGCTTTTTCAATGAATCTGAATTGGTCGGGGAGACAGGATTCGAATCGGCCTGCCGTACGAGCAATACGCCGAGGTAATGATGCCGCGCCCGCGGCTAGCGATCTCACAGCTTAATCAACTAGCAAAAACAAAAAAGCCAGCCCGAAGGCTAGCTTTTTCAATGAATCTGAATTGGTCGGGGAGACAGGATTCGAACCTGCGACCTCTACGTCCCGAACGTAGCGCTCTACCAGACTGAGCTACACCCCGACATTGCAGCCGGTCATTCTAAGGATTCGCCCCTCTGTGGGCAAGCCCGTTCGGCCGATCCGAGCGCTTCGGCGGGCTTTGGGGCGTATGAACCGTGGGAAAGGCCGTTCGCCGGGCCAGCCAGCCGGTAAACTTCACCTTTCTGCTGCATACCCGGAGCGTCACTTGATCAAGCCGCGTACCCCGCCCGGCGTCCTCGAACTGCTGCCGCGCGATCAGATCGCGTTCCAGCGCATGCTCGACACCATCCGTCGCACCTTCGAGCGCTTCGGCTTCCTGCCGGTGGAAACGCCGGTGATGGAGCTGTCGGAAGTGCTATTGACCAAATCCGGCGGCGAGACCGAGCGCCAGGTCTATTTCCTGCAGTCCACCGGCGCGCTCGAAAAGGACAAGGACGGGCTGCCCGAGCTTGCGCTGCGCTTCGACCTCACCGTGCCGCTGGCGCGCTATGTGGCCGAACACGAGCACGATCTCGCGTTTCCGTTCCGCCGCTATCAGATGCAGCGCGTGTATCGCGGCGAGCGCGCGCAGCGCGGCCGGTTTCGCGAGTTTTATCAGTGCGATATCGACGTGATCGGCAAGGATGCGCTGTCCACGCGCTACGACGCCGAACTGCCGGCGGTGATTGCCTCGGTATTCGAGGCGCTGGCGATCGGCGATTTCACCATTCAGTTCAATCACCGCAAGCTGCTGCGCGGCTTTTTTGAAGGGCAGGGCATCGCCGAAGGCGAGCGCCAAGCCGCGGTGCTGCGCGAAATCGACAAACTTGACAAGCGCGGTGAAGCGGCGGTGCGCGAGACTTTGATCGGCGATGGTTACGGCCTGGAACCTGCGGTCGCCGACACGTTGCTAGCGTTTTCGCGCGTGCGTGCGATCGGTCACGATGCGGCGCAGGCCGCGCTCGATGCGTTGGGCGCGGGCACGCCGCTGTTCGAGCAAGGCCGCGCCGAGCTGCGCGATACCCTGGCGCAACTGCGCGCGCTGGGCGTGGCCGAGAATCGTTTTGCGCTGAATCTGTCGATTGCCCGCGGTTTGGATTACTACACCGGCATCGTCTACGAGACGGTGCTGAATGCGCACCCGGACATCGGCTCGATCTGCTCCGGCGGACGCTACGAGAATCTCGCCAGCCACTACACCAAATCGAAATTGCCGGGCGTCGGCATCTCGATCGGTTTGACTCGGCTGTTCTGGCAGCTGCGCGAAGCCGGCCTGATCGCCACTGCCGACAGTTCGGTCGATGTGCTGGTCTCGTTGATGGACGACAGCGGTTTGGACGCCGCGCTATCGCTGTCGCAGCGTTTGCGCGCGGTCGGTTTGAACGTCGAAACCCAGCTTGAACCGCGCAAGTTGAAGAAGCAGCTCGAATACGCCAATCGTGCGGGCATTCGCTTCGTGGTGATTCGCGGCGAAGACGAAGCCGCGCGCAATGTGGTGGCGGTGAAAGACTTACGCCGCGGCGAACAGTTCGAAGTCACCGAAGCCGAAATCGGCCGCGCGCTGTTGGTCGAGCGCGAACAGTGGCGTGCACTGCCGCGTAGCGAAGGGCACTGATGCAACGTGCCGACGTTGCCTGCGGCACCCTCGCGACATTCGTGGCGGCGGCCATGACTGGCTGCGTGACCCGAAATCCGAGCATCGATATCGATCGCAATTCCGATGGTTCGTATCGAATCGAAGTGTTGCGTTGCGGTGGGGATGAAGATGCACAAGTGCTCGTCCGCGAAGATCTCGATGCGGCCGCGCGACGGCGCTGCCACGGCCCTTACCGTTGGGCCGAACCGCCAATCATCGGCAGGGGCCACCTTGGCACGGCGGTGCTTGGCGAATGTCCCGCTGCCAAAGCGGTTGCGACTGCACTCTGCGAGAACACGAAATGAAACCGATCCGACTCGATGGCCGATCGCTGACGCGGACGCAACTGGTGGAAGTGGCTTACGGCGCGCAGGTGATGCTCGACGACGGCGCGCTGCGTAACGTCGCGCATGCGGCTGCGTTCCTCGCCGAACAAGTGCGGCGCGAGGAGCCTATCTATGGCGTCTCCACTGGGTTCGGCAGCAATGCCGACAAACTGCTGGGCGCGCATCCGCTACGTGACGAGTTGCGTAGCGGTGAATTGCCGGGCGCAGCGCCATCCGGGCGTTCGCTGCATGCGGAGCTGCAGCGCAATTTGATCATTTCGCACGCGGTCTGCGTCGGCGAGCCGTTCTCGTCCGATGTGGTGCGCGCGATGCTGTGCATCCGCGTCAATACGCTGCTGCGCGGGCATTCCGGCGTGCGCAAGGAAACGCTGCAAGCGCTGACCGCGATGCTCAACGCAGGCGTCGTGCCAGTGGTGCCGCAGCTCGGCTCGGTGGGTGCGTCGGGCGATCTCGCGCCGCTGTCGCATCTAGCGCACGTGCTGATCGGCGGCGGTGAAGCTTTCTTCGACGGCGAACGTCTGCGCGGCGACGAAGCGCTGCATCGCGCAGGCCTAGCGCCGATCGTGCTGTCGTACAAAGAAGGACTCGCGTTGAACAACGGCACCGCGCAGATGCTTGCTTGCGGTGTACTCGCGCTGCAGCGCCTGGAGGAACTGCTCGACACCGCCGACCTCGCCGCAGCGATGACGCTCGACGCGTTCGCCGGAAGGCTTGGCGCGTTCGCTGAAGAAGTCCACGCACTGCGCCCGCACCCGGGCCAAGTGATGTCCGCCGCGAATCTGCGCGGGCTGTTGGCGAATTCCACGCTGACCGATATTCCGTATCACCTCGTGCCGAAATTTCGGCCCTGGCTGCCGAAAAGCTGGGACACCGCGGAATCGCAAGCGCTCACCTTCGATATCGGTTGGGATTGGGTGCCGACCGACCAACGCCACGGCCGCGAGAAGTTTTATCTGCGCTTCAAGCCGTTTCGCGGCGGTAAAAAACATCAGCCGCAGGACAGCTACTCGCTGCGCTGCATTCCGCAGGTGCACGGCGCGGTGCGCGATGCCGTGGAGCAAGCCAAGCGCGTGTTCGAGATCGAACTCAACGCCGTGACCGATAACCCGCTGGTGTTCCCCGATGCGCGTGCGCGCCATGTCGAGGAGCAGGTCATCTCCGCCGGCCATTTTCACGGCATGCCGCTGGCGCTGGCGATGAGCTACGTGAAGGCCGCGATTCCGGTGCTCGCCTCGATCAGCGAACGGCGCTTGAACAAGCTCGTCGATCCCGCGACCAACGACGGCCTGCCGCCGTTCCTGATCGGAAATGAAGATGCGACCGAATCCGGCTTCATGATCGTCCAATACACCGCCGCGGCAATCGTCAACGATCTCGCGACGCGCGCGCATCCGGCGGCGGTGTATTCGATTCCGACCAGCGCGAACGCCGAGGATCACGTGTCGATGGGCGCGAACGAGGCGCGGCATGTGCTGGCGATGACCGAAGATTTGCGCAAGGTGATCGGTTTGGAATTGATGACCGCCGCGCAGGCCCTGGATTTGCGCCGCGACATGATCAACGCCGCGCGCGATCTGGCCGACCGCGCCGATGCGGCTGTATTCGCAGCCAAAGTGCAGGGCGGGCCGCTGCCGGATTCGCCCGAATACGCGGAGTTTCTTGCGGAGGTCGAAGCGCTGCGCGCCGAGTTGTCTGCCGCCGAGCCCTACCATCCAGGCAAGGCCGTCGCTGCAGCGCACGCTGCGATCCGCGAGCGCGTGACATTCCTCGCCCGCGACCGCGCGCTCGACATCGACCTCACCGCGATGATGGCGCTGATGCGCGAAGGCGCGGTGCTGGCGGCAGCGCATGCGGTGGACGATTGAGTTGTTGCGAGCGGGAGCGGATGCGAACGTTGTGTCGCTATCCCAAGCAACAGCGAGAGACGCGTCATTATTCTTCGGTGCAAAACGGCGCCATCGCAGCGCTCTGAACGGCAGGCCATGGATCTTGATGACATGCGTTTAGTGCGAACAGCGCATCATTCGATTACGTCGCTGTCGGCCCGCTTTCTCGCATCTGCTCGCAAAAACTCAGCCAATCCTCATCGCCGATGAAATTGCTGGCCAATACAGTGCGCTCGTGATCGATGAAGATGTAAAACGGCGCCGCGCTACGCGGGTTGAGCATGCGTTGGGTCGATGAACTTACCATCAGCACGTGGTCGAGCAGCGGCGAATCGTCGAGAAACTCTCGCATCCGTCGCTTCGAGATCGTAGAAAGCACCCAAACGCCGACGCCGGCTTGGCGCATCGATGCATACATCGCCGAGATTTCCACGACCCTAGCCTGGCAGTCGTGGCATTCGGGCGAGAAGAACAGCAGCGCGGAGGCATGGCCTTCGAATTCGGCAGAACGGACATGACGACCGCCGCTGAACGCTCGGCCATCGAACATCGGCAGCGGTTGCCCGATTGGAAGCGTCATCGGTAACTTCAAATATTCGTTATTGCCAACGATGCGGGTCAGGCGCAGGGTTAGGAATAGATTGAAGGCGACCGACAGCGCGAGCAGCGCTAAGACCACGGATTGCGCGTCATTGCTCATGCGATCTTCGCTCGGTGTCGATACGCAACAGCAGCGCGATGTCCTGCAGCGACGTGATCAGCAGGAAAACGATGGCAGCGGCGGCCGCGAGCGCGATCGAGACCGGTGCCGGTTGCCCTGCGATGGTCTGCACGACATCGCGCGCAGGCGCCTGCAGCCATGCATACGCCGCTGCCGCCACCAACACCATGTTGCGCGCCAAGTCATAGCCGTTCATGCGATGGCTGGACGATGCGCCGAAGCAACTACAGACCACGCCGCGATCGAAGACGACGGACCAAGCGACGACGGCGCTGAACATGCTCAGCAGGGCCAGCGCCGCCAGCAGTCCGATTCGAGACATATCGCCGCCGGCCGCGATCAAGATTGCGATCAGCCACTCTGCGATGAGAATCGCGAAGGCGATTGCGCGCGCGCGCGCGCCCTGCAGCCATGCGAAGGAGCGGCTAATGTCTTTCGCGAAGCCGTGAACATCGAAGCTCTTCGTTGACGCCGCTGCGAGCATCACGATCAGTACGAGGCTGCGAGCAATGTCGGCGAGCGCCAATGTCTCCGCGTTCATACGGCGTCGGGCGTCTCCCAGACCCCGCTCGGCATCTCGCGGCTGCGCCGACGCAGTTGAATCGTATCGGCGCTGGCGATGATGGCGTCCCGCCAATCGCCTTGAAGCGATGCGCGCGATTCCGGGCCGATCAGTCGACGCACGTTGCAAGCGATGTCCCAGGCGATTGTTTCAATGGCCGCATCGCGAACCACCGGTAGCCCGAGCTTGCGCATATCGTCGCCGGTGAGCGCGAAATTGTGCGAATGAAAATCGTAGAGCAGCGTCCGAACGACCGCGCTGCGCATCTCGGCTGTCGATGTCGGCATCTGCCGTACGAGCAATTCATCGCCGATCGCCTCCAGTTCCTGCGTCGAACGATAGAACGAGGTCAGCGTGGTCGGAAAGATATTGTCGCAAAGCAGCGGGAGCGCTTTCGTCCGCGCTTCTTGAGAATCGAGACCGAACCACTCCTGGCTCATTTTCGCGAACTGCCGAATGTCTTGCGACGACAGCGCAGAAGGCGAATTGCCGTTGCTTTCCGCTCCGGTCAGGTGCGGATCGATCGGCGAGAACAGCGCGAGCGGGCCGGCGACAATCTCGTGCGCGGCCAGGGCCATCAGCGTGCCGGACGATTCGCAATGATGCGGCACGATGAAGCGCAGGCGGTCGGTAAACTCGTGCAGCAGCAGCGCCAACCGGCGCGCGGCATTGACCTCGCCGCCGCGCAGATAGACCACGACATCGAGTGCTGGAACGCGGCCAAGGCGGCGCAGCGATTCGTACAGCGGCGCTAGCAGGTCGATCTCGATGTTCGAGGCGCCGAATACCAGCGTCTTCGTGCTCGTGTGCGCTTCGAGCATCCGAATATGCGCGGTCAGCATGAGCTCGGTCATGGATTCACTTTGCGGCGTGCGCGCCGGCGATTAGGCTGTCGGCGACAGCATCCAGCATTTTGAATTCGGGCACCAGTTGTTCGACGAAAAGAAATTGCCCGGCTGGATTGTTTTCCAGAAAGACATAGCGCTCATCGGGGGTGACGATCAGGTCTATCGCACCATAGGTCAAGCCGTAGCTATGGACATAGCCGCGACAGCGCCGCTCAATTTCGGCCGGAAGCTCTACCGCTTCGTAGTGAATCGGTGCGCTGAAGTCGCGGAAATCGACAAGGGTGCGGACATCGTCCTGCGAATGGATTTTTGCGGCGAAGACCATGTCGTCGATGATGGTGACCCGGAGTTCGTACTGTTTAGGAACGTAATGCTGAAAAAAGCAGGGGAGTTCCGTGACCGCATCGAGTAGCGCCTCATGTTCGCGGCCGATGCGCGTCGTCGGCAGACCCGCAGTGACGCGGTCTTCCGCTTCGACCATATCCGCGCCCAGGAATGGCGACGCCATGGCCTTGAAAATAATGTCGCCGTCCGCGCTGGCGTGGAAGCCGCGCGCGCTGGCCACGCGGTTGGTGATGATCGACGTGGGGACATCGAAGCCAAATTTCGCTGCGCGTGCGAGCTGCTCGCCCTTCCATAGCGCGCTGCGAATCGCTGCAGGATGACTCATCCAATAACCATCGAGCCCGTAGAGCATGCCCAATAGGATGTGCTCCATCTCCTTGCCGGCGTAGGCGCGCTCTTGCGCACCGAGATCGTCGCTAACGAAGGCGAACTCGGCGGTTTTGCGCGTCCACACCGCGCCGATGTCGGCGATGTCGAGCGTATCGCCGCTGGGAAGGTGCTGCAAAGCGCCTTTCCAGATGCCGCTTTCGAGCGTGAGATCGAGTTCGAACTGCGCCGGAAATTCGTCGAGATTGAGGCGGAACGGCGCGCGATCGCGCGCGACGATGCGTTCGGCGACGAGGTCGGCGTGTAAGTCTTCGCTGTTGGTGACGATCAGAATGCGGCGGTTCACGTATGACTTGTATTCAGCAGAGGGAGGCGTTTTGACGCGAGCATGTACTTATCGGGCCGGTACGCAAAGAGACCCCGCAGGGTCTCTCCACAAGCGTCGTACGATCAGCACCAAGCACCGTTGTCGGCTCTGAATGCGGTGCCCCAACGATAGTCGCCCACGCGGGTCGGGTCGCTGCAGCCGGCCGCGGCGACGCCGTCGCGGGTCTGCCATTTGCTGGCATCTGCGTTGACCTTCTGCGTATTCTTTGCGTCTTCCTGGCCGGCAAGTTTGAAAGCGAAAAATTTCTGGTTCTTTTCCATATCAATCTCCTTATCAATCTCCTTGATTGTGTTGGCTTGGAAAGCTTGCGCATGCGCTCTAGTGTGGTGTCTCAAAAATACGCAGGCTAATTCTTTATCAAAAACAGCGCAGATCAATCCGTTCTTTCACGAAAATACACCAATGTACTTTTGAGACACCACACTAGGACATCGAGTCATCCGCTCGCGGACGTGCTTGTCAGCCTGAGCAAGAAACAGTCGATGGAGAAAACACAGCAGACGAGCGCGCTAGCGCAAAAAGACATCGCTGCATCGCGACGCGATGCGTATTGGCGCAGACGACATAATGAGCACGACTTCTCATTTTTCGTCTCGAAAGGCGTCTGAGTCCAAGATCTACCATTGACGATGTCGCAAGCAAGCCTAGGTTCAACAGGTTCCTTGTTTGAGTATCAGCAGTAAATGCCACCGTCGTAGCCGAACATGCGACTACTTGCACGAGCGTCCGGGCCGGTACAGCCTGCGATTGCGACGCCGTCGCGCGCTTGCCATTTTCCGGCATCGGTGTCGAGGTTCTGCGCTTTCTTCGCGTCTTCCTGATCGGCTAGTTTGAAGGCGAACAGTTTCTGATTCTTTTCCATGTGAATCTCCTTAGTGATGTTTGTTCGAAAAAAATACGGCGCACGCCAGCATATCGCTCCATTCGCTCGATGCTGCTTATCGCGGCATAATCGACGATAACTCAATGTTAACGATGGCAGCAGTCGATCGCTCGCGAGAGTGCTCGTCGCTCGGCCGCGACGCGCGGTTATGCTGCCGGTTTTGCAGCCGTGCGCTCAACAATATGCGCGGCCGTCTCCCCAAGGGAAGGCTTCGCGCAGTACGCCATTGAATTTCGGATCGGTGCAGCCAGCAATGGCGACGCCGTCGCGCGCCTGCCATTTGTCTTGCGTGGGCTGTACAGCTGCCGCGCGATCTTCTTTTCCCGCGAGTTTGAACGCGAATAGTGTTTGACTGGTATCCATACGTCTCTCCTTGTCGAAGTGCTTATGCAAAAAGCCCGGGTAGGGCTCTTTGCAATGACGATGCGGTGCTCGATCAGCACCAAACGCCGTTGTCGGAACTCCAGCGCGTGCCATAGCGATAATCGCCTTGACCCGTCGGATCGGTGCAGCCGGCTACGGCCACGCCGTCGCGGGTCTGCCATTTGCCGGCATTGGTATCGACGTTCTGCGTTTTCTTCGCGTCTTCTTGTCCAGCCAGTTTGAAGGCGAACAGTTTCTGGGTCTTGTCCATGTGCATCTCCTTTTCGGGTGTTAGTCGAACAGCACTGTGCGTACGAGTACGACTTTTTTTGCGTGCTCGTCGCATGGCATGACTATCATGTGTCGCAAAGTACTGTCAACGACAATATGCGTAATAACGAATGATTAGCGAAAAACAAACGGCGCCGTCTCGTTTTGCGCGTGACTTGTGCGGCGAAGTTTGCGTTGCGGCGTGTGCCTAAGTCGCAAGCCTGGGCCGCGTGCGTGCAAATTCGCGCCGAATCAATTGCCAAGGCAATTGATGACTCGGCGCTGCGCGCCTCTTGCTTTGGGCCGCATTCGCTGTCCAATCTTCGGTTGTCGCGGGCAGCACATCCTTATGCTGCGGCAACGCTGACTTCATCAGCGTTACCTTAAATCGCGCGCAAATGCTCGAAATCAGCAATAGACGCCGCTATCGGAGCTCAAACGCGTGCCGTAACGCACATTGCCATCGTGTGTGGGGTCGGTACAGCCGGCGACTGTGTCGCGATCCTGCGCCTGCCATTTGTCCTGATTGCCGCTTTCGTTCTGGTTCTTTTCGTTGGTCGTGCTGGCCGCAAGTTTGAACGCGAAGAGTTTTTGCTGCTTGTCCATGAAGATATCCTTGTCTTGTGTGTTCAGGGGATACGCGCCGATTCCAACTGTGCGAGACGTTGCTAACGTCACGACGCGCATCCGATCAGCAACACGCTGCGCGGAAAGGTGTCAACACAACCTCGCCGCTTAGCGCAATGCGAACGCGCATCTCACGGAATACTTACGGTCGGCGTACTTAATCGCATAATTCGCGCGTGCGGATGAGATCGAAACGATGATTGTTGGATGCTGCTGCGGCTCATGTTTGCGCGAATCGTATCGCCAAGATCAAATCGTGAACCCGAATCGCTGCGCGATGCGCGAAGCGAAGAGCCTCCCCGCAGACTCTTCGTGTACGCATGCTGCGATCAGCAGGAAAGGCCGGTGTCGGAACCTAAGAGTCCCCACGCGCGAACGTCGAAACGCCCAGAACGTGTGCAGCCGGCGATCGATACGCCGTCGCGCTGTTGCCATTTTTGCTTGCCGGATGCTTCTTCCTGCTCCAGCTTCGTGTCTTGCTTCGCGGCCAGTTTGAACGCGAACAGGGTGTGCTTCTTTTCCATAAACGCCTCCTTGTCTTTCGGATTGGACGATACGCGGCGGTCTCGTGCTGGTGGATGCATCGTTTCTCGCCGCACCGCATCCGTATCATGCGTCCCCATGTCCGTCAATCCGAATCCGTCACGCTTGTGCGCATACCCTGCAATCGCGGATGCGATGCGGACGCCTTTCCGACGAGCGGCCTACCTGCAGCGGCTGCGGCTAGCGAGGTTGACCCGGGCAACCCGAATCGTTTAATGTATTAGCACATTAATACATTACTGCGCGCGAATCGAGTAGTGCGCGCAAATCGAGCGCTCGCATACCCCTCCGAAGCCAACTTCAAGGCCCGCCGTCACGATGAAACAACGCCCGCAACCGCTGCCCGACCGCGACGCCGAAGCCGGCCTGGACGCGCTCGCCCAGGCGATGGCGGGGCTGAGTCGGGCCGAGGACGTGCGCGCTTTCTTGGAAGATCTGTGCACGCCCGCTGAGCTGGAGGCGATGGCCGACCGCTGGCGGGTCGTGCCGCTTCTGCTTGATGGCGTGCCCTACCGCGAAATACACGACCGCACCCTGGTCAGCGTGACCACCATCGGTCGTGTCGCCCGCGCGCTCGAACGCGGCACCGGCGGCTACGGCCTCGCCATCAAACGTAAACAGCGCCGCACCGGCGCGTCTTGAGGACACCGAACATGCAACGACCCATCAGTGCGACCGCACGCGACCGCTTGCGCATCGCCATCCAGAAGAGCGGCCGCCTCAGCGAGCCTGCGCTGGCGTTGCTTGCCGCTGCCGGTTTGAGTTGGCAGGAAAGCCGCGACAAGCAATTTTATTACGGCGAGTCGCTGCCGATCGATCTGCTGTTGGTGCGCGACGACGACATTCCGGGCTTGATCGCCGATGGCGTGTGCGATCTGGGCATGGTCGGTCGCAATGTGCTGGTCGAGCAGCAATACGAACGCGAAGCGCGCGGCGAGCCGCCGAGTTTTCGCGAGCTGCGCGCGCTTGGGTTTGGCCGCTGCAAACTGATGTTCGGTATCCCCGATGATTGGGACTGGCAGCCGGAGGTGCAGTTGCCTGGGAAGCGCATCGCAACCACATATCCAGCGCTGCTCAGCCGCTGGCTGCAGTCGCGCGGGATTGAGGCCGGCATCGTGCTGATGTCGGGTTCGGTCGAACTGGCGCCGCGATTGGGGCAGGCCGATCTGGTCTGCGATCTGGTGTCCAGCGGCGGCACGTTGGCCTCGAATCGCTTGAAACCGGTGGAAGTGGTGCTCGATAGCGAAGCGGTGCTTGCTGGCCCGGCCGAAGGCTTCGTCGATGTGCGCGCCGCGATCGCCGAGCTGTTGATCCGCCGGCTCGATGGTGTGATGAAAATTCGCGAAAGTAAGCTGCTGATGCTGCAAGCGCCGCGCGAGCTAGTGCCGCTGTTGATGCAACTCTTGCCGGACGCCGAGCCGCCGACCGTCACCGCGCTCGACGGCGGTCGCGACATCGCGATGCAGGCGCTGTGCCATGGCGCGATGACGTGGCAGCGTTTGGAGGATCTCAAGCGCGCCGGTGCGCGCGGCCTGATGGTGGTACCGGTGGAGAGAATGCTGGCATGAATGCTGACATGAGCGCGGTCGATACAAACGATGCGGATGCGGGCGCGCGCGAATGGCCGTTGCTGCGTTGGGTCGAACTCGATGCGGCCGCGCGTGCGGATGCGCTGCGGCGCCCGACGCAGGAGACGGCGACCCAAGTGCGCGATGGCGTTGCGTCGATCGTCGCAGAGGTCCGCGCCCGCGGCGATGCGGCGCTGCTTGAGTACACGCGGCGCTTCGATCGCGCCGAGCTGGCCGATGTTGCGGCGCTCGAAGTGGCTGCAGAAGACTTCGACGCGGCCGAAGCAGCGCTCGATCCAACGCTGAAAGCCGCGATCGTCGATGCTGCGGCGCGGATCGATCTGTTTCACCGCGACGGCGGCATTCGCGAATACGCGGTGCGCACGGCGCCGGGCGTGGAATGCCGTCGCATCGTGCGTGCGATCACGCGCGTCGGACTTTATATTCCCGCCGGCAGCGCGCCGCTGCCATCGACGATGTTGATGCTCGGTGTGCCTGCACGGCTTGCGGGCTGCGCCGAGATCGTGGTCTGCACGCCGCCGCGCCCGGACGGCAGCGTCGATCCGGCGGTGTTGTTTGCCGCGCGCGCCAGCGTTGGTGATGCGATCGATCGTCTGCGCGTATTCAAACTCGGCGGCGCACAAGCGATCGCCGCGATGGCCTGCGGCACTGCGCAGGTGCCGGCTTGCGATAAATTGTTCGGCCCGGGCAATGCCTGGGTGACGGAAGCGAAACGTCAAGTGTCGATGATCGAGGGCGGCCCCGCGATCGATATGCCGGCAGGGCCATCGGAAGTGCTGGTGATCGCCGATGCGGGCGCGGACCCTGAGTTCGTCGCAGCGGATTTGCTGTCGCAGGCCGAGCATGGCCCCGATTCTCAGGTGATTCTGCTCAGCGATGCGCCTGCGTTGATCGCAGCCGTCGCTGCCGAGTTGACTGCACAGCTAGCGCGTTTGCCGCGCGCGGACATCGCGCGCGTCGCATTGTCGCGCTCGCGTCTGATTGCGGTGGCTTCGCTTGACGAGGCGTTCGCAATCAGCAATCGCTATGCGCCGGAGCATCTGATACTTGCACTGCGCGATGCCGATGCTTGGTTGCCGAAGGTGACGGCGGCGGGCTCGGTATTTCTCGGCGACTATGCGAATGAAGGCATCGGCGATTACTGCAGCGGCCCCAATCACGTGCTACCGACCGGCGGCGCGGCCCGCGCGTGGAGCGGCGTGTCGGTGAGCAGTTTTCAACTCGCGATCAGCGTGCAGCGCGTCGAACGCGAGGGTGTAGAGGCGATCGGCCCGAGCGCGATGCGCATCGCGCAAGCGGAAGGCTTGCAGGCGCATGCGAACGCGGTTGCGATTCGTTTGGCGCGCTTCGCGGAGGCCGCAGCATGAGTGCGCCCATGTCCGATGTCCTCGCGCTGGTGCGCGAAGATCTGCGCGCATTCGCAGGCTATCGCTCCGCGCGCAGCGAAAAAGTGTCCGGCTCGGTGTGGCTGAACGCCAACGAATCGGCGTGGAATAATCGCGCCGATGTCGAGGGTGCGCTGCGCCGGTAT
Source organism: Lysobacteraceae bacterium (assembly GCA_031374725.1). Lineage (GTDB taxonomy): Bacteria > Pseudomonadota > Gammaproteobacteria > Xanthomonadales > Xanthomonadaceae > Lysobacter_I. The sequence goes on along the minus strand of JANMGT010000061.1, from coordinate 69,236 downwards.
CCGCAGCCGCAGCCGGATGCGTTGCGCGCGCGTTTGGCCGAAACATACGCTGTGGCTGCCGAGCAGATCTTGATCGGTCGCGGCAGCGACGAAGCGATCGATCTGATCGTGCGCGCGCTGTGTCGCGCCGAGCGCGATCCGATCGTGATCTCAACGCCGGTGTTTGGCATGTACGCGGTGTGCGCGCGGCTGCAGGCCGCGCCGATCGTCGATGTGCCGCTGCGCGATGAAGCCGACGGTTGGCGCACCGATCTCGATGCCGTGCGCGATGCCGCGCTAACGCACACCGCGAAAGTCGTGTTCCTGTGTTCGCCCGGAAATCCAGGCGGTGAGCTTATTTCGCTAAAGAAGATCGAAGCGATGGCCGTGGCTTTAAACGGGCGCTCGTTGCTCGTGGTCGATGAGGCCTATATCGAATTCGCCGACGCGCCGTCGGCGACGACGCTGATCGCACGCTATCCGAATATCGTGGTACTGCGCACATTATCGAAACTGCACGCGCTCGCGGGCGCGCGCATCGGCTGCGCGATCGCCGATCCCGCATTGATCGACGTGCTGCGCCGCTGCCAAGCGCCGTATCCAGTGCCTGCGCCCTGCGCAGAGCTGGCGTTGGCTGCGCTGCAGCCAGCAGCGATCCGCGAAGCCAACGAACGCGTCGCCACCATCCGCAGCGAGCGCGAACGCGTCTTCACGATGCTGCGCGCGATGCCCGGTGTGCGTCGCGTCTACCCGAGTGCCGGCAATTTCCTGCTCGCGCGCTTCGACGATGCCGAACGTATATATCGAGCGCTGCTCGCGGCTGGCGTGGTGATTCGCGATATGCGCGCCACAGCCGGCCTCGAAGACGCCTTGCGCATCACCATCGGCACGCCCGAGGAGAATGACGCCGTGTTCACAGCCCTACGCATTTTGGAGGACGCCGCATGAGCGCGCTCAAACCAATCTTGTTCGTGGACCGCGACGGCACTCTGATTCAAGAGCCAGCGGATTTTCAGATCGATGCCTACGACAAGCTCGCCTTCTTCGACGGCGTGATCCCGGCGATGCTGCGGATTCGCGATGCCGGCTACGATTTCGTGATGGTGACGAATCAAGATGGACTCGGCACCGATGCGTTTCCGCAGGCGAATTTCGACGGCCCGCACGCGCTGATGCTGCAGATTTTCGAGAGCCAGGGCATTTGCTTTCGCGACATCTTGATCGATAACAGCTTCCCGCACGAGAATGCACCGACCCGCAAGCCGGCGCTGGGCTTGGCGCAGCCGCTGCTGCGCGACCGTTCGATCGACTGGGCGCGTTCGGCGATGGTGGGCGACCGCGAGACCGATATCCAATTCGCGGAAAATCTTGGGATTCGCGGCTTCAAGCTGAAATCGCCGGTGTTCGGCGACGGTGTGGATTGGGCGCAGATCGCGCACGCGCTGGTCGATGTGCCGCGCACCGCGACGGTTGAACGCAAAACCAAAGAAACGAAAATAATGGTGAGCGTCGATCTCGACCGTGAAGCCGACCCCAAAGCCGCGACCGGCGTCGGTTTTCTCGATCATATGCTGGAGCAGTTGGGCAAGCATGGCGGCTTCGCGCTCGACCTGCGCTGCGACGGCGATTTGCATATCGACGAACATCACACGGTCGAAGACAGCGCGCTCGCGCTCGGTCAAGCCTTGCGTCAGGCGCTGGGCGATAAGCGCGGCATTGGGCGCTATGGCTTCACGTTGCCGATGGACGAAGCGCAGGCCAGCGCCGCGTTGGATTGGTCCGGTCGCCCGTATTTCGTGTTCGATGGCGCGTTCAAGCGCGAACGAGTCGGCGATCTATCCACTGAATTAGTGCCGCATTTTTTCCGTTCGCTGTGCGAAACCGCCGGCCTGAATTTGCATTTGAGCGTGCGCGGCGAAAACGATCACCATCAAATTGAAGCCTGCTTCAAAGCGGTCGCGCGTGCGCTGCGGCAGTCGATCAAGCGCGAAGGCGATACGCTGCCGAGCACCAAGGGGGCGCTGTGAGATCGGCTGCATTCGACTCGGCTGCATCCGACACTGTCTTGATCGATGCCGGCGGCGCGAATCTCGGCTCGGTGCGCTATGCCTTGGCGCGATTGGGTGCGACGCCGCGCTTGGTGCGCGATGCGGATGAATTCGGTGCACCCGCGCGGATCATTTTGCCCGGCGTCGGTGCCGCCGCGCCCGCGATGCGTTTGTTGCGTGAGCGCGGCCTCGATGCCGCGTTGCGCGCGAGCGATGCGCCGCTGGTCGGCATTTGTCTCGGCATGCAACTGTTGTTTGAATCGTCAGCGGAAAGCGAGACGGTGTGTCTCGGCCTGCTGCCGGGCCGCGTCGAAAAACTACAGTCTGCGCCGGGACTGCGCGTGCCGCATATGGGTTGGAATCGCCTCGAAGCGCGCACCCGTGCGGACGGCAATGCTTCGCAATTGATGGACGGTATCGCGACCGGCGATTACGCCTATTTCGTACATAGTTACGCACTGCCGGTCGCCGACTGCACCGTTGCCGCGACCGTGCATGGCGCGACGTTTTCTGCAGCGATCGAGCAAGGGCGCTTTTACGGCATGCAATTTCATCCAGAACGATCTTCTCGCGCGGGATTGCGGATGCTCGCCAATTTTTTGCAGGTAGCGGCATGAGTGCGATCACAACAATGTCTGCGGATGCGTTCACGGTGTATCCCGCGATCGATGTGCGCGATGGCCGCGTCGTGCGTTTAAGGCAGGGCGACTACGCGCAAGAAACCCGCTACGGCGACGATCCATTCGCAGTCGCGATGCGCTACGCCGATGCCGGCGCGCGTTGGTTGCATTTGGTCGATCTGGATGCCGCGCGCGAAGGCGGCTATACGCTCGCGCCGCTGCTGCGGAGCATCGCCGACGACGGCCGTCTGCATGTGCAGACCGGCGGCGGCGTGCGCGATGAATCCGCAGTTGCTGCGATGTTGGATGCGGGCGCATCGCGTGTGGTGATCGGTTCGCTCGCGGTGCGCGAATCCGAGCGCGTCGCGGAGTGGCTGCGTCGCTACGGCGCCGAGCGTATTACCATCGCGCTCGATACGCGGCAAGACGACGCTGGCGTTTGGCGCTTGCCGATTCACGGCTGGACCGAACACGCTGCGCTGGATCTCGTCGCGTGTCTTGAGCTTTATTCGCGCGCTGGCGCGCGGCATCTGCTGTGCACCGACATCGCTCGCGACGGCATGATGCAGGGTCCCAATCTCGATCTGTATCGGCTGCTGGCAGTGAGAAAAGACGGCTTCGCGATCCAAGCCAGCGGCGGTGTGCGCGATGTTGCCGACATCGTCGCCGCGCGCGATGTAGGCTGCGCGGGCGCGGTGCTCGGCAGAACGCTGCTCGAAGGCACCATGCGACTTGAGGATGCGCTGACATGCTGAGCGTACGTATCGTTCCCTGTCTCGATGTGCGCGGCGGGCGCGTGGTTAAAGGCGTGCGCTTTCGCGATCACGTCGATATGGGCGATATCGTCGAATTAGCCGAGCGCTATCGCGATGCCGGCGCCGATGAATTGGTGTTCTACGACATCGGCGCGAGCCCGGAAGCGCGCGCCGTAGACACCGATTGGGTCGAACGGGTCGCTTCGCAGATCGATATTCCGTTCTGCGTGGCCGGCGGCATTCGCGATGTCGAGACCGCGCGACGCGTGCTGTTCGCGGGCGCCGATAAAATTTCGATCAATACGCCTGCGTTGGAGCGGCCCGGATTGATTGCCGAAATCGCCGAGGCTTTCGGCACCCAATGCGTCGTCGTCGGCATCGATTCGATGCGCGATGCCGATGGCGAATGGCGGGTGCGCAGCTATACCGGCGATCCCGACAAAACCCGCGCGCTCGGCAAGCGCACGCTCGACTGGGTGGTCGAAGCGCAGGCGCTGGGCGCGGGCGAGATCGTACTCAACTGCATGGATAGCGACGGCGTGCGCAAAGGCTACGATATCGCGCAACTAAAAGCGGTGCGCGCGATTTGCGATGTGCCCTTGGTCGCCTCCGGCGGTGCGGGCGAAGTCGCGCATTTTGAGGCCGCGTTTCGCGAAGCCGATGTCGATGCGGCGCTCGCGGCCAGCGTGTTTCATTCCGGCGCGATCCTGATTCCCGATTTGAAACGCGACCTGCGCGAAGCGGGCATCGAGGTGCGGCTGTGAGCGCAACGACGATGCAAGTGACGATGCAAGTCATGCCGAGTTTTGATCCTGAAACGCTCGATTGGGCCAAGCAAGATGGCCTTTTGCCAGTGATCGTTCAGGATGCGCGCAGTCGCAAAGTGCTGATGCTCGGCTATATGTCGCGCGACGCGCTGCAGGTCACGCTCGACAGCGGCAATGTCACGTTCTACAGCCGCAGCAAGCAGCGCTTGTGGACCAAAGGCGAGAGCAGCGGCCATACCTTGCGTCTGATGTCGATCGAAACGGATTGCGATGCCGATACGCTGCTGGTGCAAGCCGAACCGCGTGGCCCGACCTGTCATCTCGGTCGCGAGAGCTGCTTCCCGCAAGCGCCGGGCGATGAGCTAGGCGAACTCGAAGCGCTAATCGCGCAGCGCTATGAAGAACGGCCACCGGGCAGTTACACGACCAAACTTTTCGACGCCGGCATCAAGCGCATTGCGCAGAAAGTCGGTGAAGAAGGCTTGGAAACCGCGCTTGCTGCGGTTGTCGAAGACGATGCGTCCTTGCTCGGGGAGTCTGCGGATCTGCTGTACCACTTGGTGGTGCTGCTGCGCATGCGCGGCTTGTCGTTGAGCGATGTGCGACGTGTGCTAGTCGATCGCCGGGGTTAAGAGCCTGTTTAGCATCTCTGCATGCTCCGCGTTGCGTCGCCGCGACCCGCTGAGGTTCGCGCGTCGCGCAGCGCCAGACGGGTGGTCTGGTCATGCCGTCCAGCCGCATGCCGTCCAGCCGCATGCCGTCCAAGCGCATGCCGTCCAAGCGCATGCGGCGCGCGGGCCTCAGCGGGTCGGCGGCGACGCAACCCGAAGGGCTGAGCCTCAGAACGCGCGGCACGGCACCCTCGCGCGGTCATGGATGGCGCCATTCCCTCGCGCCTCCTTGTTCCGCGCGTTCTGAGGCTCAGCGCGAAGCATGGAGAGATTCTAAACAGGCTCTAAGAAGCCGTTAGCAGGAGCGAATTCTTTGCGCCGGATTATGAACGCGAGCGACAGTCTATGCCATTGGTCATGAGCCGATAGATATGGGGAGTCTGATAGCATTCTCCTAGTGCATTCGCACATCAAACGCATATTAAAGGACGTCGCATATGTTCAAGAAATTCGCCGCCGAAGCGCTGGGCCTCAGCGACATCGGCGTGATCGTTTCGCCTGCCGATTTCGATAAGGTTGACGCCGACGATTATCTGTTCCACGAAGACGGTGAGAAGATCTTCTTTCTGATCAAGTCGAAGAAAGACGAATACTGCTTTACCAATCTTGCCTTGATTCACGTCGATGGCGACTCGGCTGTATCGAGCAAACGCATGATCAAACGCTATGAATACGCCGCGCAACGTATCGGTTACGTCGCGATCGAAACCGCCGGAACGATGGATATGGACGTGGAGCTGAAGTTCGCCATCGGCGAGTCGGCATTCAGCATCGACGTGAAAAAAAGCTTCATCGAGCAGGTCAAGGACATCTACAAAGCGCTAATCGCGATCGGAAAACAGCAAGCGCGCGATGCGGTGGCTCGCGACAATGCCTTGCGCACGCTAGAAGCGATGGGAGCCATGCTCAAGATCAATAACCTCGGAGGCGAGGCCGCAGTGGTGTCGCATTTCAACGCTGTTCTCGATAATTTGAACGATGCGATGTTGAGCCGCCACATCACCCTTGATTATTCCAAAGTGTTCGAGCGCTACATTCATAACAACGCGCCGCCTGCGCTGCCGCGCTGAGTGCGTCGTTACGATGTTCGATGCGCCGCAGTGCGCCTGACGTATTCAACAAAGAGCCCGCCGTTTGCGGGCTCTTTGTTGATAGGCATCCTATGCTCGCTTTTTCGCTTATGGCGAGTTGCCGGCCAACGCATGGAGTTGAGAAAGCGAACCCCGGTAGAGCGCGTCTCCGAAATTCCGGTAGAGCGGGTCTCCGACCCGCTCGAAGATACACGGATGTTCGCAGCGTCTCGGAGAGCCGCGCTACCGAGCGGTGCAGCGATACGATTCGCACGTAGAACAGGTCTCCGACCCGCTGCACGTCTTCGCCCTTATCTCGGTCGCGCGCGATGTTTAAACGCGCGGCTCGGAAAGCCGCTCCAACAGCTTCGCTCACGCCGAAGCATCCTCTCACACCGCCGCGAGCGACGTCCGCACGCAGTCCCGCCCGCAGGCTTTCGCGCTGTACAGCGCGTGATCGGCAGCGGCCAGCATCGCACTAGCGTCGTCGCTGCTCGCGGTTATTTTCGCCGGGTCTACGGTATGCACGCCGATGCTGGCCGAGACTCGAATCGTATGCTCGCCGGAGCGACAGGGATCTTCCACCAGTTTCTGCCGTAGTTGCTCGGCGGCGGCGATGGCTTGCGGCAGATCGTAGCCGGGTAGGGCGACGACGAATTCCTCGCCGCCGAAGCGCGCCAGTAGCGCCGATTCGTGCGGGCGCAGCGATTGACCGATGCGCTGTGCCGCCCAGCGCAGGCAATCGTCGCCGGCGAGATGGCCGTAGCGGTCGTTGATCTGCTTGAAATGATCGAGATCGATCATCATCAGCGACACCGGCGTGCCCTCGCTGCGGCCCTGTTCGATCGCGCGATCGAAGGCATCGTGAAAATAGCTTCGGTTGTATAGGCCGGTGAGTCCATCGCGACGACTCGAATCGCGCAGTCGCCGGTGCGCATCTTCCAACTGCAACAAGGCGCTGCGTACTTCCTGCGTGCGTTGCGCGACCTTGCGTTCCAATTGCAGGTTGGCTTCGCCGACGATGCGCTCGTTTTCGTTACGCAATGACGCATAACGATAGCCCAGCGCGATCGACAGCAGCAGCATTTCCAGCGCGGAGCCGATTTGTACGCCGAATTCGGTGAAGAGGTTCTTAGGCACCAGCCCGAACGCCAGCGCGGCGATGGTGGCTGTGCCCAGCAGCAGCATCGACCACGCCAGCAGGAACAGTCGCGCGGGGGCGTAGCCGCGACGCATGACGATGAAGCTGACGACCGCGATCCACAGCGTGCCGACGACTACGCCGCGCACGGCGATGGGTGTGGAAATCCTGTACGGCAGCCAGAACGACGCGATGCCGAGCAGCGCGAAGAACGTGATGATGCTAAGACTGACCCAATTGCCCCAGCGCAGCCGCTGCGGCAGTTCCAAGAACGTGCGCGCGAATTGCTGCATGCCGATCAGCGCCAAACAGATCGACATCGGCACCGACTTATCGGCCAACCACGTCGATGTTGGCCAAAGGTATTCGAATCCGAACCCATTGAGCGTGAACAACACTAGGCCGAAGGCGCTGATATGAAACAGGTACCAGACGTAACTGGGGTCGCGCAGGCTCAGCCAGAGCACGAGGTTATAGGTGAACAGCGCAAGCAGGATGCCGTAATACAAGCCCATGACGAACTGCGCGTCGCGCGACATCGACGTGAATGCGAACGGCGTATACAGTTCCAGCGGCACTTGCATCGAACTTTGGCTCTCCACGCGCACCAACACGTCGATGGTATGGCCGTAAGGAATGTCGATGCGGAAATTCGGATCGCGATACGGAATGCTGCGTTCGGAGAAGGGCAGGCTGTCGCCGCTGCGCTGGGTGACGGTACGGCCGTCGGCATAGCGCGCATAGAGATCGACCTTGTCGCTCAATGCGTAGTCTTGCACCAGCACCCAGCGCGTCTCATCTGGATTGTTATTGCGCAGCACGATGTGGAACCAGAACGCGCCTTCTTTGAAGCCGAAGGCGGTCTTGCCGCCCGGCGGCGGTTTGAACTTGCCCTCGCGAACGAAGGCGAAGGCATTCTCGACGGTGTCGCGCGCGGTGATGTCGTGGCGGTATTGCGTGTAAGGGGTCAACGAAATGCGATTGACCCCCGGCACGAGGACCACTTCATCCTGCTCGCGCGCCTGCGCCTGCGCCGGCAAGGCACATAGGACCGCTAGAACGATCATGGACGCATACATCCAGAATGAACGGGCCCGCATGCCTTCCCCTGTGCGCTGTATTAGCTGTCGATTTTACTGCAGCGAGAAGGCAATCGTATGCCATCGGTGCTGGTAGCCGCGATCGCTCGACAAGCGTCGCGGCCGAGGCCGATCGCCGCCGCAGCCATGCGGCCCGAGCTACGAACTCCTTCGCTTTCAGCTTCGAGGCATTGCCGCTTGCTTGGACGATGCCGACCGCGCCGGCGCAGCGACCGGTCGCGATAAATGCCCATAATTAGCCGGCAAGATCGGATCGCATCGGATCAGATCGTCATCACAGCAAGCGCGTGAGAGGGAGCGTATGCGGTCGATCATCGTCGAAAGGAGTGTGTGGGCCTGTTTGGCGCTGCTGGGCAGCGTTTCGTCCGCAATGGCCGACCCAGCGCCATCATCGGTTCACGTGCTTGCTGAGGCCGCATCGACGGACATGGCGGCACGCCCCGTCGTCGAAGCCCTTGTTTTCCAGGGGATCGCCTTCGACGACCGCAATGGCGATGGCCTTCGCAGTCGGCGCGAGCCCGGTCTGGCCGGCGTGGCGGTATCTGATGGTCTACGGATTGTCAGGACAGCGATTGATGGCCGCTATCGCTTGCCGACCGAACCCGGCCGCACCGTTTTCGCGATCAAACCCTCCGGCTGGCGCTTCGCCGAACGCAGCGACGGTCTGCCCGCATTCTGGGTGCATGTTCCAGCGTCTACCGCGCTGCGACCGAAGTACGGCGGGATCGTCGAAACGGCAGCCAGCCCGGGATTCGACATCGCCCTGCAGCGCGAGGCCCCGCGCCCGGGCGGGTTGGAGGCGCTGGTCTTTGGCGACCCGCAGGTGAAGTCGGAGGCCGATGTCGGCTACTACGCCCGCGACATCATCGGCAGCGTGTTGGCGGAACGCAGCACCTTGCGCAGCGCTGCGCAGCAGCCGACGCTGGGCCTGAGCCTCGGCGATATCGCCGATGATGTGCTGTCGTTATATCCAGCACTTAACGCTGAAACGCGCCGCCTCGGCTTGCCCTGGCTACATGCTCCGGGCAATCACGACATCGATTTCGACGTGAGCCGCGACGAAGACTCGCTGCTGTCGTTCCGTAACGTGTTCGGCCCCGACACGTTCGCTTGGGAAGAGCCCGAAGCCCTGTTCGTCGTGTTGGACGATGTGATCTATCGCCCTGGGCAAAAGCCGGCGTATATCGGCGGCTTCCGCGAAGATCAATTCGCGTTTCTCGATGCGTATCTGACGAACGCGCCTAAGGATCGTTTATTGGTGCTGGCGATGCATATTCCGCTGTTCGAACCCGAAGGCCGCGACACCTTCCGCGATGCCGATCGCGAGCGTTTGTTCTTATTGCTGCAGGCGTTCCCGAAAGTGCTGATCCTCAGCGCGCACAATCACACGCAGCAGCATTATTTCCACGATGCGCGCACCGGCTGGCGCGGCGCGGCGCCGCTGCACGAATACAACGTCGGCGCCACCTGCGGCGCGTATTGGTCGGGGGTCAAAGACGCGCGCGGTGTGCCCGATACCACCATGCCCGACGGCACTCCCAACGGCTATGCCAAGCTGCATGTCGAGACTGGCGGCGGTTATGCGCTGACTTGGCGCATCGCGGGCGTCGGCGATCCGATCGCTGCGCTTGCCGATGGACGCCACAGCATTGGTCTGCATGCGCCCAAGGCGCTGCGTCGCGGCGCCTACCCGGGCTGGGGCGTGTACGCAAACGTCTACATGGGCCGCGAAGACACTCGCGTCGAATTTCGCATCGACGATGGCGATTGGAAACCGATGACGCGAGTGCTGCGCCCCGATCCGCGTTTGTTGATCGAAAACGTACGCGACGATCTGGCCCAGACGCTGCGCGGCTACGACCGCTCGCCGGAACCGGAGATGTCGAAACACCTTTGGCGCGGCGCACTGCCGACCGATCTCGCGCTGGGCACGCATCGCATCGAAGTACGCGCGTTCGACGCTTGGCAGGGCGAACAGCGCGCGCGGACCGAATACCGGTTGCTTAATGCGGAGAAATGACGATGCCCAAGCGCGGTGCGGAATTGGTCATGAGCGCTCGATCGCGAGCGCGATGCGCGCATCGATAGCGTCGTCGTGATGCTGGCGCGGGGCGAGAAGATTCATGTTTGATGAGTGGGCATGCCTCCAGAGCATCTTCGATATAGATGTTGAGAGCCTCTGCTTGCGCGAAGCGCGAGCTCTCCTCTCCGGCCCTCGCGCGTCGCGCTCGTGCGTTCATCGGCGCGCGAGCCACGGCTCGCAAACACGCCTCCGCGCCCCGCATGCGGCAGAAGGAATTTCTCTCGGCGTACAGGCATCAAGTCATTCTCGGCACTTGAATCGAAAATGCTCTAGAACGTATTTCAATGTAAGAATGTCGTCGGATCGCATGATCGCTGTGCCATCTCGGCATTCGCATACTGCAGTCCTGGATATGTTGGATGCGCCTTCGCGTTCCCTTCTCCCCTCGGGAGAAGGTGGTCCGAAGGACCGGATGAGGGTCGGGCATCCTTGGGCGTGCGCTGCGTCATCGACCCTCGCTCCAAACCGACCCTCACCTCAAACCGACCCTCACCCCAAACCGACCCTCACCCCAACCCCTCTCCCGGTGGGAGAGGGGCTTTGTTTGCGATGAAATTTAAATCAGCCGCCCTCTGCGATCTCGCAAAGCCCGCCCTCGCTGGGCATTGCGATGCGCATGCTCTCATTATGGACAGCAGTGGGCATTCGCGGAATGACGAGGTCACTCTCCGATCCCGCCGATTCGATTTTGAGATAGGGTCTACTCATCGCGCGTCGACAGCGTCGAGATCCGATTCGCTTTATCCGAGCGCGCGATCTTGCCCTGCGTCTACTGCACGCCTTTACGGTTCGGATTGGTGCCGCGATTGTCGTCGGCGCCGCGCGTCGGTTTCGGTTTTACTTTCGACTCCGCCGATGTGCTGTTCGCGGCCTCGCTTAGTGGCGCTGCGTCGTCCTTGTAGGGATACGCCAGCGTCGGTCCTGCCTGCAATTGCGCTTGCCACGCTTGTAGGCGCGGCAAAATAGCCGCGCCGATGTCGATTTGCGGAAACGAGGGTTTAAAGTCCTCGGCTTTCTCGCGCGCGGCGATGCGGGTGCGCGCGCCCTCGAAGGCGGCGACGAAGTCGGTGGTCTCGTTCAAACCTTCGATCATCCATGCGCGGCCGAAATACGTCGCATTCGATTCAGAGCCGCAGCCGAACGATGGCCGATTCTTGCGCGATGCGGTCAGGATCAACGTGTTTTCGTTTTTCAACGCCGACACGAACCCACCGGAATAGCAGGCTGAAATCACCAGCACGCGATTGCGGATGCCGGCGTCGTCCAGCGCTGCGCGCAGTTCCTGCGGATCGACCAGATCGATATAGCCCGGCACCATCTGCAGAAATAGTTCGTGGCCTTCGGTGCCATGCATGGTCATGAACAGCAGCAGCATGTCCTGCTCGGGGTCCATGCGCTTGCCGACCGCCGCAAGCGTGGTGCGCAGATTGGCGAGTGTGGCCAAAGGCCGCGGCGCGATCATCAAACTGTCGCGGTGATTGATCAGTGCGACCACGCGATCGCGGGCGCCGAAACGCTGCGCCATCAGCGATTCGAGATAGCGCACTTCGTTGCGGAACACGTTTTCTTCGCTATCGCCTGCGAAGCCGACGACGTAAAGATCGGGAATGCCGGGACGCTGCGGCGCGAGTTTCGCTAACGTGTCGCCGAGCAACTGCCGATCGCGTTCGCGCACACCGGGGCTGGCGACGGTTTCGCGCGCGCTCGCATGCAGTGAGGCACAGAGCGCGAAGATTGCGCACAACACGAAGGCCTGCCACGACGAATGCAGCCGGGAAGGGCCGCGACGCGGCGCGTTTGCAGGCGGCGCCCATGCCGAATCGTTCGCCGCTTCCGCCAAGGCCGGCGCACGGTCGCTTCCGAAGGAGGCGTTGGGATCGCTCATGGGGTCCGCTTATGGGGTCAGGTTAGGGGCGTCGTTGTGAGTGAAGAAAGGTATCGTCAATGCGAACGCGATCGAAGGTGGCGACGCGCGCGTGTCCGTGCGCGGCATCGCCATCGCGCGGCGCAGGATAATCGTCGAGTCGGTCGATCAGCACGGTGCGCATCCCAGCGTCGCGGGCGGCGTCTAATTCTTCCACCACATCGGACAGAAACAGAATCTCCTGCGGCGTGCGGTTCAGCCGCCGTGCGATTTCTCGGTAGCTCGCCGCGTCGCGCTTATGCCCGATTTCGGTATCGAACCACGCTTTGAACAGCGGGCTGAGGTCGCCGGCATCGGTGTGCGCGAAGAACAGCCGCTGCGCCGGCACCGAGCCGGAGGAATACACCGCCAGCGGAATGCCGGCCGCGTGCCACTCGCGCAACTGCATGGCTGCGTCCGGGTAGATATGCGCGGCGAAATCGGCATCGCGGTAGCCCTCTTGCCAGATCATGCCCTGCAGCGCTTTTAGCGCCGTGTGCTTGCGGTCCTCGTCGATCCAATCTTGCAGCGTCTCGACGATCGCGTCGTCGCCCAGTGCCCCGGTTTCGGCGGACACGGCGTCCAGCCAATGCCGCACCTCCGCCGTGCCGCCGCGCGCCCTCACGAACGCGGGCAGGGCGCGACGCGCGTAGGGGAACAGCACGTCTTTGACGAACGAGATGCTGCTGGTGGTGCCTTCGATGTCGGTGAGGATGAGCATGGTCATTCGTGATTTGGTGCCTGGGTTATCGCCGATCAGTGGTAGCGGTAAAAACGAATGTCTAGAAATTTGTGCCGAGATTTGCGTGCGCGGTTTTTTCAGGAAAATTAATCAACAGCACCCTCATCCGCCTTCGGCCCCTTCTCCCGCATGCGGGAGAAGGGGGTATGTCATCCAGTCTGCCCGCTCTCAAACCGCGGAAATTTCTGCGCAATATCCGTCCCAGTGAAATGCCCGACCCAGCCGTCGGCCTGCTGGAAGAAACGGATCGCGACGAAGCTGGGCGCTGCGCCCATGTCGAACCAGTGGCGGGTGCCGTCGGGCACCGAGATCAAATCGCCGGCTTCGCACAGCACTTCGTAGACTTTGTCGTTCACGTGCAGGGTGAACAGGCCGGAACCGGCGACGAAGAAGCGCACTTCGTCTTCTTTGTGGAAATGTTCGTCGAGGAATTTCTTGCGCATCTCCTCGCGATTCGGGTTGTCCGGAGCGATGCTCACCACGTCGATGGTGGTGAAGCCGCGCTGGGCGCTGATCCGGTCGATGTCGGTTTTGTATGCGGCCAGGATCGCGTCGGCTGCGTCGCCGGCTTGGATCGGTTGGGTCGCCGCCCATTGTTCGAAATCCACGCCGATGACCGCGAGCGCGCGGGTCATCTCGGTTCGGTCGTGGGTGGCGATCAGCGGCTGTTCGGGGCGGTCGCTAGCGAAGATGCGGAGGCGGCTCATGCGGGGGTCCGAAAGTAGATACGAATGCCGCCATGATGGGGCCGCGCAGGTGGGCGATCAACGCCGTGGTTGGAACGGCGAGAGACATCGGCATAGCAGTGGGAGGCTATCGTAGGAGGGGCTTTAGCCCCGATCGCTTGCGGCAAGGCGGATCGGGGCTAAATCCCCTCCTACGGAAAGCAAGGCATCGGTGCTGAAGTACCTCCTGACGCGACTCAGTTGCGCAGCCGGCGCAGGTCCAACTCGCAGCCCAGCAAAAACTCGAACGCATCCAAATGCCGCCGCGCCTCGGCCATCGTGCGGCCCCAGGCGTACAGGCCGTGGCCGTCGATCAGATAGCCCCAGAGCGGGCCGGCGTCGAGCAATCCCTCAACCTGCGCCGCCAGCGCCGGCATGTCCTGCGTGTTCGGCAGCACCGGCAGGTCGATCGCGGCCTCGTGGGTGTGGTTGCCGACGAAGGCCTTGAGCAATTCGTAACCCTCCAGATGCACGCGGCCGACGCTGCCATACAGTCGCGAGGCCACGGTCTGGTTGTGCGAATGGGTGTGCAGCACGCAGCCGATCTCGGGGAAGCGCCGATACAACTGCGTGTGCAGCAGGGTTTCGGCCGATGGCCGATGGTCGCTGCCGACGGCGCGGCCGTCGAAGTCCACCACCATGATGTCGGCCGGGGTGAGCTTGCCTTTGTCGCGGCCGGAGACGGTGATCGCGGCGTGGCGGTCGTCCAACCGCTGCGAGAAATTGCTGCTGGTCGCGGGCGTCCAGCCGGCAACGGCAAGTTCGCGGACGTTGACGATGATCTGCTCGGCCAGCGTCTGCAGGCGGGCATCGTCGTAGGGGGCGGCGCGGTCGGCTGAATCGTTCATGCGCCAAGTTTAGCGGAACCGTATTTCGCGACCAGGGCTGGATGCGAACAATTCGTGTTCGAACATGTCGCCTCGTGCATTGTTAGCATGCGTGCGCCTCCGGGCTCCGATGCGCTGCGGTGTTTATCCGCCAGAACTGATCCAGAACTGATCCAGAGCAGGGCCGATGCGCGAGCTTCGCCGGAGACTAGGTCCATCCTCACTCAATCACGGTACCCACCATGTCTCACGATGCCTCCCGCCGCCGTTTCCTTAACATCGCCCTCGTCTCTGCTGCGGCAGCGCCGCTGGCGCTCGGCAGTCTTCAGGCCGATGCGGCAGCGCCCGCTGCCGCGAAAGCGCTGCCAAAACTACCGCTCACCGACGCCGCCGCAAAAGCCCTGGCTTATTCCGAGAATGCTGCCGCAGTGAAACACGCGGCGTTCAAGCCCGGCAGCAACTGCGCCAATTGCAGTCTCTATAAAGGCGTGAAAGGTCAAGCTTACGGCCCTTGCTCGATTTTTCCGAAGAACACCGTCGCGGCGAAGGGCTGGTGCAGCGCTTGGGCGAAGAAGCCGTAAGTTTCTGTTCACGACGCAGCAAAGAAAAACGGCGCGGAAGTCCGCGCCGTTTTCGTACCTACACTCCGCGATGATTGCGACAGGAGTTTAGATGTCGGCTCTAGCAGGTTGCTGAAATACCTCCATCCAGGAGGTCTCAGTTCGCACGTCCGGCACATGTCTGGTACGTGTCTAGCTGTGCTCACGGCGACAGCCTCGCGCGCGAGGCTGAACAGCGAAGCTGGCCCTGAGCGGGGCGAAGGGTGAGGCGCACAGCGCCGAATCATCAATCGCTTACGCGCTTGTTTCGCCGGCGCAGCCATCCATGGCTGCGTGCCGCGACGGCAATACCATGACTGCATGACCAGGCTGCTGAAAACCTGCTGCCGCAGGTATTTCAGCAGCCTGCTACGTCACTCGTGCTGTTGCAGACCTTTCTGTAAGCGCGAGTTGCGCATGCCGTAGATGAAATACATCAGGACCGCCGCCAGCAAATACCATGCGAAGAAGATCAGCACGCGGGTTTCCACGGTGAAGATCAGTGCGAAGCAGGCGACAATGCCCACCGCCGGAAGCACCGGGTAGAGGGGCACCTTGAAGCCGCGCGGAATTTCCGGATGGGTCCTGCGCAACCAGAGCACCGACAGGCAGACGATACCGAAGGCCGCAAGCGTGCCGACCGAGGTCATGTCGCCAAGGGTGTTGATATCGAAGAACGCCGCCGCGATCGCCGTGATCAGGCCGACCACGATGGTGTTGACCCACGGGGTCTGGAACTTCGTATGCACTCTGGAGAAGACTTTCGGCAGCAGACCATCGCGGGCCATGGTGTAGAAAATGCGGGTTTGGCCGTACATCAGCACCAGGATCACTGAGGTCAGGCCGATGATCGCGCCGACCTTGATGGTTTTCGCGAACCAGCCCCATTCCGGGCCGAGCGCATCGACCGCGACCGCGACCGGGTCGGGCACGTTGAGCATCTTGTAGTTGACCATCAGGGTCATCACGATCGACACGAGGATGTACAGCACGGTGCAGATCAACAGCGAGCCGATGATGCCGATGGGCATGTCGCGTTTGGGGTTCTTGGCTTCTTGGCCGGCGGTGGAGACCGCCTCGAAGCCGATGTACGCGAAGAACACGATCGACGCGGCGCGCAGGATGCCGCCCCAGCCGAACTCGCCTTTTTCGCCGGTCGGTTCGGGGATGAAGGGATCCCAGTTGGACTTCAGGGTGTCGAAGTTCTGGATGACATACCAGCCGCAGATCAGGATAAACGCGATGATCACGCTCATCTTGATCGCGACGATCACATTGTTGACCTTGGCGCTTTCGGAGACGCCCAGCACCAGCAGCGCGGCGAGCGACATGCAGATCAGGAACGCCGGTAAGTTGAACAGGCTGGTCATCGGCTGGCCGGCGGCATCAAGCATGGCCTTGCCGTCCTGCATCAGCGCATGACCATAGGGGCCGGTCAACTCCGGTGGGATGAGAATGCCGTAGTCGCCGAGCAGGCTGACCACGTAACCCGACCAGCCAACCGCGACCACCGACGCGGCCAGACCGTATTCGAGCAGCAACAGCCCGCCCATGATCCAAGCGGCGAATTCGCCGATGGTGGTGTAGCTGTAGGTGTAGGCGGAGCCGGACACCGGTAGGGTCGAAGACAATTCCGCGTAGCACAGGCCGGCGAGGGCGCAGACGACACCCGCGACCAGGAAGGAGAGCAGCACTGCCGGGCCGGCATGCAGCGCCGCCGCGTTGCCGGTGCGCACGAAAATGCCGGCGCCGATGATGCAGCCGATACCCAAGAACACCAAGTTCCAGGGGCCGAGCGTGCGTTTGAGTTTACTGGTCTCGGTTTCTCGCTGGACCTGTTCGACGGTTTTTCGAAGTAGCAGACGCGACATAAGGCCCTGATTGGGTGCGCTCGCCATGTGGATGTATCCCCTCGTTATTATGAATGCGGCGGTATTGCGAATCCTTGTCGGCGACACGTTCCATGAGGCGGTCACGACCGGCTCGGAACCTTACCCCGCGACGGCGGCGAGGCGCAAGTAACACCGCAGCCTCATAATTCCCGCCGATCCCCGCGAAGGCCAGTGTATGCCGATGGTTTCACCTTCTCCCGCGCCCATTCCATCCACCACGGCTGCAACCGCCAGCGCTGACCAGTTGTGGCATTACGCCGGTCATTGGCCCGAGGAGGCGGCAACCGTTGCCGAGTTTATCGAGCTGCTGGCCGATGCCGACGACCCCTTCCGTCGCGAGCGCTTGGCCGGCCATTTCACCGCCTCCGCCTGGCTGGTCGATACCACAGGCGAGCGGGTGCTGCTGACCCATCACCGCAAGCTGGATCGCTGGCTACAGCTCGGCGGCCATGCCGACGGCGACCACAACCTCGCGCGTGTCGCCCTGCGCGAAGCGGAGGAGGAGTCCGGGCTGGTCGGATTGGCGGTGGAGCCCGATATCTTCGACGTGGATCGGCATTGGATTCCCGAACGCGGCGATGTGCCGGGGCATTGGCATTACGACGTGCGTTATGTCGTGCGAACGACCGCTAGCGACGCATTTGTGGTCAGCGAGGAATCGCTGGCGCTCGCATGGCGGGAGATCGCAGCGTTGGGCGACGAACCGGGACTCGACCCCTCAATCCAGCGCATGGCGCGGAAATGGGTGAGCGGACGCGCTTAGCCGATGCCCTATCGGCATCGGCTGCGTTTGCGAACGCCCGGACATGGATGTCCGGGCCGGGTGTTCCGAAGAGCGATGATGTTGCGCCATGGATGGCATCGCGAATGAGCCGATGCCCGGCCCGCGAACGTATTGATACGCCGATAGTAATGATGCCGCGCCGGCGGCCGATGTATTTCCGCTTCGCTTATCGGCCCTTCCGGGCCTCCCACAAGAGCACGTCCAGACATGTGCCGGACGTGCGAGCTAAAACCTCCTGGATAAGTCTCAGCAACCTGTTAGTCCGCGCGGCCAGCGAATTCGCCGGTAACGGTATTCACCCACACCTTCTCGCCATTGCCGATATATTCGGGTACTTGGATCTCGATGCCGGTGTTCAATTTCGCCGGTTTCGGGCGCTTGGTTGCGGTGCCGCCCTTGAGTTCCGGCGGCGTATCGACGACCTGCAGCACCACGCTCTGCGGCAACTGCAGCGCGACCGGCGCATCGTCGATGATCTGCACATAGCAACCGGTCAGGCCATCGCTGATGTAGCCGGCATCGTCGCCGATGACATCGGCATCGAGCATGTAGGGCGTGAAATCTTCGTCGTCGAGAAACACGAACGCCTCGCCGTCTTTGTACGAATACGTGGCTTGGCGGCGGGCCAGATCGACTTCTTTAAATTCGTCTTCGGCACCGACGCTCACGTCCAGCTTGGTGCCGCCGGGCACGCTGTACATCGTGAAGCGATACTTCACGTTGCCGCCGCGGCCCTGCGGCGAACTGCGCTCGATGTCGCGGATCTGGTACACGCCGCCGTTGTGTTCGACGACGTTACCTTTCTTGATGTCATAGGCTTTCATTGCATGGATTCCATGTAGGGCGGGCCCTGGCCCGCCATTGCGATGTGCGCGATGGGGTTCGATGATCGGAATTACTTTCGATCATTCCCGATGATCGGAATGACTTTCGATCGTTCCCGATGCGATTGGTGGAGCCGTAACGGCGGGCCCGGGCCCGCCCTACGCCCGCCATTGCAACGTGTGTGTTGTGGTTCAATGATCGGAATGGCTTTCGATCATTCCCGATGCGATTGGTGGAGCCGTAACGGCGGGCCTGGGCCCGCCCTACGGTGTCGTTGTTACTTCGGCGCGAGTCGCGTTGCGCCATCGAGGCGGATGGTTTCGCCGTTGAGATACACGTTGCCGAGAATGTACGCCACCAGATCGGCGAATTCTTCCGGCTTGCCCAGACGCGACGGGAACGGGATCGACGCCGATAGCGACTGCTGCACGCTTTCGGGCATGCCATCGACCATCGGCGTCCAAAAAATACCGGGCGCGACGGTCATCACCCGGAT
The DNA here is from genome assembly GCA_031374725.1 of Lysobacteraceae bacterium. GTDB lineage: Bacteria > Pseudomonadota > Gammaproteobacteria > Xanthomonadales > Xanthomonadaceae > Lysobacter_I. The sequence continues at coordinate 50,209 of JANMGT010000061.1, read as the reverse complement.
GCCGAAGCGGGCGAGTTCGCGCGCCATCGGCAGAGTCATGCCGACCACGCCGCCCTTGCTGGCCGAATACGCGGCCTGACCGATTTGGCCCTCGAAGGCCGCGACCGATGCGGTGTTCACGATCACGCCGCGTTCGCCGTCGGCGTTCGCTTCGTTGTGCTGCATCAGTGCGGCGGCGGCCTTGGCAACGTTGAAGCTGCCGACCAAGTTCACCATCACTGCGGTTTGAAACTTCGACAGCGGCATCGCGCCGTCTTTGCCGAGGACGCGACCGGCGCCGATGATGCCGGCGCAGTTGATCGCGACGTTCAAACCGCCGAGGAAGGCTTTCGCCGCATCGACATTCGTAACCACGCCGGCTTCGTCGCTGACATCGGTGCGGAAATACTGCGCGTTGGCCGCGCCGAGCGTCGCGATCGCAGTGGCGCCCTTGTCGTCGTTGACATCGAACAACGCGACCTTGCCGCCGTGGGCGACCAAATGCTGAGCGACCGCGAAACCGAGGCCGGAGACGCCGCCGGTGACGATGGCGCGAACGTCGGACAGTTGCATGGGGGAAGTCCTGGGAACAGGGAAAGGCGGAATTTTAGCTGATTCGCCGGCGCTTCATGGCCGCGAGCCGAGGCGCAGTCGGCTCAGCGGCACCACTGCTGCTCGCAGGGTTCGCCGTCGTTGTTGCCGTCCATCTGTACGTTTGGACAGTTGTCGAGGAAGTATTCCGCCTCGGCGCAGGAGGTCATTTGCGAGCAGTGGGTACGGCCGTCGCAGCGGTATGCGCTGGGTGCAGCGCTTGTGGGCTGAGGCAGTGTCGCCTCTGGCAATGACGCGGGGATGGTGATTTTGGCTGCAGAGGGCGCCGGGCGATTGTCGATTGCCTCGCTCTGCGGCGCGTTTTCCGGTGCGCCCGAAGACAGCGACGGCGCCATGGCCGTTGAAGCCATGGCCGCTGGCGCATATGAGGTTGATGCGGGCGCGGAAGACGGCAGCAGATCGCCGAGCGCGTCGCTATTCACGATCGCGGTGCCGATGCCGGCCAAGGCGAGCAGGGTCAGCAGGCTGCCGACACGGCGGGGCGGGGCATCGCCGCTGCGACGACGCGCGCTGATGTGGAGGTCCCGGGTGTCGCTTGCGCGGGTCGGCTTAGGGGCCGAATTTGCAGATGGTGGCGCTGCCGCAGTCGGCGATGCAGCGCTCGGTTGTGGCGTGCTGCGAGGTGCGGTTCTGACGCTAGCGGCCGTCGGCGGGTCGAGATAACTCACCGAGCTTGCGCGTTTCTTGCCGTCGTGGCCGGTGTCGATCGAAAACGCGAGACGCTCGCCCGGTTGTGGCCGGCGCCCAGTCTGCGGCAATGCCGAGATATGAACGAATACGTCCTGTTTCGTTTCGGTGGTGACGATGAAGCCAAAGCCGCGCTCGTCGTTCCAATTTCTGAGGGTGCCTTCCGTGCGCATAGGGTTGTCATCGGGAATGAAGAATCGCGGATCGCAAGAGCATAGCCGATGCTCGATATTCCGATGTCATCGCGAGCCCATAGGGTGCGCCTAGGCGCACCGAACGATTCGCGAGAGTTGTGAACGGTGGCCTAGGCGCACCGAACGATTCGCGAGAGTTGTGAACGGTGGCCTAGGCGCACCGAACGATTCGCGGGAGTTGCAAACGTGCGGCTAGGCGCACCGAACGATTCGCGAGGGTTGTGAACGGTGGCCTAGGCGCACCGAACGATTCGCGAGAGTTGTGAATGGTGGCCTAGGCGCACCGAACGATTCGCGGGAGTTGTGAACGGTGGCCTAGGCGCACCGAACGATTCGCGGGAGTTGTGAACGGTGCGCCAAGGCGCACCCTATGGGTTCGGAATGGCTCTTTCCCGAATTCCGGCGTAAAGATCCAACACATAAAAGGTATTGCAGCCGCCGTGCCCAGTCGCGCCCATCGCATGATCGATGCGTCGGAAGCCGCTGCGTTCGTACAGCCGCATCGCCGCGTCCATACCGGTGAGGGTTTCGAGATAGCACAGGCTGAAGCCGAAGCCGCGCGCAGCGTCGAGGCATTGCGCCATGAGCGCCGCGCCTGCACCGAGGCCGCGCGCGCTCGGCAGAAAATACATTTTGCGCAGTTCGCAGACGTGTTGATCGCCGCCGACTAGCTGGGCGATACCGCCGCCGCCCTCAACGCTGCGGTTGCCGTCGTCGTCGATGCGCTCGACCACGAAATACGCCGAACGCGGTTCGGCATAGGCGCGGTGCATCCAATCGACCTCAGGATCGGAAATCGCGAAACCGCTGCCGCTGGCCCCGAACTCTGGCATCACCGTGCGGATGATCGCGGCGATGGCGGCATCGTCGCGCGCTTCGATCGGGCGAATAGCGAACGTAGGCGAGGTCATATGCGACTAGTCATGCGCGCTGAGCCGGCATGTTCAACCGTGCGTGGAGGTGTGGCCGGCCAGCGGATGCAGGCCGCCGGCTTCGAGGCGGCGCGCGAATTCATCGGGCATCAGGCCCGGCGCGAATAAGAAGCCCTGGCCGATCGGCACGCCCAAACGCAGCAAGAATTGCCGCTGCGCTTCCGATTCCACGCCTTCAGCGACGAGGGCGAGGTTGAGGCTGCGCGCGATGCCGGCGACGGCTTGGCACACCGCCACATCGGAGGGATTGCCCGGCACGCCTTCGACGAACAACTGGCTCAACTTCAAGCCGTGAATCGGCAGCCGGCGCAGATAATTCAGTGCGCTGTAGCCTTCGCCGAAATCGTCGATGGTCAGCACCACGTCCATGCCGCGCAGATCGGCGAAGGTGCGCAGCGTGTCGGGCGCATCTTCAATCAAGACCCGCTCGGTGAATTCCAGTTCCAGCGCGGCGCCGGGCAGTTGGAACTCGTCGAGAATCTTGCGCACGGTTTCGGCCAAATCTTCGCCGATGAATTGCCGATACGAGACGTTCACCGCCACCCGCACGATGCCCAGGCCCGCATCGCGCCAGCGCGCGACTTGGCGGCAGGCCTCGCGCAGCACCCAACTGCCGATGCGGACGATGTCGCCGGTGGTTTCGGCGTGGCTGATGAAGCGGTCCGGGCGCAGTTCGCCCAGCGAGTGATTTTGCCAGCGGATCAGCGCTTCGGCGGCGACGATGCGCCCGCGCAGCAAATCGACTTGCGGCTGATACACCAGGTGGAATTCGCCGTTATCGGCTGCGCGGCGCAGATGCGTTTCCATCCACAGCCGATCCGCTTGAATTTGCGCCAGCGCGGGCGTGAACGCCTTCCAGGCGTTGCGTGCGCGGCGTTTGCTGTCGTACATCGCCGCATCGGCGTTTTGGATCAGCGTCTGCGGCCGCTCGCCGTCGTCCGGCGCGCGCGCGATGCCGATGCTGGCAGTGATGGCGAATTCTTCGTTGTCGAAACGGAAACTTTCGCTGAGGCTGTCGAGAATGGCGGTGGCGATCCGCTCTGGGCGTTTGGCGTCGTCGGCATACGCACACACCACCAGAAACTCGTCGCCGCCGAAGCGCGCGATCGCGCCTTCGTCGCCGACCGCGCGGGCGATGCGCAGCGCGGCGGCGGCGAGCAACTCGTCGCCTGCGCCGTGGCCGAGCACATCGTTGACCACTTTGAAGCGATCGAGATCGACATAGAGCACCGCGACGTTCGCTAATTCGGGGTCCTGCAGCCGGTGCTCCAGCTCGACCAAGATCGCATCGCGATTGAGCAAGCCGGTGAGCGGGTCGGTCCGCGCCTGTACGCGCAGGTGTTCTTCGGCATGCTTGCGTTCGGTGATGTCCTGCAGCGTGCCGACGATGCGCGAGGCGCCCGGGTCGGCGGTATCGGCTTCGCCGATCACGCGGATCGAACAGGCCTGACGGTCGCTGCGAACGTATTGCAGTTCCTGATCGAAACTGCCGCCGGTTTCGATCAACCGCTCGAACGCGGCGCGCAGCGTGGCCTGATCGGGGCCGTAGACGCCGGCGAGCAAGTCCTCGATGGTCCCGGCCGGTGGTGTACGGCCGAGAATGCGCTGGGCTTCGTGAGTGAGATAGAGCCGACCACGGCCACGGTCCCATTCCCAACCGCCGATCCGAGCCAAGCACTGCGCGCGATCGAACAGCACGTTGTCGCGCTTGAGCGCGGTCACATCGCTGAACATCGCGAATACGAACTGCGGCTGGGTGCCGTCGGTTTGGAACACCGGCACGCTGGTGACGGAAATCCACGACATCCGTCGGTTGGTGAGGTGGTAGAGCCCGACGACCGTGTTGCTGATGACTTGAGCGGTGTCGAGCGCGCGGGTCGTCGGCCAGTCGCGGAACGACAGCGGCTGGCCTTGGTTGTCCACGATCTTCCAGTCTTCGGCGCGCAGCATGTCGTGAACGCTTTGCCCGGCCTCGGCGCCGATGGTGCGGTGCGCGGCCGGATTGGCCGTGATCACGTGCATATCGCGATCGAACAGGATCACGCCGACATCGATCGATTCCAGCAGCAGTCGGTAGCGGGTTTCCGCCTGCCAGCGCGTGCTCAGATCGCGCGCCACCGCAACCATGCGTTTTTTACCTTTGTATTCGAAGCCAGCGGTGTGAACTTCGACCGGGAAGCGGCTGCCGTCGGCGCGCATGTTGGTGGCTTCGACCACATAGGTCTCGCCGCGATTGAGCGCTTCCCAGACCGGCACCAAATGGTCTTTGGGCAAGTCGGGATTCAGCGCTTCGATCGGCTGGCCGACGATCTGGTCCCGCGGCTTGCGGTAGGCGCTCATGCCGGCTTTGTTCAGATCGAGCACGGTGCCGTCCCAATCGATGATGCTGACCGGGTCGGGCACGGCATCGAACAGCGCGGTATAGCGCATGCGCTCGGATTCGGTTTCGGTCATCGCGCTGCGCAGCGCACGCTCGGCCTGGGCCAGCAGGGCGCGGGTCGCGTCCGGCTGCGCGGTGTCTTGCTGGGCGCGCGCCAATGCGGCAAGCGTGTCCGTCATACGCGCGAGCGCCGCATCGGCGGAGTCGGCGGCATCGGTGGAATGGGACGTGGGCGCCGTGCGCGATTCGGTCATGGTGAGCCGGCGTCTGGAGGGTTGGAGGCGAACATCGCCCGATTCACCTTACTGCCGCTGTCGCGGCCGAGCAACTGCGCTAACCAGCGCCCGGTGGCGGATAACGCGTCCAGATCGATGCCGGTGTCCATGCCCATGCCGTGCAGCATATAGACCACGTCCTCGGTGGCGACATTGCCGGTCGCGCCCTTGGCGTATGGACAGCCGCCGGTGCCGGAGACGGCCGCATCCACCACCGCCACGCCTGTTTCCAAGCAGGCGAGGATATTGGCTAGCGCTTGGCCGTAGGTGTCGTGGAAATGCACCGCCAGCGCGGGCATCGGCACTTCGCTGGCGACCGCGCGCAGCATCGCTGCCGCCTTCGACGGCGTGCCGATGCCGATGGTGTCGCCGAGCGAAATTTCGTAGCAGCCCATCGCGTATAGGGCCTTCGCCACCCGCACCACATCGGCCACCGGCACCGCGCCCTGATACGGGCAGCCCAGCACCGTGGACACGTAGCCGCGCACGGCCACACCATCGGCCTGCGCGCGCGCGAGCACGGGTGCGAAACGTACTAAGGATTCTTCGATCGACGCATTGATGTTCTTGCGGTTGAAGGCTTCGGACGCGGCGGTGAACACCGCGATCTCGTCCACGCCGACGGCGCAGGCGCGTTCGTAACCTTGCTCGTTCGGCACCAGCACCGGGTAGCGCACGCCGGGCGCTTTGGCGATACCGACGTAGACTTCGGCGGCGTCGGCCAACTGCGGCACCCACTTCGGGCTGACGAAACTGGTGGCTTCGATGCTGCGCAGGCCGGTGGCGGACAAACGATCGATCAGCGCGATCTTCGCTGCGGCCGGGATCAGCGTTTTTTCGTTTTGCAGGCCGTCGCGGGCGCCGACTTCGACGATGCGGATGGTATCGGTCATGGCGCGATCTTCTCGGGCATACGGCGCAGGAGCATCAACGGTTGGGAATAGAGAAGATCGCCGCGATCGCGCAGGAGCTTTTCCAGATCGCTCGGAGAACCCGAAAAATGGAATTGCATGCTTAACGTCATCTCGAACTCGTTGTCCTCGGTCTCGTCGGTGCGGAACTGATCGCCCAGCTTATCCAGATGCACGCCCGGAATTGTGATGGCGCGCGCGGCCTCGGTGTCCGGGGTCCAGAGTTTCAGGGTGTCGCCTTGCAACTCGTAGCGCAGCACGAGCACACGGTGTTTCGGCCATTCCCCAAGAAATCGACCGTTCTTATCGTAATTCCGAAGTGAGCTGTAAGCCTCGAACGCGATGTAATGCTTGCCGTAGACGTCGAATACCTTGAACGACGACAAGTCGAAGTTTGAATCCTGATCGGCGGCGTCGACCCGGCTGAGGTCGATGATGCAGTCGCGAGATACGATCCACTCGCTGGCTTTGCGTTCGCCAACGGGGCTGCCCTCCCTGGAGGACGGGTCTTCCCGCCATGTTCCCGCCAGTGCGGAATCGCAACCTGACTGCGCGGTGGTAGGCAGGAACTCGAAGCTGACGCAACCGGCCAGGGCTGCGATTGCCGTGAATGCGATGATCGTCTTGCGCAGGTTCATGGCGTCAACACCACCAGCGCCGCATCGGCTTCGACGAAATCGCCGATAGCGACGCGAATTTCAGCGATCTCGCCCGCGCGCGGCGCTTTCAAGCTCAATTCCATCTTCATCGCCTCCATCACCAGCACATCTTGATCCTGTTCGACCCGATCGCCGACGCTCGCTTTCACCAGCACGATCCGCCCCGGCATCGGTGCGATCACGCGGTCGCCTGCGCCGCGCGCATCGGTGGTGGCCGGCTGATAGGCCGGCACGCGGCGATAGCGCCAGCGCCGCTCGCCGTCGTGCAGATCGACGCGCGTGGTATCGAGCGCGCTGCGGTCGAGCATGCCACGGCCGAGCATGCCACGGCCGAGCACGTCATTGTCGATACTGAAACGCTGCGCCTCGCCGTCGAAACGCGCGAACAGCGTGTCGCCGCTGAGCTGCGCGCCATCGACATCGCACACGTGTCGCGCGTCGCCATCGCCTTCTTCGATGCGATAGCGGCCGCCGCTGCCGTGCGCGGTCAGCACATGGCGTTCGCTGCCGTCGTCGAGCACTAAACGGCGCTGACCGCCATGGCCGAGCCGCCAACCGTCGGCGCTGGCCCACGGCGAGCTCGGGTCGCCGCTGTGCGCCGCGACAGCGCGCGTCTGCGCTTCCTCAAGCAGCAGGCTGGCGACCGTGGCGGCGAGGCGGGTGCGGCGCGCGCGTTCCGGTTCGGGTGGTGTCGGCATAAAGGCATCGAGATCGCGGTCGAGCGTGCCGGTATCGATCGTGGCTTCGACGACATCGCGGTGTCGGATCAAGCGCTCGAGAAACGCGATATTCGATTTCGGCCCTTCGATCACGCACTGCGCCAGCGCATCGCGCAGACGGGCGAGGGCGCGCGGGCGATCCTCATCCCACACGATCAGTTTGGCGATCATCGGGTCGTAAAAGATGGTGGCGGAATCGCCCTCGATCACGCCTGCATCGACCCGCGTATGCGTGTCGGCGGCGGGCAGGCGCAGGCGCGTGAGCTTGCCGGAGCCCGGTAAAAAGCCGGCTTCGGGGTCTTCCGCGTACAGCCGCACTTCGATGGCGTGGCCGCGCTGGGTAATCGCATGCTGCGCGTTCGGCAAAGGCTCGCCTGCGGCGACGCGGAGCTGCCATTCGACCAGATCGAGGCCAGTGACGTATTCGGTGACGGGGTGCTCCACCTGCAGGCGGGTGTTGATCTCCATGAAATAGAAGCGTCCGTCCTGACCGACGATAAATTCGACCGTGCCGGCGTTCTGATAATCGATCGCATGTCCGGCCTGCACCGCGGCGGCGCCCATCGCTTCACGCATCGCAGCGGTGAGAAACATCGACGGCGATTCTTCCAACACTTTCTGATAACGCCGCTGCGCCGAGCATTCGCGCTCGTTGAGATGGATCACCTCGCCATGCGCATCGCCGAAGATTTGGATTTCGATGTGCCGCGGTTTTTCCACATAGCGCTCCAGCAGCACGCGGTCGCGGCCGAAGGCGTTGCGCGCTTCGCGCTGGCAGCTTTCCAGGTTCGGCAGGAAGTCCGCCGAACTGCGGACGATGCGCATGCCCTTGCCGCCGCCGCCGTGCGCGGCCTTGATCATCAGCGGATAACCGATCGCGTCGGCCTCGCGCTGCAGCAGGTCCGGCGTCTGGTCTGCGCCGGTGTAGCCCGGCACCACCGGCACACCTGCGGCCTGCATCAATTCTTTCGCGCCGGCCTTGCTGCCCATCTTGCGCATTGACGCAGCTTTCGGGCCGATGAAGACGATGCCCGCCGCTTCCACCGCGTCGGCGAAATCCGCGTTTTCGCTGAGGAAGCCATAGCCTGGATGGACGGCCTGGGCCCCGGTTTTTTTCGCCACGTCAAGAATGACATCGCCGCGCAGATAGCTTTCCTGCGGACGTGCGTTGCCGATGCGGTAGGCCTCGTCGGCGAGGCGCACGTGCTGCGCATCGGCATCGGCATCGGAATACACCGCGACGGTGCGGATGCCGAGCTTGCGGCAGGTGCGAATCACGCGGCAGGCGATTTCGCCGCGGTTGGCGATGAGGATTTTCGAAAACATCAGAGGTCGCTTGTCTCCACTTCCCGTTCGCAGGAAGTATTGGAAGAGTGTAGAGATGGATTTGCGGAACCCGCTTCGCTTTGCTCGCTGCCCATCAGGCAGAGGGCGTGATCACTCCGGTAAGTGGCAAACCGCTTCGATGTTATGGCCATCTGGATCGATCACGAAGGCGCCGTAGTAATCGGGATGGTAGTGCGGGCGCAGCCCGGGCGGGCCGTTGTCCTTGCCGCCTGCGGCGATCGCTTCGGCGTAAAACGCATCCACCTGCGTCCGGGTGCTGGCGGTGAACGCGATATGCATGCCCGAACCGGCTTGGCCGCTGCCGACGCCGACCCAGAACATCGGTTTACCCGGAGGGCCGAAGCCGCAGCCCTCGTAGCCGCCGGACTGTTCGCGCGTCACCTCCATAACCACGGCCATGCCCAATGGCGCGAGCGCGCGTTCGTAGAAGCTGCGGCTACGCTTGTAGTCGGTAACGGTGAAACCGAGATGGTCGAGCATGGGGGAGTCCTTCGTGGAGCAGCGCGCTGAGTGAGCGCGAAGGCTGAGAATCGGCGTGCATCGAAACTCCGCGTCGTACGCATTCGATCGCGTCATAACACTGCGCGGAAATCGATAATTTATATTAATTAAATCAAATTCTTAGATCGGGCTAGTCGCTGTCGCTGGTGGATGCACGTCCGCGGCTTTGCCGCATTGTTCGCGGCCGATGGTATGCCCTGCTCATGGCACCCAGTCCGGCTTCCGTTTTTCGAGGAACGCCGCGATCCCTTCTTGGCCCTCGTGCGAGACGCGCAGGCGGGCGATCAGGTTGGCGTTGTCGCGGTCCAGGCGGTCGCGATCGCGCCAGCCGGCGACGCGGCGGATCATCGTCTTCGCGTGCGCCGCAGCGTACGGGCTGGCCTTCAGCAGCAGATCGATTTGGCGATGCACCGCGTCTTCCAATGCGTCGGCCGCGACCACGGCGTGCAGTAGGCCGATGCGCAGTGCTTCGGCCGCATCGAACATTTCCGCGGTGGCGAACCAGCGGCGCGCCTCGCGGCTGCCGATCGCGTCGATCACATACGGCGAAATCACCGCGGGCAGCAGGCCGAGTTTGCTTTCGGGCAGGCCGAATTTCGCCTCAGGCACGCCGATCGCGATGTCGCAGCAAGCAATCAGGCCGACGCCGCCGCCGAAGGCCGCGCCTTGCACCCGCGCGATGGTCGGTTTCGGCAGTTCGTCCAGCCGCCGCATCAGGCTGGCCAGGGCCAGCGCGTCGGCGCGGTTTTCCGCTTCGCTGGCGACGGCCATGCTGCGCATCCAGTTCAGATCGGCGCCGGCCGAGAAGCTGGCGCCCGCAGCTTCGAGCACGACCACGCGCACCGACGGATCGGCGGCGATCGCCTCAAGGGCGGCAGTGAGGGTGGAGATCAGGTCGGCGTCGAAGGCGTTGTGCAGCTCCGGGCGATTGAAGCGCAGCCGGGTGACGGGACCATTGCGATGGAAGATCAGGTTGTCGCTCATGCCTGAACCTGTGCTGAGACTGGCGGCATCATAGCCGGTCAGGGCGAGACTCGAATATCGATGCGGCGCCGAGCGCCCACGGCTGGATGAATCGAGGCCCTCGGAACGCTGATACGCCTAAGCGGCACACGCCGGAGACGGTGTCGCCGTGATATAAAGTGAGAACCATTCGTATTTAGGCAGTCGCGTGAAACTGACCGAACTCCAGCCTCGGGTCGGGGCCTGGGTTGAGACCGTCGAAGATCAGGGGCCGAACGACAGCATCGCCCGACGCCTGCGCGAGTTGGGTTTCGTCGCGGGCGAGCGGGTCGAGGTGGTCGCCTCAGGGCCGTTCGGCGCCGAGCCGCTGTTGATCCAGGTCGGCTTCACCCGCTTCGCCCTGCGTCGCAGCGAAGCGGCGCGCGTGCGCCTGCGATCAGCGCAGCTGCAACCAGAGCAGCTGCAACCAGAGCAGTTGCAACCAGAGCATGCGCCCAGCGAGGCGACCGCCGCATGACCGCGACCGCTGTCCCGCTGCGCCTGGCCTTGGTCGGAAACCCGAACTGCGGCAAGACCGCGCTGTTCAATTTGCTGACCGGCAGCCGCCAGAAGGTCGCGAACTACGCTGGCGTCACCGTCGAGCGCAAACAAGGCCGCATGGCCTCGCCCAGTGGCCGGCAGTTCGTGCTGCTGGATCTGCCCGGCGCCTACAGTTTTCACGCCGCCAGTCTGGATGAAGCCGTCACCCGCGACATTTGCCGCGGCTTTTATCCCGGCGAGCCCGCACCGGATGTGTTGGTCTGCGTGGTCGATGCCACGAACCTGCGCCTACATCTGCGCTTCGCGCTGGAAGTGATCGCGCTGGGCAAGCCGGTAGTCATCGCGATGAACATGATGGATGCCGCGCGTCGCCGCGGGATCGAGATCGATTTGTCGGCGCTGCAGCGCGAACTGGGCGTGCCGGTGGTGGAAACCGTCGCCGTGCAGCGCCAGGGCGCGAAGGCGCTGGTCGCCCAGCTCGATGCGATGGCCGCGCATCCGCATGCGCCGGCAACGCCGCGCAGCGACCACGAAAGCACGGCCGATGCGCTGCACGCGGAGACCCGGCGGCTGCTTGCGCTGGCGGTGACGATGCCGCGCCGCACCGCGCGCATCGACGATGCGCTCGACCGCTGGTTGTTGCACCCGGTGGTCGGTCTGCTGACGCTGGCGGTGGTGATGTTCCTGATCTTCCAGGCGGTGTATGCCTGGGCGACGCCGATGATGGACGGCATCGACGCGGCGACGACGTGGCTTGGCGGTGTCGTCGGCGCGGCGATGCCCCACGGGCCGCTGAAGAGTTTGCTGGTGGACGGCGTGATCGCCGGCCTCGGCGGCGTGATCATTTTCTTGCCGCAGATTTTGATCCTGTTCGCCTTCATTCTGGCCTTGGAAGAGTCCGGCTATCTGCCGCGTGCGGCGTTCTTGCTCGATCGGATGATGTACAAGGCCGGTCTTTCCGGGCGCAGCTTCATTCCGCTGCTATCGAGTTTCGCCTGCGCGGTGCCGGGCATCATGGCGACGCGCTCGATCCAAGACCCGCGCGACCGACTGGCGACGATCCTGGTCGCGCCGCTGATGACCTGCTCGGCGCGCTTGCCGGTGTACGCATTGCTGATCGGTGCGTTCATTCCGCAGCGCGAGGTCTGGGGCGTGTTCAATCTGCAGGGCCTGGTGCTGTTCGGCTTGTACGCCGCAGCCATTCTCAGCGCGCTCGCGGTCGCCTATGTGATGAAGCGCTGGCGCCGCGATAAAGGCGAACACGCATTGATGCTGGAATTGCCCGCCTATCGCGTGCCGCATCCGCGCGATCTGCTGATCGGGCTGTGGGAACGGATGATGATTTTCCTCAAGCGCGTCGGCGGCATCATCTTGGCGCTGACGATTCTGCTGTGGTTCCTGCTCACATTTCCCGGGCCGCCCGAAGGCGCCGTCGGCGCGGCGATCGACTACAGCTTCGCCGGCCGCATCGGCCATGCGCTGGAAGTGGTGTTTGCGCCGGTCGGCTTCACGTGGCAGATCTGCATCGCCCTGATTCCCGGCATGGCCGCGCGTGAAGTCGCGGTAGCATCGTTGGCGACGGTCTACGCGGTCTCGGCCGCGAACGACGATGCCGCCGCACAGGCGCTGTCGCCGCTGATCGCGCACGACTGGTCGCTGGCGACGGCGCTGTCGCTGTTGGTTTGGTACATCTACGCGCCGATGTGCATTTCCACGCTGGCGACGATCAAGCGCGAAACCAATTCGTGGAAGCAGATGGGCATCGCGACCGGCTATCTGTTCGCGCTGGCCTACGGTGCGTCGTTGATGACGTATCAGATCGCGGTCGCGCTGGGTGCGGGGTAAACGCGATGGAATCGACCAGCCATTCCGAGCTGTCGTTGGTACTGCAATACATCGCGATCGTCATTGCGGTGATGGCCAGCGCTTGGGTGGTGCTGCGGACACAATGTCCGAGCGCCGAACGGCGTTTACGCATCGCGCTGGCAGCGCCGCTGGTGCGCGAGGCGCGCCCGATGTGGCTGCGTGCGCTGGGTCGCCGCATCGCACCCGCACCCCGGGTCGCGGCCGATGGCGGCTGCGGCGGTTGCAACGGCTGCGAGACGGGCAATGATCGCCCCGTTTGATTGCCTCGCTTGATCGCCTCGCTTGATCGCCCCGTTTGATCGCCCCGCTTGATCGTCCCGCTTGATCGCTCACTGTCATCGATTTGCGCAACGATCCGACGCATTTAGTGCTCCAATAGCGGTGAGTAGGTTCTCTCTGGGCTCGCGACTCGCGTCGCTCCCACAACAGCAGGTCCTGCCCCGCGGGAGCGACGCACGTCGCGTCGTATGGGGTGCTGAAGTGGTTCAAACAGGGTGAAGCACGTCACTAGCGCTGCGACGAGATCGCCCGAGTGAATCGAACTCTCGCTGAACGCGATCCCGCGATCTGCCGCATCCCGCGCAACGATTCGCCCTGCGCTGTGCTCTTGTCTAGCGTCCGCAACGCTGCATCCATGCCCAGCCGAGCGCCGTAATGTTCGATAACGCCACTGTCCGGTGGCGCATCGTCTCTTCTTCAGACAGGAATACCGTGATGCCGCAGACGCCAATGACCGCAAAGCCCACGCAGACCGAGCGTCGCCCCGAACGCCGAGGGTTTCTTGTCGCCTCGTCGCTGACCCTCGCCAGCCTCGCCTTCGGCTCGCTGCGCGCAATGGCTGCCACCAAGCCGGCCGCGACAGCATCCGGCGCCGCGAAGACGGTGCGTATCGTCGCGTTCGCCAACGACGGCAAACGCCTCAGCGTCGTTGCCGTGCCGAAAGTGGTGCGCAGCGATGCCGACTGGCGCAAGCGCTTATCGCCGTTGGCGTACGAGGTGACGCGCAAAGCCGGCACCGAGCGGCCGTATACCGGCTCCTTACTCAAGAACAAAGCCGCAGGCGTGTATCGTTGCGCGTGCTGCAATACCGCGCTGTTCGATGCCAAGACGAAATTCGAGTCGGGCACCGGCTGGCCGAGTTTCTGGCAGCCGATCGCGCGCGAAAATGTGATTGAGCTCGAAGACAATTCGCTATTCATGAGCCGCACCGAAGTGCTCTGCGCGCGCTGCGATGCGCATCTTGGGCATGTGTTCGACGACGGCCCGAAGCCTACCGGGTTGCGCTATTGCATGAATTCGGTGTCGCTGGTGTTTTCGGCAGCCACTGCAGCGCCAGCAAAATAATCTGCCACACCTCTATTTCACGACACGACTCCGAGGATTTCATGATGACGCTCCGCACTTCTCTTCGCACGCTGTCGCTGTGCATCGCCACCGCTGCGCTCGCCGCTGCCGCTTGCGCGGCAGGCAAAACCGTCGCCTTGCCCGATGCTGCGCTCGACGCGCCGCTCGCTGCGGGCAATGAACAGGTCGCGGTGTTCGCAGGCGGTTGTTTCTGGGGCGTCGAAGCGGTGTTCGAGCACACCAAAGGCGTGAAGCGCGTGGAGTCGGGCTATGCCGGCGGTCGCGCGGCCGATGCGAAATACGATTTAGTGAGCAGCGGCCGCACCGGTCACGCCGAAGCGGTGCGCATCGTTTACGATCCGGCGAAGATCAGCTACGGCCGATTGCTGAAGATCTTTTTCTCGGTCGCGCACGATCCCACGCAGCTGAATCGGCAAGGCCCCGATACCGGCCCGCAGTACCGTTCCGAAATTTTCGCGACGAACGCCAAGCAAACCGACATCGCCAAGGCTTATATCGCGCAGCTCGACTCGGCGAAGCGCTATCCGGCGCGTATCGTCACCAAGGTCGGTCCGCTCAGCGCGTTTTATCCCGCCGAGCCCTATCACCAGGATTACGCGAAGCTCAACCCGAACCAGCCGTACATCGTTTACCACGATGCGCCGAAGGTCGCGGCGTTGCAGAAGCTGTTTCCTGAGACGTATCGCGCGTGGTGAATCAGTAGTTCAAGCATCCACTCTAGAGTAGCTTTGGCTTGGCTGTTTACAGCCCTTGATCTTCATAGCGGCGAATGATTGCAGTCTTTGCAGACCCATCGGGCGGCGGGCAGGACGCCCGCCGTTTTTCGATTCGCCAAGGACGGCGAATCGAAAAATCCCGATAACAAATCAGCTGCATGATTGATTTGTCGGGGAAAAGTGCTTTCTTTTGCCTACTGTTCTTTGCACGAGCAAAGAAAAGTAGGTCGCGCGCAAGCGCGGCTTTCAACAGCCGAAGGCTGGTCAAGCCCTTGATCTTCTACTCGGCAAGATGAATGAGTCGGTTCAAGGATCAGACGTGCAGGAGGGCGAGACAGCAATTGGAGTGCGTGTAAATATCAAAAACGAAAACGCTCTAGCGACGAGCGAGTGGAGCGACCGGATGATCCGCGACGCGATCGCCGCCGATTGATCAATGCTTGCGCGGCTTCGCGCCCTTGGCTTCGAACACTTCCACCGACAAGGTGAAGCTGCGTTCGTCGCCAGCGTGCATCGCGCCGACGCCGACGACCTGACGCCCGATCTCTTTGCCATGCGCGTCGCGGATCACCAGCACTACCGAGTATTCCCAAGGGTCACCGTCCATTGGGTGGCGGATGGTGCCTTCGACCTGCAAAGGCACCTGCGCGGGTTTGGCTGGGCGCGCGTCCGAGTCGAAACGCAAATAATGCTTGCACGCGGGGCAGATCACCGCGCTTTCCAGAATCGTAGTCTTGCAGTGGGGGCAACTGCGCGTCGCCCCTGCAGTGTTCGGCGCCTGCTTCATTTAGAAATATTCATTTAGAGATGTTCGTCTAGAAGCATTCATCTAAAAGCATTCATCTAGAGATTGTCATCTGGCGTGCTCGGTCGAATGTGCGTCATGTCGCGCAAGACCGCGCCGCTTATGCGTCTGCAGCCGGACCTGGCTTACTTTTAGTTTTCGCCACGCTGTCTTCCCAGCCGCAATCGATATGGCCGCGAATCTTCGAGCCAGCGGCGACGGTCAGCGAGCCCGCTTTGATGTCGCCAGTGACTGCCGCCGACTCCAGCAGTTCGACCCGCTGTGCCGATTCGATATTGCCTTCCAACTCGCCCGCGACGATGACTTTTTTCGCGCGCACGCCGCCAGTGAGTTTGGCGCCGCGCTCCAGCGAAAGATCGCCTTCGACGTTGACATCGCCCTTGAACTTGCCGGCGATACGGACATGGCCGGAGCCCTCGATCTTGCCTTCGATCGTCAGATCGGAAGCGATCAGGGACTCTTTGGCGGCAGGCGCTGTGGGCGCCGCCTGCGCTTGCGGGGCCGCGAAATCGGCGCGTGGCAGCGTGGCGGGCGCGAAATCGGTGTTCGCTTGCGGAGGTGCTGCGTCGCGCGCGAAGCTGGGCGTCTCGGCGGGCGCGTCTTTTTTCTGTGGATTGGATTGATTGAAAATAGCCATTGGGGGCAAGGCTCCAGGAGCGCCGAGCAAAGTGCGGCAGGACTTGCGAGACTAACCTCGCGTTGTGTAGGAAGTTGTGAACTGTGCAGCAGAACGTGCAGCGGGCACGTCGTGGTGAGGATCGCAAGCTGCGGATCGCGAGCTGCGGATCGCGCAGGAACATCGTCGTCTTTGCGGTCTATTCAGCGTCGTGAACGGAGAAAAGCGATAGCGAAAATCGTCGCTTCGAAGGCCCACATCAGCGAAACCGCTGCGGCCCCGACGTCGACGATACCGATCGCGAACATCGCGCCGAGTCCGAGCACTTTGAGTAACGGAAGCGCAACAAAAATATGCCACCACGCGAACTGGTAGCGGACATCGCCGAGGTAGTGCATGGCCCACCGCACCGTGGTGAGCGTCAGCGCTAGCAGGTTCACGCCAATCGCTGGCGCCGTCAGCGCCCAGCCGTTGTCTAACCAGTACGTCGTGCCCGCCAGCAGTGGTATCCAGCCTGCGAACACCCAGCCGTGGTGCCATCCATCCGACGGCATCCACGCGACATAGGTACGGCTGAGTGTGTAGATCAGCGCCAGCAATACAGGTGCGGCCCACAGCAGTTGCACGCCAGCAGGCCACGCCCGCTCGCCGCCGTTCGCTTGCGACATGCCGATGAGCGCGATTGCGCCGAGCAATGCCAGCAGCAGGCTTGCGACCAGTGCGCGCCCGAAGTCGATTGCCAACCGCCATAGACCGAAGCGCGCCGGATCGCTAGCGGCTTGCCAGAAGCTGATTTGTCGGGAGTCGCACTCCGGCGGCATGCCGCCGATGCCATCCACATCGAGCGAGTCGAGCAAGCGCCCCACGGCCGCCGGACGCCCGGGAATCATGCCGCGCAGAATCGAATCGAACGGGCGATACGGCTGCTGCAACTCGTACACCATCCGCTGGCCGTAGCGCGGCGCGTCTTGGATCGGCGCGCGCAGTAACCGCGCTTGCCGAATGCGGCGGCGCATCCGTTCCAAACGATAGCCATCGATCTCGCTGCCGATCTCGTCCAAGCCGAAAAAGCTCAGCAATAGTTCGAGGTTCTGCGATGCGATGGTCGGCGCGGGCGTTTGCACTTCCAGCGTCAGGAAGACGACGTAGGCGGTTCTCGTCTTCATCTGCAGCGACCAAAATTCTGGTTTTGCGTGCAGCCATGCCGATAGTTCGTTGCCATTGTGCAGGCTCGCTTGAGCGATGCAGGCGTCCGCCAGCGCGACGGTATCGCCCGTTATCTGGCCAATGGACGAAGCGTCCCAATCGCCCTCATCGTCGGCGGGCGGCAACGGCGGCGGCGTTTGGCGGCGCGAAAAAGGATCGACAGGCGCGTCCGCTACCCATCTGTTGGCGTTTGCGTCCCATGCACGATCGTTATCGCGTGCGTCGTTCGCCGCGTCGCTGTCGCGCGTTGGGTCGCGCGACGATGCGTCATCGTTCAGCCGCAGATCGAGACTGTCGGAGATGATGGTATCGAAAGCGATGCTGTCGAAAGCGATGCGATTAGACGAGATGCCGTCGGATTCGGTTCCGCCTGATAAGGTGAAGCGAATACCGAGATCGCGCGCACCATCGCCTGCGTCGGTATTGTTCGCATCTGCAGAAGGCGCCCGCCACGATTGCATCCGCTGCGCCGCGTCGGCATCCCGCCAGCGAATCGCATCGAGCGCGGCTTGATACGCTTCGTGCAGCGCTTGGAAACCGTCCGGGTCGATGTCGGGCCGCACGCTGCGTAAACGCTGCGCGTATGCGCGCTTGACCGTACGTTCATCAGCGTCGTGAGCAACACCGAGCGCAGCGAATGCCCAACTCATCTTCGCCTGCTCATATTCGCGTGCTCATCTTAGCGTGTCCTGTTTCGCAGGGCGCTTCGTGTGGGAAAGCGTCTGCAGCCACAGCGCCAGCGAGACGCCCCACAGCGTCAGCAAGATCGTCAGCGCCACGTCATCGACCTGGATCAACAGCGGCAAGGCCACCGAAAAAAGACCAACGCAAGCATAAAAAACCGGCTTATAGATCAGCGGCGGCAATCCTGGCTCGGCGCCGGCGGCCAAGGCGCGACGACCGCGCAGCCGCGTCAACGCCACGAGCGTTGCAATCATCCCAAAATAGAACGGCGAAAGCGTGATCTCGTCCTGCGCGGACAACACCATCGACATTGCGAGCAACAGCGGAACGAGCGCGCGGTGGGTCCAACGAGAAAAGCCGTTATCGGGCGCCGACGCGCTTTGCCAGTACAAGATCGATTTGAAGGCCGCAGCGACCAGCCAGAGTGCGACGAAGACGCCGACCGCGATCCCGAAAGCGACAAGCACGTTGAAATTTTGCGCATAGCCGACCCCAGCGAGCAACGCACCGCCCCAGGCGATCAGCGCGAGCGCCAGCGCCCAGGTCACGCAGCGCGCGAACGCCAGGTGTGCTCGCGGTGACGTCCAGTGCCGGTCGTCGCCTGCCGCCAGCCAGAATCTGACCTCTGCGTCGCGAAACCCCGGTGGCATCGCCTGCGAACCTTCATGCGTCGCTTCCAACAGAAATGCGCGCACCGAGGCCGCGTACCCCGGAAGCGACGCCAGCCAGAGGTCGCGCAGGCGATTCGGTGGATCGATCAACTGGCGATGGTCGCGCGCGGCGATGCGTCGAATCGTGCGCGCGCGATGTTGTTCTTCGTGCGCGTCTTCGAGCGGAGCTTTGCGCTCCAGTCGCTCTTGTTCCATGCGCACGCGCGCGAGGCCCGCTTCGATGCTCCAGGGCACCGGTGCGCCAGGCTGCACCGCCATCGCAACCCCCAGCGTTGTAAAGCTCTTGTGTTCCTCGCCCCAAATCGTATTGAGCCGCTCGCGCAGTTGACGCAGCGCCAGCGGGTCGTAGCCGCTGCGCAGGTCGTGATAGCCGAAGAACTCGACGATCGTATCGAAGTTGTAGCCTGGGATCGGCGGTCGACGATCGTCCAGCAAACGCAGCAGCCAGAATCCGATCATCGCCTTGTGTTGCAGCGACCACAGCGCTGGCTGTTGCTGAAGCCAGCGACGAATGCGCTTCGGGTCTTTGTCGAACGCGGCGCGCAGACAGTCGTCGAACAAGGTATCGAGATCCAGTTCGATCTGCTCGGATTCTGACGGCAGATCTGCTGCGGCGAGTAAAGACGGCGTAGCCATGTCTGGCGGCTGTTCGTCGAGCGAGTCGAAGAAGGCCTCGCGCTCCTCGTCCGACATCGCCGCGATCTCGGTATCGAATGCCACTGCAGCGGACGCAGCATTCGGGTCGAATACTGTTTCTATATCCGCTTCGCTGTCGTCGTCTTCCTCGTCGGCGTCCCATTGCTGATGCTGCCGCGCCGCCGCCCACTGCAACGCATGACGATACGCTTCATGCAAGTGCTGAAACCCGGCCGGATCGCTCTCCGGTCGCGTCGTCTTCAACTTCGTCGCGTATGCGCGCTTGATCGCGCGTTCGTCGGCGTCGTGCGGAAGTTCTAAAACCTCAAGTGCCCAGTGCGTTCGCATGTCCGGCAGGCGTCAAGCGTCAGGCGTCAGGCGTAGCTTTCGAGCGTGTCCAGCGCGCGGCCGAATTCCTCGCGGTTGCGCCCGATCGACTCCAGGTCCTGGCTGTCCAGTACTGAGCGAAATTGCATGATCCAGGTCTGCAAACGTTCGCGTTCGTGCAGGAATTCCTCGTACAAGCGCTCCGCGCGGGCGAGCATCGCGATGTTCTCTTGCTGATCGCGCGGATGGATTTTGAGCGCATTCAGCGCTTTCAAGCGCTGCGCGATCTCTTGCGGCGATAGCAATCCGGGGTTCTGTTCGAGCACCAATTCGTGGCGTTCGCCGGAGGCGTGGGCGGTCACTTCCACCTGTAACAGGCCGTTGATGTCGTAGGTGAAGCGCACGGTGACGCTGTTATCTTCTTGCGAACGTCGCGGATCGAGTTTGACCGAAACTTCGCCCAATTTGATGTTGTTCGCGACCAGCGGATTCTCGCCTTGATAGACATCGATCGTCAGTTTTTCTTGGCGCTCGCGGGTCGGGCTGAACATGTCTTCGCGGCTCAGCGGCACCGTGCTATTGCGCATGATGATCGGATGGAAGAAGCCGGTTTGCAGGTTGCCATTGGCGTCTTGGCGCGCCACTTCGGTGCCGAGCGAATACGGACAGACGTCGGTGAGGATGATTTCCTCCAGCTTCGCATCGCGGGATTTCAGTCCCGCCGCGACCGTCGCGCCGAGCGCGATCGCATGATCCGGGTTGATGTGGCGCAGCGGCAGGCGGCCGAACATCCGCGACACCATTCGCGACACCAGCGGCATGCGGCTGGCGCCGCCGACCAGCACGATTTCGTCCAACTGCGCGGGCTGCAGCTTGGCATCGCGCATCGCGCGTTCGATCGGTGTGCGCATCCGCTGCAGCAGCGGCTCGCAGAGTTTCGCGAAACGCGGCTCGTCGATCGTCCATGCGTAATCGCGCCCGCTCAGCGCGATCTCGATCGATGCCTCGTGCTTGCCGCTCAGGTCGCGTTTGAGCTGTTCCAAACGTCGGCGCAATTGGCCCAGTTCGCTCGCCGGCAGCGCTGCGGCACGCAGTTGCTGTTCGCTGCAGAAGGCATCGACCAGCAGTTCGAGAAAATCCTCGCCGCCCAAGAAGTTATCGCCGGCGCTGGCGTGGACCTCGAACACGTTGTCGAAGCATTCGAGGATCGAGACGTCGAAGGTGCCGCCGCCGAGGTCGAACACCAGGAATCGGCCTTCGCCTTCGCGCGTTTGCAGGCCATACGCGAGCGCCGCTGCGGTGGGCTCGTTGATCAGACGTTCGACCTTCACGCCGGCCAACTCGCCCGCAGCGCGTGTTGCCTTGCGCTGCGCGTCGGAAAAATACGCGGGCACGCTGATCACCGCTTCGGTGATGGGCTCGCCGAGCGCCGCCTGCGCATCGGCCAATAGCGAGCGCAGTACGAGGGCCGAGAGTTCTTCCGGCCGGAAACTGCGGCTGCCGAGTCGGGTCGATCGGTCGCTGCCCATCCAGCGCTTGAATGCGGCGACGGTGTGCTGCGGATGACTGATCAAGCGATCGCGCGCGGCTTGCCCGATCAGCACAGTGTCGCCATCGACGCTGACGATCGATGGCGTCAGCACATCGCCGAGCGCATTTGGAAACAAGCGGCTGCCGTCTTCGGAATAGGTGCCGATCAGTGAGTGGGTGGTGCCGAGGTCGATGCCAACGATCATGCTGAAGCGGATTCTTGTTATGGGGTGGATTCTGATGGGGTAGATTCTGATGGCGCGCAGTTGCGGAAGTCGCGAACCTTCGACAGACGCACCGACATCGGCCGCATGCCCGCCAATTCGCTGTCGCCCATCAGCACGACGGCATCGCTGATGCGCGCGGTCGCGGAGACTTCCCAACAGCGTTCGCCAGCGAGCGACGCGGGCGGTGTCGCCAATGCTGCGCTGTCGTCGCGATCGAGTGCGATCATCGCCATCGCGCGCTGAAACGCGGTGCTCGCGCCACCGAGCGGCCGGTCGGGTACGAAGATCCAATGCCAGCCATTGCTCGGTTCGTAGCGCAGACGGCCCGTTAGCGTCAGCCGACCTGACAGCAACAGCGCACCCGCGATGCTGTTGCCGTCCGCGTCGTCGCGATCGAGGTCCACCGCTTCTTTGCGCGGATCGATGCCGCGATACGCGTTGCCATCGTCCAGATAAAGACCGCGCGCCGCAGCGATGCGCAGACCCTTGGGCAGCGCGGCGGCGACGGCCTTGAGCGCTGCGCCGTCGATGCAGTCGGCTGGATCGGGGTCGCCGGTCCGCAGCAGCGCCTGCTCCAGACGTGCGCACGGCGTTCGGCCCGCCGCTGCGGAGGTGGGAATGCAGGCGAACAGCAGCGAGAGCAGAAGTGTCAGCAAGATGAGGGGCGAGGTTGTCGCCAATGTCAGTACGCGCACGTGGCAGCCCTCACATCCGAAACACGCCGAACCGCGCGGGTTCGATCGGTGCATTGAGCGATGCGGAAATGCCGAGCCCCAGCACGCGGCGGGTATCGGCGGGATCGATGATGCCGTCGTCCCAGAGCCGCGCGGTGGCGTAGTAGGGGTTGCCCTGACTTTCGTACTGATCGCGGATTGGCGCCTTGAACGCTTCTTCCTCGTCGGCCGTCCACATCTTGCCGGCGGCTTCGATGCCATCGCGGCGCACCGTGGACAGCACGCTCGCCGCTTGCTCGCCGCCCATCACGGAAATGCGCGCGTTCGGCCACATCCATAGAAAGCGCGCACCGTAAGCGCGGCCGCACATCGCGTAGTTGCCGGCGCCGAAACTGCCGCCGATCACCACGGTGAACTTCGGCACGCTGGAGCACGCGACCGCCGTCACCATCTTCGCGCCGTCTTTGGCGATGCCGGCGTTCTCGTATTTTTTGCCGACCATGAAGCCGGTGATGTTTTGCAAAAACACCAGCGGAATGCCGCGCTGGTTGCACAGCTCGATGAAATGCGCGCCTTTGAGCGCGCTTTCGGCGAACAGGATGCCGTTGTTGGCGACGATGCCGACCGGATAGCCGTGCAGATGCGCGAAACCGGTGACCAGGGTCTTGGCGTAGCGGGCTTTGAATTCGTCGAAGTCCGAAGCATCGACGATACGCGCGATCACTTCGCGGATATCGAACGGGCGGCGGGTGTCTTTCGGCACGATGCCGTACAGCTCTTCGGCGGCGTAGCGCGGTTCGCTGGCGGGACGCACCGCGACCGTCAGGGTTTTGCGCCGGTTGAGATTACCGACGAGGTTGCGCGCGATCTGCAGCGCATGGCGGTCGTCCTCGGCGAAGTGATCGGCTACGCCCGAGACGGAGGTATGCACATCGGCGCCGCCGAGCGCTTCGGCATCCACCACTTCGCCGGTCGCTGCTTTCACCAGCGGCGGGCCGCCGAGGAAAATCGTGCCCTGCTCTTTGACGATAATGCTTTCGTCGCTCATCGCCGGCACGTAGGCGCCGCCGGCCGTGCAGGAACCCATCACTACCGCGATCTGCGGAATGTTGTCGGCGCTCATCCGCGCTTGGTTGTAGAAAATGCGGCCGAAGTGTTCTTTGTCGGGGAAGACCTCATCCTGCAGCGGCAGAAACGCGCCGCCGGAATCGACCAGATAGATGCAGGGAAGGCGATTCTCGCGGGCGATCTCCTGCGCGCGGAGATGCTTTTTCACCGTCATCGGAAAATAGGTGCCGCCTTTGACTGTGGCGTCGTTGGCGACGACCACCACCTCGTTGCCCATCACTCGGCCGATGCCGCAGACCATGCCCGCTGCAGGTGCCGCGTCGTCGTACATGCCTTCTGCGGCGAGCGGCGCGATTTCGAGGAAGGGTGAACCCGGGTCGAGCAGGGCGGAGATGCGGTCGCGCGGCAGAAGTTTGCCGCGCTCGGTGTGCTTGTTGCGGGCTTTTTCGCCGCCGCCTTCCGCTGCGCGGGCTAGGCGCGCGTCCAATTCGGCGACCAGTTCACGATGGTAGGCGACGGTGTCGCGGAATTCCTGGGACTGCGGGTCGAGGCGGGTGCTCAGCACGGGCATGGCGCGACGGGCTCATCGATAAAGACAGTAAGGATACCCGTTGCGCTCGCTTCGCTGCGTCGGCGCAGTGGCGGCGGTTTGTTGTGGAGCTCGGCTTGTTGTGGAGCTTGGCTTGTTGTGGAGCTGGGCGACCGGGAAAAAGAAGACCCGCCGAAGCGAGTCTTCCGGGTATCGCAGGCGTACTGCGTTGGAAAGCGAACAATTACTTCTTGGCTTCTTCGGCAGCAGCGGCCGCTTTGTCGGCAACGGCATCGGCCTTATCGGCGACGTTGTTCGCTGCATCGGCGGTGGCTTTGGCAGCCTTGGCAGCGGCGTCCGCGGTGGCGGCAGCGGCCTTGTCGGCAGCGCCTTCGACGGCGGCGGAGGCTTCGCCCATGGCCTCGCCGGTGGCGGCGGCAGCGGCGTCTACACTTTGCGCGGCGGCGTCGCCAGCAGCATTGGCGGCATCGGCGGTGGCATCGCCGGCTTGGTCCATCGCTGCGGACGCTTCGGCGGCCTCGGTCTTCGCGGTTTCGGTTTCGTTCTTGCAGGCCGATATCGATAGGACGGCGGCGGCCATCAGGACATAGATGGATTTGTTCATGGGGTTCTCCTTAGAAAGGGTGGATTGAGGTTGGTGGAGATGGCGCTCTACTTCTACGGTGCCTCTAGCACCTAGCACCTAGCGGCGGCGCGATGGCGTCTGGGTTCGACCGCCCGTGCAAGCTGACGTTGCTGGCACGCTACGCAGGTTGCGAGATCGAATCAAGCGCGCGGCGGCGGCCGTGCGAAATCCACGCAGACTTTCATGGATCGTGCGAAATCCACGGCGCGAGCGCAGTGCCTCAAAAAAGACCTGATTAACCGCATGATTCAGCTGTGTGGCAGTGCAATTCGTATTTCCCTTGATCATTCAGCGTTTCCCTGCTTTTGGCATTGTCGCTGTGAACGCAGCAACCTAATGATTACAAAGAGAAGAGTGGGTCGCAACTGAATCATGCGGCTGAATCATGCGGCTAATCGGGAATCGCGAAGTGAGCGGCGTTCAATATGGTTCAAACACAGTGAAGCACTACACGAGCGAAAGGCGTGGAACGGAGGTTGGGCCGACCCAAAAAGAAAGGCCCGCCGAAGCGGGCCTTTCGATACAGCGTGAAGCGAAGCGCTTCGAAGCAAGAATTACTTCTTGGCTTCTTCGGCAGCCTTGTCGGCCATCGCGCCAGCAGCGTCGGCGCCAGCAGCGGCGGCGTCGGCACCAGCAGCAGCGGCGTCGGCACCAGCAGCGGCGGCACCGGCAGCAGCAGCGGCGTCGGTCGCGGTAGCAGCGGCGTCGGCAGCAGCGTCGGTCGTGGCGGCGGCAGCAGCATCGGTCGCGGCAGCAGCGGCGTCGGCGCCGGCAGCGGCAGCGTCGCCAGCGGCGGCGGCAGCGTCACCAGCGGCAGCAGCGGCGTCAGCAGCGGCGTCGGTGGCTTCGGTGGCTTCTTCTTTCTTACAGGCCGACAGAGCGAGGACGCCGGCGGCCAGGAGGACGTAAAGTTTCTTGTTCATGTTCTCTCCAAAGGAGTTGTCTGAGGTTGCAGATGGGTCAGGCAACGCCAGTGCGCGGGTAGTCCGGCAGAAACCGGCATGATTCGTTCACTGACAGCGTGAGGTACGTTTCCGTACCAGGACAGTGGTGCGAGGGACCGCACCATAAGAAAACTGCCGGTTAGGCCGGCAGCCTACTTATTCTAACAGCGCGTTCAGCAAAATGAAAATTAGCTGAACGCGCCAGGGTATACTTTAGGTGTAGCGGTTACTTCTTCTGTTCGGTCGCAGCAGCGGCGTCTACAGCATCGGCAGCCTTCTCTGCGGCGTCCGCAGCGGCGTCGGCAGCAGCAGCCGCATCCGCGCCAGCTGCGTTCGCGGCGGCTGCCGCATCTGCTGCGGCGTCGGCAGCTGTGGCGGCGGCATCCGGAGCAGTGGCATCCGGAGCAGTGGCATCAGCGCTAGAAGCCATGGAGTCGGTGGCGGTTGCTTCTGTGGTGGCTTCCGTGGCAGCAGCAGCTTCGGCCGCAGCGTCGTCGGACTTCGGGGTGCATGCGGCTAGGGCCAAGCCCATCGCTGCAGCAATCACGAGTTTGTTCAGGTTCATGGTCAGATTTCTCGGGTTCGGGGTCGTCAGGACTTGGGAACTCGGGCGCAGGTCTCTGCGCACGTCGCCATCATGACAAGCCGTGCGCTGGTGTCAAGCGGGTGTGTCCGGTTTTTTTTGCTTTTTACGTTTGCAGCCCGTTTGAAAGGGCGTCGCCTATTCAGAAAAGTCCCTGTGGCGGCCCAGCGGGGCGCCCAGCGAGTCAGCTCGGGGTCGATCCGGCGCCGTCCGGACGGCGCCGGATCGATGGAGGTCAGGCTCGATCACCAGTCCGGTCATCAGGCCTGCCGCTCAGCTATACAAGCTCAATCGCGATAGCAGTCGCCTCGCCGCCGCCGATGCATAGCGACGCGACCCCGCGCTTGCCGCCGGTCGCTTGCAACGCTGCAATCAGCGTCACCACCAAGCGCGCGCCGCTCGCGCCGATCGGATGACCCAGGGCGCAGGCGCCGCCGCGCACGTTGAGTTTTTCGTGTGCGATGCCGAGCGCCTTCATCGGCGCCATCGCAACGACAGCGAACGCTTCGTTGACTTCGAACAGATCGACATCGCCGACGCTCCAGCCCGCTTTCTTCAACACGTTTTCGATCGCATTGATCGGGGCGGTGGTGAACCATTCCGGCGCCTGCGCATGCGTCGCATGCGCGACGATACGCGCCAGCGGCGTCGCGCCGCGACGTGCGGCTTCGTCGGCGGACATCAGCACCGTCGCGGCGGCGCCATCGGAAATTTTCGACGAGGACGCGGCGGTGAGAATGCCTTCTTTACCGAATGCGGCGCGCAGCGTTGGGATCTTCGATATATCGATTTTGCCCGGCTCTTCGTCGGTATCGACGATGGTGTCGCCCTTGCGCGACTGCACCGTCACCGCTGCGATTTCTGCTTTGAATGCGCCGTCGGCGATCGCTTTCTGCGCGCGCGCCGCGCTTTCGGCGGAGAACGCGTCGGTCTGTTCGCGAGTGAAACCGTGCTTGACGCAGGTCGCATCGCCGAACACGCCCATCGCTTGCTTGTCGTAAGGATTGGTCAATCCGTCCCACGCCATGTGATCGAGAAACTCGCCGCTGCCGTAACGAATGCCGGTGCGCGAACCGTTGAGCAGATGCGGCGCGTTGGTCATCGATTCCATGCCGCCGGCAACGACGACATGCGCGGAACCGGCCTTAATCAAATCGTGCGCGAACATGATCGCTTTCATCCCCGAACCGCAGACTTTGTTGATCGTAGTGCACCCAGCGCTGGTTGGAATCTTCGCGGCGAGCGCGGCCTGTCGCGCGGGCGCTTGGCCGAGGCCGGCGGGCAGCACGCAACCCATGATGACTTCATCGACCTGATCCGGCGCAACGCCCGCATGATTCAGCGCAGCAGCGATGGCCGCAGCGCCCAAGGTCGGCGTGGGGACACCGGTGAATTGCCCGAGAAAAGAACCGATGGCGGTGCGCTTGGCACCTACGATAACGATGTCGGACATGGCGAACTCCATTTTGATGATAGGGGCGACTTTGATGATAGGGGCGACGGGCAGATGAACCCGATTGAGCGACGCTGCGCCGCCGCCAGCACTGGATGATCTGGACTGCGTCGTATGCGTTAAGTATGCGGCGCATGCTGCGCCGCCGCAAATCGGCGGGCAACGTTGGGGCATTCGAACCAGCCCGCTGTCGATTTCATTTACATCGCAGTTTGGTCGCGACACAGAACAGCGACCGGAGGATCCTGGCGCCATCCATCCATCCATCTATCCTTCGAGGCTTCAGTGGCGCCATGGCCCGCTCTGCCGGACGGTGCGCGCCGGTTACAACAGCCGCAATGTGATCGCTTTGAGCACCGCGTGCGTACGATCGCGGCAGTCGAGTTTCACTAACAATTCGGACATGTAATTTTTAATCGTGCCTTCCGACAAATGTAGGCTGCGTGCGATTTCTTTATTGGAGTAGCCGCCGGCGACCAAGCGCAAAATCGAGCGTTCGCGTTCGGTGATGCGTACGCTGTAGGTGTCCGTGTCGATGGCGTTCCAAGCGGCGCGGATCGGACCCAGGCTGACCGGCTGGAGCAGTGTCTCGCCCGCCGCGACGCGCTGGATCGCACTGCGTAGGTCGTCGGGTGAAGCGTCTTTCAGCAGAAAACCTTGCGCGCCGGCCTCCACCGCTTGCAGTAAGAGGCGATGGTCGTCGAATGTGGTGAGCAGAATCACCGGCGTCGCATCGCCGCGCTCGCGCAGGCTGCGAATCAGGCCGAAGCCGCCGAGGCCCGGCATGCGAATATCGCTGACGATGACGTCCGCCGGACGCTGCGCAAGGCCACCGAGCAACTGTTCGGCATCGGTGGTTTCCAACGCGATCTCGAAGCCGATGTCGGCGAGCAGTCGCGACAATCCACGCAGCACTAAGGCTTGGTCGTCGCAAAGTGCAATGCGAATGGCGCGCGGTTCGCCGCGATCGTCCTGAGGATTGGTACGCGAAGGCTGGCGAGGATCGTTCATGCCGTGCTCGCCTCATCGGCGATCATCGGAATTCGAGCGACCACACGCACGCCGCGCGGCGGCGTTGGCGCGACGTCCAGAGTGCCGCCGATCGCCGCGATGCGTTCGCGCATGCCGATAAGTCCATTGCCGGGCGCCAAACTGGCCGACGATATGCCGTCGTTAACGATGCGCAATTCCAGGTTGCCCTCAATGCGGTGCAAGCCGATCGAAATCAGCGTCGCTCGGCCATGGCGAACCGCATTGGTGATCGCTTCTTGCGCGCAGCGCAGCAGTGCTTCGGCTTGATCGATATCGTCCACGCGCAGGCCATCGTCGATCGCGATCTCGACGCGGGTGCCCGGAAGCGGTGACGACAACGCATCGAGCGCTGTGCCCAGGTCGATGCCGTCGTACGCGCGCAATGCGCTGACGACTTGTCGGATTTGGCCGAGTAGATCGTCGGCCAATGCGTTCGAAACGCGGAGTTCTTCGCGATCCGCGAGCGCGGGCTCACGCAGCAGGCATGCCAAGTTGAGTTTCAGCGCGGTCAGCGAATGGCCGGCGATATCGTGCAGTTCGCGCGAGAGTTTTAGGCGCTCGCCGGCACGAGCGGACTCTTCCAGTAACCGCCGTGTCGCCAACAATTCGGTATTGACTTGCGCGAGATGCGCTCGCGCGCGTTCGCTGCTGGCCGCGAAGTGTCCAGTGAGCGCGGCAAAGGCCTGAAACCCAGCCAGCGGCAGTATCGAAAACAAGACAGCGCCGACCGTCTCGCCCCGAGAGACCCAAAGGGCCGCGATCGCCGCGTTCAACGCCAGCATGTACAGCACGACCATTCGCGGCGATATCACCACGGAGACCTGCGCGACAACGATGATCAGCAGCACGACGGTCTGGCCGCCGCGCAACAGCCACTCGGCCAGGATCACCAGCACGCCTTGGGCGAGGATGTTCCACAGTGCGGTGCCAGTGTTGGCCGGCAATCGTCGCGAAGACGAGAGGGCGAAGAGCGCGATCAGTGCGACCAGCGCGGCAAAGCCAGCCCATTCGCGCAGCTCACCTGCGCGCAGTTTCGACATGTCCAGAGTCGCGATGCAAATCGCGATCCACGTGATGTAGGCGGCGAAGTTCAGCGGAGTGAAGATGCGCTGGCGCAAACTGCCTTGGTGCGATTGCAGCCCAATGCGGGGAATGGTGGTGGTGTCGTAGGGCATAGCTGCAGCATGGCAGTGATATGTCTGCAGCGGAAGGTATGAAGTCGAAAAAGTGACTTTTCTCACCCCCTAGCGGTGACCTCAGGCATGTGCCGGGGTCGGCGTCCGATCCGGAGACTATGCCTACTGTCGGTGAACCCCGACGTTGGAGCATCACAATGGATTCCGCCTACACGTTCCTGCTTCTGGTACACGGCATCAGCGGCTTGATTGCGCTGATCACGTTCTGGGTCGCCGCATTCGCCAAGAAAGGTTCGCCTCTGCACCTGCGGTTCGGAAAAATCTATATGACTGCGATGCTCGGCATCATCGTCACTGCGATGCCGATGGCGATCATCATCGCCATGCGCGGCAAACCCGGGGTCGCGACCTTCCTGGGGTATTTGGTCGTGATTACCGCCAGTTCGATGTGGGTGGGTTGGCGCGCGATTCGAAGCAAGCGCGACCAGCCTGCCTTTCGAGGGCGCACTTACCTTGTGGTTGCGCTGTTGAATCTGTCCGCATCGGCCGCGACCCTTGCCATCGGTTTGCAGATGTCCGTGGTTCTGCTGATGGGCTTTAGCGCCATCGGCTTTCATAGCGGAACGACAATGCTGATTTGCTATTTCCGTCCACTGACACTGACGCGTTGGTGGATGAAAGAACATATTTTGGCGATGCTCGGCTGCGGCGTGGCGACCCACATCGCATTCTTGGCGATCGGCATGAACCGCATCATCGATATGCTTGGGGTCGTGGCGCCGAGTTGGTACGGTTCGATCGCGTGGTTCGCTCCGCTTGTCGTGGCGGTGATCGCAGGAGTGTGGTTGAGCCGCAAATATGTGCCGAAAACCAAGCCGGGTGCCGCGGTCGCCAGTCGCGCTTGATTCGATGTTCGATGCGGCGGCGGATCAAATCCGCAAACGCTGCTTCGCGAGTGCCACGATGCGCGCTTCGGCCAGCCCGGGGCGCAGCGCATCGATGAAGCGTGCGGGTTGCAAGCAGGAATCGCCGCTCAAGATGCGTTCCAATGCGCTCTCGATTTCGCGCGGATGGCGCAATCGCAAGGCGACGCCGGCACTCTCCAAGCGCGCAGCGTGATCGAATTGGTCGTAATCGCGCGGCAGCACCAGCGCGGGCACGCCAGCGCGCAAGCACTCCCACATCACGCCTGCGCCGCCATGGTGCAGCACCGCAGACATCGCCGGAATCCACGTCGGATAATCGACCCAAGCGCGCCGCTGCAGCGCTCCTTGCGCCGAATGCGCATGTGCTTGGTAACGGCCGTCGCTGAAATGCACACGCCATTGCGGCCGCCGCTGCGCGATCTGTGCGAGATGCATCGCTAGCCCGTCTTTGGCCCAGCCCAGATGCGTGCCGAGCGTTGCGAGGACGTGCGGCGCATCGCGCGAAGTCGGCGGCGCCGAGCGGTTGACATCGGATGCGCCGCCGGGCGTCGGCGGGCTCCATAGCAACGGACCGACAAAATGCACCGATGCTGGCCAAGCGCGTTCAAACTCCAGCGCGCGCAAACCGAGCGCGAGCACGCATTCGGGCGAGTACGCCGCTTCGCTGCCGTCGTCGCGGTACACCGCATCGAGGCCGAGGTCGCGCAGCGCGCTTCGATGCAGTCGATGCACGCTGCGTTTGAAGCCGCGAATCGTTCGTGCGGCGACGGCATCGCGCATACGCCCGAGCGCACTGCGGCCCGGGCGCCAACCGCCGAGATAGGCCGGGGGTCCTCCGGGCGCTTCGATCACGCAGGGCGAAGGATGGCTCGTCCACCACGGCATGCCGTAGCGCGCGGCGATGGGGCCAGCAATGATCAGAGTGAAATCGGCGATCACTAGATCGGCGCGCTGCGTGCGATAACGCGCATCCAGCGCCGCCGCGAACGCTGCCTGCAAACGTAGCGCCTGTTGAAATTGCGCTTGTAAACGCAGCGGATGTGCGCCGACGGCATGCGGTGGATCGGTGAGCGCGCGCAACGCCTCATCGGCGCCAGGCACGAGTGCGACGCCGCGCAAACCTGCTGCACGGATACGCGCTTGCGCCGCTTCTGTGCTGACGACTTCGATATCGGCGATTTCGCTCAGCGCACGGCCGATCGCGATGATCGGATGCAAATGCCCTGCGAATGGAGGTGCTAAAAGATCAATGCGCGGCTTCGACATATGCGGATTCAAAACAAGCGGTTCGCTTGCGCTATCCGTGCTCACGCAAGGCCTCGCAGCCATGGCAGAAATTCGCGCGCAGCGGCAATGATTGCCTCGCCTTCGAGATAGTCCATATGGCCATGCGCGACGATGCGCACCCTTGGGCCGTCGATGGGGCCGAACCAGTTGGCGATGCGATCGCGATGGCCGCGCAGGTGTACGCCTTCGACATGCTGCGGCCAGTGCGGCGCCACGCCGCCGTAGGCGACGACACGCAGTTGCGCGCGCTGTGCCGCATCGAAGGGTGCGATCAGTGGATTGAGCAGGGAAAGACCGCAACTGCCGACCAGCAGCAACGTGCGCGGCGAGTCGAGAAGCTGGGTGCGCGCGCGCTCAAGCGATTCCGGTGATACGCCTGCGATGCGACCGCTGCGCGCTGCGATGTACTGTTGCGCGTTGGCGAAGCTCGCGCGCAGCAGCGGCACCGGCCGCCACCGCGCACTGCCTTCGTTCCAAGGAAAATTAAGCGGGCACGGCGAAAGACCGTGCGCATCGGCGGCGAGCGTATCGAGCGTCGCCCGCTGCAGCGGCGACAGTGCGCAGCGGTCAGGATCGCTGCGGCCGGTCAGAAAAGCGATGCGCGGCAGCGCCGCAGTCATGCGCATTCCTCGAAGCGATCGTTGGCGTAGACGCGATAACGATGCGTGCGCCAACAGATGCGACGGTCCAGCCACGCATGCAGCGCATGCAGCGGCAGCAGCGCCACGATGCACAGCGACAACAGCGGCTCGATCTTCGCCGTCGCCGCGCCTGCGCAGGCGCGCTGCAGACGCCGTCGGCCGAGCACATGCGCAGCGCCGCCGAGCACGAACAGTGCGCCACCGAACCACGACGGCGCCAGCGCGAAGATCGCGAATGCGAATAGCGGTAGCGCGATCGGCAGACCTTGACCGATGCCGATCCGCAGCCGCAGCGGCCACGGCTGGCTGCGCAGCAGTAAATGTGCGAACAGCATCCAGCGATGCATTTGCCGCGCATAGCTAAGCAGATCGGGCAAGGATGTGCGCATCCACACCGGCTCGCTGCGCTGGTCGATGCGTCCGCCCGCAGCAAGCACCGCCTGCGCCATCGCCAAATCGTCGGTGAGATGCCGCAGGCTTTGCGCGAAGCCGCCGATACGCAACAACACGTCGCGGCGCATCGCCCAGCACATGCCGTTGAGCGTTGGCGAACGCCCAGCCAGTCGCGGCGGTAGATAGGTCAGCGCTGCGTTGTCGTTCACAAAGCGCGCGAGCAAGCGCGCGCCGAGGCCGCTCGCAGGTAAATACGCCGGTAATGCAGTCGATACGACCGGCGCAGCGCCATCGCTCTCGCTGTTGTCGCTGTTGTCCTGCAGTGCTGCCAGCAGCGCATCGAGCGTTGCGGGAGGTAGCCGCGCATCGTCGTCGAGTACCAACACGGCGTCGCCTTGGCATTGTGCGAGTGCGCGATCGAGTTTGAACAGTTTTGGATTGATGCCGGCAGGACATGGCGGATGCAGCGATACGGAAACCCGCGCCGCGAGTGCCGGCTGCGCTATGAGCGTCGCGCGCAGGATGTTCGCCGCGGCGAGATCGTCTTCGTCGATCAACCAGTGCAGGTGCGCGCCGCGTGCGCCCAACGCGCGCAGCGAGGCGCCAAGCGCTTCGCCGAGCGTCGGGTCGCCGCTGCGGATCGGCTGCAGTACGTCCACACCATCGAAGCGCTGCAAGTGTTGTGTTTCATCGATGCCGGTCGCAGCGTTCGAATCATTATCCGCGCCGGTCGTTGCAGTATTGCCGTCGCGAACGGTCGTCGAAGCCATCGCATGCAGCGCGCGCCATGCCGCCGATTGTCGCCACAGCTCCAGCGCCGGCCAAAGCGCGATCAATAGCCAGGGCAGGCAATACACCTCGTCGAGCATGCGCAGAACATTCATTGCCGCGTCTGCTGCCAAGCGATGAAATCGTCTAACCCCTGCGCTAATGTCTGCGAGGGTTCGCCCAAGATAGCGCGCGCTTTGGCGATGTCGAAGGTCTTGCTGAAGCACAGCACGTCCACGCCGAACCGCGTGACCGGCGGTTCGCCGCGCAGCGGCAGTGCGGTCCAAAGCAGCTCCGCGACGAACGCGGCCGTGCGCGCGGTGCGATAGGAAATACGACGCCCGGGCGGCGGCAGATCGAGGCGACGAAACACTTCGGCCAAGAAATCCTGCATCGCTACCGGTTCGCCGTGACTGAGGTTGAATGCGCCGACCGCATCGCTGCGCTGCGCCGCACGGAGCATGTAATCGGTCAAAGCATCGACACTGATTACGTCGCCGACAGCCGCAGACCCTTTGCGTACGATTCGCGGAAGCTTTCCGCGTTTGGCCGCAGCGAGCAGGCGTGGAAACAGCACGGTATCGCCGGGCCCGAACACCGCGCGTGGGCGCAGGATGGTCCACGCGCCCGGATAGTCGCGAACTAGCACTTCGCCCGCGGCTTTGGTTTCGGCATAGACGTTCGCGAACGTCGGGCCGATCGGGTCGTCCTCGCGTATGCCGAGCTGATCGCGCGGCTGGTAGTGTACCGAGCTCGATGAGATATAGATCAGCTTCGGTTGCCCGTGCGCGCGGCAGCTCTCGATCACATGTCGCGTTGCGTTCACGTTATGCCGCAGATATTCGCGGCGCGGCGCGAACGGCGACGATAGCGCTGCGGCGTGAATCACGACGTCCGGCACGAACGCGCGTAGCGTGACATCGAGCGCGCCGCGCTGAGACAAGTCGATCGAGCGGTAACTCGGTAGGTCGAGTTTGCGCCGGCCGACGCCGAGCAATTGCAAGTCAGGTTGCGCAGCGAAGCGCTGCAGGAAGCGCCCGCCGATGAAGCCCGATGCGCCGGTGATCAACAGTTTCATGCGTCTATCCCGGGGCGATCAATCACTGCGGACGTGATTTCTGCCACTGCATTTTTGAGCGCATCGTTGGTCGCCGAATCGCGCATCGAAA
This sequence comes from Lysobacteraceae bacterium, assembly GCA_031374725.1. Classification (GTDB taxonomy): domain Bacteria; phylum Pseudomonadota; class Gammaproteobacteria; order Xanthomonadales; family Xanthomonadaceae; genus Lysobacter_I. Next base: position 15,612 of record JANMGT010000061.1, on the reverse strand, counting down.
CGGGCAATGCGCGATATGTCTTGTCGCAATGCGCTGGCAGCATCGCGACACTGTCGTCGCCCGCGCGCTGCGCGTCGGCCAGCACGCGATGCAGGCGAGCGCGCGTGTGGCGGTGCGCGGCCCAGTCATCCACCAGTAACCGTGTCGGCCAGGCGGCGGGCCGGTTATCGCGCAACTCATCCAGATACCATGCGGCATCGCCGGCCAGCAGCCATTGGCGATCGTCATCGTGGCGCAGCAGCAGGCCGAAATGGCCGCGCGCGTGCCCGGGTAGCGGCACGGCCCACAGACTGCCGTCGCCGATCAGGTCGAAGCCCTCGCCGAGCGCCGCCCAGCGTCCCGGCAGCGTTCGCATCGGATGGTCTTCGATGCGGCGATGACGACGCTCGAAATCGTCGGGCAATAACCCCGGCAAATAACCGCGGCGCAATAAGTGAAGGCGACCGGTGTCGCGCACATGGCGCAGCGCGTCGCCACCGCACCAGATCGTCGCGCGCGACAGATCGCGCAGGCCGGCGATGTGATCGCCGTGCAGATGCGAGGCGAAGACCGCGCGGATGTCATGCAAAGCGACGCCGTGCCGCGCGAGCTGCGCTTGCAGGCAGTGCTCGGGAGGTAGTGAAAATGGCGTCGTCCAGCGATACAGGCGTTCGGGAAAGTTCGCGGTAACACGGGCGAAATGTTCGGAGTAGCCGGTGTCGAAGAGGATCGCGCCTGCGGAGGGGTGACGAATCAAACCGACGAGCGCCGGAAACTCAACGGCGCGCCACGCGCCGCCGCGCACGGCGATGCATTCCGGGTGCGTGCAATGGCCGACGCGCAGCACGTACAAACGCACGCGCGGAAATTCAGCATTTCCCGCACGGATTGCGGCGTGCATGGCTGTGCTCGTGTCCGTGCTCATAACCGCAGCACCACGCCACCGAGGGTGACGCCGGCTGCAGTGCCGATCAGCAGCGCGGTATCGCCTGCGCGCAGGCGACGGCTGTCGAGCGCATGATGCAACGCCGTCGGCAGTGAAGCGGCCACCTGATTGCCATGCATCGCGAAAATATCTTGCACACGCTCGCGCGGCACGGCGATGCGCTTGAACACGTGGGCCATGCCCAGCGCCGAGGCCTGATGCGGGATCACCCGGTCGATGGCATCGAGAGTCAGCCCAGCATCGACCAGTAATTCAGCGAGGAAGCGGTCGAAGTGTTCGGCGACCGCGCGATACAGCCGTTTGCCGTCCATGCGGAAGGTGCAGACTTCGCGATAGTCGCCGGCATAGCGATCGGGCGGCAGTCGCGAGCCGCCGCCGGGAATTTCGCAGGCGTGCGCAGCTTCCGACCACGTCTCGAAATGCGCGGCGAGCAAGGCGGGACCATGCGTGTCGGTGTTGGCGTCGGCGCGGTTGCGTTCGTTCGCGCTGCTCAAAATCGCCGCCGCTGCGCCGTCGCCGAATAATCCGAATGTGTCGAGATCGTTCGGATCAAGCGCGCGCGAGGCGAGGTCGCAGGACACGACCAGCACGCAGCGATAACGACCGCTCGCCAGCAGCGAGGCGACGAGATCAAGCGCCATCAGGAAACCGATGCAACTGGCGTTGATATCGAACGCCGGCACCCCGCGCAGACCGAGCGCGTGATGCAGCAACGCGGCATTGCAGGGCATCGCCTGGTCGTGGCTGGCGTTGGCGCAGATCAGCGCATCGATCGCATCGAGCGCAAGTCCCGCGCGTCGAAGCGCATCGTGCGCCGCTTCTGCGGCAACGTCCGCAGCGCTGCGTTCAGGCTCAATGCCGCGACGCGCCACGCCGGTGCGCGCTTGCACCGTGCCGGGCGCAAGGCCGAGCTGGACGTCGAGTTCGGCGCTGTCGAGCCAGCGCGTCGGCGTGGAGATGCCGGTGGCGAGAATGCGCAAGGAGCGGTGGCTGGACAACGTCATCTGCAGTCATCTTTGAAGGTGCTGCAATGTACCGGTTTTGCACTGAGCAGGTCACGCGTGATGACATCTGCGCACGCCGCGCTGGCTACAATCGCGCGACGCGACCGATCGCGCAGATCGCGTCAGCTCTGGCCGTTGAATAACTCGCGGCCGATCAGCATGCGCCGGATTTCGTTGGTGCCCGCGCCGATCGCGTAAAGTTTGGCGTCGCGCAGCAGGCGGCCGGTCGGGTACTCGTTGATATAGCCGTTGCCGCCGAGGGTCTGGATCGCTTCCAGCGCCACCTGCACCGCGCAATCGGAGGCGTGCAACAAACAGCTTGCGGCGTCGATGCGCGATTTATGCCCGGCGTCGTAATCGCGCGCGACTTGGTATGCGAACGCGCGCGAGGACTGCATCGCGGTGTACATATCCGCGATCTTGGCCTGCATGATGCCGAAGGTGCCGATCGCCACGTCGAACTGTTTGCGTTCGCGCACGTAGGGCAGGGCGATGTCCATCGCCGCTTGCATCAGGCCCAGCGGGCCGCCGCTGAGGACCAAACGTTCGGTGTTCAGGCCGCTCATCAGTACCTTCACGCCGTTGTTCGCGTCGCCCAGCACGTTCTCTTGCGGGATTTCGCAGTTCTCGAATACCAATTCGCAGGTATTGCTGCCGCGCATGCCCAACTTGTCGAGCTTCTGCGCGGTCGAAAAACCGTTCATGCCTTTTTCGACGATGAAGGCAGTCATGCACTTACTGCCTGCGTCTTTGCTTGCGGTGCGCATATAGACCACGAGGACGTCGGCCTCGGGGCCGTTGGTGATCCACATTTTGCTGCCGTTCGCCACCCACACGCCGTCGCGAAGTTCCGCCCGACAGGACATCGAACCGACCACATCCGAACCGGCGCCCGGTTCGCTCATCGCCAGCGCGCCTTTCCATTCGCCGCTGCAGAGTTTGGGCAGATAGGTCTGCCGCTGCGTTTCATTGGCGTTGGCGTAGAGATTGCTCACGCACAAATTGGAGTGCGCGCCGTAGCTCAAACCGACCGAGCCCGATGCACGCGAAATCTCCTCCATCGCGACGAGATGCGCCAAATAGCCCATCTCGCTGCCGCCGTATTCACCAGCGACGGTGATGCCAAGCAGCCCCATTTCGCCGAGTTTCGGCCATAGATCCTGCGGGAACCAATTGTCCTCATCGATCTTCGCCGCGCGCGGCGCGATCTCGGTATCGGCGAAGCGGCGCACCGCGTCGCGAAGGGCATCGATGTCTTCACCGAGGGGAAATGGGCGCATGAACGTTCCGGAGTCAGAGAGCGGAATGAGGGCTAGCGGTTGCGCGATCAACGCATCACGTCAAGGTGTAGCGGCGATGGTAACGAAATACAGCCCCCCTTGCGTCAAGGGGGGCGCCGCGACAGCGGCGGGGGATGTGGGAAGTGATTCAGCGGGGCCCAAAGTTTGCGGATGCAAACTTTGGGATTGATGCTGGACTGCGTCCAGCATCAATGCCCGCGCATACGTCCGAGGAAACGCGGTGCGGTGCGGCCCATCGGTAGTTTCAGCTTGCCGATCGCGGCGATGCGCTCTTCGGCCAAACGGTCGGCCGCCAAATAGGTCGGAATCTTGTCGCGATCGGAAATTTCGTAGATTCGGCCAAGGTTGTGATAGATCGTGCGCATCATCCGCATCGCGCGCTCGCGGTTGTAGCCGTCGATTTCCAGCGACACGTTCATCACGCCGCCAGCGTTGACCGCATAGTCGGGCGCATAGACGATCCCGCGCTTTTGCACTTCGTCGCCGATCGCGTTGTCCGCAAGCTGATTGTTGGCCGCGCCGCAGATTACTTTGGCTTTCAGGCGAGGCAAGGTCTGCTCGTTGACGGTGCCGCCGAGCGCGCACGGCGAGTAGACATCGCAGTTCACGTCGTAGATGTCGTCCGGACCAACCGCTTCCGCGCCGTAATCTTCGACTGCTTGTTCGATCAGCGATGTATTGATGTCGGTGACGAAGATCTTGGCGCCGCGCTCTTTCAGCAGCTTGACGAATTCCATGCCGACGTGGCCCAGACCCTGCACGGCATAGCTGCGGCGCCCGATGTCTTCGTCGCCGAATTTCTTGTTCAGCGTGGCCATCAGGCCCTGCAAGGTGCCGTATGCGGTGAACGGCGAGGGATCGCCCGAGCCACCGTGGACTTGATGCACACCAGTGACGTACTCGGTTTCGCGGTAGACGTATTCCATGTCGTTGACGTCGATACCGACGTCTTCGGCGGTGATGTAGCGGCCGCCCAGCGAATCGACGAATTTGCCGAAGGCGCGGAACAAGGCTTCGGACTTATCTTTGGACGGGTCGCCGATGATCACCGCCTTGCCGCCGCCGATATTCAATCCCGCGACCGCGTTCTTGTACGTCATGCCGCGAGACAGTCGCAGCACATCGTTTAGCGCATCCTGCTCGGTCTTATACGGCCACATCCGCAAACCGCCGAGCGATGGGCCCAGCACGGTGTTGTGGATGGCGATGATGGCCTTGAGACCGGCATCTTTGTTGTGGCAGAACACGACCTGTTCGTGGCCGTAGTTGTCGATGTGCTCAAAAATCATCGGAAACTCCGTTGCGCCGGTGCCGAGCGGAGGATGGACACCGGGAAAAAGGGTAAGTCGTTGAACGCAAAGGTATCAGCGGCTCGTTGGCATAGCGAAGAATGGGCAACTCGCGCGTAGTCTAATGGAATCGTATACATCGGTCCCAGATCGCCGGTTCCCTAGAGCGTGCATCCGAATGAATCTATGCTGCGTATTCAAGGAAAGAATGTTGGCTTAAACATTGTCGTAGCAGCTCGCTGCGAACGGCTGCCAGAAACAGGGAGGACATCATGCAATTCACAAATGCACTTTTCAGCGCGTCTTTTTGCTGTTTTATAGGAATTCTGGCGCCAATCGCCACTATGTCGTCTGCGCTCGATGTTAAAGCCGCGCCGACCATGTCCGCCGTGAGCCAGCAGGCGCCGCGGACGTCGGCGCAGGCTGATATCGCCGCCAGCGCTTCCATCCGCGGGAGTATGGAGATTTCCGAAGGGCCGCGCCAATCAGTGGCTTCGGGCGAGGTCACCGACGCCGTGGTCTACTTTTTACCCAAAGCCGGCGCCGTGGCGCCGAAGGCCCAGCGATTCACTGTCGATACGCGCAGCAAAGGATTTAAACCGAGCGTGCTGGTGGTGCCTGTCGGCAGCACGGTGGGGTTCGAGAATTCGGATTCCATTTTGCACAACGTGTTTTCAAGAAGCGGAGCGAATGGTTTCGATCTTGGATTTTACGGCCCGGGCCAAACTCGCCAGCACACCTTCGCGCGCACCGGGCTGGTGGTGGTCAATTGCAGCGTGCATCAGAATATGCGCGCCAACGTGCTGGTACTCGGTACACCGTATTTCACGCGGCCTGATAAAAAGGGGCGATTCCAGATCGACGGCCTGCCCCCGGGTGCAGGCACCCTCGTGATCTGGCATCCGCGCGGCGCGCCGATTAGCCTCGAACTCGAAGGGCCGACGAAAGTACCCAAGCAGCGCATCGTCGCCACCAAGCCGGCGCTCGATCCCAATGCCCATGAGGGTCATGGTCGATGAACACCATAAAGTCATATTCCGCGCGCGTCTCGATCATCGTGGCGATCGCGACTGTCGCAGTCGTGGTCATCGGTCTTTCCTTGTGGCAGGACGCCCACGTGTCACGCGCCTTATCCAGCGCGGAACTTCGGGTGCTGCGTACGGCGCAAATATCGAGCGAACGCGCCCACGGTAGCGAACTCGCCTTGAGGGGCGAGACCATCGCAGGCAATCAGGCGGTGACCGGCTACATCGCGCAGGCGCTCGATAACGTGTTGCCTGGCACCGAGCCGGACTACGCTTCGGTGGTGGATTTGCTTGAAGAGCGGCGTTCGCAGCTCAAGCTGTCGATGGTCGCGATCCTCAGCCAAAAAGGAAGCGTACTGGCGACCACGGATCGTATGATCGGCCCACTGGATTTCGGCGATTCGCTGCTCTTCCGCAGCGTTCGCGAGAGCAAACGAGCAAAGAACGGCTTGCTGATCCACGAAGATCGCCTACTCGATATGCGCATCCTTCCCCTCGCGGAATACGGTTTCAGCGAAATTTATCTGCTCGTGGCTTTGCCGCTAGATCAGACTTTTGCGCGGTCGCTTGTGGAAGGGGCGGGCGAGGGGAGCAAGGCCGATGTGGCGCTACTGTTGCCGACTCCGCAAGGCGTACGCGTTGTGGCATCCACATTGTCGCCGAGCGCCGCCGAAGCGCTACCTAGCGCGCTCAGTGTTGCGGTGTCGGATACGGCTGGCGGCGCTGCGAAGCCGCTTCCTGACGGAAATCTCTGGTTGGAGCTTGCGGGCGCACAGCGTTTGGCCGAAGCAGTCCCATTGTTCGGCGATGCCGATGCACGTGTGCTGTTGATTGCGCCTGCGGATGTCGATTCGGTCGCCCACGCCAGTCTGCGCTTGCCGCTGCAAATTGGGTGCGTGTTGGCGCTGCTTGCCGTTGGCATCGCCTCGTGGTGGTTTTGGCGCCGCTGGCTTGCACCGATCGAGTCGCTGCTGCGCGTCTTGGAATATGCGGCCGACAGCGGCGACCTGCAATTGAAGGTTAAGCCGACCGGTTCTCCGCTGGTGTCACGAGTTGGCGCGGCGTTCAACCGACTCTGCGTGCGTGTTGCCTCGTCGTCGCGCGCCTAGCGACGCATGCCGATCCGATCCGAAAGGAGCTTTCCCACATGCCTCATAAGCCATCTCGGCGCCCGCATCGTCGCTATCTCGCATTCGCTTGCGCGCTAGCCCTACCCTGGTGCGCCGGCGTGCTCCACGCGCAAGACGTGTCTGAACTGCAGAGCGACGACGAAACCATCGCCGAGCCCGAGAATCCGCGTACTGCAGGCAAACTTCTGCTGACCGCAGGCGTCAGCCAAATCGAAGGCGCCGCAGGCGGTGGGCTTACGCCTTGGGCACTTATCGGCGGCTACGGCGAGCGCGACCAATTCGGCGCCAATGTCTATTACACGCGCGTCGATGTCTCCGATTACAGTCTCGACAGCTATGGCGCGCTGATCGGCATCAATGATCGGGTCGAGCTCAGCGTCTCGCGTCAGGTGTTCGATACCCAGAGCGTCGGCGCCGCGCTTGGGCTCGGCCGGGGTTATACGATTTCCCAGAATACGATCGGAGTGAAACTGAAGCTGTTCGGCGACGCGGTGCTCGAACAGGATCGCCTGCTGCCGCAGGTGTCGTTGGGCATGCAGCGCAAGCGCAACCAACGCGGGGCGCTGGTCCGTGCCATCGGTGCAGACGATGATAGCGGTACCGATATCTACGTGAGTGCCACCAAATTGCTGCTTTCGCAAAACCTGCTTGTTAACGGCACGCTGCGTTCGACCGATGCCAATCAGTTCGGCATCCTTGGGTTCGGTGGCGATCGCGGAAGCGGCAGATCTTTGGAATTCGAGGCGTCCGCCGCCTACTTGCTTAACCGGCAGCTTGCCATCGGCGCCGAGTACCGCAGTAAGCCGAACAATCTGAAGATCGCCGACGAAGACGATGCTTGGGATGTGTTTCTCGCATGGGCGCCCAATCGCCATGTCTCGCTCACGATCGCCTATCTCGATCTGGGCAATATCGTTATTCGTGACAAGCAACGAGGCGTGTATGCCTCGCTGCAAGTCGGTTTCTGACCGCACGACTCGGAGCGCGCATATGTTGTCTTATTCTTTACGCATCGCCATGGGGCTTGTCTTGGCCGCGGCCGCTATGGCGGCCCCTTGCTTCGCTCAATCGTCCGCAGCCGACGAACGCCCGCATGCGGTGGCAGACCCTGCGCCAGCACATCCAGAACTCGTCGCAGTGTTTCAAGACTTCGGCGGCAAGCCGGGCTTGGATGCGCTGATGGAGGATTTCATGGCGATTTTGCTCGAGGACCCGCGGATGCGGCCGTTCTTCGAACGCACTGATCACGATCGTGTGAAGCGACAGCTCTCCGAGCAGTTTTGCGCGATCCTTGGTGGTGGCTGCGCGTATAGCGGTCGCGACATGGTGTCGACGCATGCGGGCATGGCAGTCGATCGCGCCGACTTCAATGCGCTGGTGGAAGATCTGCAAATCGCGATGGCGCGTCGCAATATTCCGTTTCGCGCGCAAAGCAAGCTTTTAGCGGTGTTGGCACCGATGCATCGCGAAGTCATCAATCGCTGACCATCGGGCGCGATCGGCGGGTGTGGATCGCGCGCGTGTCAATCGCTCGCGTGTCAATCGCGCGTGTCGATCGCGCGCTTCGGTGACGTGAGTGGTGTGCGCCCAAGGTGTGAGCAGATGATGTTTGCAGGACGGTTAGTGCGTGCGGCCGTTCTCGTGCCGAGCATGCTGGCGTGAACGCCTGCCGCCTGCCGCTTGCCGCTTGTCGCCGCTACCAGTCGCGATACCGGCGCTGTCGAATCCATAACGTCGCCAACCACTTTTCACCCGCTTCCACCGGCAAGCCCGCATGCAGCGAATCGGGGTCGAGGCGGCCTTCTGGCGTTGCGGCATCGAAAATCATGCTGTCGAAGATGACTGCGCGTCCCGGCAGCGGCGCGACTTTCAGCCCAACGAGCGGAAATTCGGTTTCGCCGCCGGCTTCGACCGAGTTGAGATACACGCAAATGGTGCGCACGCGGTTGCCGGCCTGCGGGCGATCCAGTTGCAGCGTGCCGGGCGGCAAATAATCGCGATGCGGCCGATATTGCTGGCCCGGGGCGTAGCGCAGGACGGTGAGTTGTTCGCCTTGCGGTAAATCGATCCCTGCGGCAGCGGCCATCCGCAGCAGTACGAGGCGAACGGCGCTGCTTTCCATCAGCGGGTCGAAGCTGGCCTCGCTGCTGGTGCGTACCGGCAGCGTGTAGGGCACGCCGGTCACCGGGTCGGCGGTTTGCGAGGGATGCAACTGCGGCCGCGAGGCGGCGATCAGCAGCCGGCATTCGTCTGCGGATAACAGACGGTCGATCACCGACACCCGCGGCCGTGTACTCAGCGTGTTCGCCGTCGGCGGGCGCAGCACCTCTTCTAAGGCGAGCTGACGCGGCGGCCCGTTCGGCCCCGGTGGCGCTAGCGTGAACACCAGCAGCGGTGCGAAACCATTGGTCGCGAGCTGCGCGCGCAGAGCCTCGGCGACCTCCGGCTGCGCCGCGCAGCCTTCGCCGTGCGCGAGCCGCTCGGCGAGCAGAGCGGCTGCGATCGCGTCGCCGCGCGCCGCGCCGCGTTCCAGCAACTGCAGACACAGCGTTTGATCGTCGGGATGCGGTTTGCGGCCGAAATGCAGTGCGGCAGTGAGCAATGCCGGCGGATATTCGGCGTGCACGCCGCTGTGCAGGCGCTCGTTGATGCGCGCATCGCGCGGCAACGCGATACCACCGAGCGCGATCTGCAACAGGAAATCGCTTGCTGCGGCCACACCCGCGCGCTCGGCGCGCTCGAACCATGTCACCGCGTGTCGCGGAGCAGGCGCATCGATCATGCCGTATAAAGCGATGCGGCCCAGCTCCAGCATCGCGCCAGGATGGCCGGCGTCGCCCGCCGGCAACAACCAGCGCCGCGCGTCGTCGAAGTCTCCGGCGCCGATGGCGGCGATCGCGAGCCGAAACGCGGCATCGTGGTCGCCATCGGTCGCGGCCGCGCGCAGCGTATCCAGCGCTTCGGTCTGGGTGGGCTCGCTCACAGCTGAGATTCCAGCGGCAGCCACGACATCACCGTCGCCATCGCGCGCTGTTGGCGGTCGGTGTCGGGCGCCGTGCCCAGCAAGCGCGGCGGCTTCGCCGCATGATCAAGCCACTGCGCATCGCCGTCGCGATTCACGCGCATCCAGTAACTCAAATCTGGGCCGGCCAAACGCAGATATTCATCGCGCACCGCGCGCGCCAAATCGGCATCGTCGAACATCACGCCCATTTCGGTATTCAAGTAGGCCGAACGCGCATCCAGATTGAACGAGCCGATAAAGCCGCGAGTGTCGTCCACGCTGTAGGCCTTGGTATGCAGGCTGGCGCCGCTGCTGCCGAACAGGCTGCTCTCGGGATGCCCCTGCGCTCGCAACTCGTAGACGTGTACGCCGCCACGCAGCAAGGTATCGCGATAGGGCCAATAGGCGCCGTACACCGCCGCCACATCGTTCGCGCCCAGCGAATTGGTCACCACGCCCACCGTGACGCCTTTTTTCTTCATGCCCACCAAGGCATCCGTTACCTCGGGGCCGGGCACGAAGTACGGCGAAATCAGCAGCACTTTGTGGGTTGCGCTCGATAAGTCGCGCTCGATCCGATGCACCAGCCAGTCGTCGCGACTGCTGTCGTCCCATTTCAGCGGCGGATCGGAGACCAAATGAATGCGATCGCTCCAAAACGGTTCCAATTGCTTGCCGGCGTAATCGCGCACGTTTTTTGAAGCGGACACGCGCTGCAGATAGCGCTGTGCGTCTTTGCCTGCGGCCTCGGTTTCGATCGCCTGCGCGATGCTGTCGAACCCACCGCGCGGCGCGCGCGCCAAGCCGGCGAGCGGCACCGCCGCCGCGCTATTCCAGTAACGATCGAACATCGCGCTGGTTTCCTGTACCGCTGGCCCGAACAGCACCATGTCGAGGTCGCGGAAATTCACATCATCCCCAGCGCCGAAATACTCCTCGCCGATGTTGCGGCCGCCGACCACCGCCATCCGGTTGTCGGCGATCCAGGCCTTGTTGTGCATGCGATGGTTCACGCTGACCACGCGCTGCACCAGTTCGACGATGCGGCCGACGCCCTCGCGGTTGCGGAACGGGTTGTACAGCCGAATGTCGATGTTGGGATGGCCATCGAGCAGCAGCAGCTTCGAGTCCATGCCCTCGGCGTTCATATCATCCAGCAGCATGCGCACGCGCACGCCGCGCTCGGCCGCGCGCCACGCTTCTCGGCCCAGCAGCCGTCCGGTGAGGTCGTCGTGCCAGATGTAGTACATCAGATCGAGGCTGCGCCCCGCTTTTTGCGCCGACAGTGCCCGCGCCGCGAAGGCATCGACGCCGTCCGTCACGAGCAAGGCGCCGGTTTTGCCCGGGTGACCGGCCAGCATTGGGCCGAGTTCGAGATCTAATGCGGTCGCTTTGGGTGCGGTATGCGCGAGCGAGGGCAGCGCGGTGCTCGGCGCGCCGGTCGCCTGCGGGGTGTAGTGATCGGCGAGCAGCAGGCCGCTGCCAATCAGGGCCGCCAGAGAAAAGCAGCCCCAGGCGGCGATCCGCCGAAGCCGCGTCATCGAAAACCGAGCCATTGCCCCTCACCCCCGACTGCACCGTGCGGGGGAGTATCCCCGCGACGACACCCTCCCGACAAGGCGCGGGCGCATACGGCTGGGGCGGCAGGGGGCGAGCGGCTAGAATGGGTCATTACCTAAACCGCACGGAGCGCGCCATGAGCACGCCAGCCGCAACGCTTCCCTCGGTGCAGCGCGAATCTTCGCCGCTGCGCTTTGTCACCGCCGCCAGCCTGTTCGACGGCCACGACGCCGCGATCAACATCATGCGCCGGCTGATTCAAGCCCAGGGCGCCGAGGTGATCCACCTCGGCCACAACCGCAGCGTCGAGGACGTCGTCCGCGCCGCGCTGCAGGAAGACGCCGATGCAATCGCCCTGTCCAGCTATCAAGGCGGCCACGTCGAATACTTCAAATACATGGTGGACATGCTGAAGGAACGCGGCGCCGGCCATATCAAAGTGTTCGGCGGCGGCGGCGGCACCATCACCCCGGAAGAAATCCGCGAGCTGCAGGCCTACGGCGTCGAGCGCATCTATCACCCGAACGACGGCATGCACATGGGCCTGGTTGCGATGATCGAAGACGTGGTGCGCCGCGCCGGCACCGCACGCGATGTCGTAGGGCGGGCTCAAGCCCGCCATTCCGTGCCATCGAATACAGGCGATGGCGGGCTTGAGCCCGCCCTACGCGACGAACTTACGATTGGGCGCGTGTTGAGTCTGGCTCAAGCCCGCCGTTCCGTGCCATCGAATACAGGCGATGGCGGGCTTGAGCCCGCCTTACGGGACGACATTGCGATCGGGCGCGTGTTGAGTCCGGCTCAAGCCCGCCATTCCGTGCCATCGAATACAGGCGATGGCGGGCTTGAGCCCGCCCTACGCGACGAAATTGCGATCGGGCGTGTGTTGAGTCCGGCTCAAGCCCGCCGTTCGACACATCCGACCTCCAACAACGGCGGGCTTGAGCCCGCCCTACGCGACGAAATTGCGATCGGGCGCGTGTTGAGTCTGATCGAAGACGATGTGCTGACCGAATCGGAGCTCGCCCATCTGCGCAAGGAATGGCAGCTCGCTGGCGGCAAAACCCCGGTCGTGGGCATTACCGGCACCGGCGGCGCCGGCAAATCGTCCGTCACCGACGAACTGCTCAATCGCTTCCTCGCCAGTTTTCCCGAAATGCGCATCGCGGTGATCTCGGTCGATCCCACCCGTCGCCGCACCGGCGGCGCGCTGCTGGGCGACCGCATCCGCATGAATTCGCTGCGTTCCAAACGCGTGTTCATGCGTTCGATGGCGACCCGCCGTCAGCACGCGGCCACCAATATCGTGCTGAAGGATTGCATCAGCTTTTTGAAATCGCTCGGCTACGACCTGGTGATCGTCGAAACCGCCGGCATTGGCCAAAGCGATTCGGAGATCGTCGATCTGGTCGATTTCCCGATGTACGTGATGACCAGTGATTTCGGCGCACCCAGCCAGCTCGAAAAAATCGACATGCTCGATTACGCCGAACTGGTGGTGCTTAATAAGTTCGACAAGCGCGGCGCGGAAGATGCGTTGAGAGATGTGCGCAAGCAGTGGAAGCGCAACCGCGTCGCGTTCAACCTCGCCGACGAAGACGTTCCGGTCTATCCCACCATCGCCAGTCAGTTCAACGACCCCGGCGTGAGCTGGATGTTCGCGAACCTGTGCCGCTTGCTGCGCGAAAAGCTGGGCGTGGGCGCTGTAGAAGGGGCCGTAGGAGGGGGTTCAGCCCCGAGCTCTTCCACCGTCTCTGCGAACCACACCGCAGAGCAGAAGCTCGCGGCTGAAGCCTCTCCTACGAAAAGCAATAGCCGCATCGACTGGCACCCGAACATCGACACTTCGCTGCGCGAACCGCGTGCCACGGTGCTGATCCCCGGCAACCGCGTGCGCTATCTCGCCGAGATCGCCGAACAAGGCCGTGGCATCAATCGTCAGATCGAAACCCAGGCCGAGACCGCCGACCGCGCGCAATCGTATTGGCAGTCGTTGCATGATCTTGGCGATGATGCGTTACCGAAATCGCTGGAGCTGTACCCTACCGACGCTTTACTCGCCTCCCCCTCATCCGGTCCTTCGGACCACCTTCTCCCCGCAAGCGAGGAGAAGGAAGCGATAGCCTCTCCTTCTCCCCGCACCAGCGGGGAGAAGGTGCCCGAAGGGCGGATGAGGGGTGCCTTTGCCGACCGCACCCTCATCACCCTCCGCCAACGCTACAACGACGCAGTCCAATCGCTGACCTCCGAAGCGCTGAAGCTGCTGCGCGAATGGCCGGCGCGCTTGAAGTCGATCGTCGATGACGTGACCGAATACAAAGTCCGCGATAAAACCATCCGGGTCGAGAACTACCGCGAATCGCTGTCGTATCAAAAGGTGCCGAAAATCGCCGCGCCCACCTATAAAAGCTGGGGCGAGCTGTTGACCTTCCTGCAAAAGGAAAATCTGCCCGGCGCATATCCGTACACCGGCGGCGTGTATCCGTACCGCCGCAGCGGCGAAGACCCGATCCGCATGTTCGCCGGCGAAGGCACGCCCGAGCGCACCAATCGTCGCTTTCATTACCTCAGCGTCGGCCAGCCCGCCGCGCGCCTGTCCACTGCATTCGACAGCGTGACCCTGTACGGTGAAGACCCGGCGATCCGCCCCGACATCTACGGCAAAATCGGCAACTCCGGCGTCAACATCGCCACGCTCGACGACATGAAGAAGCTGTATTCCGGCTTCGACCTGTGCGCGCCCAGCACGTCGGTGTCGATGACCATTAACGGCCCGGCGCCGATCATCCTCGCGATGTTCATGAACACCGCGATCGATCAGCAGGTCGAGAAATATCTGCGTGCCGATCAGTCGCGCTGGGACGCCGCGCACGCGACGATCGAGCGCATCTTCGAACACGACGCATCCGGCAAAGGTCATCGCCCCGAATACAGCGGCATGCTGCCCGAGACCAACGATGGTTTGGGTTTAGGCTTGCTCGGCGTGACCGGCGACCAAGTGCTTGATGCCGAGACTTACGCCAAGATCAAAGCGCATACCCTCGCCACCGTGCGCGGCACCGTGCAGGCCGACATCCTCAAAGAAGACCAGGCACAGAACACCTGCATCTTCAGCACCGAATTCGCGATGCGGATGATGGGCGATATCCAGCAGTATTTCGTCGACAACAGCGTCCGCAACTTCTATTCGGTGTCGATCAGCGGTTATCACATCGCCGAAGCGGGCGCGAACCCGATCTCGCAGCTCGCCTTCACCCTGAGTAATGGTTTTACCATCGTCGAGTACTACCTCGCCCGTGGGATGAAGATAGACGACTTCGCGCCGAATCTGTCGTTCTTCTTCAGCAACGGCATGGACCCGGAATACACCGTCATCGGCCGCGTCGCCCGCCGCATCTGGGCACGCGCGATGCGCGAACGCTACGGCGCCAGCAGCAGAAGCCAGATGATGAAGTACCACATCCAAACCAGCGGCCGCTCGCTGCACGCGCAGGAAATCCAGTTCAACGACATCCGCACCACGCTGCAAGCGTTGTACGCACTGTTCGACAACTGCAACAGCCTGCACACCAACGCCTACGACGAAGCCATCACCACCCCGACCGAAGAATCGGTGCGCCGCGCCGTCGCGATTCAGATGATCATCAACAAAGAACTCGGCCTCAACTTCTGCGAAAACCCCTGGCAGGGCAGTTTCATCGTCGACAAGCTCACCGACATCGTCGAAGAAGCGGTGTACAAGGAATTCGAAGCGATCAGCGAACGCGGCGGCGTGCTCGGCGCGATGGACACCATGTACCAACGCGGCAAGATCCAAGACGAGTCGATGACCTACGAACACAAGAAACACGACGGCAGCCTGCCGCTGATCGGCGTGAACACATTCTTGCCGAAAGACCATGCCGGCGATATCGTCACTGAGATCGAACTCATTCGCTCCACCGAAGGCGAGAAAAGCCAGCAGATCGACAACGTCGCGAACTACCAGCGGCTCCGCAACCACGCTGCTCTCCCTCTCCCCCCGGGAGAGGGCCGGGACGCGCGCGTGGCTTCAAACGAAGACCTCGCCTACCTACAAAAAACCGCCCGCGACCGCAGCAACGTCTTCGCTGCGCTAATGGAAGCGGTGAAAACTCACTCCCTCGGCCAGATCAGCCATGCGCTGTATGACGTGGGCGGGGAGTATCGGCGGAATATGTGAGACTGGCTCTCGGGATGACGGCATACCCTTGCCGTCATCCCGGCGAAAGCCGGGATCCAGCATTTGAAATATTTGGGAAACATTGGATTCCGGCGTTCGCCGGAATGACTACATGACGATCCGCTCCCGCGGAATCGATTTTGAGATAGGTTCTAGTGAAGATTCTTGTGCTT
>JANMGT010000049.1:0-2809 GCA_031374725.1 Lysobacteraceae bacterium | reverse complement strand
TCGTAGGGCGGGTCTTGTACCTAAGGTCACCCCACTTTTTCTGATTGCATATCAATGAGATAGGGTTTAGTGTCCGCAAAAACAGCGCGTGCATGACGCGGTTTTTTTCCTCGGGGTATCGAAGCCTGAGGACCACGCCATGCACGCGACCGAGATTCTGCGCCGTCCACTTGCCCCTGCGCTAGACCCGATGCATGGCCGCAGACGCAACGTCCTGCTGCATGCGGTTCAGGCGTTGATTGACGGTCGTCGTTTGACGTTGACCGATCTGTCCCGGTCCTGGCCTGACGCGACCTTTGCACACGCGCCGCTGAAGGCGCTGGATCGCTTGTTGAGCAATCGCCATTTGCATCGTGAACAGGGTGCGCTGCATCGGGCGATGGCGACGTGGTTGCTGACGCAGGCCCGTCCAGTGATTGTCGTGGATTGGTCCGATCTGAAGGGCGATGGTCGTTGGTGCTTGTTACGGGCAGCAGTGCCGGTGGGAGGTCGATCGCTGACGGTGTACGAGCGCATTTATCCGAACGCCCGGCTGAATTCCCCGGGTGCGCAACGGGAGTTTCTTGATGCGTTGGCGACGATCATTCCTGCATGCAAGCCCGTGATCGTCAGTGATGCGGGATTCCGCAGCGACTGGTTTCGCGCAGTGGTTGCACATGGCTGGGATTATGTCGGGCGATTACGCAACAACACGAAAATTCGTGGCCCACAACAGGAGTGGCAACCTTGCAGTTCGCTGCATGCGGGCGCATCCGGTCGATCGGAAGCCATGGGTGCATGGTCGATGGTGCAGGGTTCGCCCTGGTCGTGTTTTCTGGTGCGCTTGCGTCGCAAGACGCACACGCTTAGCCGATCAGAAAAGCGCGCATCGAAGCCTAAAGGCGACCGGATGGCGCAAAAAGCGCGTAAGCGAGAATGCGAGCCTTGGCTGTTGGCAACCTCTCTGTCGCCTCAGGAGGCCAGCGCAACGCAGGTGACTGCAATCTACGCCAAACGTATGCAGATCGAACTGGCGTTCAGAGATCTGAAAAGTCACCGCTACGGGATGGGATTTGAAGACAGCTTGAGCCGCGCTCCCGAGCGGTTGGCGATACTGCTGCTGATTCATGCGATGGCGGCATTCGCTGCGTGGTTGCTGGCACGGGCAGTGAAAGCGGCGGCGGTGGCAACGGACCCATTGACAGACAAGACAAGTCACCGCGCCCGTTACAGCGAACAGCGCCGGTGCTTGGAATGGCTGCGGCACCGAAGACAATGGCCACCGGAGCTATTGAAAATGGTGCGCAAGATTGCGAGGGAAATTCCTGGATGAAGTATGAAAAAAGTGGGGTGACCTTAGGCATAAAGCCCACTCTACGGGTCGAATCGCTCGCTGGTATTCATTCGAACATTGCGAAGCTGCGCCGTTTTGAGGTGCGCGGCGTAGCGTTCCTCAGCGAAATAGCCGATGAGGATGGAGCGACGGCGCGCACCGGTCGGGTTCAGGCTGCCCGCGTGCAGTAGGTCGGCATCGAACACGAGTATGTCGCCGGCGCTGCCTGCGAGTTGCATGCAGCGCGACTCGTCGTTCACATCGAACGGCGGTGCATCCGGCGCGGGGCGATGCGTGCCGGGGACGAGGCGGGTGGCGCCGTTCTCGGGGCCATAGTCGTCGAAAAAAGCGAGTGCGCTCACCGTATCGCCGGGGCGTTGCGCCGACAGGTCGCGGTGCAGGCCCTGTTGACCGCCTCCCAATAAGGGCTCGCGGCCCTCCACCTGCGCGAGAAAGAACCGTTCGCCGATCAAGGCGCCGACCACGGCTAGCACTTGCGGCAACCGGCAGACGGCCTGCACCCGCGAATCGAGATCCAGCAGCGAATGGCGCCAGCCCACTCCGCGCGGGACGGCCCATCGCTCCGACGGCATCACGCCTGCATCGAATGCGTCGCGAAGCGCCTCCAGCCATTCCGCCGGGATCGCTCGATGGAGCAGGGCATAGCCGTCTCGATGGAGTTGTTCGTGGTCGATCATGGGCGCGTCGATTTTGTTCGGAACAGACGGGTATTGTGATCGGGTCTTCGCAGGAAAATACAGCTCTCCGCGCGACAGACTGTAAGAGCCTGTTTAGACTCTCTCCATGCTTCGCGCTGAGCCACAGAACGCGCGGAACAAGGAGGAGCGAGGGAATGGCGCCATCCATGACCGAGCGAGGACGCCGTGCCGCGCGTTCTGTGGCTCAGCCCTTCGGGTTGTGCCGCTGCGACACGCTGAGGCCCGCGCGCCGCATGCAGTTATACAGTATGACCAGACCACCAGTCTGGCACTGCGCGACGCTCGAACCTCAGCGTGTCGCGGCGACCCAACGCGGAGCATGGAGAGAGTCTAAACAGGCTCTAAGGCGAGTCTTGCATCTGCGAATCGAACGAAGCAACGGTTTTGCATCACGACGTCCGTGAAGCCGCGCCGGACTGGGTAATGGCACGTCACGGTTTCGGAAGCGGCGGGTACAAGACCCGCGCTACGGGACTGCATGTCCTACGTTTGGCGGTATGACGAATTTGATCTTGCCCCCGAACCTTGGACACCCGTCTAAGCGACAAGGGATAGCGCGTTCTGGGGCTCAGCGCGAAGGATGCGGAGATCGTGAACAGGGTTTAAGGCGATGGCATAATGCGCCTTCATTTCCTAGGGAAGGTCTGATCAACCTCCACCCAGAATGAATTGAGCGACGCATTTATTCAAACAGGTCAATCAATTGCTTAAAATCGCGGGTTTTGAACCATTTCACCGCCTTTTCTCGCCCGCATAACGCCTTTCGGCGTGCGGCGGA
>JANMGT010000044.1:0-71571 GCA_031374725.1 Lysobacteraceae bacterium | reverse complement strand
TGCACACCGGCGCTCACAGCGCGCTCACGCTTGAGAGTTGCCTCGGTCGTCGCGGCCCACGACTCCGCTTCGGCGTTGGTGGCGAACGTCCGAGAGACAGGCCGGAAGGGTTTGATGCGCACCTGGGCGACATAGGTCGCGGGGCGGCCGGGTGACTTGCGCTTGCTGATCGTGGCCATGCTAGCGGCCTCCGATCGTCGTGGGAGTGGGTCGGGTAGGATTGCGGGTAACCATGGTCAGCACCTCATGCTGGTTGTGGCGAGGCCCCGGGACGGTGTTAGCGCACCACTCGGGGCCGTTTTCATTCACGCGCTCAGTCGCGCGCATACGCAACCCTACGCCCATTTACGTCGTCAGTGCAACTGGCAGTGCAACTTTACCTCATGAGAATTCGCGAAAAAGCGCGTAAGTCATTGGTGCCCCGGGCCGGACTCGAACCGGCACGACCTTGCGGTCAACGGATTTTAAGTCCGTTGCGTCTACCGATTCCGCCACCGGGGCAGACTTCAGGGGATGGAGGCTGGGGTCGGAATCGAACCGGCGTACACGGCTTTGCAGGCCGCTGCATGACCACTCTGCCACCCAGCCCTCCGCTAACGAGGCGAGAGGCCTTCAGAGCCTGAAAGAGAAATTGGAGCGGGAAACGAGACTCGAACTCGCGACCCCGACCTTGGCAAGGTCGTGCTCTACCAACTGAGCTATTCCCGCAGAGGAGGCGAAATTCTACCTTGTCGCGCTGAACTGTCAACTCCCTTTTTTCTCTTCAGCCATCAGCGCCGGCCATGCGGCGATCAAATACTGCAAGCCTGACCACAAAGTAAGGATCGCTGCGGCCGCTAGCATCCAATCGCCGATCATGAAAATCGGCTCGCCCATCCACGGCGTTTCGCGAGGAGGGATGTCCGGCGCCACCGAATACAGCAGACACACCAGTGCGAGCATTTGCACTACGGTTTTGATCTTGCCCAACTGCGCCACTTTTACGGTCGCGCGATGGCCGATCTCGGCCATCCATTCGCGCAGCGCAGAAACTGCGATCTCGCGGCCTACGATCACTGCCGCCCATAGCGCCATCCACGGCGTGGGATGGCCTTGCACGATCAAAAATAACGCGACGGCAACCATCAGCTTGTCCGCAACCGGGTCTAGAAACGCGCCGAAGGCCGAATGCTGCTGATAGCGGCGGGCGATCCAGCCGTCGAGCCAGTCGGTGAATGCGGCAAAAGCAAACACTGCAGCGGAAGCGAAATTGGTCCATCCGTAGGGCAAATAGAACACCAACACCAGAATCGGGATCATCACGATCCGTCCGAGAGTTAGCAGGGTGGGTACGGTCAACTTCATCAATGATCCTTATTCAGTCGTTCTGTCGATCGCTTTGCAGGCCGTGAAGCGTGAGGTAGATGCGCTCGGCAAGCGCAGCGTTCACGCCTTCGACCCGGGCGATCTCTTCGATGCCCGCAGCCTTCAAGCCGCCAAGACCGCCGAAATGCCGCAACAGATTAGCGCGTCTGCGTGGGCCGATGCCGGGAATATCTTCGAGACGGCTCACCGCGCGCGCCTTCTGGCGGCGGCCACGGTGGCCGGTAATCGCGAAACGATGGGCTTCGTCGCGCACCTGTTGAATCAACTGCAGGCCGGGAGAAGCAGCGCCAGGCCGCAGTTCGCGGCCGTCAGGCAGCAGCAGAGTTTCGTCGCCTGGGCGCCGTGCCTCGCCTTTGGCCACGCCGACGATGTACTGCCCAGCGACGCCCAGTTCGGCAAGCGCGGCCTGTGCCTGCGCGACCTGCCCTGCGCCGCCGTCGATCAGCAAGACATCGGGCACCACCGCCTCGGGGTCGCCTTCCGCAGCCTTGCGAAAACGCCGCGACAGCGCCTGATGCATCGCGGCGTAGTCGTCGCCAGGGGTGATGCCCTCGATGTTGTAGCGGCGGTATTGGGCGCGGACGGGCCCATTGCCGTCGAACACCACGCAGGAAGCAACGGTCGCCTCACCCATGGTGTGGCTGATGTCGAAGCACTCGATGCGCTGCGGCGGTTCGTCCAGTCCCAGCATGTCGCGCAGCGACTCGACGCGGGCGCGCTGCGCGGCCTGACTGCCGAGCTCGCCAGCCAGCGTCAGTTCTGCGTTGCGGCGTACGAGGTCGAGGTAGCCGGCGCGTTCGCCGCGCACGCTGGTCTTGATCTGTACTTTGCGCCCGGCGGCGGCGATCAAGGCCTCTTCGACCCATTCGCGATCGGCGATATCGCGATCGAGCACGATTTCGCGCGGCGGGGGCTGTTCTGCGTAGTACTGCGACACGAACGCGGCGAGCACTTCCTCAGCGCTGTCGGCACCGTTGGTTTTGGGCAGGAAGCTGCGAGTGCCGAGATTGCGGCCGTCGCGAAACGCCAACAGCACGACGCAGGCGTGGGTGCCCTGCACGGCGCAGGCGATGACGTCGAGATCGGCAGCCTGCCCGTCCACGTACTGGCTCGCTTGAAGTTTACGGATCGCGGCGACTTGGTCGCGCAGCGCAGCGGCACGCTCGAACGCCAGTGCAGCGCTGGCATCTTCCATCGCCTGAGCGAGTTCGGCGGTGAGTTCGTCGCTGCGCCCATCGAGAAAGAGTCCGGCGCGGCGCACGCTTTCGTTGTAATCCTGCGCCGAGACGAGGCCGACGCAGGGCGCGCTGCAGCGGCCGATCTGGTGCTGCAGGCAGGGCCGCGAGCGATTGCGGAAGACGCTGTCCTCGCAATTGCGCAGACGAAAGATCTTCTGCATCAGATTCAAGGTCTCGCGCACCGCCAGCACGCTGGGATACGGGCCGAAGTAGCGCCCCGGCACCGCGCGCGGGCCACGGTGAAAAGCGATGCGCGGCCACATTTCGCGAGTCAATAGCACGTTCGGGTAGCTTTTGTCGTCGCGCAGCAGCACGTTATAGCGCGGCTTGAGCGATTTGATCAGTTGATTTTCCAGCAGTAGCGCTTCTGAGGGCGTGCGGGTGACAGTGACGTCCATCCGCGCGATCTGCGCAACCATCGATGCGGTTCGCGTTGCCAGCGCCTTGGTGAAATAGCTCGCGACCCGCTTTTTCAGCGATGCCGCTTTGCCGACGTACAGAAGACTGTCGTCGCTGGCGTACATCCGATAGACGCCCGGAGCGGCCGTGAGGTCGCGCGCATACGCGCGACCGTCGAAGGAGGCATCATCACGAGGCCGGCCCTCGGCGGGCGTATCAGTTTGTTTGCTCACATGCCGCTCACTCGCCGCACTCAGTCACCGATCGGGATTTGCCGCAGGCTGCCATCGGCGGTGTCGTAGCGCAGCACGGAGTGGGCGTCGGTATCGGCGATCCAGACCACACCGTCCGCGACTGCAAGGCCAGCCGGCGCATGCAGCGGCTGTGGCAGATTGACCGTACTCACTTCGCCGCCGCCCAAGCGCAGCATGCGCAGGCGATCGTTGCCGCTGTCGGCGATCCACAGCACCGGGCTCGTGCCTTCCATCGCGATGGCCTGCGGCTGCTGCAGTTGGGCATCGCTGCGCGAACCGTCGACGTTGCCGAACGTCCAAGCTCCCTGGCCTAGCAGCGTCGTGACCTGGCGGGTGCGCAGGTTCACGCTGCGCACGGCGGATGCAGATTCGTCGCAGACGTACAGAATCTGCTGCACGATCGCCAGCGCGGTGGGGGCAACGAAGGCCGCAGCCTCGCCCTCGCCGTCGAGCAGATCTGGCGCTCCGGAACCGGCAAGCAGTTTGATCGAGCGATCGGAAAGATCGTAGATCCAAATTCGGCTATCGCCAGCGGTACCGATGCACAGCGCGTTGCTGGGCGACACCGCAACGGTACGCGGCTGATCCAGCGCCGCCGCGCGCGGGTCCATCACCACGCCAAGGGTCGGCTGCCCTGGGCGCCCTGCGCCGCAGAGCGTATCGACATCGCCGGTGCCGAGCTTGATCCTGCGCACGGCATGGTTGCCGGTGTCGGCGACGTACAGCGTGTCGCGCTGCAGCGCGATGCCCATGGGCTGCTGGAATGCGGCCAATTCCATCGGCCCATCGATGAAACCCGGGCCGCCGCTGCCGAATTGGCGACGAATACGGCCGTTGAATTCGCATTCGAGCACGCGATGATGGCCGCTATCGGCAACGTAGAGGTGCTGTGAGCTCACCGCGATGCCGATCGGGAAGCGCAGCGGCAAATCGGGTTCGCGGTTGCGACGCAGTTCGATCGGCTCCGGGTTGAGCGATTGCGGCACGAATGCGTTGCGCAGGGTCGTGATGTGGGCGTCCAGATCGCGCACCGGCGTATCGCCGACGATTTTTTGGCGGATGCGACCCTGCTCGTCGATCAACACGACCGTCGGCCAGGCTTCGATGCCGTAGTGCTGCCACAGCGTCCAATCGACATCGTGCGCGATCGGGTAATCGTTCGCTTGCCGATTCAGGCGCTTGAGCACCCGGCGCGGATCGCGCTCATGGTCGAAGCGCGGCACGTGGATCGCGACCAGTTGCAGGTGATCGGGATAGCGGCGGCGCAGGGTCGCAAGGTCGTTCAGGCGCTGCTGGCACCATGCGGAACCGGCATTGACGAAGGCGAGCGCGGTGATGCGTCCGCGCAATTGCGACATCCGCAGCGGCTCGGCAAGATTGAGCCATTGCAGACCGTTCGGAAATTCAGGGGCGAGAGTCGTGTCCATTCAGTTCGGCAGCATTACTAGTCTGGGCGGTAGCGTCAACTGTTACGGAAGCGACGTCAGCGATCGGGCTTGGTCTGTACGATCCGCTGCACGATCCGCTCTGCGGCGGCATCGACCAAGCGCCAAACGCGGCGAAAGTCTTCTTGCGTGCCGGTGTAGGGGTCGGGAATCTCCATCCCGCTGCCCTGCTCCGCCCATTCCAGCAGTAGGGCCGTGCCGGCCGAAGCGCCTGCCGGCGCTGCCGCGCGCACATCGCGCAGGACGCTGCGATCGGCGCAAAGCAGCCAATCGTAGGCTTCGAAATCGGCGCTGCGCAGCTTGCGGGCGCGCTGGGCGCGGATATCGACCCCCGCTTCAGCAGCGATCGCGATACTGCGCCGGTCCGGCGGCTCGCCGGCGTGCCAACCGCCGGTGCCCGCAGAATCGACTTCGACCCAGTCCAGCCGCGCCTGCGCCAGCCGCGCCCGAAGCGCGCCCTCGGCGAGCGGCGAGCGGCAGATGTTGCCAAGGCACATCATCAACAACCTCACCGCAAATCTCCTTCCGCACCCAGCGCAGCGAGCGTGCGTTCGGCGCGTTCGAGGTCTTCGGGCGTGTCGATGCCCGGTGGGAACGGCGCCGGCGTCAGCGCCACGGCGATGCGATGCCCTGCTTCTAGCGCGCGCAGTTGCTCCAGCGATTCGATGATTTCCAGCGGCGACGGCGGCAGCGATGCGAAATGGCGCAGAAAACCGGCGCGGTAGCCGTAGATGCCGATGTGACGCAGCCAGGGGCCGCCCGCCGGAAGCGCATCGCGATCGTGGGCAAAGGCGTCGCGGTGCCAGGGAATCGGCGCGCGGCTGAAATACAGGGCATCGCCGATGCCCGAAGCGCTGGCTGCGCGGACCAGCTTCACCGCGTTTGGGTCGAATAGGGTGCGCGCATCGTCGATCGGCACCGCCAGCGTGCTCATCGCTGCGCCGGAGGCGACCAAAATCTCGGCGACAGTGCGAATCCCGGCGGCGGGCGCGAACGGCTCATCGCCCTGCAGATTAACGACGACCTGATCCTCACCCCAGCCGGCGATGGCGGCGCATTCGGCCAGTCGGTCGGTGCCGGAGGCGTGATCGGGCGAGGTCATCGCGATGCGCACGCCGCTACCCACGCCGCTGCCCACGCCGCTGCCATTAAGCGCCGCGGCGATGCGGTCGTCGTCGGTCGCCACCCACACCTCGCGCGCTCCGGCAGCGAGCGCGCGACGCGCGACGTGCAGCACCAGCGGTTCGCCACCGAGCAGGCGCAGCGGTTTACCCGGCAGCCGCGAGGCCGCGTAACGGGCGGGGATAGCGACGACGAAGTCGAGACGATCGGTCATGGCGATGGCTGATGGTTTACCGAAATCATGTATCTCATCGAAGCGACCGCTGCGCGATACCACGCTGCCAAACCGCAACGCCGAACCACGCCCAGCCGGCGAGCACGGCGCCCAGCCACAGGAAAGCGATGGCAAAACAGCGCCCGGCGAAGTCGATGAATGGAAACGAGTTGAGCTTCGGCTGCTGCAGCAACAGCGGTTGCAGTTCCAACGCCATGTAATCCAATACGTTCGAGACGCCCAGCCACATCGGCAACAGCCAACCGATCGACAGCAGCGCGATCATCACGCGAAAGCCGATCGTGCCTGTCGTTTTCGCCCTGCGATTCGCTGCGTTCATCGCGTTCCTCTCTTCCAGATTGCTGTCGTCATGGCGCTGTCGCCATGGTGTCGTTTTCGGCCGCGCCACCGTTCGCCTTCATCGCTGTGTCTCGACCGTTTGTTTCTGGGCCGCTTGTTTCTGGGCCGTTTGTTTCTCGGCCGTTTGTTTCTCGGCCGTTTGTGTCTCGGCCGTTTGCTTGATCCGATCCAAGAACGCGACCCAGAACGCTTCCGGCAACTCCGCGCGGATCGCGACGCTGTACTGGCCATCCTCGGCAAATGCAGTGCATTTCACCGCGTCTTTCTCGGTCATCAACACCGGCAGGTCGCTGCCGAAACGCAGATCATCGGCAACGTAGCGGTGATGGTCGGGAAATGCGTGCGGCACCACCGCGATGCCGGCGCCGCGCAGCGTCTCGAAAAACCGTTCCGGGTCGCCGATCCCAGCGACCGCATGCACGCGCTGCCCCGCGAACGCCGACAGCGGCATACGGCGCGCACCGCGTAACGCCTGCGCATCGGCCACCGCCAGCCGCATCGGCCACTCGCCGAATCCGGGCTCGGCGGGAACACTATCAGACGTCGCTGGCGCTGCCGTACCGAAATTCGCGACCCGAAAATCGCAGTTCGCCGCGCGCGACTCCGGTTCGCGCAGTGGCCCGGCCGGCAGCAAGCGCCCGTTGCCGTAGCGCCTGCGGCCATCGATCACTTCGATCTCGACATCGCGCGCCAAACGGTAATGCTGCAGGCCGTCGTCGCAGACCACGATGTCGCAGCCTTCGGCGACCAGCGCACGCGCGGCAGCAAGGCGATCGCGATCGACGCGCACGGGCGCGCCGCTGCGCAATGCGATCAGCACCGGTTCGTCGCCGCCTTCGGCTGGGTCGGTATCGCGCTTTACCCAGCGCGGGGTCGCGGCATCGCGACGCCCGTAGCCGCGGCTCGCCACGCCTGGCTTCCAACCAGCCGCGCGCAGGCGTTCGACAACGGCGATCGTCATCGGCGTCTTGCCGCTGCCGCCAGCAATGAGATTGCCCACCACCACCACCGGTACGCCTGGATGGCCGCTGCGCAACCAACCGCGGCGATACAGCGCGACGCGCACACCGACGGCAGCGCCATATAGCGACGCCAGCGCACGCGCAATCGCGGGCGGCGCACTGCCGTCGAACCAATAGCGCGGCGGGCGTCGTGCGGCGCTCATCTGCGGCTGCCCTTGCGGCTGTGCTGGGCGACGACATCGACCGAACACGATCGTGCAGCGTCGCGGTACATCGTCGGCCTCATGCCGCGCCGGACTCGTTCGACTCGCGGAACTGCATCCGGTGCAGATGCGCGTACAAACCGCCGCGCGCCAACAGTTCAGCGTGACTGCCATGCTCGACCAAACGGCCGCGATCGAGCACCAGCACCTGATCGGCATGTTCGATCGTCGAGAGTCGATGCGCGATCACCAGCGTTGTGCGGTCGGGCATCAACTTATCCAGCGCATCCTGCACCAGGCGCTCGGATTCGGTGTCGAGCGCGGCGGTGGCCTCGTCGAGAATCAGAATCGGCGCATCTTTCAGAATCGCGCGCGCGATCGCCAAGCGCTGGCGCTGGCCGCCGGACAGGCGTCCGCCGCGGCTGCCGATGCTGGTCTGCGCGCCCTCGGGCAGTTGGCGCACGAATTCGTTGGCGTTCGCGGCGTCCAACGCGGCATCGACGTGCGCCTCGTCGCGCTGCGCGAGTTCGCCGTACGCGATGTTCTGGGCGACGCTGCCGTCGAACAGCATCACCTGCTGGCCGACCAAGGCGATCTGACGGCGTACATCGGCCAGCGAGTAGTCGGTTAGCGGATAACCGTCGAGCAGCACCTCGCCTGATTCGGGCTCGTAGAAGCGCGGAATCAGCTTGATCAACGTCGATTTGCCGCTGCCTGAGCGGCCGACAATCGCCGTCACCGTACCCGGGCGAGCGACGAACGAGATCTCGCTGAGCGCCTGCTGATTCTGACCCGGGTAGCGCGCGCCGACGCTGCGAAATTCGATCTCGCCGCGGGCGCGATCGAGTGCACGCGTGCCGTCGTCGCGCTCTTCTTCGGCATCGAGCACCGAGAACAGCCGTTCGGCCGACGCGATGCCTTTCTGCAGCATGTTCTGCACGTTGGTGAGCTGCTTCAGCGCCGGGATGATCGCCAGCATCGACACCATCAGCCGCACGAAATCGCCAGCGGTGAGCCGGCCTTCGACCGCTTCGCGGCCGGCGAAGAACAGCAGCAGTGCGAGGCAGATCGACCCCATGAACTGGATCACCGCCGAGGTGATGCTGCGCGTGGCTTCGACCTTCATCGCCAGGTCCAGATTGTGGTCGGCGAGCACCCGGTAGCGCGCGGATTCGGTGGATTGCGCGCCGTAGACCTTCACTTCTTGCTGATTAAGCAGCGCCTGATCGGCCGCCTGCAGCATGCGCCCGCCGCTTTCTTGGATGCGATGGCCGAAGCGGCGATAGCGCTTACCGACCTTATTCATCATCCACGCCATCACCGGCCCGACCAGCAAGACAGCCAGCGTCACTCGCCAACTTGTCCACAGCATCACGCCGAGCATCGCGATGACCTGCAGCGACTGCTGCAGCATCACCTTCGCGGCGTCGATCGCCGCCTGCGAGACCTGATCGCTGTCCGAACCCAGACGCATATGCATCCCCGCCACCGGCTCAGCGTCGAAATGCAGGCCCGGCAAACGCAGGTATTTGCCGAGCGCGCGCACGCGCAAGTCGCGGGCGATGCTGCGCGCCGAGCGCGCCATGAATACGTCGGTCAGGTAGCCGGCAAGCCCGCGCACCACGAAGATGCCAACGATCGCCAGCGGTAGCCAGAGCGCCATACTGGCGTCCGGGTTGACGAAAGTGCCATCCACCACGGGCTTCATGATCATGGTGAACGCGGCAGCGGCGGCGGCTTCGATCAGTAAGCCAACCAAGGCAATCGCGAGCAGGCCGCGATAGGGCTTGGACAGGCCGATCAAACGGCGATAAATCGGCCAGATGGGCGTCTTGCCGAATTCAGGCGGCTTGCTTAATTCAGGCGCCCTACCGAGCGTTTGCGCTTTCGCCGCAGGCGCTGCGGCGGGTGTCTCGCTCATGGCGCGCGCCTCGCTGGCGCGGCCTTCGCGGTCGGGGCCGCTTGCTCAGACGCCGTGGCGATACTGATCTGACGGAAACCGAGTTGCCCCAGCGCATCCAACGCGGTGATCACCGCCTGATGCGGCGTGCGCGCATCGGCGCGCAGCAGCACCGGGCGCTTGCGGTCGTCGCCGGCGATGTCGGCGATCGTGCGCTTGAGCGACTCGACATCGGTGCGCAGCGCCTCGCGGTCCTGAACGAAATAGCGCCCATCGGCATTGACGAGAATGCTCAGCGCATTGGGCGAGGCCTGATTCGGCTCGCCCTTCGCCTGCGGCAATTGCAGTTTCAGCACCGAGCGCGCGTCGAAGGTGGTGGTGACGACGAAGAAAATGATCAGACACAGCACCACATCGATCATCGGCACCAGATTGATCTCAGGCTCGTCGTCAGAACGAAAATCGCGAATACGCATTCGAGTCGTCTCAGCCCACATCCACCGGCGGCGCGATGCCGCGGGCGCCCGACGCGACCGGCGCCGGCGCGCGCGGCATGTCGAGAGTGTCGAGCAATTGAATCGCCTCGTGTTCCATATCGACGATATAACCGGCGATCAGGCCGCGAAAATGGCGATGGAACATCAGCGCAGGAATGGCCACCACCATGCCGGTCGCCGTACACACCAGGGCCTTGCCGATGCCACCGGCCAGCTCGTTGACATCGCCCAGACCCTGCTGATCGATCACCAAAAACAGATCGATCATGCCGACCACGGTGCCGAACAGCCCGAGCAACGGGCCAGCCGAAGCAATGGTGCCAAGCGTGTTGAGGAAGCGCTCCATCCGATGCACCAGATGGCGGCCGACGTCTTCGATGCGCTCGCGGACCTGATCGCGCGGGCGGTGGCGCACATCCAGAGCGGAGGCGAGCAGCGCACCCAGCGGCGAGGTGCGGCGCAGCGATTCGATATGCACCGGGTCCAGATTGCCGCGCGCAGCCCAGGCCCGAACTTCGCCGCCCAGCCCCGGCGGCAGCACCGTCTTGCGACGCAGGCTCCAGAAGCGCTCGAGAATGATCGCCAGCGCCACGATGGTGAGCAGCAGCAGCGGAATCATCGGCCACCCGCCCGCCTTGACCAGTTCCAGCACGTCGCGTCCTCCGGCTCGGGGCCGTGTCTTGATAGGCGGATAGGATAACCGGCTTGGCCCGGATCTCTCCCCTCGCCGTCCACGATCATCGAGAAGTCGCGCTCAACCCCGGGTCGCCCAGGCCGCATGGCGCCTCACTGCTCCGACAACCGCCGCATACGCGCCGCTGCATCCCACAGTCGCGGCTTTCTTGCGCGCTCATGGACGATCTCCGGCCCCTCAGCATGCAGACGCACCCGCACCGCCCCCGTGTCGGCGCTGATCGGCGTCTCCGCTCCGGCCCAGCGCCAGCGATCGACGATGTCGGCACGCGGATGGCGAAAGCGATTGCCGTAGCCCGCCGAAATCAAAGCCACACGCGCGCCTGTCGCGGCAACGAAGCTGGGGTCGGAGGAACCGCCGCTGCCGTGATGCGCCACTGTCACTACATCGGTGCGGACCGCGCTCGGTTCGCGCCGTACGAGGTCGCGTTCGATCACCTCGCCGATGTCGCCGGTCAGCAGCGCCGCACCGTGGGCGGTTTCGATCCGCAGCACGCAGCTCGATTCGTTGCGTAGATAGGGGAAATGCGGCGGCGGATGCAGAAACCGGAAGCGCACGCCGTCCCAGCGCCATTCGCGGCCCGCTTCGCACATACGCAGCCCGGCGACGCGCTTGGCCAATCCGCTGTCGGCCGGCGCGTAGCGGCGATCGATCGGGAAGCCCGATTCCACCGCCTCGAAACCGCCGGCATGGTCGTTATCGCCGTGGCTGATGACCGCCGCGTCCAGCCGGTCCACGCCCAGCGCGCGCAAGGTCGGCGTCACCGCGCGCGCGCCGGCATCGAAACCCTCTTCCACCGCTGGGCCCATGTCGTAGAGCAGCGTATGCCGCGCGGTGCGCACCAGTACCGACAGGCCCTGGCCGACATCGACCATCACGATCTCCACCTCGCCCTGCTCCGGCCGGCCGCGATCCGGCCACAGCAGCGGCAGCCATAGCAGCAGCGCCAACCATCGCCCCGGCACGCCGGCAGGCATCAGCCCCCAGAACGCGGCGAGCAAGGCCAGAGGCAGGGCGAACCACGCCGGTTCCGGCAGCCACCACAGCGCCGCAGGGTGGGCGGCGAGGCGCGCGAACAGTGCCCAGCTCGGTTCAAACGCGAAAGCCGCAGCGCGCCAAGCCCAGTCGCCCGCGCCCGGCACCACCACTTCGCAAGCAACGCCGATCAGGGCCAGCGGCACCACCACCAGACTCCACCAGGGAATCGCAAGCAGATTGACCAACGGTCCGATCAACGACGCTTGGCCGAACATCCCCACCGACAGCGGCATCAGACCGAGCGTCGCGACGCGCTGGGCGGACAGAAAATCCCGCAGCGGCCGCTGCGACGGCGTCGGCATGCACCACAGTAGCCACGCCACTCCGGCGAAACTCAGCCAAAAGCCTGCGGCCAGCAGCGACAGCGGATCGAGCACGGCCAAACCGACGCCTGCGACCGCCAGCGCGTCCACTGCCCGCCAGCCCCGGCGCGCGATACGCGCGAACGCCACCACCGCGATCATCAACGCCGTGCGCAGCGTCGGCACTGCGAAACCCGTCGCTGCGGCGTATAGCAGTGCGCCGAACATCGCCGCTGCGGCCACCGCCTGCGCACGCGGCATGCGCCGGCCGAACCCAGGGAAGCACCACCAAAGCCCACGCGCCAACAGCGCGAACGCCCCGGCAACAAGTCCGACATGGAAGCCGGAAATCGCGATCAAATGGGTCAACCCGGCCGTGCGCAGGATCGACCAATCCTCATCTTGAAGGCCGCGGGTATCGCCCAGCGCCAGCGCACGAACGAAGCGCGACTCAGCGCCGGGCACCGCCGTCGCAATGCGTGCCGATATTCGCCCACGCCAAGCCTCGATACCGACCGGCGTAGCCAGCATGTGCGCGCGCTGCGGATCGCGCACATAGCCAGTCGCCGCAATCCGCTCGATCAGCGCGAAGCGTTCGCTATCCACGCCGCCCGGATTGCGCAACCCACGCGGCGCGCGCAGTTTCGCGGTAAGCGCCCAGCGCGCGCCGGCTGCAAGCCGCAGCCGTGGCGCGTTCGACTGCGCAGGCGGCGCATCGAAATCGTCGTACCACGCCAGTTGCAGTCGCTTCCCGCGCAGGGCGCGCGGCTGCGACCCGTCGCCGCCCACCTCGAACACGAACCGCGTTCGCCGCGCCTCGTGCATGGGCAACTCCACGACCGTGCCGCGCAGCGCGAATTCGCGATGCTCCATCGTTGGCGGAAGTTGCAGGCCAAGCGTCGACAGTACAACCATGCCGGCGCAGGCAAAGCCGAGCAAACAGACCCCGACACCGCGCCGCAGGCCCTCGCCGCGAATCAACACCAGCCCAGCAACGGCCGCGGGCACTAGCCACGACCACGACGGCGGGTCGGGCAGCCAAAGTGCGCAGAGCATGCCGGCGAGGAGGTATGCCGCGAAGCTGGGGGTGAGCATGGCAAAAGGTAATAGTGACGGCGGCAGGCATAGTGCAACGGAGATTTCAGATTCAATATCAGCGTAATGCCGAATATCGCATCGGATTTTTCCGACCCCAATCACGAATTAGGCGGGGTCCCGTTCCTCATCGATTGCCTGCCAAGAAAATCCCGCTGCCGCTCATGTCCCGATTCAATGATAGGCAACGTATTAGTAACGATAAGCGTGGCAAAAAAATCGCTTGGCCGGAACTTAACAGAGCCGCACTTCGGCCTAGTGACTTGCCGTGCCGTTGATCGGCACTCGGTTGACGACCCGGATCATCGGGCGCACTGTCGGTACGGAAAACGTGGTCGAAACGAGCTTTGGCCGGTTTCGAGACGCGCATTGATGATGGCTAAACAGGAGTTTCGTGATGCTGAAGCAGACGCAAAGCAAACAAGCGAATGGCAGCGGACGACGAACGACGGCGATCGGCGGCGGCGAAAAAAACAACGAATCGTGCTCAGCCTCACGCGTACGCGTTCCGTTGGGCACTGTGATCGGTAATCGCGGCATGATGAGGGCGCTATCGCAATTAGCATCGGCCGCAAAAGCAAGTACTTCAACGGAGCCGCACAACGACATGTTTGAGCGCGAGGCAGACAAAGCCGCCTCGCACGTCATGTCGAATACTTCGAGCAACAGCAATGCGATTGGGGCGCGCAATTCGGCCGATAGCCCACCGATCGCTGAATCTCGTCATCCTCTCGCCAAGGGCGGCAAAGCACTTGACCGTGAGACGCTCGATTTCTTTGAACATCGATACGGCAGGCGCTTCTCCGATGTGCGGATACATAACGACTCCGCCGCCGCCGATTCCGCCCAAGGCCTGCAAGCAAAAGCATTCACTGTCGGCAACCGAATTTACTTCGGCCGCGGCGAATACGAACCAAGGACTCGGGAAGGAAAAACGCTGCTGGCGCACGAACTTGCGCATGTCGCGCAACAAACAGGCACGCATGGCGGATTCCGAAACGGCGGCCTCGCGTCCTCCTTAACGCGCACGTCAAGGCCAACCATCCAACGCAAACTCGTCGCAGCCGGCGATACCGCGCGTTTTCTGACGGTAGTGAATTCGTTGATGACCGTATTCCAGCGCGTCGCGGTTTCGGCTACTGGCGAAGTCACGCTGGTCAGCAACCCGAATCAAGGGCCTCCCGATCGCGAGCAACAAGGCGTATTGAATGCGCTAAGCACGATCATCAACGATGCGGCGACGACGACAGTCGAATTCATACGCGGTAGGACATCGACCGTCGCAGCGCACCGCAGCGTATTGATTGGCGCATACGGCACGGGGCAAATCGATCTGGACGATATTTCCGCACTCGGCTCTGGCCTCGGCGGAACCACCACCGCGACCGCACTGGTTCATGAACTGATCGAACAATATCGTAAACAAGTCCATGGCGAAGCATATGGCGTAGCGCACCCTGCTGGAGAACGCGCAGAGGAAGGAATCTCTGGAGCGATCCGGGGCACACATTCTGTGCGGCCTATTAATGCGAGCACCGTTGAAGTTACCGTGCCTTGGACTTACCCAGACGGACGAATTATAGACGTGGTGATGACCATCACCGATGGAAACGTGATGGCGGTTAGGCGGAACTTGCGGCCATGAGCTTTGAATTTTGTCTTTATCGCCATCGACAGCGCATACCATTTTCGACATGAATCAAGAGCACCCGAACATTACGAATTCAGATGTCCAGTGGACCGGAGACTACGTCGGGCTGATGCCGACGTTATCTGGGAACTCTGCGAATGCGATGCAGCATGCTAGCGAAAGCGATATGTCGGATTTGATTCGGGCGCTTGAAGACCCTCTCAGATTCGTAGCGGCCCACGTTTTGCTAACTAAACTGTCGGGCGTTCAATATCAAACCTTCCCTAAGTGGAACGGCCTGACCGTCGAAATCGATAGCGATGGCCAATCGCATTACGACCCGCAGCAGAGATTCGATTTGGCAAGGAGATGGCTGTCTTGGACCGTCGATCGGCATCAATACAACGAACATCTGCCCGAGTAGCGCGTCGTTCGGCAACTCGTCAAAAAATGCGAGTGCATTTACTCTTCAGATTGATTGCTGGCGGATTTCGAGGCTCATCAGTGCGCACAACCGCGAGGGCACACTTGTATTGCTAACGATGAGTATCAGGCGTCTGCCACGCTGATGCTGCGCGGCGTGCAAGTCTAATGGGCGAGGCCGAGCGATTGCGAATTTGACGTTCGCAAGGCGAGCTCGACTGTGTTGTCTAAGTACGGTCCAACACACTCCTCCGTGATCAGATCAAAGCGCCCATCGGCGAAGCCAGCCTTCATCGCGGTTGGCTGTGCGGCAGTTTTGTTCTACGGACGGTACGACTGAGTCATACGCAAGCGGACATTCGCTCAAGTTCCCTTGAATGGTCGATTGGACCGTCATTGCAGCACTATGACCCCTCCTTGCTACACTGCCGGCTCCCCAACGGAACCGACGCCGCGATGCTGAACCTGCGCCTCACCGCCCTCGCCTGCAGCCTGATCCTCGCGATCGCCACCCCGCTCGCCGCCGATGCGGCCAAGAAAAAGCGCACCAAGCCCGCCGCAACGCCCAAGCCGGCGGCGGTCACCGCCTGCGGCGATTTCTACAGTTTCGCGAATGCGGACTGGCTGAAGGCCCATCCGGTGCCGGCCACAGGCAGCGAGAGCGCGCTGGGCGATCTGGCCGCGCTGGCGCGCCAGCAGCAGCGGGCCTTGTTGGAGGCCGCCGCCGCCTCGCCGCAGGGCGCGGTGCAGAAGCTGCTCGGCGATTTCTGGGCCAGCGGCCTGGACGAGGCCGCGGTGGAACGCGACGGCGCCGCGCCGATCGCGCCGCTGCTGTCGCGCATCGACGCGATCAAGAAGAACAAAGACGTGGCGCCAGCGATTGCGGCGCTGCATCAGGTCGGCATCCCGGTCGCGTTCGATTTCGACGCCGACCTGGATCTCAAGAATCTCGACACCTATCTCGGCTATTTCACCGAGGGCGGCATGGGCCTGCCCGGGCCGAGTTTCTACACCCGCACCGATAGCGATGCCCGCACCCTGATGGGCGAGTACAACGGCTACGTGCAGAAAATCCTGGTGCTGACCGGCACGCCGCAGGCCAAGGCCGCATCCGAAGCGCAGCTCGTCATCGACCTGGAAACCCGCATCGCGCGCGCCGCGAAGTCGCAGGCGTCCGCCAGCGGCGCGAATGCGCTGTACGCGCCGATCGCGACCAAAGAGCTGGCGAAGAAATACCGCAACCTGCAGCTCGACGCCTTCCTCAAAGCGCAGGGCGTCAACGCGGCGCAGGTGTCGATGGCCGACCCCGCGCTGTTCGCGGCCGTGGACAAACTCGCCGCGACCCTGAAACCCGAGCAATGGAAAGCCTATCTGCGCTTCCACGTCGGCAATGCGATGGCGCCGTACCTGAGCAAATCCTGGCGCGATGCCGATCACGCCTTCCGCGGCAGCCTGCTGCGCGGCCAAGACGCGCAACCGGAGCGCTGGCAGCAGGTGTTGGATGCGATCAACACCTCTGCTGGTTCGATGCTGGCGCAGGAGTACGTCGATAAGCATGCGCCCGCGAAAACCCGCGAACGCGCCGAAGCGATCGCGCGCGAGATTCGCGACGCGGCCATCGCCGCGGTCGAAGCGAACACCTGGATGGACGCCGCAGCGAAGGCCGAGGCGAAGGCGAAGCTGGAGAAACTCAAATTCGCGATCGGCAAACCGCGCGTCGATCTGGATTTCACCCTGCAGCCGATGGGCCGCGGCAGTTTCGGCAGCAATATCCTGATCGCATCGACCTGGCAGCACCGCGAGGACATGCGCAAAATTGGCCGCAGCAACGCCGATCGTCGCTGGAAGATACTGCCGCAGTTCCCGGCGCTGAGCTACGACATCGCGCATAACCGGCTGTTCGTTACCGCCGCAGTGTTGCAGGCGCCGGTGTTCGATCCGAATCAATCGGCCGCCGCGCAGTACGGCGGCTATGGTGCGATGGTCGGCCAACAGCTGAGCCATGCCATCACCGGCAAAGGCCGGATGATCGATGCCTCCGAAACCCTGCGCGATTGGTGGTCGCCCGCGACCGCAAGCGCGTGGGAATCGCGGATCGCGCCGCTGGCGACGCAGTACTCGGGTCTCGCTTATCCCGGTCAGGCAGCGCTGAAAATCGACGGCGCGCGCACGCGCGAACAGAACGTCGCCGACCTCGCCGGTCTGGAACTGGCCTGGGCCGCGCAGCAGAAAGCCGACCCGCAGGCGACTGCCGCAGAACGTCAGGCCTTCTTCAGCGGCTGGGCGCGACTGTGGCCGCAGCAATTGTCGCCCGATGCAGCAAAAAGCCACGCCGCGTTCTCCGCGCACGCGCCGGGACTGTGGCGTACCAATGGGCCGCTGATGCAGCTTCCCGGCTTCGCAACCGCCTTCGACTGCAAGGCCGGGAACGCGATGCTGCGCCCTGCGGCCGAGCACGCGTCGATTTGGCGCTGATCGGTACACAGCCGCATGACGAATGAGACCTCCAGCGGCCCGGTGGCCGGCCTGCTCGCTGCCCTGCGCGCCACGCCCGACAACCAGCCGCTGCGCGCGCTGGTGCTCGATCACTGCTTGGACGCGGGCGATGCCGAAGCGCTGCTGACTGCGATCGATCTGTGCGGTCGCGGCCTGCTCGACGACGATGCCAAGCGCGAGCGCGCGCTCAAGTTGCTGGCCGACGCTGGCAAGCACGAAGCCTTGCTGTTGCTCGCGCCGCCGGATTCGGCGGAGGCGACGATGGCCAACGCGCGGCTGTGGTTCGAACAGGGCCGCCGCGCCGAAGCGATGGATGCGTATCGCGCCGCGATCGCCGCCAATCCGGCGCTGGAAAATCCAGCCTTCGCGTCGATGCTGAGCGGCAAGATCGTCTCCTTCGCCGATGCACGGCTGCGCGCGCAGCCCAGCATCGCGAACGACGACACTGCCGAATACGATGCTGTCCGCTACGTCGAACCATCGGCGAAGCGCATGAGCTTTGCGGACGTCGGCGGGCTGGACGATGTGAAACGCGAAATTCGCCGCCGCATCATCACGCCCTTCCTGAAGCCCTCACTGTTCCAGCGCTTCAAACGCCAATCCGGCGGCGGCATCCTGATGTACGGCCCGCCCGGCTGCGGCAAGACCTTGCTGGCGCGCGCCACTGCGGGCGAATGCGGCGCGAAGTTCTACAACGTCTCGATCACCGACGTGCTCGACATGTACATCGGCGAATCCGAGCGCAAGCTGCACGAAATATTCGAGCAGGCGCGACGCAACGCGCCGGCGGTGATTTTCTTCGATGAAATCGAAGCGATCGGCGGCAAGCGCCAGCACAGCCGCGAAGCCACCTCGGCGAAAGTGGTGAGCCAATTTCTCACCGAACTCGATGGTTTCGCGCAAAACAATCATCAAGTGCTGGTGCTGGGCGCGACCAATGTGCCTTGGGCGGTCGATCCCGCGTTTCGGCGCCCGGGTCGTTTCGATCGCGTGCTGTTCGTACCGCCGCCGGACGCCAGCGCGCGTCAAACCATTCTCGATTTACTGCTCGACGGCCGCCCGCTAGCCGACGGCATCGACACCCGCGACATCGTCAAACGCACCTCGGGCTTCTCCGGCGCCGATCTGCGCAACTTGGTCGATACCGCAGCCGACGAGGCGATCGAAGAATCGATCGCCTCCGGCAAAGAAAGCGCGATCGGCATGGCGCATCTGCAGCAAGCGCTGCAACAGATCAAACCGACGACGCTCGAATGGTTGACCAGCGCGCGCAACCATGCGCGCTACGCCAATCAGGGTGGGCAGTACGATGAGGTGCTGAAGTTTTTGGACAATCAGCGTTGAGTCCTATACCGAAGCACTGCATCGAGACCTCGCATCAAAAGACCCGCGCATTATGAGCACGCTCCGCTACCGCATCCCCGACG
Organism: Lysobacteraceae bacterium; assembly: GCA_031374725.1. Lineage (GTDB taxonomy): Bacteria > Pseudomonadota > Gammaproteobacteria > Xanthomonadales > Xanthomonadaceae > Lysobacter_I. The sequence continues at coordinate 52,507 of JANMGT010000044.1, read as the reverse complement.
AACCGCGACCCACCGGCATGGCCCATCTCGCGGTCGATCCGATGTGGCCGCTGCTCACGCTGATGCTCGCCGGCAACGTCATCGGCTTGCTGTGGTTCGCGGTAAACAGCCGCGCGCTCGGTAGCCCGACGGCGATGAAGGAGAGTATCTATATCGCCGCGAGCCTGATCGGCTGCGTCGCGCTCGGCGTGGCCTTGGCGTGGTGTCGGCAACAGGGCCTGCTATCCGACGAAGGTCTCGCCTACGCAGGGCTATCCGTCGCAGTCTTGAAACTCAGCCTCGGCTACGCCCTGTATATCAGTCAGTCGCGCTGCGCGGAATTGGTCCAGCACTACGGCGGCATCCTGCGCAACGGCGCGGTCGTTGCGATTCTTGCAACCGTGATTCTGCGCCCTGTAGTAGTCGATCTGCAGTTGCCGGCAATCTTCAAAGGGGCGTTGCTATGAGCGACGACTTGCGCATGGCGCAATGGTTGCGGCATGCGCTGAATCTGATCAACGCCGGCCACAACGATCAGGCGATCGACGTGCTCACCCGTGCGCTCGGCGAAGATCCGGAAAACGGCGATGCGCATGCGATGCTGGCGTTCTGTTTGGTCGGCAAAAAGCGGCTCTACGCCGCCGAGTTGGAAGCATCGCACGCGCTGGCGCTGGAATCGGATAATCCCTTCGCGCATCTGGCAATGGCGTCGGTGTCGATCGCGTCGCGGAAATTCGCGCGGGCCGAAGATCATCTCAACGCCGCCAAAGCGCTGGCGCCGGAAAGCGTGGATGCGCATCGGCTCGCGGCCTCGTTATACCGACTCTGGGGCAAACCGGCGCTGGCGCAGCAAGAGAGCGAACGCGCGCGCGCACTCGACCCGGACGACCCCAGCGTTTGGGCGCAATCGGGCCAACTCGCATTCGATCGCGGCGAACGCGACATTGCTCGGGCGCAGGCAATCGCTGCGCTCGAAATCGATCCCGAACACGTCGATGCGCTGACCCTGCTCGGCCACTGCGACCTCGCCGCCGGCCGCACCGAAGACGCCCGCGCGCATGCGCTGTGGGCACTGCAGCAAGACCCTGGCGATAGCGGCGCGATGACGCTGTTCGCGGCGGTGAAAGCGCGGCAAAGCTGGGTACTCGGCCTGTGGTGGCGGTTTCAGAGTTTCGTCAACGCTGGCAGCGGCCGTCGCGCAATCGCACTGCTGATCGGCGCATTTTTGATCTACCGTATCGCCGACATCGCGATGGCCCACAATGGATTGAAGGACTGGGCGCCCTTTCTCACCATCGGCTGGCTCGGCTTCTGCGTCTATACCTGGTTCGCACCGACCCTGTTTTGGCGCAGCATCCGCAAGGAAATGAAAAGCGTGCGGCTGCGGCCGGATTATTGATTATCAAATCTAAAGAAACGTAGAGGGGAGAAAACATGTCGCCAAAAGTATTCGTGAGTCACGCGAGCGAAGACAAAGAAAGGTTTGTTCTAGCATTTTCCAGGAAACTGCGAGAGCGGGGAATCGATGCATGGGTAGATAAATGGGAGATGCTACCTGGTGACAGCTTGGTCGACAAAATATTCGAGGAAGGCATAAAACAAGCATCCGCTGTCATCGTCATTCTTTCCAAGAACAGCGAAAAAAAACCATGGGTAGTCGAAGAACTGAATGCAGGATACGTCAAGAGAATAAACGAAAAGAGCAAGCTGATACCGATACTAATCGAAGATTGCGACGTTCCTGAATGTCTTCGTAGCACTCTTTGGGTTCGTATAAATAATCTTGACGACTATGACACTGAACTCGATAGCATCGTCGCCTCGATATTCGGCGCGAACGAAAAACCACCCATAGGCATTCCTCCGCACTATGCTTCTCAATTTCCAAATTATTCAATTCCAGGGTCTCATAGCAACATCGATAATGCCATTATCAAAATGAGTTGCGATGAAGCGATGAAATCTGGCTCTTATTTCATAGACCCGGAAAAACTGTTCTTCGAGAACGGAAAATCTATTTTTCCAGAGAACGAGTTACTTGATTCGATAAACTATTTAGGCGAATACGGATTCTTTGAATTAACTCACTATATTGATCAGAAAATCCCAGGATGCAAGGTCTCGAATTCCGGTTTCGAGCTATATGCGAGATCCAGCATCAACGACTATGCAGCCAAGTGTGAATCCGTTATTTCGTCCATAATAAATAAGCAGCTCAAGTCCGGCGATCAAATTGCGGAAGACATCAGCGAACCGATATTTTTAGTCGGTCACATATTAGATACGCTTGCTAGTGGAAGCCTAATAAAATTATCGAAGTTCATTGGCGGAGAAGTTCGCATCAATCTAGTTTCTTCGTCGCTAAAGCGGAGATTAAAAAATTAGACAGTTTGAGTGATCCGCACACAATTTATTTCTTGGCATTAGATGCCGCTGATTTGGAAGCGGCGTGCGCATGCTTCGGCTTGGAATTCGCTTTCAGCCACGGCCACCAATCCTTCCCCGTCAACGCATACCGGTCTGCCGCGCGTTCGAAGCGATTGCGCGCGCTGACGCCGCCATGCAGAAAATACAGCGGTAGAAACAGCGGGCCGAACGCCATGTACTGCAGCACGTGCGCGCGTTCGTGGTCGCCGATGCGGGTCTTGGGCTCGACGCACCAGCCGGCGCGGTGCGCATAGGTGGTGCACAGGCTATCTAAATGCGTATTCGTATTCAGGATGACGTTACCGAGCGTCATCGCGCCGCCCGGCCCCCAAGGGAAGCGATGGAAGATCAGCGCGAAATCGCCGCGCTCGAAGCGCGGGCGCGCACCGAACGGGGTGGCGATCAGGCCGACGATCAATCCGGCCATGCTGTATGGCAACGCCCACACCACGCCGAACACCACGAACAACACGCGCAGCACAGGCTTCATGCTTGCTGCTCTTCCGGCATCAATAGCCATAAGATGAGATAGACCAGAATTCCGGGAAACGCCGCCGACAGCGCCGAGACCAGTACGAATACGATCCGCAGCAGCGTGGCGTTCCAGCCGAGGCGCTTTGCGATGCCGCCCACCACCCCGGCGAGCACACGGTCGTGGCGGGAACGGGCGAAGGGTTTAGGATCGGGAGCGGTAGAGGGTGTGCTCATGCGCGAAGCCTCGAAGTGGCTGAACAAGCCTTTTTGTAGGAGCGGCTTTAGCCGCGACAGAGCTCAAACCGTTGCGATATCGAACAGCGCCGCGACTTGCGCGACGTGTATGATCAGCGACTCATCGTACGCCGCTTGAACATGAAACGAATGGCGCGCATCACTTCGCCCGCTTCGCCAACCAATCGTGGATCGCCGACGGCACTTCTTTCTGCGCGCGGCCGGAGACATAAATGCCAATGTGGCCGCCGCGGAACGATAGTTCGGAATAATCGTCGCCGCCAATCAAACCCTTCAGCGGTTTGGAGGCCGATGGCGGCACCAGATGATCTTGTTCGGCGTAGATATTCAGCACCGGCATATCGACGTTGCCAAGATCAACCTCGCGCCCGCCGATGACGATGCCGCCGTTCACGAAACCGTTGCCCTGGTAGTACTGTTTGATGAACTGGCGGAAGGCTTCGCCGGCTTGATCGGGCGAATCGAAGATCCATTTCTCCATGCGCATGAAATCTTCCATCGCTTTTTTGTCGTCGAGGATGTCCACCATGCCCACGTACTTCTGCACGAACAGCCGCCACGGTTTGAGCGTGAGATAGCACAGATTCATCAGATCGGCCGGCACGTTGCCGAGCGTATCGACGAACAAATCGATGTCGAGCCCGCGCGTCCAATTCGACAGCATATTGTCGTCGGTGTGGAAATCCACCGGCGTCACCATCGCGATCAGATTTTTGATCTTCTCGGGGTGCAGCGAGGCATAGCTGAGCGAGAACGCGCCGCCCTGGCAGATGCCGAGCAAATTGATCGCATCAAGATCGTGCGCTTGGCGCACGTGATCGACTGCGCCATCGATGAAACGCTCGATGTAATCTTCCAGCGTGAGAAAGCGATCCGAACGATCGGTATAGCCCCAGTCGATCAGATACACGTCTTCGCCGCGCGCCAGCAGGTTCTTCACCAGCGAGCGATCGTCCTGCAGATCGACCATGTACGGACGATTAACCAGGGCGTAGCAGATCAGGATCGGAATCTTCGCAGTCGGCGGCGTATCGCCGAGGAAACGATACAAGACCACTTTGCCGTCGCGCCACACTTCCTGCTTGCGGGTGACGCCATAGTGCACGTCCTCCATCTCGCGCAGCGTCGAGAGGCCAGCACCGAGTTTCTGCTGCACCTTCGCGGCTTCTTCGGCGAGCTTTTGCGGATTCAGATCGAACGGGCTGTCGTACATCTCAGCGCTTCCTGTTCGTAGTCTTGGTGGATGCTGCGGATGCCTTGCCTGCCTTCATCGCGATCGGCTGCGGCGCATCGGGAATGCTCATCGCGATGCTGGGACGCGCGCTGCGTTTGGCCGCGCTGCGTGTACTTGCGCGCGAGGCACTGGCTTTCTGAACTTTCTTTTGCACGGCGTGTTTCGCTGCAGGCTTTGCGAGTGTTGCTAGTTTTGACGCAGCCTGTTTCGCAGAAGATTTTTTCGGATCAGACTTTCGAGAAGCCAGCTTCCGAGGCGAATCCAGCTTCACGACAACCGAATCAGTTGGCGCTTCAGTTGTTTTGGATGCCGCAGCCGTATCGAACTTCGCGCTGTTGCTCGGTGTCGCCCGCACGGACGATGCCGCGCGCGATGCCGTTGCGCCACCATCGACCGACTTGCGCAGGCGACGGAGTTCGCGTTCCAGTTCGGCGATCTTGCGATGCGCAGCGTCGACTTCGGTGCGCGTCGGCATGCCGAACATATCGCCGAGCTCTTCGACTGCGCGCTGCACGCCCGCGCGCACGCGCATCTGCGCGTTCACCAGCTTGGCATAACGGCTGCGAAATTCGGCAGAGAGCGCGATCTCGGCGTAGGCCTCTTCGGCAGCGTCGATCCACAGATCGAACAGCGCGCGCGACGACTGCAGTTGGCGGCCGGGTTCGCTGTGCTCCGCGAGTTTGCGCTCGAAGCGCTCGAAGGCATCGCGACCGGCCTGCGCCATCAGCGCATGGTAGCCATCATTAGCGTCTTGCAAATCAAGCTGTGCTTGGATCAAGGCGTGTAAGCGCTGTTGATGCTCACGATTCAGGCCAAAACTCGGCATCTGCAGCCAATCGCGCGCCTCGTCGCGGGCGCCGCCGAACAGTTGCGATGCGAACCGGTTGGTATCGGCCATCGCACCGCCGAACATCGTCTTCTGCAGGAACGGCGCAACCTGTTCGTACCATTGATCGAAGCCCGATTGGCCGCGCCCAGACATCTGCGAAAACATCGCGGCAAATGGATTTTCTGCATTTCCGCCCATCGCGCGCCGCCACGCGCCGACGACATCTTCAGCACTCGCTGGGCGGCCTGCGAACTGCGCGGCGACATCTTGCATTTTGCCGAACCATTGCCGCGCCTGGTGTGCGAAACGATCGATGGGATCGCTCCCAGCCCCGCCGCGCACGCTACCGGCAAGCTGCGACCAGCGATCGAGCGCGGCCTGCCAGACGTCCTGCGATGCAGGAGCCCCGCCGCCACTCGCCGAACGCAGGGCATCGCCCCAGGCCTGCCAATAGCGCTGCGCCATCTCGACCGCCTCGCCGGCATCGACGCCGCCCAGATCAACGCCGGGGATACCGAATCCCGACTGCTTCGAAGTCCGCATCGTCGCTCTCCAAATCGTGTGCGTGGATGATAACAAGCGCCGATGCATCGATGACGGCGCTGCGCGATGCGCACACAGCCCGAATCCCGAATCGCAAACTTGACGCCGCTCATTGATGCGCGTTCAAACCACTTCAGCACCCCGCACTACGCGACTTGCGTCGCTCCCACAGGGTACGGCTGATGTTGTGGGAGCGACGCAAGCCGCGAGGCCGGAAATAAGGTGTTCATTTTTTTTCAGTAGCTGCAGCACCACAGTAGGTCCGGCCTGGTTTTCAACAGCCGGATGGCTGGTCAGGCCTTCGACGAACCTGAGCTCGCTACAACAGTCCATGGGGCGGATCGATAGACGATCGCGATGCGATAGCGGCGCGCGCCGCCGCACGCTAACGCTGCCGTAGGCATTGCGGCAGATCTCACCACTTCGGGATGCGCAGGGTCTTGCTGATCATCAAGGTTCCCGACAGCGCGTACATCAACACCAGCGGATGCATGTCCCAGAAGAGGATTTCATAGGTGCCGAACCAGAAATCGTCGCCGATGCGCTGTTGGTCGATGGCCATCACCAGCACCAGCACCAAGGCGAGGCTGGTGGGAATCGGCGTGCCCTCGAAATGCGTGACCTTCGGCCCACCGTCGGATAGCTGCTCTGCGGTCACGTTGTAGCGCGCGAGACGGCTCACGCCGCAGCAGACGAAATAACTCAACACCAACCAATCCCAGCCGCCTTGGAAGCCGGCCGCATAGCCGAGGGCAGCAGGGGCGACACCGAAGGAAATCACGTCCGCCAGCGAGTCCAACTCGCGGCCTAGGGTCGAGGAGGACTGTCGCCAACGCGCGACGCGGCCGTCCAGCGCATCGAAGACGAAGGCCAGCGGAATCAGCGCGAGGCCCCACAGCAGCCAGCGCAGATCGTTGTCCTGCAGCGAGCGCATCGCCAGAAAAATCGCGCCCGTGCCGCACATCGCGTTGGCGAGAGTGAGCCAATCGGCGAGATGGAAATCGCGCAGCATCGAAAAATGACGCACTCTCATCGGCTTGCCCTCATCTCGTCTATCGGCGCCTTATCCATTGGACCAGGGTGCCAAACCCGCACCCGCGCGGCAAGCCCGAATCGCAGGCGACATCAACATCGACCGCTTTCGGGCAACATGCGCCGCTGACGAGCTGAATCGCAACCAGATCGATATGTCATCGCCCGAAGCGCAAGGCCATGCCATGTTGATCGCCCTTGACGCCGCCGCACAGGCGGCGTCTGAACGGCTAAGAGCCTGTTCAACTAAGAGCCTATTCAACTAAGAGCCTGTCAAGGTCTGCGCATGCACCGCGCTGAGGCTGTGGGCGTGGCCAAGTGGCGATCGACGAGCACCGGTCGGCGCTGCGCTTCCGTCGCGTCGAATACATCAAACGTGCGAAGCGCGACGCCACGCGCGCGGTTTCGACGGAAGGGCGAACGCGCACGAACGGGCAGTGAGCTGCTGAAGCCGGACGATCAAACCGCATCCCAGACGCACTGCCCGGATTTGGTTTTCTTGCGGATCGCCCCCAACCGCGCGGCATGGGCCGCGAGATCGCCCTCGCTGGGCGCGACCCGCGGGCGCGCGGCAGCATCGGCGATCAGCAGCAACTTACTCGCATCGCTGCGGCGTTCTTCGCCCGTCACCGGCGCATCGAAACCGATTTCGCCCTGCCCCGCAGTAAGCGCGAGATAAACGTCAACGAGCAGCTGCGCGTCGAGCAGAGCGCCGTGCAGGTGGCGATGCGTGTTATCCACGCCCAAGCGCTTGCACAGCGCGTCCAGCGAATTGCGCTGGCCGGGAAAACGCTGCCGCGCCATTTCCAGCGAATCCTGCACGCTGCAGCGCTCGCGGATGGTGCCATAACCGGGCAATCGCGACAGTTCTGAATCAAGGAATCCAACGTCGAACGCAGCGTTGTGGATGATCAATTCGGCGCCATCGATGAAGGCCAGGAATTCGTCCGCGATCTCGGCGAAACGCGGTTTATCGGCGAGAAATTCCAGGGTGAGCCCCGTGACTTCCTGCGCGCCGGGTTCGAATTCGCGATCAGGATGCAAATACTGCTGATAGGTCCGCCCGGTCGGGCGGCGTTCGATCATCTCGACGCAGCCGATTTCGACGACGCGGTTGCCCTTTTTCCATTCCAGGCCGGTGGTTTCGGTATCGAGGACTATTTTTCTCATACGACGCTGGCTCTCATGCCGTGTGTGCGTGTTCTTTGAATTTCACCGCTTCGCAGCGGGCCAAAACATCCACGCGCTCGTTGTCGGGGTCGCCGGAATGGCCTTTGACCCAGCGCCACTCGATGTGATGACGCTGCGTCGCCAGATGTAACCGCTCCCAGAGGTCGCGATTCTTCACCGCATCGCCACCCGCAGTTTTCCACTTGCGCCGCAGCCAATTGGGCATCCATTCGGTGATGCCTTGGCGAACGTATTGCGAATCGGTCTGCAGCATCACCGTGCAGCTTTCGCTCAAAGTTTCCAAGCCAACGATCGCCGCCATCAATTCCATGCGGTTATTGGTGGTTTGCGCTTCGCCGCCGGAGATCTCGCGTTCGCGTTCGCCATAGCGCAGCAGCGCCGCCCAGCCGCCAGGGCCAGGATTGCCCAGGCAGGCGCCATCGGTATGGATTTCGACGTGTTTCATCGTTCGTTCGCCTGACGCCGAGCGTCGTTCGATGGCAGTTGCACGCGCATCGCGGCGGGCATCGCGGCGGGCATGGCGTCGGAGATGGACATCGGTTTGCGCTGTCGAATCATGGTCATGGGGATCGTGCGCTTTTCAGCGCGTTGGACGTAAGCGGCGCGCAGCCCCGCGCCGGCTTGGGGCAGCTCGGATACATGCATCGACCACTGCGGCCCCACGCCTTGGGCATAGGGTTCGGGATTGAGGCCAACATCGCGCAACAGTTGGCGAAGCCGCGCTGCATCGGCGGCGCGCAGGCCGCGGCCCTGCCAGCGCGCGCGGTACGGCGACAGTGGATTGAGCGCCAGCACATGCAGACGCGCGCCCGGCACCAGGGCGCGTGCGCATTCAGAAAGTAGTGCCCCGCTGCTGGCATTGTGCAGCGAGGTCACGTGCTGCAGCACCACCGCACCGAGCGATTCGGTGGCGATCGGCAGCGGCAAGCGGCAGCGAATCGGCCCTCGCCAGCCCTCGGCCGAAAGCATCAGCCGCAGGCCGCGGCCTTCGACCTGCATCTCCGCCATCGAACGCACCTGCGAGGGCTCGATCGATGGCCCGATCCACAGCCACGGCAGCCCGGCATGCGTGGTGCGCAAGGCTTCTGCGATCAGGCCCAGCTCGCTGTCGAGGATCGCCCGCCCGGCTGGCCGCTGAAACCACTGCGCAGCGGCATCGAGATCGTGAATCCGTTGGAAGGACAGTTCGGGCATGGCGACATTGTAAGCTGGGCTCGCCGCTTCCCCGGTACGAACGGACCGAGCCCCCACGATGCGCCTGCAACCGCTCCCCGCGTTCGACGACAACTACATCTGGACGCTTGCCGACGCGAACGGCCGCGCCGTCATCGTCGATCCGGGCGATGCATCGCCGGTATTCGCGGCCGCAGATGCTGGTTTGCGGCCTGAAGCGGTGCTCATCACCCATCATCACGATGACCATATCGGCGGCCTGCCGGACCTGCTGCGACGCTGGCCGCAGCTCGCAATCTTTGCCCCAGACGACCCTCGCATCCCGTTGGCAACGCAGCGCGTCGGTAACACGCCGGGTGAGCGCGTCTTGCTGCCGGAGCTCGGCTGGAGCTTTGAGGTCATCGCCGTGCCCGGGCATACCTGCAGCCACATCGCCTACGCGGGCCTGATCGGCACGACATCGCTGCTGTTCTGCGGCGACACCTTGTTCAGCCTGGGCTGTGGCCGCGTGTTCGAGGGCACGCCCGGGCACATGCTGGCCTCACTGGATCGCTTGGCGGCACTGCCCGACGACACCCTGGTCTGTTGCACTCATGAGTACACGCTGTCGAACGCTAAGTTCGCGCTCGCCGTCGATGCCGAGAACCTCGCACTTCAGGAACGTATCGCTGAGGCCCATGCTCAGCGCGCCGCCGGCCAACCGACGCTACCAACGACAATCGCGCTGGAGCGCGCCACCAACCCCTTCTTGCGTTGCGATAGCGAAGGCATTCGTCGCGCGGTTGCTGCACATCTCAGCAGCGCGCCGCACGATCGGCTGAAGACGTTCGCCGCATTGCGGCGTTGGAAGGATGGGTTCCGATAGCTCAGGAATCGGACGGCGACACCGCGGCTCCGACAACCGCATTAACCTTTGATGGTTCAGGCTCGGAGCCCCCGGGCATCGCTTTTCTGGGATGGTCGGTGCGTTGCCCTGCGGGAGGGCCGCAAGGCCCGGCTCTGTGGGAGGGCTGCAAGGCCCGGCTCTGTGGGAGGGCTGCAAAGATCGCCGTGATCATTTAGCGGCCCGGAAAGCCGCTCTACCGATCGATGGTTCATACGCGTGCAACATCGCGAATCACCGCGCCGCGCCATACGGCAGCCAATGGCGAGATCTGCATGGCACACTAGAGGCTTGTTCGGACAGACGAGATCAGCATGGGATTCCTTCAAGGCAAGCGCGCCCTCATCACCGGTATCGCCAGCGAGCGTTCGATCGCCAGCGGTATCGCTGAAGCCATGCACCGCGAAGGCGCGGAGCTCGCGTTCACGTATCAGAACGAAAAGCTGAAATCGCGGGTCGAGAAAGCCGCGCAGGAATACGGTTCCGCGATCGTGATCCCACTGGATGTCGCCGACGACGCGCAAATCGACGCCTGTTTCGCTGAACTCGGCAAGCATTGGGACAGCCTCGACATCTTGATCCACGCCATCGCGTTCGCGCCGCGCGAAGCCATCACCGGGCAGTTTCTCGATGGCCTCACCCGCGAAAACTTCGCGATCGCCCACGATGTATCAGCGTACTCGCTGGCGGCGATGTCCAAAGCCGCCCGACCGATGATGGCCGGCCGCAACGGTTCGATCCTCACCCTCACGTATCTCGGCGCCGAGCGCGCGCTGGCCGGCTATAACCTGATGGGCGTAGCCAAAGCCAGCCTGGAATCCACCGTTCGCTATCTGGCCTACAACCTCGGCCCGGAAGGCACTCGCGTCAACGCGATCTCAGCCGGCCCGATCAAGACGCTCGCCGCCGCAGGCATCGCGGGGTTTCGCAAAATTCTCGGGCATGTCGAACACAACGCGCCGCTGCGGCGCACGGTGACGATCGAAGACGTCGGCAATGTCGCCGCTTTTCTATCGTCGGATCTGGCTGCAGGCGTGACCGGCGAAATCACCTATGTCGATGCCGGCTACAACATCCTGGGCATGACTGGGATCGACAGCGAATAAGCTTGGCGCGGCGCGCGCTCGATCGCAATCGCAGCCAAACATGCACGCAAAAAGGCCCGGAAATCCCGGGCCTTTTTGTTGATCCAGCAGAAGTAGCGCAATGTTCTGCTGCTGGCTGCATGAAGCTGTTTGCTTAACAGGTTGCTGCCATCCATGGCTGCGTTAACAGGCTGCTGAACACCTGCTGCAGGTATTTCAGCGGCCTGTTAAAGCCGCTCTTGCGCCACTTCGACCTTCATCTTCTTGCGCTCGGCTTCGATCAGCGACTTGGCATCCAGCTCACCGATACGCGGCGACAACTGCTGCACGAAGCCTTTGCGCTCTTCGGCCGTCACTTCACCGGCGTTACCGGTGGACACCTTCGTCACCGCGTACAGCACAAACAAACCGTTACCGAGTTCGGCCTTACCGAGCGAAGGCTTGTCGCCTTTCGGCACGGGCGCAGCGAAATACGCTTCGGTCGCTTCAGGCGTCGGCAGCGGCGAACCGCGCGGCACCGACGGCACATTCGCGACATTGAGCTTTAGGCTGTCAGCAACCGCTTGCAGGCTTTCGCCCTTCTGCAACCTTGCCAACAGCGCATCGGCTTGAGCCTGCGCGGCTTTCTGCGCGCGATCTGCGCGCACCGCAGCGACTACTTGGGTGCCGACTTTTGTCAGCGGCTGCACCGCTTCGGGCTGATGCTGGACCACGCGGATCAGCACGCTGCGATTAGTACCGATTTCGATGGGATCGCTGACCATCTGGTCCTGCTTCGCCGATTCGGCGAACGCAACGCGCAGCACCGCCGGATTAGCAGCGATCCCCGTGCCCTGGCCGCGAGCGAACGGACCGACCCGCTGCACCGTCAGCTTCGCGGTTTTCGCGGCCGGAGCGAGCGAGGTCGGCGACTTCAGTACCTGATCGACAATCTTGTTCGCGAGTTCGTTGTAAGCGCGTTCGCGGCCGCTTTCGAGTTCTAACTTCTCCAATTCGGGGCGCGCCTCTTCGAAGGTCATCGCCTTGCCGCTCTTGATCTCACGAACCTGAATGATGTGATAGCCGAAGTCGGATTTGACCGGCCCAACCACGCCGACGCCAGCCGCCGCGAATACCGCATCCTCGAACGGTTTAACCATCTGGCCGTTCTTGACGACCCAGCCCAAATCTCCACCGCTGGCCTTCGAGCCGGCATCGTCCGAATTAGCGCGCGCGATCGTCGCAAAATCGGCGCCGCCCTTCGCTTGATTGAACAGCGACTGCGCCTTGGATTCCGCTGCCTTCAGTTTGGCGGCATCGGCACCCGGCTCGACGTTGACCAGAATATGCGAGGTCAGGCGCTGCTCGGGTTCGACGAAACGGGCTTTTTCCTGCTTAAAACGCTCTTCTAAGGCATTGATGTCGGTCGCACTCGGCACTGGCAGCGCGTTGCCGTCGATCTCGACATATTCCAAGGTCACCATTTCCGGCGCGCGGAAGTCTTCCTGATGCTCCTTGTACCACTTCGCGATTTCGGCGGCGGGGACCGGCGCGGTATCTGCCACCGGCGCCGGCAATGCCACGAAGGACACGTCGCGTTTTTCGGTCAGTAGACTCAACAGCCGCTGGGTCTCGGCGTTGGTCAGGAACGCGGAGCCCTGCAGTCGGGTCGCGATCAAGTTCTGCTGCAGGCTTTGGCGAATTTCGTCTTCGAACTGCTTCGGCGTGCGCGACGGATTCATCGACGCCAATTGCAATTGGTAGCGCTGCACGTTGAATTTGCCGTCAACCTGCAACTGTGGGATCGACGCGATGAAGTCCTTGACTTGCTCGTTGCCGATACCGAAACCGGAGCGCTCGGTCACCATGCGCATCACGCGCTGGTCGATCAGCGCGTCGAGAATCTCGCGCTTCTTCTCCATCGTCTCGAAACGACGCATGTCGAAAGCTTCGCCTTGGGCCTGACGCTGTTGCTGGCGTTCCTGTTCGAAGCTACGGCGGAACTCGTCGGCGCCGATCTCTTCTGCGGTCCAGAACAACTTGCGTACGGGCCACCAGTCGGGGGCGGTGCGCCACCACGTCGGCGGTGCTTCGATCTTCGCCGCGAACGTGATGTTGCGCTGGAACAGATACTGCTCCATGCCGAAAAAGGCGAACGGGATGATCAGCAACCCGAGTACGACGGTGGCGATCCAGCCTGAAGATTTATCGCGGAGTGCTTGCAGCATTGGCAGTCGGAGCAGGTAGGTGAGCCGCCTAGTGTAGCCGTACCGAGCCGTCCCGGCATGCCCCAATCACATCGAAAGGCCCTAAGAGGCTAATGAAATACCTGCGGCAGCAGGTGTTCAGCGGCCTAGTCATTCAGTCATGGCAGGCAACCATGGATGGCTGCGCCGGCGAAACAAGCGTGTAAGCGATTGATGATTCGGCGCTGTGCGCCTCACCCTTCGCTGCGCTCAGGGCCAGCTTCGCTGTTCAGCCTCGCGCGCGAGGCTGTCGCCGTTCGCACGTTCGCACGTTCGCACGTTCGCACGTCCGGACATGTGCCGGACGTGCGGACGGAGACCTGCTGGATGGAGGTATTTCAGCAACCTGCTAAGCGGGGTTTCGAGGAGACCCTCAGGGGCCTAACAATGCTGTTTGTGGCTCACGTAGCCGCCTGACTGGCCCGGCCCGTCTTCACCACACGCGCCACGGCGCCGCCGCGCGCAGTACGTGCACACGGGGCATCGCGCGTGGCACGGGCAGAAAGATCAGAAAGATCAGCAGCAGTGTCTCAAAATTCTCCTCTGCCCGAAAAGCCTATCGACCGCTGCACGCCAAAACAGAATGGTCGGCCTTCGGTGTTCTGAATACCAGAAGCCAAAACAGCTTGGACTTGTTTGGCTTGCCTCGTGAAAAGCACTTTACGCGCTTCGCATCGTAAAAAAAGCGCCTTGTCGCGCTTTCGCGGTGCGTAGCAAAAAAAGCGCCCTTCGGCGTTTTGCCTAGCACATAGCAAAAAAACGGCTTGCGGCGTTTTGCTTGGTAGATAACAAAAAAACGCCTTGCGGCGTTTTTTTGGTTGGCCCTTTCGGGCTGGCAGATATTCTGCCGAATAGATGGCGGAGTGGACGGGACTCGAACCCGCGACCTCCGGCGTGACAGGCCAGCATTCTAACCGACTGAACTACCACTCCGCACTGAAACTTGACTAAGCGGGGATTGAACGGCGCCCGGCCCAAGGCCGCGCAGTGTACCGAAATTTCCCCGATTGAACGATCCCTCCCCTGGTGGGTGCTGAGGGTTTCGAACCCCCGACCCTCTCCGTGTAAAGGAGACGCTCTACCACTGAGCTAAGCACCCCAACGGGATGAGCCGCTTAGTTTACGGCATCCTTCAACGCTTTGCCAGCCTTGAAGGTTGGATTGTTCGAAGCTGGAATCTGAATTTCTTCACGGGTCTTCGGGTTACGACCTACGCGCGCGGCGCGAGCGCGGACCACGAAGCTGCCGAAACCGATGACGCTAACGGTGTCGCCGCTCTTCAGTGCCTGGGTGACGGCAGCGATCGTGGCATCAAGCGCACGCCCTGCATCGGCTTTGGAAATCGCAGCGCCTTCGGCAATCGCGTCGATCAGCTCGGCTTTATTCATGGTGGACTCCGGGATAAGGATAACGACAAGGAAGATCGCGACCGGAATGACCGTTTCGCGAGAGACGCATTCTCCGCAGATGCGGATGTTTGCGTCGACGGCACCGCTATGCGTCGGCGCCAATGGGGCATCGTTATACCAGCGCGCCTGCTGCGACGCAAGGAAAACTCAATAAAAACAGCGGCAAATACGGGAAAACGAAACATTCACATAAAACGACGGCCGCTGCGCATCGGCGCTGCGGCCATCGAATTGCGAACAATTCAGCACTCGCACAAAAGTATCAGTGCTTCACTTCCCCGCCCGCGCCCGGCGTCGCAGTTTTTTCTGCGTCGCGTGTGCCATCGCTCAGCGATTTCTCGCGAACGCCTTCGACGATCGCATCGCCGTCTGCAGTTGTACTTCCGTGCGTCGTTGCATCCTTCGCTGGCGCGATCGGACGCTCCAATGCGAGATCGAGCACTTCATCGATCCAGCGCACGGGCACGATCTTCAACTGCTCCGTGACCATCTTCGGCAGATCGGTGAGGTCCTTGCGATTTTCTTCTGGTATCAACACGGTGCGAATGCCGCCGCGCAGCGCTGCAAGCAGCTTTTCTTTTAAGCCGCCGATGGCCGTGACTTTGCCGCGAAGCGTGATTTCGCCGGTCATCGCCACGTCCGAACGCACCGGCACCTTCGTCAATGCCGACACCAGCGCAGTCGTCATCGCAGCGCCAGCGCTTGGGCCGTCTTTGGGCGTGGCGCCGTCGGGCACATGCAAATGCACGTCCAGCTTCTGCAGGAAATCGACATCGATACCGAGCCGCTCGGTACGCGAGCGCACGACCGAGAGTGCAGCCGAAGCCGATTCTTTCATCACATCGCCGAGCTGGCCGGTAAGGATAAGCTGCCCCTTGCCCGGCATCAGCGTGCATTCGATCTGCAGCAGATCACCGCCAGCTTCGGTCCACGCCAGACCGGTCACCATGCCGATTTCGTTATCTTCTTCCGCGCGACCAAAATCGACGCGGCGGACGCCAAGGTATTTTTCGAGATTCTTTGAATCCACCGCGATCGATTTCAAGCTTTTAGCTGCTTTAACGGCTTTAGCGGGCTTCATATCTTTCGCGGGGATCGCGTCTTTCGCAGCTTTGGCTTTCTTCGCGACCGGCTGCGGGCCAGCAAGCGCGATCTCTTTGACCACTTTGCGGCAAACCTTCGAAATTTCGCGCTCGAGATTACGCACGCCGGATTCGCGGGTGTAATAGCGCACAATGTCGCGGATCGCGGCTTCGGAAATCTTCAGCTCGGCATCCTTCAGCCCATTCGCCTTCAGTTGCTTGGGCAGCAGATAGCGCATGGCGATGTTGAGCTTTTCCTCTTCGGTGTAGCCCGGAATGCGGATCACTTCCATACGATCGAGCAGCGGCCCCGGAATGTTCAGCGAGTTCGAGGTCGCGACGAACATCACTTCCGACAGGTCGAAATCGACTTCGAGGTAATGGTCGTTGAATGCACTGTTCTGTTCGGGGTCGAGCACTTCAAGCAAAGCCGCAGAGGGATCGCCGCGGAAGTCCATCGACATTTTGTCGATTTCGTCGAGCACGAACAGCGGATTTTTGCTGCTCACCTTATTGAGATTCTGCACGATGCGGCCCGGCATCGAACCGACATACGTCCGGCGATGCCCACGAATTTCCGCTTCATCGCGTACGCCACCTAGTGACATGCGCACGAACTTGCGGTTCGTCGCTTTTGCGATGCTCTGGCCGAGCGAGGTCTTGCCGACGCCGGGCGGGCCGACGAGGCAAAGAATCGCGCCCTTCATATGTTTCACGCGGGTTTGCACCGCAAGATATTCGAGGATGCGCTCTTTTACTTTTTCCAAACCATAGTGGTCGGCATCGAGCGTGTCCTGCGCGACTTTCAGATCCTTACGGACCTTCGTGCGCTTCTTCCACGGCACACCGATCAGCCAGTCGAGATAATTACGCACGACCGCGGCTTCCGCGGACATCGGCGACATTTGCTTCAGCTTGTTGAGCTCGGACTTGGCTTTTGTTTCCACCGGCTTAGGCATACCGGCTTCGGCGATCTTGCGGGTCAGTTCTTCGATATCGTTCGGCGCATCGTCGAGTTCGCCCAGCTCTTTCTGGATCGCCTTCATCTGCTCGTTGAGGTAGTACTCGCGCTGGCTCTTTTCCATCTGCGACTTAACGCGGCCGCGAATGCGTTTCTCCAACTGCTGCACATCGATCTCGCCATCGATCAGCCCGACCAGGAGCTCCAGGCGCTCGCTGACATCGGCCGCTTCGAGCAAGCGCTGTTTCTCCGGCAGGCGCACGCCAAGATGGGCAGCGATGGTGTCCGCCAAACGGCTAGGTTCATCGATGCCAGAAACCGTCTGCATCAGCTCCGGCGGCAGCTTGCGATTGGTCTTGATGTATTGCTCGAACAAACCCATCAGCGAACGCACGATGGCGTCGACTTCGCGCTCGTCGCGTGCCTGCCCGGCCTCAATCGACTGCGCCTGCCCAATCAATGCCCCGGCCTGTTCCCGTACTTGGCTCACGCGCACGCGCGATACGCCTTCGACCAGCACCTTGATGGTGCCGTCCGGCAGTTTGAGCAACTGCAGAACCTGCGCGAGCGCGCCTATTTCGTAGAGATCAGCGGCGGCTGGGTCGTCGGTCTCGGGCGATTTCTGCGCGACGAGAAGAATGCGCTTGTCGCTCTCCATCGCTTGATCCAGGGCCTTGATCGATTTTTCGCGGCCGACGAACAGCGGAATCACCATGTTCGGAAATACCACCACGTCGCGCAGCGGCAAGACCGGCAGTTCGAAAGTGTCGCTGGCGGTGTTCATGTCGTCTCCGAAAAAGTCTTGGGGCCGGATCGGCGTCTTCGCCGTTATGGGGCCTGGGGGCAGCGGATGCAAGCGTCGGACGCCAAACGGCGCGCAGTCCGCGTTTGCGCAGGATTGGCGATCGGATTGCCGCTGCTCGGGGCGTCGTTTCGATGCCGAAACTCGATCTGCGATGGCGATTGCAAAAAAAACGGCGGCCTGCATAGCAGCGCCGCCGTCGGATTTCGACACGAAAAGGGTGGATCAATCCCCGGACGCAACTTTGCTCGGCGGAGTTTGATAGATCAGGTAAGGTTCGGATTTGTGCTCGATAACAGACTCGTCGACTACCACCTTGCTAACGTTTTCCTGCGACGGCAACTCGTACATCGTGTCGAGCAGCACCGATTCGACAATCGTGCGCAAGCCGCGTGCGCCGGTCTTGCGCTTGAGCGCTTTGCGTGCGATCGCAGACAGCGCATCTGGGCGGAACTCCAACTCGACGCCTTCCATCTCGAACAGCTTCTTGAACTGCTTGCTGATCGCGTTTTTCGGCTCGGTAAGGATTTTGATCAGCGCGGGCTCGTCGAGCTCTTCAAGCGTCGCGACCACCGGCAGGCGACCGACGAACTCCGGGATCAGGCCGAACTTGATCAAATCCTCGGGCTCGACATCAAATAATAATTTACTGAGGTCGGTCTTGCGCTCGCTGCTCTTGATCTTGGCGCCAAAGCCGATGCCACCGGCCTCGGTGCTGCGCTGCTGGACGATCTTGTCCAAGCCCGCGAATGCACCGCCAACGATGAACAGGATGTTGCGAGTATCGACCTGCAGGAATTCCTGCTGCGGATGCTTGCGCCCGCCCTGCGGCGGCACGCTTGCGACGGTGCCTTCGATCAGCTTCAGCAGCGCCTGCTGCACGCCTTCGCCGGACACATCGCGGGTGATCGACGGATTTTCGCTCTTGCGCGAAATCTTGTCGATTTCGTCGATATAGACGATGCCCTGCTGCGCTTTCTCGACGTCGTAGTCGCATTTTTGCAGCAGCTTCTGAATGATATTTTCCACGTCTTCGCCGACGTAACCGGCTTCGGTGAGCGTGGTCGCATCGGCGATCGTGAACGGAACGTTAAGCAAACGCGCCAGCGTCTCCGCCAGCAACGTCTTGCCGGAGCCGGTTGGGCCGATCAGCAAAATATTCGACTTCGCCAATTCGATTTCGTCGTTCTTCTGGCGGCTCTCGATGCGCTTGTAGTGGTTGTACACCGCCACTGCGAGCGTCTTCTTCGCCCGCGACTGGCCGATCACGTACTGATCGAGCACTTCGAGGATTTCGCGCGGCTTCGGTAGATGACTGCGCGTGGCCTGCGCCTTCTCTTCGAGCTCCTCGCGAATGATGTCGTTGCACAGCTCGACGCATTCATCGCAGATGAACACGCTCGGGCCCGCAATGAGTTTGCGGACTTCGTGTTGGCTCTTTCCGCAGAACGAGCAATACAGAATCTTGTTGCTGTCGCTGCTGCGGCCTTGCCGGTCGTCGCTCATGCTGCTGTCGTTTCTACGCTACGTGGGTATCGGGAGGATAGCATCCGCATCCCAGGCCGCAAACATATTGCGCCCCAGAAACAGATTTCGATGAAAATCAATGGCTTAACAAAAGACTCAACCCGTCTGAATCGAGTCTTCAGGGCGCCGTTCCAGGACATGATCGACTAGACCATAGGCGCGGGAGGCTTCAGCGCTCTTGAAATTGTCGCGTTCGGTGTCTCTGGCGATTGTGTCGAACGACTGCCCAGTGTGGTGGGACAGGATTTCGTTGAGGCGCTGACGCATCGACAAGATCTCTCGAGCGTGGATATCGATGTCGGTCGCCTGCCCTTGGAAGCCACCCAGCGGCTGATGGATCATCACCCGCGAATTCGGCAGCGCATAGCGCTTGTCTTTTGCACCAGCCGCCAGCAGCAGCGCGCCCATACTGGCCGCCTGACCGACGCAGATCGTGCTCACATCGGGCTTGATGAACTGCATAGTGTCGTAGATCGCCATCCCGGACGTGACGATGCCACCCGGCGAGTTGATGTAAAGGCTGATGTCCTTCTCGGGGTTTTCGGCCTCAAGAAACAGCAACTGGGCGACGATCACGTTCGCCATATAGTCGTCGATACCGCCGACCAGGAAGACCACGCGCTCTTTGAGCAGGCGCGAATAAATATCGTAGGCCCGCTCGCCGCGACTGGTCTGTTCGACCACCATCGGTACTAGGTTAAGCGCTTTGATCTCATGGTTCATGCGGACATCCGGTCTGGCGTTGGGGAAAGTTCCTGGGCTCGCACACGCTGGCATGCAAGCTACGCAGTACGCCTTACTGCGGCGAAATCGCGTCCTGGAACGAAAGGGTCTGCTCGGTGTGCTGGGCGCGCTCGGCGATCCAATCGATCACCTGCTCTTCCATTACGCGATTCTGCAGACTGGCCATCAGATTGCGGTCGTTGCGGTACAAATCAATGACCTGTTGCGGGTCTTCGTAGGTCGAGGCGATCAAACGCAGCGTTTCGTTCAAGCGACGCGGATCGAGCGAGATGGTATTGCGACGGGCGATCTCACCGACCAGCAGCGCGACCAGGACGCGCTTGCGTGCCGGCTCGATGAAATCGAGGTAGGCCTCTGCCGGCGGCTCGACCTGACGGCCCTGACGACGGGCCTGCTCGACGGTCTGCGCCAGCATCGCACGGGCTTCGCCATCGACCAAACGCGGCGGCATTTCGACGTGCGCGTAAACGGTGGTCAACTGCTCGCCGACCTCGCGACGCAGGCGATTCATCAACGCACCCTTGAGCTCGCGCTCGAGATTGTTGCGGATTTCGACCCGAAACTGGGCCATATCGCCGGATTTCACCCCAAAACTCTTAATGAACTCGAGATCCACGTCTGGCATCACCGATTCGGAAATCGCTTCGATCTTGAGGTTTACTTCAGCCGATTTTCCGGCGAGCTGCGGTACGCGCCAATCGGCCGGAAACTGGATATTCAGGGCTTTTTCTTCGCCAGCGCTCATCCCGACCAAGCCGTTTTCGATGTCCACGAACATCGCGCCGGAGCCGATCAGGGTCACGCCGCGTTCAGCGCCCTCGGCCGGCAAACGCTCGCCGTCCACGACGGACCAAGTTTCCACATCCGCAGCATCGCCAGCCTGCGCCGGGCGGTTGACCATCGTCCAGCTACGGCGCTGCAGACGTAAATTCTCGATCATCCGATCGATATCGGCTTCGGTCACCTCCGCCGTGTCACGGCGGACTTGCAGCGTAGCGACGTCGATCGCGCCGAAGTCGGGCATCACTTCAAAGGTGGCGACATAGACTAATTCGCCGTCGGCGCCGTCGTTCGCGGGCTCTATTCGCGGCTGACCGGCGATGCGCAGTTCGTTTTCGCGCACAGCCTGATCGAAGCCCTGGCTCAGCAATTCGTCGAGAACCTCGCTGCGGACCTGCTGGCCGTAGCGTTGCTCGATCACCTTGGCCGGCACTTTGCCCGGACGAAAGCCTTTGATTCGCGCGGTGCGGGCGATTTCGCGCAGGCGGCCACCGATCTGGTTTTCGACGCGCTCGGTCGGCACGCGCAGGGTGACGCGGCGCTCAAGGTTACCCAGGGATTCGACTGAAACTTGCATTGGTAACGACTCCTGCAGCCGCGCTGTCGCCTGCGGCCCATAAACGTGGTGGATGTTGTGAGTGGCCGGTGGCCCGAGCTAAGGACCCGATGGACGCTGCGTGCAGCGGGTCATCCGGCGGAACGGACTAGTTTCGCCGATTCTGGCGCTGGCCGCTAGTTTTCCGCGACTCGCGAATGCGACGCCGGTATCTGGACCGATGCCTGAAGCAATCCTGCGCTGCGCTGCGCAGAGACATTGGACTGGCGTGTCGAGCCTTCGCGCCGCTTTTGCGTCGTCTAGCACCCGCAGCAGGTCGCCGCACTGGTCGCAATGGCGCCTTCGACTGTGATGAAAGGCAGCCTGTTGGGCCTTAGGGCCGGAAAAATCTGCGAGAGGGGGGACTCGAACCCCCACACCTTACGGCGACAGAACCTAAATCTGTTGCGTCTACCAATTTCGCCACTCTCGCTTGGCGACTATTTTATGCGGTGATGGCTGCGGACGATAGTCGCGCGTGAGCGATGAAAACAAAAACGCCCGGCTTGCGCCGGGCGTTTCGCGAATGGTGGGCCGTGAAGGATTCGAACCTTCGACCTATTGATTAAGAGTCAACTGCTCTACCAACTGAGCTAACGGCCCGATAAAACTTGTGTAGCAACAACTAATGTGCAGCAAAAACAATGGGGTGGAAGACGGGATTTGAACCCGCGACCCCCGGAATCACAATCCGGTGCTCTAACCAACTGAGCTACATCCACCACTGAAACCATTCAAAGATGACGACGGGTCGCCCCTTGGCTGCCGCTGCCCGATCATCCTATCGAGCCCGCTATCTACAATTCCGCACTGGCGCGCCCGGCAGGAATCGAACCTGCAACCGCCGGCTTAGAAGGCCGGTGCTCTATCCGGTTGAGCTACGGGCGCATGGGCGCATGATAGCCGTGCGGAGAGAACAGTACACACCGGCCAGCAGCCGGAATTGGTCGGGGTAGAGGGATTCGAACCCCCGACATCCTGCTCCCAAAGCAGGCGCGCTACCAGACTGCGCTATACCCCGCGGTTCAAACGGTTGCCCGTCTGCAGTACAACCGGCAATGAAGCCAGCTGGCTATTGTCTTAATCGAGACACGACCTGTCAACGAAATTTCGTTGATCCTAGAGTCTGTTCACGATCTCCGCATGCTTCGCGCTGAGCCCCGGAACGCGCGGCACAAGGGAAGAGAGAGGGAATGGATATCCATCCATGACCGAACGAGGACGCCGTGCCGCGCGTTCTGGGGCTCAGCACGACGGGTTGCGCCCAGCGCGGAGTATGCGGAGATCGTGAACGGGCTCTTTTCGATCGAATCGCTTCGCGATGCTCGGTTCGTCGCGAATGGACGAAGGAACCGGGTATGCTTGCGGCACTTACGACAACACTATAAGGAGATCGATATGCGTAGCGGCAATCCCGTGCTGAAGGACAACACGTTTCTCGACATCGGCACCGGTTCCGTCGTCACCCGCGACGGCCAAACCATGACGCTGAACGGCACGGTCAACAAAACCGGCTTCCTCCTGTTGTTATCTGTGCTAACCGCAGCGTTCGCTTGGTCGAAGACCTTCAGTGACAGCGGCGAAATGGCTCCCGGCGCGATGATTTATTTGATCGGAGGTGCGATCGGCGGCTTGGTGTTGGCCCTCGTCACGGCGTTCAAGAAAGAATGGTCGCCAGTGACCGCGCCGATGTACGCGCTAGTCGAAGGTTTTTTCCTCGGTTCGATTTCGGCCATCTATAACGCCCAGTTCCAAGGCATCGTGCTGCAGGCGGTGATGCTGACCTTCGGTATTATGTTCGCCCTGCTCTTCGCCTACCGCACAGGCCTGATCAAAGCCACCGAGAACTTCAAGCTCGGCGTCGCTGCGGCGACCGGCGGCATCATGCTGATCTATCTCGCCACCCTCGGCTTGGGCCTGTTTGGCATCAAAATTCCGTACATCCACGAATCCGGCCTGATCGGCATCGGCTTCAGCCTGTTCGTGGTGGTCATCGCGTCGCTGAATCTGGTGCTGGATTTCGACTTCATCGAAACCGGCGTCGAAGCCGGCGCACCGAAGTACATGGAGTGGTACGGCGCTTTCGGCCTCATGGTCACGCTGGTGTGGCTGTACCTGGAACTGCTGCGCTTGCTGTCGAAGCTGCAATCGCGCAATTGAACGCTCTATAACGACATGCCAACCAAGCAAACACTGACAGAAGCGTTTCGCAAGTTTGGCGCGGAACCGACCAATAAAAATTGGTCGGTTTCCGCGATTTCAGCCAGTAACGAACTCATCGTGAGCTGTTGGAATCACAAGGATTATTTGTTCAGATCGGGCGATGCGCTGGTATATCGCGACCAGCTTTCTCGTTGGCCAGGCAGTCTTGGTAACGACAAATTGAAAGAGCACTTAGTCGATGCATGGGATCGAAAATTGCCGGTTAGGCTGGTTCAATCGTCACCCGACGATCCTGTGACAGCCAAGGCTCTGATCGAAAGCGGAGCGGATGCGAGCGTCATCAAAAAGCACTTCCATGCGCGCACAGACCTGATCGGAATCTTCAGTGTTTTCGACGAACACGACAAATTCGTTTTCGAATTCCGCAAAAAGTAACAAGGCGCCAACGGGCGCCCTGTTATTTATCGCACATGTCGTTTATCGCACATGTCGTTTACCGCACATGTCGTTTACGGCCTATCTCTACCGCTCGAGGCGGCAAGCTCCGATTACTGCAGGCTAGCGTTACAGCCGGCTAGCGTTACAGCCGGCTAGCGATCGCCTTCGCAAACGACATCGTAGAGCCCTCGCCGCCCAAATCCGGGGTGAGCGAATCCTTGGCCTCAAGCGTAGCGACGATCGCTTCGCGCAGGCGCGTGGCGTTTTGCGGTTGACCGATGTGATCGAGCATTTGCCCGACCGCAAGCAGTAGCGCGCAGGGATTGGCGATGCCCTTTCCGGCGATGTCCGGCGCGGAGCCGTGGACCGCCTCGAAAATCGCCGCTTCGGTGCCGATGTTGGCGCCTGGCGCGAGCCCCAGGCCGCCGACGAGACCGGCGCAGAGATCGGAAATGATGTCGCCGAACAAATTCGTAGTGACGATGATGTCGAACTGCTCCGGCTTCATCACCAATTGCATGCAGCAGTTATCGACGATTAGCTCATTGCACTGGATATCGGGGTAAAGCGCAGCCACTTCGCGCGCAACCTTCAAGAACAGACCTGAGGTCGATTTCAGGATATTCGCCTTGTGCACGACGGTGACTTTTTTGCGGCCGGTGGCGCGGGCCAAGTCGAAGGCGTAGCGCGCGATGCGTTCTGAACCGCGACGAGTGACTTTCTGAGTCAGCACGGCGGTTTCGCCGTCCGCCGAGAGCTGCTGGCCTTCGCCAATGTACGCGCCTTCGGTGTTCTCGCGAACGATGACGAGATCGATACCGCTCGGAAAACGCGATTTGGTGTTCGGAAAGGACTTGGCCGGCCGCACGTTGGCGTACAAGTCGAAGCGTTTGCGCAACTCGACATTGATCGAACTGAAGCCCTCGCCGACCGGCGTGGTCAGCGGACTTTTGAGTGCGATGCGGTTGTGCCGGATCGAATCGAGCGTGGCCTGCGGCAGCAGTTCGCCGTGCTTTTCGAGCGCGGCAAGGCCTGCATCGGCCTCTTCGTAGCTCAGGCCGGTCTTCATCGCATCGAGAACGTAGAGCGCGGCATCCATGATTTCGGGGCCGATGCCATCGCCGCGGATGACGGTAATCGTTTGGGTCATGAGTCGTGTCCAGATCGGCCCCGCGCATGTTGCGGGGCCAAAGAAAGTCGGCAAGTTTGTTAAGGAGTGGCGTCGAGACGATGTCGGTGCGAAATCTGCGCAGGATTGCCGCCATCTCGGGCGGTGGATTATGCCGCAAGCCTGCCAAACTTGCCCGAACGGCGGTTCAGCACTGGGCTTCACCGGCCCGAGACGCCTCCAATCGGACCCTAATCTCCGCCTGATTCTCCCGCAGAGCGCGCGCGTACGCTGCCGAAAAAAGCCTGTGCGACGCCAGAATTCAGCGGTGATCGTGAGCCGGAGCCGCCGCGCTTTCGCCCGCTTCCAGACGATCGAGGAAATCGACCGCGCGGCGCAAATGCGGGATCACGATCGAACCGCCGACCACCAAACCCACCGAGAAGGTCTCGAACATCTCGTCGCGATTGACGCCCGCCTCTTTGCACTGGGCGACGTGATAACTGATGCAATCGTCGCAACGCAATACCAGAGAGGCGACCAAGCCCAGCAACTCCTTCGTCTTCACGTCCAAAGCGCCGGCCTGATAGGTCTGGGTGTCGAGCGCAAAGAACCGACGAACGACCTGATTGGGCTCGGCCAGGATGCGCTCGTTCATCCGCTTGCGGAAGGCGCTGAACTCGGCAACGCGGTCGTTTTCGCTGTGCTCGTTATCGCTGCGATCGTTATCGCTGCGGACTCCATCGCTGCGGACTCCATCGCTGGTGTCGTCCCCGCTCATGCGCCGTCTCCTAACAGAAGCGGCTCGAATTTCCCGGCGCGATGCATCGCCATCATGTCGTCGAAGCCGCCAACGTGGACATCGCCGACGAAGATCTGCGGCACGCTGGTGCGCTTGGCTCGGGCGATCATGCGTTCACGTTCGGCTGAGTCGGTGTCGACGCGTACTTCGTTCCAGCTCAAGCCCTTGCTTTTGAGGAAATTCTTGGCCGCCACGCAGTACGGGCAGATCAAGGTGGTGTAGATGATGATTGGCTGGGCCTGGGCAGGCGCGCCATCGGCAGCGTGATCGTTCACAGCGGGCTCCCGACGCCGTAGCGTCTGAATATTCGACAGGCGGGGATCATGGGGGTACGGCATCGGCATTTCCACCCCATCTCCGCAATGCAGCGGTCCACTTGGCGACGCGGTGCCCGCGCGCGGCGGATCGGTTCGGCGTGGAACTCAAGATCGGGCCGCTGGTCGGACCTATGATCTCGCCGCACAATCGACGCGCATTCACCCCCGGCTCGGGCGAGAATCGCCACACTGCAGTGCGACGCGCCCCCGGCGACGTCACTCCCCTCTCTCCATCGGACTCACCATGATCCGTTTGTCGGCACTCGCCGCCGCCCTGACCATCGCCGCGCTGTCTGCACCCGCGCAAGAGAACCGGCTTCCGGATATCGGCTCCTCGGCGGCCGAACTTCTCGGCCCGGCGCAACAGGCCGAATACGGGCGAATGCTGCTCAGCCAACTGCGCTTTTACAACTACACGATGGACGACCCGCTGATCGACGGCTGGCTGCAATCGGTCGGTAGCCGGCTGGCAGCCGCCAGCGACAAGCCCGACCACCCTTTCGTCTTCTTCATGCTGAAAGACCGCCAATTCAACGCCTTTGCCACCTTGGGCGGTTATATCGGCACCAATGCGGGCTTGGTGCTGGCGGCGGAAAGCGAAGATGAGGTCGCCAGCGTGCTGGCGCACGAGGTGTCGCACGTGACCCAGTCGCACGTGCTGCGCAGCGTCGAACGCGCGCAGAAAGACAGCGTGCCGATCATGCTGGCGATGCTGGGCGCGATCGCGATCGCGCAGTCGTCCGGCGGCAATTCCTCCGACGATGCCAGCATGGCAGCGTTAGCCTCTGCGCAAGCCCTCGCCGCGCAGCGCCAGATCGACTACACCCGCGACAACGAAGCCGAGGCCGATCGTGTCGGTATTCGTACGCTCGCGCGCAGCGGTTACGAACCCGCGGCGATGGTCAGCATGTTCACGCGAATGCAGACGATTTCACGCGTGAACCAAGGCGGCGAGCGCGAACGCACGCCCGATTACCTGCGCAGCCACCCGGTCACCACACTGCGCATCAGCGATGTGAAGCAGCGCGTGGACAGCGTCAAACGCGAGTCGCCCCGTTTCGACAGCGCGCGCGATACCGCTAGCGACAATCCGCTGATTCCGTCGCATATGCGCGTCGGCAACACCACGCAAACCCGCGACGGCCTCGAATTCGGCTGGGCCCGCGAACGTATTCGCGCGATCAGCGCGAATACGCCGGAAGCGGCGATTCGCGAATACGAGCGCGAGCGTAACCGTGGCACGCTCAGCGAAGCCCAGCGTTACGGGCTCGCCGTCGCCCGCCTGCAGCACGGCCTGTACGCCGCAGCGATCAAGGAGCTGGAACCGCTGCTGGCGAAACATGCGGACGATCCCTGGCTCGTGCTCGGCATGGCCGAAGCCGAGGCGCGATCGGGCAAGACCGATGCCGCGGACGCACGCCTTGAAGCGCAATTGCGGCGGATGCCCGACCATCGCCCGACGGTGCTGGGCTACGCTCAACTGCTCGCGGAGCGCAACACGCGGACTGCGGGGCTGCGCGCCCAAGCGGTGCTGCGGCCGCTGCTCAATCGCGCGAAAGACGACCCGGTGTTCCAGAAGACCTTCGCCCGCGCCAGCGAAGTGGCGGGCGATAACATCCGGGCCGGCGAGGCCTACGCCGAGGCCGAGTTCCTCAATGGCCGCCCGGAGCGGGCGCTGATGCAGCTCAACACCCTGCTCAAACGCGATGAAGTGGATTACTACGCACGCGCTCGGATCGAAGCGCGAATCGCAGCGATCACTCCCACGGTGCTCGAATTGCGCCGCCAGGGCGTGCGCGACGAAGAGCTCAAGCGACGCTAGACAGCTGAACCGATCGGCACACGCGGACTTTGAACAGACGCTAGTCGCGCGCGGCCTTGACATCGACGCATCACCGCATCACGATGCGATGATGCGAACGACAATCGACCTCCCCGACGACCTGCACCGGATCGTCACAAGCCTTGCCCGTCACACCGGGCGCAGCCTTGGCCAGACCGTGGCGGAATTGCTTCGCCGCGGATTAGCCACTCCTGAACAGGCCAACCGGGTGGCGGATACGCCAGCGGTCTATCACGTGAATCCGCAAACAGGCCTGCCGATAGTGGCCTCGAAGCAGCCAATCACCGAGGACGACATCCGCGACCTGGACGATGAATCGTGACCGCATCGTCTAGTACGTACTTGCTGGACGGAAACGTCCTGGTCGCGCTGATCGATAGCGCGCACGTGCATCACCCGGCCGCGAACAAATGGTTCATGGCCTACACAGGCCGTTTCGCGACCTGCCCGATCACCCAGGGCACCCTGATGCGGCTGTTACTGCGTTTCGGCGCAGTGGCCAACGCGGCGAGCGCGGCGGCAGTCCTACAACAACTCTGCAGCCATCCACGGCACGAGTTTTGGGCTGACGACCTGGGCTATACGGACATCGCCTGGACCGGCGTCTTGGGCCATCGCCAAGTGACGGACGCGTATCTCGCGGCGCTCGCCCAGCATCGCGGCGGGCGACTAGCGACCTTTGATCGCGGCCTAGCCGCGCTGCATCCGCAGGTCGCTGATGCGATCGCGGCGTGAATCTCCACACGTTTTCGATGGCGACCCCGCAGCACGTCAACATACTGCATATACAGTCATCGTTCAGTCATAAAAATGTCGTCTACTCTCGGCGGTACGGACGATGTCCCTCGCCGAGTCCCCCATCTCATGCAAAAACAGATTCTGATCGTCGACGACGAACCCGCGATTCGCGAGATGGTCGCGTTCGCCCTGCGCAAAGGCGACTACGCGCCAGTGCACGCTGGCGATGCGATGGAAGCCCAGGCGGCGATCGCCGACCGCGTACCCGATCTGATCCTGCTCGATTGGATGCTACCCGGCACCAGCGGACTGGAGCTGGCCCGGCGCTGGCGCCGCGATAGCCTGACTCGCGACATTCCGATCATCATGCTGACCGCCCGCGGCGAGGAAAACGACCGGGTCGGCGGTCTGGAAGCCGGCGTCGACGACTACGTGGTCAAACCTTTCTCAGCGCGCGAACTGCTCGCGCGCATCCGCGCAGTGCTACGCCGCTCGCGCGAGGACGACGAAGACGGCAGCGTACAAGTCGGTCATTTGCGCATCGATGGCGCCTCGCACCGGGTCTTCGCGGGCGATCAGCAAATCCAGATCGGTCCGACCGAATACCGGCTGCTGCATTTCTTCATGACCCACGTCGATCGCGTCTATACCCGCACCCAAGTGCTGGACCACGTCTGGGGCGGTAACGTGTACGTCGAAGAGCGCACAGTCGATGTGCATATCCGTCGGCTGCGCAAATCGCTGGAGCCGGCGCAGCTCGATGCCATGGTGCAGACCGTGCGTGGCGCGGGCTATCGTTTCTCGGCCACGCTTTGATCGCAGCAGACGGCAGCGGACGTCGCGGCGATGCTGAACGCATCGCCGCGAGTAGCGATCGAACGCCACAGGGAACTGTGCCACTCGACGTTCAATCACTCGACGTTCAACCACTCGACGTTCGGCCCAAGCCGCAGCAAGACATTTCGCTTGGGCGGCACAGCTTGCGCAACGCGAGCTGTAAAAAAAACCATCACACACTCTAGACTCAGCCGATGCCGAACGACGCCCGCACCGCATGGCGCACGACCCTCGGCCAGCTCGCGCTGGTCCTGACGCTTGCGATCGGCCTGGGATTGGCCATCGACCGACTCTGGCCGTCGCTCGCGATTGCCGCTGTCGCCGTGCTGGTCTGGCATTACTGGAAACTCCGGCAAGTGCTGTCGCGTTTGACCGCACGACAACGTTCGGCGCCACCGGAAGGCGTCGGCATTTGGAGCGAACTCGACCGCCTGCTGTATCGCAGCCAGGACGAAACCCGCGGTCGCAATCGGCGTTTGGTCGATATGCTGCGCGCTTACCGCGCGATCGCCACCGCCCTGCCCGATGGCGTGGTGCTGGTGGATCGCAATAGCCAGCGCATCCAATGGTTCAACGAGTCCGCCGGCAGCCTGCTCGGACTGCACTACCCGCGCGATAACGGCGCTCTGCTTGGCGAACGCCTGCAGCCGCTCCCGATCGCGCACTGGCTGAGTGGAGGCCGCTACGCCGAGCCGCTACTGGACGTCGCCTCGCCGGTACGGGCCGATATACGGCTTAGCCTACGGCTAATCCCCTATTCCGACGACCTGTGGCTGTTGGTCGCGCGCGACGTCAGCAAACTGATGCGGTTGGAACACATGCGGCGCGATTTCGTCGCTAACGTTTCGCATGAACTGCGCACGCCGTTAACCGTGGTCCACGGCTATTTGGACATGCTCGATCCCGCAGAACAGCCCGAATGGGCGCCGATGCTGACCGAAATGCAGCGTCAATCGCAGCGGATGACGCAATTGGTCGAAGATCTGCTGACGCTTTCGCGTTTGGAAGTGCAAGAAGCGTTGCCCGATGAGCACGTCGCGATGGCACCGATGCTGACCACGCTAAAGCGCGAAGCAGAGGCGCTAAGCAAACAACGGCATACGATCACTATCGAAGACACCATGCACATGGATCTCTGGGGTTCGACCAAGGAATTGCACAGCGCGTTCTCGAATCTGGTCAGCAACGCTACCCGCTATACCCCTGCCGGCGGCAGCATCGGGATCCGCTTCGCACCGGATGGCGACGGCGTCGTGCTATCGGTCGAAGACACCGGTTACGGCATTCCCGCGTCGCATCTTCCGCGCATCACTGAGCGTTTCTACCGCGTTTCGACCAGCCGGTCGCGCGAAAGCGGCGGAACCGGCCTGGGTTTATCGATCGTCAAGCACGTCTTGAACTTGCATCAGGCGCGACTGGACATCGACAGCGAAGTCGGCCGCGGCAGTCGATTCGCCTGCCATTTCGGCCGCGAGCGCCTGCGCAGCCGCGAACACGGCGATGATGACAATCCGCCGTTCGCCGCACAAACGCATACGCTCTCCGCCACTGGCGGAACCCGACACGATCACGAGACTACCGCGCAGGACTATCGCGAATGACCGTTAAACGCCGCGCTTCTCCTCAACAGAGCCAAAACCCCGACCGCATGCACGATCACGACGCACTGCGCGACCCAAGCCTGTATCTCAATCGCGAACTGTCGCAATTGGATTTCAATTTCCGGGTCATGGCACAGGCGCAAGATGCGTCGGTGCCGCTGCTGGAACGGCTGCGCTATTTGTGCATTTCCTGCACGAATCTCGACGAATTCTTCGAAATCCGCGCCGCGACCGTGCGTCATGCGCAGGAGTTCGGCGTGCCGCCCGCAGCGGACGGCATTCAGCACCAGCAGCTATTGAAGCAAATCCACGGACGCGCCGCACAACTGGTCGAAGCCCAATACGACTGTTGGAACGAGGTGCTGCGGCCAGCACTAAACGATGCCGGTGTGCGCGTGCTGCATCGACAAGATTGGAACGCGCGGCAAACGCGCTGGCTGCGCGCGTATTTTCGCGACGAGGTGATGCCGGTGCTGTCGCCGCTGGGCCTCGACCCATCGCACCCGTTTCCGAAGATCCTCAACAAGTCGCTGAACATCGTTGTCGTTCTCAAGGGTAAAGATGCCTTCGGCCGCACCGGGCACTTGGCCATCGTACGCGCGCCGCGCTCGCTATCGCGGATCATTCAACTGCCGCAGAAAGCCTCGGGCGGCGCGCACGATTTCGTGTTCCTCTCGGCGGTACTCTCAGCCTTCGTCGAAGAACTGTTTCCGGGCATGGAAGTCAGGGGCGCGTATCAATTCCGAGTGACGCGCAATTCCGAGCTGATCGTGGACGAGGACGAGGTCGAGAATCTCGCGCTGGCACTGCGCGACGAACTCGTCGGTCGCGGCTATCTTCGCGCGATGCGGCTGGAAATCGCCGCCGATTGCCCGAAACCGATCGTGCATACGCTGCTGCAGAATTTCGAGCTGCCCGAGAACGCGGTGTATCGGATCAAAGGGCCGGTCAACCTCAATCGCGCCGTCGAGATCTACGACATGGTGCCGCGACCGGAATTGAAGTTCCCGCCGTATCAGCCGCGAAAATTAGCGGACATCGAAACCATTTTCGACACCGTGGCTGAGGGCGACGTGTTGCTGCATCACCCTTTCGATGCATTCACGCCGGTGCTGGAATTGATCAAGCAAGCGTCGGAAGATCCGAACGTACTCGCGATCAAACAAACGCTGTATCGCGCTGGCAAGGATTCGCCGATCGTCGAGCATTTGATTCAAGCCGCGCGCAACGGTAAAGACGTCACCGTGGTGATCGAACTGCGCGCGCGTTTCGACGAAGAAGCGAACCTCAGCTTCGCCGACCGTTTGCAAGAAGTCGGCGTGCAAGTGGTCTATGGCGTGGTCGGCTACAAGACGCATGCGAAGATGCTGCTGATCGTCCGACGCGAAGGCCGCAAGCTGCGCCGCTATACCCATTTGAGTACCGGCAACTATCACGCCGGCACAGCGCGCGCCTACACCGACTGCGGGCTAATCACTGCCGACCCCGATATCGGCGAAGACGTGCATCTGATTTTCCAACAGTTGTCCGGCCACGCGCCGGCGATCAAATTGAAACGTCTGCTGCAATCGCCGTTCACCCTGCATCCGGGCGTAATCGACCGGATCGAACGCGAAGCCCAGTACGCCGTCCAAGGCAAACCCGCACAGATCATCGCCAAGATGAACGCATTGAACGAGCCGCAGGTCATTCGCGCCTTGTACGCCGCTTCGCAGGCCGGCGTGAAGATCGATTTAATCGTGCGCGGCGCCTGTACGCTGCGGCCGAGGATGCAGGGCATCTCCGACAACATCCGCGTGATTTCGATCGTCGGTCGTTTTCTCGAACACAGTCGTGCTTGGTGGTTCGCCAACGACGGCGCGCCTGAGCTGTTCTGCTCCAGCGCCGACTGGCTCGAACGCAATCTGCTGCGCCGGGTGGAAACTGGCTTCCCGATCCTCGACCCTGCGCTTGCGGAACGGGTCAAAGACGAGGTGCTGGACAACTACCTCGCCGACAATCTCAACGCCTGGGAACTGCAGGCCGATGGGCGCTATGTGCATATCGCGCCCACCGACAACGCAATGCCGCATTCCGCGCAGTCGGCACTGCTGGCGAAGATTTGCGGCTGAGGCACGACTGCGGGCGCACGCAGGTAGAAAAGACACAGCAGGACATCGACGCTTGAAAGCCGTCGAAGCAGCTCATCGACGTCCGGCGACATTTCGGCACTTCTGGCTGCGGGATCGTAGGCCCGGTCGATGGGATCGGCCTGCCCATTCTGGTAGTCTGCGCGCTGTCGACCGCCCCGTACCGTCACTGCTAGATCGCCTCGGATCGCCATACGCCTTATGCCGAACACTTCGACGCCGCTGTTGGAAGGCGAATCGATCGCCGCGATCGACCTGGGCTCCAACAGCTTCCACATGGTGGTCGCGCGAATGGTGCTGGGGCAATTGCGGATCATCGATCGGCTGCGCGAAACGGTGCGATTGGCCGACGGGCTGGATGCCCAAGGTGGGCTCAGCGATATTGCGCGCCAGCGCGCATTGGATTGCCTCTCGCGCTTCGGCGAACGCATTCGCGACCTGCCACCGCATCGGGTGCGCGCGATCGCGACCAATACCGTGCGCGCCCTGCGCGAACCGCGCGCCTTCCTCGCCGCAGCCGAAACCTCGCTCGGGCATGCGATCGAAGTCGTCTCCGGCCGCGAAGAAGCGCGTTTGATCTACCACGGCGTGGCCCATGCACAGCCGCCGAAACCGATGCAGCGCCGCTTAGTGATCGACATCGGCGGCGGCTCCACTGAATTCATCATCGGCTCGGGCTTCGACACGATCGAGCGCGAAAGCCTGCAGGTCGGCTGCGTCGCTAGCACGCGTCGCTTCTTCCCGAACGGCAGATTGTCGAAAAAACGCTGGAAAGACGGGCTCAGCGAGATCGAAGCGGAATTCCAGCAGTTCGCAGGCGTGTATCGCACGCTTGGCTGGCAAGAAGCGATCGGTTCGTCCGGCACCAGCAAGGCGATCGGCGACATTTGCGCGGCGATGAAGCTGACCAAGGGCGCTGTGACCGATGAAGCCTTGGCGATCGTACGCGACCGATTGCTGATGGCAGAACGCATCGACGACATCAACCTACCCGGCCTGCCCGACGATCGCCGAGCGATCATCGCTGGCGGCATTCTGGTGCTAGAAGCGGCGTTCGAGACGCTCGGCCTGAAGCGGATGATGGTGAGCAAAGCGGCGATGCGCGAAGGCGTGCTCTACGACATGCTCGGCCGCGGCCGCGGCGAAGATCCGCGCAAAGCATCAGTCGATGCACTGATGCACCGCTACGGCATCGATCATGCCCAGGCCGCGCGCGTAGAGGCCACCGCACTGCGCCTGTTCGACCAAGTCGCCGAACGCTGGGGCCTCGGCGCCGACGAACGCCTGATGTTGATCTGGGCCGCGCGCCTGCATGAACTGGGCCTCGCGATCGCGCACAGTCAGTATCACGTCCACGGCGCATACGTGATCGAGCATTCGGACATCGCTGGCTTCACGCGGCAAGAGCAGTCGTTCCTTGCTGCGCTGGTGCGCAATCATCGCCGCAACGTCTCGAATAAATCACTCGATGCCTTGCCCGAACGCCTCATCGCTGGCGCCAAACGCACGGCGGCCTTACTCAGGATCGCGGTACTGCTGCACCGCTCGCACGAAGCCGAATCGCTACCGAAATTCGACATGGCTGTGGTCGGCAATACGGTCACGCTGAAGCTGCCGCAGAGCTGGCTGGATGCGCGCCCGCTGCTGCGCACCGATATCGAACACGAGCCCGAAGGTATCGCAGGGCTCGGAATTGAGCTGCGCGTCGACGATGTCCACGCTGTTTGAATCAGTTCGAACGCCGCTCAGTGCACGACTTGCGCCGCACGAGATTCGGGACGTTCGGTCGCTCGCACAACATCGATGAGCGGCTCCTTTCTCTCCGCATGGCGGGGGCGAAGAGGCGCGCTTGCGAGGCACTGCCTCGCGTGCCGATGAGCGCCCGAGCGCAGTGCGCGAGGGCCGGACGAAGAGGCGCGCTTGCGAGGCACTGCCTCGCGTGCCGATGAGCGCCCGAGCGCAGTGCGCGAGGGCCGGACGGCGCTGGCGCGCAGCGCCGGATGAGGGGCGAAAGCCGCCGCGAATTCAGCGTCGATCACTGCCTCCGCTGTAGCGTTTGCTCGTTAAAAACGTGCAGTCGGCATCATCTCGATACATCGCCCATCGCGACGTCATCGAAGCGTCACCGCAGCGTCACGACTCATTCACCGCAGACGTTCAATCTTCGCCAAACCGGAGACCAACATGCGCTGTGCCATCGTCACCGAGACGTATCCGCCTGAAATCAACGGCGTCGCCCTTACCGTGCAGAGTTTGGAAGAGGGTTTGCGCGGCCGCGGCCACAGCGTCGATGTGATCCGTCCACGGCAGCGGAGCGATCAGGTCGCGCTGGAGCACGAAACGCTGGTGCCGGGCGCGCCGCTACCGCGCTACCCAGGCTTGCGTCTCGGTTTGCCCGCGATTCACCGCCTGACCCAACAATGGAAACGCCAACGCCCGGACGCGATCTATGTGGCCACGGAAGGCCCGCTCGGTTGGGCAGCGCTGCGCGTCGCACGCAGGCTGGGCATCGCCACCGCAAGCGGATTCCACACTCGCTTCGACACCTATATGCGCGATTACGGCGTGCCGTTTTTGCAAGGCACAGCGCTGCGCTGGATGCGGCATTTCCACAATTTAGCCGATGCGACCTTGGTGCCAACGGAAGAACTGCGCGATTTTCTCGACAGCAATGGTTTTCATAACGTTCTGCGCCTCGGACGCGCGGTGGACACCGACCTATTCCATCCTGGGCGCCGCGATAGCGCTTTGCGTGCCGATTGGGGCCTGGGCGAGAACGATCTGGCGGTGATTCATCTCGGCCGCATCGCCGCAGAAAAAAATCTCGACCTCGCGATTCGTGCCTATCGCGATCTGCAAACGCGCTGCCCCAACGCGCGCTTCGTTTGGGTCGGCGATGGCCCGGAACGGGCGCGGATCGAACGCGATAATCCGGACTTCGTGTTTTGCGGCATTCAGCGCGGCGAAGCCCTCGGCCGCCATTTCGCCAGCGCCGATCTGTTCCTGTTTCCGAGCAAATCAGAAACCTACGGCAACGTCACGCTGGAAGCGCTCGCCAGCGGCGTGCCGACGATCGCGTTCGATTACGGCGCAGCGCGCGAACGGCTGCGCGACGGCGAAACCGGCGCGGCCATCGCCGAAACCGCCGACAGCGAAGCGGAGGCACTCGCCTTCATCGAAGCGACGCGACGCATCGGCTGTGACCCGGCTCTGCGTCGCCTAATGGCGATGGCCGCGCGCGATTCCGTATCGATGCTGAAACCGCAGCACGTGGCCGCGGAGTTCGATCGCATTCTCACCACGCTCAAACACGCGAGACACCGACATGAACGGCATATCCCTGCAGCGCAAACTGCGCGCAAATGACGCCGACTGGTGTCTTCGTGCGAACGCGCTGTGCGCGCGCATCGCTGTGCGTCGCTATTTCTCAATCGTCAGCAAGCTCGGCGACGGTCCGCTGTGGTACGTGCTGATCTTCGCGCCGCTCGCGCTGCAAGGCGCTGAAGGCCTGCATGCGACGCTGCATCTTGCGGCGATCGGGCTAT
Organism: Lysobacteraceae bacterium; assembly: GCA_031374725.1. Taxonomy (GTDB): domain Bacteria; phylum Pseudomonadota; class Gammaproteobacteria; order Xanthomonadales; family Xanthomonadaceae; genus Lysobacter_I. Next base: position 15,756 of record JANMGT010000044.1, on the reverse strand, counting down.
TCGCGGTCATCCTCTACAAAACGCTGAAGCGCTGGACCAAACGTCCGCGACCCTGCGCCTCCGACGTGCGCATTCATGCCTGGGTCGCGCCCTTGGACGAATTCAGCTTCCCCTCCGGCCATACGCTGCACGCGGTCGCGTTTACGATCGTCGCGCTCGCTTACTACCCCGCACTGGCATGGGGTTTGATTCCATTCGCAGCCAGCGTCGCCGCATCGCGCGTGGTGTTGGGACTTCACTATCCCAGCGATGTGTTCGCAGCAACCGGCATCGGCAGCGGCTTGGCGCTCGGCTCGTTTTGGGCGCGGGATTTGCTCGTCGCGATGGTCTAGAGTCGAAGCAGCGGGTCGGAGACGCGCTCTACCGTCTATTCCGTTGAAGCAGCGGGTCGGAGACCCGCTCTACCGTCGTTTTCCAATCGACTGCGGCCGCACATCACCGCCAAGATTCGACCCGCGCCTGCAGCAGCGCTGGCGCGAGTTGCCCGGGCCAATCCCGATCGTTTGCGACCTGCGCATCGCTACGGCTGTCGTCGAGGCGCGCGGGATCGATGTCGGCGCAGGTCCAGATCGCGCCCTCTTCGCCGATGCCAGTGGAAGACGCCAGCACACCGTCTGCCGGAAAATCCACATCCATCGGCGCGTAGACGGTGGCCTCGCCGGTGTTAATATCGAGCATCGGGCTCCACGCCGCTTCGCCCGCAGTCACCGCATGCGCGACGAAGCAGCGATTTTCAAGCGCGCGCGCCAGGCAACCCACGCGCACGCGGGTCGCGCCAGCGGCGGTATCGGTGCAGCTCGGCACCAGGATCGCGCGGGCGCCAGCCTCGCACTGTGCGCGCACCGGCAGCGGAAATTCGATGTCGTAACAGATCGCGATACCAACGCGCAGGCCTTCGATATCGAACACCTTTAGCGCATCGCCGCTGTCGATCACGCCGGTTTTCTTCTCGAACCCGGTCAACTGCAGTTTGTCCTGCCATCCGTAACGCCCGTCCGGTGCGAACAAATCAGCGCGATTGCGATAGCGCCCGCCGCCGACATCGTGCAAAAACGTGCCGGACACGATCCACAGCCCGGTCGCGCGCGCGATACCCGCGAACAAGTCGAGCCAGGCCGCGCGCAGCGGCTGCAGGGCTGCAAACGAAGCGTGAAGATCGCTTGCGATCTCAGCAACGAAACCGGCGGCGAGTTCCATCGACAGATATTCCGGCAACACCGCGATATGCGCGCCGGCATCGGCGGCATCGCGGAGACAGCGTTGTTGTTTTTCGGCGAAATCGTCGAAATGCGGCGGTGCGCCGATCGGATACTTAGCGACAGCGATTTTCATACGGATATATTCATGCGGATATATTCATGCGGATACATTCATGCGGATACATTCATACATGCAGGCTCACGCGGCGACGGACTCGCGCAGGTCACGCGCCCAAAACGTCAACGCATGCACCACTTCGCCGCGGCCGAATTCGTTCCAGGGCAGATACAAGGTCATGCCCGGGCGTCGGACGTAGCCGCGCTTGGTCCAGAATGCCTCGTTACCGCGGTGGCCGGTGGGGCAACGCAAATCGGTGGGATCGCGATCCACAGCGGCGAACACCACCGTATCGAAACGACCCAAACTGCGGGCATGCGCTTCGCGATTTTCGAAAAAAGCGTGGCCCAGACCTCGGCCACGATAGCCCGGCAGCAGCACCGACTCGCCGAAATAGAAAATGCGCGCGATGTCCTCACCGTGATCGACGAACGGCACTTGGAAGACCCCTCGATCGTCCGCTAGCGGCAGGCCGGTGGAAGCGCCGACCAATCGCCCGTCGTCATGGGCGAGCACGAAGACGCTATCGGCCGATGCCGCGTAAGCGTCGAGATACTCGCGCTCGTACTCCATATCGCCTTCGTAGAGATACGGCCATTCGCGGAAGACCGCGATCCGCAGCTTCGCCACCTCATCGACATATGGGCGCAGACCAGCGCCGGATACCCGTTGCACATTGATCGTGGCTGCAGACATCGATAGCTCGCCTAGACAAGGAGGCAGGCTTCGATTCTAGCGTCGTTTCATCGCGAAATTGCACGCTGCCGGCGTAAGAGCCTGTTCACGATCTGCGCATGCTCCGCACTGAGCCTATGGGCGTACGGAGCAAGGAGGAGCGAGGACGTGGACGTCCGACAACCGAGCGAGGACGCTGCGCCGTGCGCCCATAGGCTCAGCCCTTCGGGTTGAGCCCCAGCAGAACCGATGCGATCCGCGAACTGGGGGCGTCGAAGCTGTGGATTCGCACAACGGCCCATCCGCAAAAAACCGATGCCGCCGCAGGTCTCCCTGCGACGGCATCGGTTCGGAACGCTAAATCGGTCAAGCCAATTCATTCGAGCCAGTTCATTCGAGCCAATTCATTCGAGACGAACGATTCAGGCGATCCATTCAATCCCTTGCGTTCAGACCGGCTGCGCCTGCATCGGCGGCGGTGAAGGCGGCATCGGCACCCGTGGTGGCTGCGAAGCCCGCGGCATCGGTGGCGGCGACACGCTCGCGCCAAGTTTGTACCAGTCCACCTTGCGCGTCACCACCATGATCGTCGCCAGGATCATGAACAACAGGCCCGCCCCCATCACCATCGCATTGTCCTCCGAGATCAGTAGCCCATACAGCGCTGCGTAGAGCGTCGCGATCATCGTCGCAAAACCAAGACCACGCGGCCATGAGCCAAGGACGTGACTGACATAAAACCCAAGCAGACCAATGCACGCCGCGCTGGCGATGAGGTAGGCCAACCCGAAATCGATGTGCTCGGAAAGCGCGATCAACAGCAAGAAGAAAATCGCGAGCGCTAAACCGACCAAACCGTATTGGATCGGGTGGATGCGCAGTTGCTTGATCAATTCGAACATGAAGAAGCCGACGAACGTCAGCACCACGAACAGAATGCCGTATTTGCTGGCGCGGTCGGCCTGGGTATAGATATCGACCGGATCGACCAAGGACACGCTGACCGCGTCGGTATCGCTACCGGTACTTCCGCCAACGCCATCCTCGCGGTAACTCGACGTCAGGCCGATCGCGGACACATCCGGTAGCACCTTGCCGGCAAGGTATTGCGCCTGCGCATTGCTAGCAAGCGACGAGACTTCCCACATTCCACTGAAGCCGCTGGCGCTCACCGATTGCGAGCGCGTCGGAAAAGAGCCGTTGAACTGCGGATGCGGCCATGACGATTCCAGCGCGATGGTATTGCGCTGCGCCAGCGGCATCACTGCAAGCGATTCGGTGCCATGCAATGCGAACTTGAACTGCGTCTCCAGCGCGATGTCGTCGCCGACTTTCGGTGCGTCCAACAGGATATGCAGACCGTTGCCTTCGTGGCCGCCAAGTCCGCGTTCGAGCTTCGACTCGCGGCCGCCGATCTTCAATTGCGGCAAGCCCTGTAAACCGCGCACATCGGCGATCCCGTAATTCAAGTAGGGCCGACCGATGGTCCTCGGCGACGCCGGGGTATCGTCGGCGGGAATCGTCGCACGCAGGTTGGCGACGATGCTACCGTCGAGTTCGTATGTGCGGACTTCGTGCAGACCGAGGAATTTGCTCTTCGGCGTGATCGTGCCGCGCATGTCCATCGACTGCGGAAAAAATACCCAACGGCCCGTTTGTTCCTGCTTCACCACGCGCAGAACTTGGCCGCGCTCGTTCTTTTCTTCGACATCCACCACGTCGGTGTAGGGCACGATCAGCACCGGGCCGGCGATCGATTGCGCGCCTGCTGAGCGCTGGGCGATCGCGTGGACCGCTTGTTGATGGTAACGCTGCCGCTCTTGGATGGTGCCGTTGATCATCAGCAGCGGCATCAGAATCGCAACCGTCAAACCGAACACCATGAGCGCTTTCAAAATGAGTTTCATCGCTGTCTTCCTCGTTTGGGACGACGGCAGTGTGAGCGCCGTGTGCGGGGCCGCGATGTCGGCCGAGTGAAGCGAATGTGAAGCCGGCTGCATGCGGCGCTTAGAGGTAGAGCGGGTCTCCGACCCGCTGCTCTTCGGCGCGATCTAGCGATCTATCTGCGGCGCGATCTATCTTCGGCGCGACCTATCTGCGGCGCGACCTATCTGCGGCGTGATCTATCTGCGGCGTGATCTAAATGCAGCGGGTCGGAGACCCGCTCTACCATTGTCCATACGTTCGCCGGCCTTCTGATCGGTGAGTCGCTCCTACAAACGCTGGTTCTAGCGATGGTGCCGCCAATGTTGCGCTACGCCAGCGGCAACAACAGCGATGCCACCGCGCCGCCGCCTTCGCGATTGGCCAACTCGGCGCGTCCGCCGTGCAGCTCCGCAGTTTCGCCGACAAAGCACAGGCCTAGCCCGCTGCTGCGACTGCCGCCATGCGGACGCGGCAGCGAATAAAAGCGCTCGAATACGCGCGCTAACGCATACTCCGGAATACCCGCGCCGCGATCCGACACTTCGATCCGCAGCATCGACTGCGCGCGCGCGAGACGCACTTCGATCTGGCTACCCGCAGGGGCAAAATCGGCTGCGTTTTCGAACAAATTAAGCAGAGCCTGCCGCAATAAAAACGCATCGCCCGAAACGGTCGCGCCCTGCGCTTCGTCATCGACGACTAAGCCGATGGATTTCTGCGCGAGCTTCGCAGCGGCTTGCGCGCTCGCTTCCTGCACCAATGCGGCAGGGTCGATCGACTGCGGCTGTTCGATCCGCTGGCGATGCTCAACCGCAGCCAGCGCCAGCAATTTGTCGATCATCTCGGCCATCCGTTCGCTCTGCGCACGAATAGTAGCGATGAAGCGGGCGCGGTCGGCGGCCGGCATCTGGGCGATGCGCGACGGCGTCACGTTTTGATCAAGAAGATAATCGTCGGAAGGCTCTGCTTCGATTGCACCGCCGTTCGCCTGGCCGGTCGCTTCGTCGATTGGATTGCGACCGATGGCATCGGCTTCGAGCAATTCTGCACTGCCGCGAATCGCCGCAAGCGGGCTTTTCAACTCATGGGTCAGCGCATGGACGTATTGCTCGACGTACTGCTTGCCCTCCAGTTTTTCGCGCATGGTTTCGAGCGCGCGGCCGAGATCGCCGAATTCGCCGGCACCGTCCGGCGGCGCGACGCGATCGCCCACGGTGACGGCGTGCGCATAGCGCTGCAGCGCACCGAGCTGGCGCGATAGCCACCACGCCGCAACCAGTCCGACCACCAAAGCCGAACCAAGCAGCACGAAGCCCCAGTTGAGAATTTTGTCTTGGCTGCGTGCGATGAACGGGGCGATGGTCTGATTGGGCTTGGCCACCGTTAACACGCCAATGATCTTCGGCTTGCCCTGCGCATCGCGATCGACGATCGGCGCGGCGACGTGCATCACCGAGCTGGATTCGTCGTTCGGGTCGCTGCGCGTGGAGCGCGCGCCGTAGCGCCCTTGCAAGGTCAGATAGACGTCGTTCCAGCGCGAATAGTCTTTGCCGATATCGTTGCCTTGGGAATCGAATACCACGATGCCTTGCGCGTCGGTCACGTAGATGCGTGTGCTGACATTGCGCTTGCGGAAGCCCCAAATTTTCGCGCCGAGGTCGCGTGCTCCGAGCGCCCGCACATGGCGGGCAAAATCGCCATCGGCGATGGTACCGGCGACGACATCGTCGCGTGCGATCTCAGCCAATATGTTGGCGGTATCGACCAGCGTGTCTTCCATCGCCTGACGCACGCCGGGTTTGACTTCCTGCAGGAACACTTGCCCTAGGAGCAGCGCGGCGATTGCCACAATCAGAAAATACCCCAGCAAAATTCGCAGGCCGATTTTCATATGCTGATCTTCACCGGAAACCTCGCGCGCTCAGCCGGCAACGCCGGTGTCGAGCGAATAACCCAGGCCACGATGGGTGCGGATCGGGTCGAGGTCGGGGTCGATCGCACGCAGCTTGGCGCGTAGCGTCTTGATATGCGTATCGACGGTGCGATCGCTGCTGTCCAATGCGTCGGCCCACACCTTATCCATCAACTGCGAGCGTGCGAGCACCGCGCCGGGTCGCGCGATCAAAACGTCGATCAGACCGTATTCGTAGCGGGTCAAATCGAGCAAGCGCCCACAGAAGCGCAGCCGCTTGCCGTCGCGGTCGATCTCGAATGCACCAAACACCTGCCAGCGGCCATCGCCTGCGCCAACAGGCGTGCCCTGCCCCGCAGGCGGCGCGTGCCGGCGCAGGCGTGCGCGCACCCGCGCGACCAATTCGCGCGGCGAAAACGGTTTGACCATGTAATCGTCGGCGCCGAGTTCGAGCCCGAGCACACGGTCGATTTCGCTATCGCGGGCGGTCAGGAAGATCACCGGCACATCGCTGACGCTGCGCAAGGCGCGACAGACATCGAAACCGGTCATATCCGGCAGGCCCACATCCAGCACCACCAAATCGACGCCGCCCGCGCGCAGCCGCGGTACCACCTCACCTCCCAGCAGGCAGTGCTCGGCCGCGAAACCTTCACTGCGCAGGGCATAAACGACGGTGTCGGCGATGGCGGATTCGTCTTCGGCGATGAGGATGGTGGGCATGCGCGGGCCTCGGGTTGCGCTGCATTGTAGCGAGGCGGGCGCGACCCGCAGCCAGTACGCACGGCGGATCGGGTATGGTGTCGGCGCTGGCACGTGAGCGCGCAATCGAGATTTGGCCAATGTTTACCAAGGCTGGACCCCGGCTTGCGCCGGGGTGACGGCTGAAAGAACGCCGATAGCCGATTTTTGAGAGCGCTGCTAAGTCCATGCCTCCAAGAGCGTGCCTCTAACAGCATGCCCCTAAGAGCATGCCCCTAACAGCATGCCCCTAAGAGCATGCGTCACTAAGCACCCATTTCATTCAGCACAGGATTCCGCTCCACATCGCATGAACTACCGCCACGCCTTCCATGCCGGCAACCATGCCGATGTCCTCAAGCACGTCGCCTTGCTTCAGTTATGCGACGCGCTGACTGCCAAGCCGACGCCGCTCTTCGCCCTAGATACCCATGCCGGCGCCGGCGTGTACCGGCTGGACGACCACGCCGCGCGCCGCACCAGCGAAGCCGTGGACGGCATCGGCCGCTTGCTGAGCGCACCGCCTGCGGATGCGGGCATCAAGCGCTACCTCGACGCGATCGCAGCCTGCCGTGCACAGCATGGCGATACCGCTTACCCGGGCTCGCCCTGGCTGCTGGCGCATGCGCTGCGCGAGCAGGACCGCATCGCCTGCTGCGAAATGCGCGAGGACGACGCCGAGCAGCTCAAACGCCACTTCGCGCAGGAGCCGCGCCTGGCCGCGCAGGCGCGGGACGGCTATGTCGCAATGCACGCGCTGCTGCCGCCGAAGATCGGCGCACAGCGCTTCAGCCGCGGGCTGGTGTTGATCGATCCACCCTACGAAACGCAATTGGCCGAATTCGATACCGCGCTGCGCGCGATGCGCGACGCACTGGAACGCTGGCCGCAGGGTTGCTATGCCCTGTGGTACCCGATCAAACGCCGCAGCGCGTTGATGCGGTTCTATCGCTCAGCGGCGGCAATGTCGGCCAAATCCGTGCTGATCTGCGAACTCTTGGTGCGCCGGGACGATTCACCGCTGCGCATGAACGGCAGCGGCCTGCTGATCCTCAATGCGCCCTGGCATTTCGACACCACGCTGGCGCCGAGCCTGCATGCGCTGCAAAAGGCACTGGGCGATCCCGGCGCGTCGTCACGGCTGGAGTGGCTGCGCGCCCCGACCTAGCAGGCTGCTGAAATACCTGCGTTAGCAGGTTTTCGGCAGCCTGCTAACGCAGCCATGGATGGCTGCGCCGGCGAAACAAGCGCGTAAGCGGTTGATGATTCGGCGCTGTGCGCCTCACCCTTCGCTACGCTGAGGGCCAGCTTCGCTGTTCAGCCGCGCGCGCGAGGCTGTCGCCGTGAGCACGTCCGGACATGTGCCGGACGTGCGAACTGAAATACCTCCTGGATGGAGGTATTTCAGCTACCTGCTAGTGCCCTCACTGGGTACGGCCTGCGCCCGCCCACCTTCCAGCGCTGCGTGCGGCGCTGTGCTCGCTCGCAGCACAAGGCGTATCGATGACTCGCCGCATCGGTCTTTCGCCGCCGATATGCGAAAATCAGCCACCCTTTCCAGATGACCCACCCGATGGCCGGTTCCAGCTTATTCGCACTGATCGACGATATCGCCACCCTGCTCGACGACGTGTCGGTGATGACCAAGATCGCCACGAAGAAGACCGCGGGTGTGCTCGGCGACGATTTAGCGCTTAACGCACAGCAAGTGTCCGGCGTGCACGCCGACCGCGAATTGCCGGTGGTATGGGCGGTTGCGAAAGGCTCGATGGTCAACAAGATCATCCTGGTGCCAGCAGCGCTAGCGATCAGCGCCTTGGAACACTGGCTGCATAGCCGCGGCATCAATATCCCGCTGATCACACCGCTGATGATGATCGGCGGCGCTTTCCTATGCTATGAAGGCGTCGAAAAACTGGCGCATAAGTTCCTGCACAGCGAAGACGAAGACGAGCAGCACCACAAAAAACTGGTCCATGCGGTACAGGACGAGAAGATCGACATGGTCGCGTTCGAGAAGGACAAGATCAAAGGCGCGATCCGCACCGACTTCATTCTTTCTGCGGAAATCATCGTGATCACGCTTGGCACCGTGGCCGATGCCGATTTTACGCGCCAGCTCTCCGTGCTATGCGCGATCGCGATCATCATGACCGTTGGCGTCTATGGCTTAGTCGGCAGCATCGTCAAACTCGACGACCTCGGCCTACTGCTCAATCGCGATGCCCGCGAGAACGGCATCGGCAAACTCAAGCGCGGCGTGGGGCGCGCGATTCTGCGCGGCGCGCCGTACTTAATGAAATTCTTGTCGATCGCAGGCACCGCCGCGATGTTCCTGGTCGGCGGCAGCATCTTGGTGCACAGCATCGCGCCGCTGCATCACTTCATCGAACCTTTCGTCAAAGGCGGGATGGGATGGCTGCTGCAGATGGGCTACGACGCCGCGATCGGCATCATCGCCGGCGCGATCGTGCTCGGGGTTGTGTCGATGATTGGGCGCCTGCGCAAAGCGAAGAAGGCCGCCGCCGGCTGATCGAATGTCGGTGCGGGCGCAGTTCAGGCGCCGCCCAGTTCATGCTGCTTCGACTTCGGTAATGTCGCGAACGCCAGTTCGTAGCTGCGGCGAATCAGAGCGTTCGTGTCGGCAGCTGAAAGCGCTTTCGGCGTGATGAGACAGATCCACTGCGCGCGGGCCATGTTGCGCGCGGGCGATGTCAGGTGCCGGAATGATGCCTGGGCGGCCGGTGAATTCGAGGAAACGCGATGTCTCGACTTTAAAGCTCAGGCGCCCGCTGCCACCGGATGTTTTGCGTGCTCGATATTCCAGCGGCGCGATATCGGGCATGCAAAACATCTTGCCGCCCACGGAAAAGGCCAGATCATTGCCCCATTTGACGTCTTCGGTCACGCCAAGCCGGTCCTGGCACTACTTGCGTATGGTTTCAGCATTCATAAGCGATGTTCATACGTTTCGTTACATTTGTATTTAGAGCTTAGCCTCATCTTCGATGTGCGAGTATCGGGGTGTGAAATCGAGCAACCGGCAACCACCCTGGCACGAAAAACGCACGCTGCCGAACGGCCGCGAAGTCCTAATCCGTCCGATCCGCGCAGAAGACGCAGAACCGCTACGCGCGGGCTTCGGGCTGCTGCACCCGGACGAGATCCGGCAGCGCTTCCTCTACGCGATCAAAGAATTGACCCCGGCAGCCGCAGAGCGCCTGACCCGGCCGCATCCCGATCGCGAATTCGCGCTTGTCGTGGCCGAGCCCTTGCCACCCGGTGAAGCGCTGATCGGCGCTGTGGCGCGAATCGCGATCAATCAGGAAAACGGCGATGGCGAATTCGCCATTCTGGTCAGCCACTACATCAATGGTATGGGGCTAGGCCGGCTGCTCATGCTGCGCTTAGTTCGCTGGGCGCGGCGCAAGCGGCTCAAGCGCCTGTACGGCGAGGTGCTCGAACATAACACTGCGATGATCGCGCTCGTGCTTTCGCTCGGCTTCCATCGCGAAAACGCGCATACGCCGGGTTTAGTCCGGGTCGTCTTGGACCTGGACCCATGCAAGGCCGGCCCCGAAATATGCGGCCCGGAACCCCATACGTTTGAAACCGCCGGCGCCAGCGCGAGTTGAGCGCAAGCGGATCGAACCGGTATTCCCAGCGCTGGCCTGATCGAATGCAGGCTCCTAAGAGCCTGTTCACGATCTACGCATGCTTCGCGCTAAGCCACAGAACGCGCAGAACAAGGAGGAGCGAGGGAATGGATGCCCATCCATGACCGAGCGAGGACGCCGTGCCGCGCGTTCTGTGGCTTAGCCCTTCGGGTTGCGCCGCAGCGGCCCGCCAAGGCACGCGTGCTGCTTGACCAGACCACCAGTCTGGCGCTGCGCAGCCCACATTCCTTGGCGGGCCGCTGCGACGCAACGCGGAGTATGCGGAGATCGTGAACAGGCTCTAAGCGGCATGAAAAAACGGCTGCAATCGAGCCGCTCATCGGCATGCAATGCGCATACGAATTAAATGGGCCAAGCGCCATCGCAGTCGTAGACGCCTGTCGTGGAGTTCGGTGTCCATTGGCCGTAGAGCGCAAAACCGCAGCCGCCGTAGCCTTCCGCACCAACCAACTGACCCTGGTCGTTGAAATACAGAGTGATCCAGATGTTCTGCGGTGCCTGCTGGGCGGGCGCTGAAGCCGACGCCGCAAGCGCGACGACCAGGGCGATCACCAGCGTGGAGCGACGGCGCAGTGCGGCGAAATCGAAACGTTTCATAACTTTCCTCCTGAAAGTGGATGAGACTGCGGAACGACGCCATTCCCCGCGCGATGCGAACCGCTCTGACCGGCGACGGGAGCAAATCGAATGAAAGCAGCATCCGTACCGGTAGCCCGATCATGCAGTGTCTATGCCGCCAATACTCGGGTCGAGTTATCAAAATGGAGATTGACGACAATTGCGTTCAGCAACCCATCGACCACAACACGTAGCGACCGTCGATTCATGGCAATAGCGAACAGGTCCATCCCCGGATCATGTCCGTAGCAGGTCCGTAGCAGGCTGTGGACATGATCAATTGGTCGCGAGTTCGGCACGTGCGCGAACTCAGCCCTGTAAATCAATCGTGTCAACGACTGATGATTCGGCGCTTCGCGCCTCTCCGCCGTCGGCGATCGCAAGCGCAAGGCCTTTTCCCGCGGCAACGCTGACTCACAGCGTTGGCTTAGCGCGACCAGCCCGCTCAACCAGACTGTTCAACCAGACTGCTCAACCAGTCTGCTCAACCAGAAGGTGACGCCGCATCAGCCTACCGCTAACCTAACCGCCCTTCCGACTGGCGCCCGTGATTGTCTCGTGGGTGCTTCCCGTATCATCGACGCCCTGTGACCTCCCCAGCCTCTTCCGTTCTCTCCGATCTCCTGCCCAAAACTGGTCAGCAGCGTGCCTATTGGCGCGCACCGACGAACGCGAGTGCGCTCGCATGGACGATCGCGCAGTGCGCGCGCGCGCACCCAGGCCCGCTGCTTGTGGTCGTGCGCGACAACCATGCGGCACATCAACTCGAACTGGATTTGCGCACGCTGATCGGTGCCGACCCGGCGCTGCCGGTGCTGCATTTCCCGGATTGGGAAACCCTGCCTTACGACCGATTCAGCCCACATCCGGACATCGTGTCGCAGCGACTTGCCGCCCTGCATCGACTGCCCGGTCTTAATCGCGGCATCGTCGTAGTTCCCGTACAAACGCTGATGCAGCGTTTGGCGCCGGTGTCGTATATCGCCGGCGGCACCTTCGATGTGCGTGTCGGCCAGCGTATGGACCTCAATGCCGAAAAGCGTCGGCTTGAAGCCGCTGGCTATCGCTACGTGCCGCAGGTCTTCGATCCTGGCGATTTCGCGGTGCGCGGCGGTTTACTCGATCTGTATCCGATGGGCGCGGACGAGCCTTACCGGGTGGAACTGCTCGACGACCAGATCGATACGATCCGCGCGTTCGATCCGGAATCGCAGCGCTCGTTGGACAAGTACGAGTCCGTGCAATTGCTTCCTGGCCGCGAAGTGCCGCTGGAAGGCGAAGGCCTGCAGCGCGCGCTCGATACCTTGCGCGGCCGTTTCGACATCGACACCCGCCGCAGCGCGCTGTTCCAAGATTTGAAGGCAGGCGCCGCGCCCGCCGGCATCGAATACTACTTGCCGCTGTTCTTCAACGATGGCGGTCGCGATGGCACCGCGACGCTGTTCGATTATCTCGATGCACAGGCTTTGCCACTGCTCGGCGAAGGCGTACATGAGGCCGCTGCACATTTCTGGCGCGGCGTTGGTGAGCGTTACGAACAGCGCCGCCATGACATCGAACGTCCTTTGCTGCCTCCGGGTGAACTGTATCTGCCGCCGGATGCGCTGCGCGAACGGCTGAATCTCGGCAGACGTGTCGAGGTCTGCGGCGAAGATCATCCGCGCCGCGAGGACGCGCTGCAGACCGGCACCCAGCCTGCTCCCGATCTGCCGCTCGCCGCACGCGACGATGCGCCTGGCTCCACGTTCAAGCGCTTGCTCGATACCTATCCGGGCCGGGTCGTTGTCGCGACCGATTCTGCAGGCCGTCGCGAAGCGATGCTGGAAGTGCTGCAAGCGGCCGATCTGCATCCGCGGGTGATTGCCGATCTACAAACGCTCCGCGCGCAGATCGCGCGCGGCGACGGCACTGCGCCGCGCTTCGCGATTACCGTCGCGCCGCTGGATAACGGTTTCGCAATCGATCGTTTCGATTCGGTGGAGCGCGACGAACCGCTGCTGCTGCTGACCGAGCGCCAGTTGTTCCCCGAACGCGCCTCGCAGCCGCGCCGGCGCAAGCGCGCAGGACGCGAACCCGAGGCGATCATCCGCGATCTGGGCGAACTGTCCGAAGGCGCGCCGGTGGTGCACGAGGATCATGGCGTCGGTCGCTATCGCGGCTTGCTGATGCTTGAAGCCGGCGGCCAAACCGGCGAATACCTCGATATCGAATACGCCAAGGGCGACCGGCTGTACGTGCCGGTGACCCAGTTGCATTTGGTCAATCGCTATTCCGGGGCATCGCCCGAAACCGCGCCGCTGCATTCGCTCGGCGGCGAGGCCTGGACCAAGGCCAAGCGCAAAGCCGCAGAAAAAGTCCGCGACGTCGCTGCCGAATTGCTGGAGATTCAAGCAAAACGCCACGCCCGCGCCGGTTTGGCACTCACGCTCGATCGCGCGATGTACGAACCGTTCGCGGCCGGCTTTCCGTTCGAGGAAACGCCGGATCAGCATGCGTCGATCGAAGCGGTACTGCGCGATCTCGCCGACAGCCGACCGATGGATCGCGTGGTCTGCGGCGATGTCGGCTTCGGCAAAACCGAGGTCGCAGTGCGCGCCGCCTTCGCCGCCGCCTGCGCCGGCCGCCAAGTCGCGATCCTCGTGCCGACGACCCTGCTCGCCGAACAGCATTACCGCAACTTCCGCGACCGCTTCGCCGATTGGCCGCTGAAAGTCGAAGTGCTCTCGCGCTTCAAAAGCACGAAAGAGATCAAAGCCGAGCTGGAAAAATTGGCCGAAGGCAAGATCGATGTGATCGTCGGCACCCACCGTTTGCTGCAGCCGGACGTGAAGTTCAAGGACCTCGGCTTAGTCATCGTCGATGAAGAACAGCGCTTCGGCGTGCGCCAGAAAGAAGCCCTGAAAGCGCTGCGTGCGAACGTGCATTTGCTGACGCTCACCGCAACGCCGATCCCGCGCACGCTGAACATGGCGATGGCCGGATTGCGCGATTTATCGATCATCGCCACCCCGCCAGCGCATCGGCTTGCGGTACAGACCTTCGTTGTCCCGTGGGACGACACCCAATTGCGCGAGGCTTTCCAGCGCGAATTGGCGCGCGGCGGCCAAGTGTATTTCCTGCACAACGATGTCGAAAGCATCGTGCGCATGCAGCGAGAGTTGGAGGCACTGGTGCCCGAAGCGCGCATCGGTATCGCTCACGGCCAGATGCCGGAGCGCGAACTGGAACGGGTGATGCTGGATTTCCACAAGCAGCGCTTCAACGTGCTGCTGTGTTCGACGATCATCGAATCGGGCATCGATATTCCTAACGCGAACACCATCGTGATTAACCGCGCCGACAAGTTCGGCCTTGCGCAATTGCATCAACTGCGCGGGCGCGTCGGCCGTTCGCACCACCGCGCCTACGCCTATCTGGTGATCCCCGACCTGCGTACGATTACCTCCGATGCGCGCAAGCGCCTGGACGCAATCGCATCAATGGACGAACTCGGCGCGGGCTTCACCCTAGCGACGCACGACCTCGAAATTCGCGGCGCAGGCGAACTGCTGGGCGAAGACCAAAGTGGGCAAATGGCCGAAGTCGGCTTCTCGCTCTACACCGAACTGCTCGAGCGCGCGGTGCGCAGCATTCGACAGGGCAAGCTGCCGGACGTGGACGAGCCGCAATCGCGCGGCGCCGAAGTCGATCTGCACGTGCCGGCGCTGATTCCCGACGACTATCTGCCCGATGTGCATACGCGGCTGACGCTTTACAAACGCATCAGCAGCGCGCGCGACGCAAACGCGCTGCGCGAATTGCAGGTCGAAATGATCGATCGTTTCGGCTTACTGCCCGATGCGGCCAAACATCTCTTCGCCACTGCGGAACTGAAGCTCGATGCGACCGAATTGGGCATCCGCAAATTCGACCTCGGCGCGAACGGCGGGCGGCTGCAGTTCGTCGACAAACCCAATGTGGACCCGATGTCGGTGATTCGTCTGATCCAAGGCCAGCCTAAGCACTATCAGATGGACGGCCCGGATAAGCTCAGGATCAAACTGGACCTGCCCGAACCGGCAATGCGCTTCCAAACCGCTCGTGGTTTACTGACGACGCTGAGGCCACAGGGGTGACGCTAAGTCCCCCGCTTTTAACGATTTTCAAAAGCGCAGCGATGCGTCGCCGCCTCCCGCTTCGGTTCGCCGCAACTGCGATGGTCGGCTTATCGCTGCTATCGGCATGCGCGACCCATCGCGCAAACGATGCCGATGATGCTGTGCCATCGCCTACGGCGCTCACCATTCATCTCGTGCGTCACGCCGAAAAAGCAAGCGACGATCCGAAAGACCCTGGATTGACCGATGCCGGAATTCTACGTGCGGAGCGTCTTGCCGCGATGCTGCACAACGATGCTGTGGTCGCTGTCTACGCCACCGGCTACCGGCGCACGCAAGCGACTGCAGCGCCGACGGCAATCGCGCACGGACTGGCGATTCAAACCTACGATGCATCGGTCTCGGCGCAGGATTTCGCTGCACGACTACGCAGCGAATATGATCAAGGTGCCATTCTGGTTGTCGGCCATAGCAATACCGTCGCTTCTATCGCAACCGCTCTTTGTCGCTGCGAGGTCTCTCCGCTGCGCGAAGACGAATTCGACCGATGGATCACCGTAAGAATCGGCGCAGACGGCGCCGAGACGCTGCAGACACGGCGCTACTGAGCGGATCGCACGCAAAAGAAACTGGCGTAGCGTGCGCCTGCGGCGCGAGAGCAATGCACTTACAAGCAATGCACTTACAAGCAATGCACTTACAAGCAATGCACTTACAAGCAATGCACTTACAAGCAATGCACTTACAAGCAATGCACTTACAAGCAATGCACTTACAAGCAATGCACTTACAA
>JANMGT010000027.1:0-3352 GCA_031374725.1 Lysobacteraceae bacterium | reverse complement strand
GTACAGATCCTTGTCCGAAGCGGGGCCTGGGTCGATCTTGTTGCGGATGCCGTCCAGACCGGCCATCAGCAGGGCGGCAAAGGCCAGATAGGGGTTGGCCGCCGGATCGGGGAAACGCGCCTCGACACGCTTGGCTTTCGGCGATTCCGTCCACGGAATACGCACGCAGCCAGACCGGTTGCGGGCGGAATAGGCGCGCAGAACCGGGGCCTCAAAGCCCGGGATCAAACGCTTGTAGCTGTTGGTCGACGGGTTGGTGATCGCGTTCAGCGCCTTGGCGTGTTTCAGGATGCCGCCGATGAAATACAGCGCTTCTTGGCTGAGGTCGGCATATTTGTCGCCTGCGAACAAGGGCTTGCCGCCCTTCCAGATCGACATGTTAACATGCATGCCAGACCCGTTGTCACCCTTCATCGGCTTTGGCATGAAGGTCACGGTCTTGCCATAGGCGTGCGCCACGTTGTGGATCACGTATTTGTACTTCTGGATGTTGTCGGCCTGTTCGACCAGCCCGCCGAACACCATGCCCAACTCGTGCTGGCAGGTGGCGACCTCGTGGTGATGCTTGTCGACCTTGATGCCCATCCGCTTCATCGTGGACAGCATCTCGCCGCGCAGATCCTGCGCTTCGTCAATCGGGTTCACCGGGAAATAGCCGCCCTTGTGGCCCGCCCGGTGGCCGTAGTTGCCGCCTTCGGTCACGGTATCGGTGTTCCAGGCGGCGGCTTCGGCGTCGATCTCATAGGCCACCTTGCGCGGCGTCACCGAATAGCGGACGTCGTCGAAGATGAAAAACTCGGCTTCCGGGCCGCAATAGAACGCATCGCCGATGCCGGAGGATTTGAGGTAGGCCTCGGCCTTGATCGCCACCTGGCGCGGGCAGCGGCTGTAGGCTTCGCCGGTATCAGGCTCGACCACGTTGCAATGCACGCACATGGTCTTTTCGGCGTAAAACGGGTCGATGTAGACGGTCGAGGCATCCGGCATCAGCTTCATGTCGGACTGGTCAATCGACTTCCAGCCCGCGATCGACGATCCGTCGAACATGAAGCCTTCGTCGAAGAAGTCCTCGTCGACCAGATCGGCAATCAGCGTCACGTGCTGCAGCTTGCCCTTCGGGTCGGTAAAGCGGATGTCGACATATTCGACTTCCTCGTCTTTCATCAGTTTCAGAGCATTCTTCACTGCGCTCATCATGCTGTCCTTTGATTAATGTGTTTCGTTTCAGGCCCGCAGGCCCCGGTGGTTCTGGTGCGTCAGATTGCGTCGTCGCCGGTCTCGCCCGTGCGGATGCGGATTGCCTGTTCGACGGAGCTTACGAAAATCTTGCCATCGCCGATCTTGTCGGTGCGGGCTGCGGCGATGATGGCCGCGACGGCGGTATCGACCATGTCGTCGGTCAGCACGACTTCGATCTTCACCTTGGGCAGGAAATCGACGACATATTCGGCCCCGCGATAGAGTTCGGTGTGGCCCTTCTGGCGGCCGAAGCCTTTGACCTCGGTGGCGGTGATGCCCGCGACCCCGGCTTCGGCCAGCGCTTCGCGCACATCGTCGAGCTTGAACGGCTTAATGATCGCCATCACCATCTTCATGCGACGCTTCCCAAGAACGATTCGGGCCAGCATACAGCGGCTGTCGGACTTTTCCGACACGCCGTCGCGGCAAAGCCCGATATGCGCGGCGCTCAGTCAGCGAGACGATGCCCCACACGTTACAATCAGAACGAGGACACTTCCGCCATGATCGACTTGAGCCAAATCGACGAACTCGCCCGCCGCCTCAGCAGCTTGGTCCCGCCGGGCCTGCGCGAAGGCCGCGAGGACATCCAAGAGAACTTCAAAGCCGTGCTGCAAAGCGGGCTGGCCAAACTCGATTTGGTCACGCGCGAAGAGTTCGACGTGCAGCGCGCCGTGCTCGCACGCACCCGCGAACAGCTCGAAACGCTGAAGCAAACGCTGGAAGCGCTGGAAGCCCAGCTCACTCAGCGCAATAGTGGTCCGCGCGACGACGCGCCCGACACCGCCCGCGCCGACACCCCGCCCCAGCACTGAGGCCACCGCCATGAATCTTGCGCTCGCGCACACCCGTGCGCGCTCGGGCGTCCTTGCGCCTGCGGTGAAGGTCGAGGTGTATCTCGGCGGCGGCCTGCCGCGGATGTCGATCGTCGGCCTGCCCGAAGCCGCAGTGCGCGAAGCCAAAGACCGCGTCCGCGCCGCCATCCAGTGTGCGCAGTACGAATTCCCGGCGCGCGTCATCACCGTCAATCTCGCCCCGGCCGATCTACCGAAAGACGGCGGCCGCTACGACCTGCCGATCGCGCTCGGCATCCTTGCCGCAAGCGGGCAGATTTCGCCGCAGGCGCTAGCGGAGTACGAATTCCTCGGCGAATTGGGGCTCACCGGCGAATTGCGCAGCATCGATGGCGTGCTGCCAGCGGCCCTAGCGGCAGCGCAGAGCGGGCGCAAGCTGATCGTGCCGGCCGGCAACGGCGCCGAAGCCGCGCTGGCGTCCAAGGTCGAGGCCTACACCGCGCGCACCCTGCTCGAAGTCTGCGCCGCGCTCAACGGCAGCAAACGGCTACCGCTCGCGACCGCGCCGCCATCGCAGTACAACTACGGCCCTGATCTGCGCGATGTTCGCGGGCAAACACGGGCACGGCGCGCACTAGAGATCGCCGCGGCCGGCGGCCATCATTTACTGCTGGTCGGCCCACCCGGCTGCGGCAAAACCCTGCTGGCCTCGCGCCTACCAGGGCTGCTGCCCGAAGCCAGCGAAGCCGACGCCCTGGAAACCGCCGCCGTCGCCTCGATCAGCGGGCGCGGCCTCGACCCCACCCGCTGGCGCACGCGGCCATTCCGCAGCCCACACCACACCGCCAGCGCGGTCGCCCTGGTCGGCGGCGGCGCCGACCCGCGCCCCGGCGAAATCTCGCTGGCCCACAACGGCGTGCTGTTCCTGGACGAATTGCCCGAGTGGGACCGCCGCGCCCTGGAGGTGCTGCGCGAGCCGCTGGAATCGGGCGTCATCAGCATCTCGCGTGCAGCGCGGCAGAGCGAATTCCCGGCACGGTTCCAGTTGGTGGCAGCGATGAATCCCTGCCCGTGCGGCTGGGCCGGCGATCCCTCGGGGCGATGTCGCTGTCATCCCGAAGCGATCCAGCGTTACCGAGGAAAAATTTCAGGGCCACTGCTTGAGCGCATTGACTTGCGGAAGGTCTGATCAACCTCCACCCAGAATGAATTGAGCGACGCATTTATTCAAACAGGTCAATCAATTGCTTAAAATCGCGGGTTTTGAACCATTTCACCGCCTTTTCTCGCCCGCATAACGCCTTTCGGCGTGCGGCGGA
>JANMGT010000023.1:0-2750 GCA_031374725.1 Lysobacteraceae bacterium | reverse complement strand
AGCATGCGCGATTGCTGGGCACGGGCATTGCGAATAGCATGCATACGGGCCGGCTCCTGTGTGCTGTGGGTGATGTTTCGCAACTCCACCTTAGCACTCGGGACCGGCCCGCTTTTTAGATCAGAATCAGGCACTTGGCGTCAAGTAAGTGCCATTCGAACCTGACCCTTTTTCCCCGTCCCTTTTCGGCAACGATCGGTGGACGGCTCCTCCTGAGCGAACCGCCGTCCAAGCGGACTTTTCGAACAGGCACGCGTTGCGCGTTCCGGCGATATATGCGCGACGTGCCTTGCCGACAGCGAAAGCCGCGTCTCGACATAGGGTGGGGTTCGCTTCGCTCGCCACCACCCTGTAAACCAAGCTCATTCGCTGCTTAAAACCAGTCGCGAATCAGCGCTTCGCGTCGAAATTCGCTACGTAGCTGCGGCCCTTGAGGTCGCGTACGACGACCAAGGAACGGCCGGTGAAACCCTCGGCGGCGCAGGTCGCTTCCTCGGCAACACGTTTGGGGGCCGTATTGAAGGTGGCCGGATCGTGGAACGCGCGGCGCCAGCTGCCGTCCGCTGTCTGGTTCAACAGCGTCCAGCTGACGATGCAGTTGCGACCGCCGTCGGCGCCGCAGGCATTGGCCGAGTTGCCGGCGATGGATGCGGCGGCCACGGCGACCTGTTGGCCTTCGCGTTTGCTCCAGCGCAGCGAAACGTCGATCTTTGCGGACGCGGTGGAAGGCAGGGCGAGCAGCGATGCCACATCGACGCTGGCGTATTGGCTGGGTGCATGCTTGCAGGCGAGAGCCGGCATCCGATTCGTCGTGTCCTTGCCGGCGACCGGCGTGAACGCCGCAATCGACGTAGAGGCAGAGGCGAGCGAAGTGCGCCATGGCTTCACCGGATCGAAATTGCAGCTGCGATAGCCTTGCCCGCAATCCTTGCCGGTGGCGCTATCGCCGAACGGCCCAGCGCTGAGGCGCTCCCAATGCAGATGCGGGCCAGTGCCGCAGCTGCTCGTCGGGTACGCGGAAATCGTCGCTAACTGCTGGCCGTTGCTTACGCGCGCGCCTTGCGACACCC
Source organism: Lysobacteraceae bacterium (assembly GCA_031374725.1). Lineage (GTDB taxonomy): Bacteria > Pseudomonadota > Gammaproteobacteria > Xanthomonadales > Xanthomonadaceae > Lysobacter_I. Next base: position 1,680 of record JANMGT010000023.1, on the reverse strand, counting down.
CCGGCAGATTCAGATGCACGTAGCGCCACAGCGCGCCGCGGTCGTCGCGCAGACTGACGAAGTAACCGCAGCTGGAATCGAAGCTGATGCTCTCGACGACGCCCGATTCCACCGCGACCGCACGCATGCCGCCACTGGTGGTGTAGGTGTCCTGACCGATATGCGGGCTGGTGCCCACACTGCGGCATGCGCACCATGCGCTACCGAGCACGCCGCTGGGCATGGGATACGTATAACTGCTGGTGCCGCCGCTGACCGTGAAATGGTCCACGAAAAGATAGCCGTCGCTGAACCCGCAACTGCCGAAACTACCGGCCAGCGTGACTTGGTAATGTCCGTTCACGATTCCGCGATTGATCGCACCGAGCGACTGCCCTGCATTGACCAGACATTTGCTGGTCGCCGGCAGACTGCTGGCCTGATCGGTGGTCTTCTTGAAAAAGGTTTGGACTTTGGCCGTGAAAGTCTCGGCCATCGCAAAGGGCGATATCGATAACAGTAGAACGGCTGCGAATGATAGGACTCTGAATTTCATACTTCTCTCCATAGATGTAGTGAACGGGTACAACCGAACCGCAAAGGCTGAAAGCCATCGATGGCCGAGTGAAGGCCGGGCGATGCGCCGACAGCGAAGCGGGAAAACTTTTACGCCGGAACTCATCGCGAGCCGTGTTCATGCGTCGAGAATCGACAACTAACCAACAGGCAAAAAAGCGGCTAATTCGATGACCGCAGACCAATTGGCGCTTGCCCGTCGATGTCAAGGCAGGCTCAACTCGTGCCCGGCTGCTCGTCCTTGCCTGGGGGACGATCGCTACCGAGAGGGCACTTGCAGCGCATGGCCGCAGCGGCGGCATCGAAACGACAATATCCGCCTGGAAAACTCCAGCCGACTGCGCGCCCGTTCGCGAGCGTGGCGCGGATACGTCCCTGCCCTTCCGCGGCGGGCCATTCGGTCTCGACCAGTTGCAGACCGAGGCGCGCGCCCTTGCCAACGTATTCACGGGTGACCCGACCCAGATAATCGGATGCGGCGGCGGCGTCGGGAACCCCGGGTAGCGGCCCGGGCAGCGACTCTTCGACGACAGCGCCGGAAAAATCGGCGGTTTGAGAACGGTAAAGTTGCAGTTTGTAGACGGGCGGAATACCGATATCCCAGATCGCGCTCAACTGATAATACTGTTCGCCGTAGCGCCAGAACTGGATCATGCTGCGGTAGAACAGATCCTGCGGAAAACGCTCGGCGGCGTCCAGCGCATACAGCGACTGCAGACGCTGCTCAGCCGTTCCATCCTGAGCGAATTGCGGTTTGCCATTGCAACTTGGCTCGACCAGCAGCGGCGTGTTCGCGGCTGCGAAGCGTCGATCGTCGTGCAGGGCCGGCGGCCGGAAATACATCGGTCTCAGATCGATATTCGGCATATCGTCGCTGTGATCGTGTCCGTGACCATCGTCGGTACCATGATCGTTTGCGGGTGCTGTCCCTGCGCTATCGGTTGGCGCTGGCGTCATCGGATGGCCCGCGCCGTTCGGGCTTGCCTTCGCGATTCCTCCATCGTCGAAGATGGAGTCGTTTCGAACCCACAACACAACGCTAACCACAGCAATCATGATTGCTGTGGTCGCCAATATCATGCCGCGCTTGCCTGATCCGTGCATCGTGCCGCGTCCTTTGCTATC
>JANMGT010000084.1:0-6184 GCA_031374725.1 Lysobacteraceae bacterium | reverse complement strand
TAGCGGTCGAAGCACATCGCGATAGTACGCAATAACAGCCGGCCGCGTGCCGTCACCAGAATGCGTTCGCGGGCCTTGAAGACCAGGCCGTCGTCCTGCAGCGGACGCAGGCGCTGCAGATCCTCGGCGAAGTACGTTTGGAAATCGATGCCGTAGCGTCGCTCCAGCGCCGCGATCGGAATTTCGGCTTGGCACATCAATCGTTGGATGAGATCGGCGCGCAGCAGATCGTCGTCCGACAAGCGCATACCGCGAAACACCGGCAGGCGCCCAGCGTCGAGCGCACGCTGCCAGCCTTGCAGGTCGCGCGGATTCTGGCTGAAAGTGTTGCCGATATGCGCGATCGCGCTGACGCCAAGGCCGATCAAATCGCTCTCGGCGTGGGTGGTGTAGCCCATGAAATTGCGGTGCAGACTGCCGCGCTGCTGCGCCAGCGCCAGTTCGTCGTCGGGCAGGGCGAAGTGATCCATGCCGATGTACACGTAGCCGGCGTCGATCAATCGTTCGATCGCTATCTGCAACAACGCGAGCTTGGTCTCCGCGCTCGGCATTTCCTCCGCATTGAGCTGCCGCTGCGCCTTGAACATCTCCGGCAGATGCGCGTAGCTGTACACCGCGAGGCGATCGGGGCGCATCGCGATCACTGTCGCCAGCGTGCGCGCGAAGCCGGCGAGCGTTTGTTTGGGTAAACCGTAAATCAAATCGACATTGACCGAACGGAAACCGTAGTGGCGGCAGGCGTCGATCACCGCGCGGGTTTGCTCGATGCCTTGCACGCGATTCACCGCCTGCTGTACGTCGGGATCGAAATCCTGCACGCCTAAGCTGGCGCGATTGAAGCCGGCGCGCGCGAGTTCGCCGATGTCGGCGGGCGAGACCGTGCGCGGGTCGAGTTCGATCGAAATATCGCGGTCGCTGGCGTCGCTAAATGTGAACGCGCGGCGCAGGGTATCGACTGTCCAGCGCAGTTGAGCGGGCGTCAGAAAATTCGGCGTGCCGCCGCCAACATGCAGTTGCACCACGGCGCGATCGCGGTCGAACAGCGGCGCGATCGTCGTGATCTCACGGTGTAAATTCGTCAGGTAGCCGTCCGCGCGGGTCTTGTCGCGAGTGATGACGCGATTGCAGCCGCAGTAAAAGCACGGGCTGAGGCAAAACGGCACGTGCACATACAGCGACAATCGACGCGGAATCGGGTCGCCATTGCTGTCGGCGATGGCCTCGCGCAGGTCGGCATCGCCGAAGCCTGCGTCGAACTGCGGCGCGGTCGGGTAGGAGGTGTAGCGCGGCCCTGGCCGGTCGTAGCGGCGCAGGAGAGCGGCATCGAAGGCGAGAGTCGGCAACATGCGCGCAGCCTAAAACGACAGACGACGCCAAGCATTGACTCGGATCAATTGTCGCGGCTGCCTGCCCTAACAGGTTGCTGAGACCTCCATCCAGGAGGTATTCCAGTTCGCACGTCCGGCGCATGTCCGGACGTGCTCACGGCAAATCAATCGCTTACGCGCTTGTTTCGCCGACGCAGCCATCCATGGCTGCGGTAGCAAGCTGCTGAGAACCTGCTGCCGCAGGTATTTCAGCAACCTGCTAATCCAGTCTTCGCCCCTCATCAGGGTGAAGCGCTACGCGCGCCTCAGCGCAGCGCCGCCAGCGGCACGTCCAGTTCGAGCGACAGCGCCAAGTGGTCGGAATTCGCCGCCGCCATCGCTTGCATGCCGACGAACGCAAGATCGTCGCTGATCAAAATATGGTCGATCGCGCGGCGTGGGCGCCAGCTCGGAAAGGTGTGGACCACATCCGACGGCGGCTGCAGGCGCGTGCGCTGGAACAAGGCCTGCATTTCTGGCTGATCGTGGCTGCAGTTGAAATCACCCATCAGCACCGTATGCGGGCTGTCTTGCAGCAACTCGGCGATGAATGCCAATTGGGTTTTGCGGGTGCCCGCGCCGAGCGATAAATGCGCGACAGCGACGGTTAAGCCCGATGCGCCGGCGCCGAAGCGCGCGATCAGAATTCCGCGGCCGGGAATCGGGCTGGGCAACGCGTGTTCGCGAACCTCTGTCGGTTCCATCCGCGACAGCAGCGCATTCGCGCTGGACGCCACCATACCGACGCGGCGGTTGGCCTGGTGGCTCCAATAATCGAAGCCAGCGCGCTCGGCCAAATAATGCGTCTGATTGGTGAAGCCCGAGCGCCAACTGCCCGGATCGCTCTCCTGCAGGCCGACGATGTCGTAGCCAGAGGCCAATTCGGCAATGGTGTCCAGAGAGGCTTGCTTATTGCCGGTTGGCAGCACGTGCGACCAACTCCGCGTCGCGTAATCGCTGTAGCGACGCGTGCTGGTGCCTGCCTGAATGTTGGCGCTGAGTAGCTTGAGCCTTCTTACCATCGAAACGGCGTCATTCGGGCATCGGTCGCCGCAGCGCGAGCGAACGCGCTCAGGGCGCTTTCGCAGGCGCGACGGCTGGGGCCGATGCTTGCGCGCGCTCGTAGGCAATCAGCGTATCGGCGATGCGCAGCACGTCTTCCGAGCTGCGTCCGCGCACTTTGTACTTGCCGTTGATCACCAGCGTTGGCGTCGAATTCACCCGACTTTCGATAATGAATTGCTTAGCTTTGTTGTATTTCGCCGTGACCGCGAAGCTGCGCATGCTGCTGGCGAACTGCTTGGGCTCGACGCCGAACTGGGCGTAAAACTTGGCGAGATCCTGGTCGCTGTCTTCGCCGCGCTCGCCCTTGAGGGTTTTGCGGAAGTGGATCGCATCATAGGTGGCGTCATGCGCTTTTTCGGCAATGCCCATGGTCTGCGCGGTGTAGTACGAGCGCACGTACTGGTCCCAATTGCCGCCGAACGCCGCCGGCACGTAGGTAAAGCGCGCATCGGCCGGCAGTCGGTTCTTCCACGTGGCGATCATCGGCTGGAAGCCGGCGCAGGCCGGGCAGACGAAATTGAAGACTTCAACCACTTCGACCTTGCCATTGAGCGGCTCGTACGGCTGACCATTCGGGATCTCTTCGTAATCCGTGCCTTTCACCAAGCCGGGAATGCCCTCGGCCGGTGGCGGCGGGACATCGCTGGGCGCGGCGTTCGGATCGACGGGCGGTGTCGGGTCTAACGCAGCGGCACTGTTGGGGTCGGTCGAGGCCTGGGCGGCGGCTTCAGCGGCAGCCATCAGCTCGGCATCACTGGGGGCAGTCGCGGTATCGGCGGCAGGTGTCTCCGCTGCCGGGTCTTTCTTCGAGTCGCAGGCCGAGAACAGCAGTGCTGCGAGCAGGGGCAGAACCAAATAACGCTTCATTCTTGTTTCTCCAGACGCATTCGGATGCGCATGTTGCAGAGGGTTGGGGCATCAAGCGCCCTGGCGGCAGGGAGGGCAGCGCCGACAAAGGGCTAGAGTGGCGTTGGTCGACTACGGTGTCTTCGTTGGCTTCGCGGGCGCACGGCGCTTCGCGCGCTCCATCGCGATAACTGCATTCAAATTGTCGAGATAATCTTGATAGTTATCGCCTTTAATGACGTATTTACCGGCGACGACCAAGCTGGGCGTGCCTTGCAGGCGCTTATCGATCACGAACTGATTCGCGCGCTGCATCTTCGCAGTCACCTCGGAGGAGCGCATCAGCTCGACCAGCTTCTTCCGATTCAACCCGCGCTGCGCGAAATACGCGCCGATCTCGTCGATGGTCACGTTGTTCCGAGGCAAACGGCCGTCGTGTTGAATGGCGAGAAACAGATCGTGATGGACTTTCGGCAATGCACCGGTGGCTTCAGCCGCGAAATAGGCGCGCGAATACGGAAACTCAAGATCGAACGCATTCGGTATGTAATGGAAGACCACATCCTTCGCCATGGATTTCTTCCAGGTATCGACCATCGGCTGAAATTCCGCGCAATGGCCGCAGGTGTAGCTGAAATACTCGATCACTTCGATTTTGCCGTTCTCGGGCAACCAGGTGCCGGGCTTCGCCGCGATCTCGTACGCCGTACCCGCTTGCGGTGGACCGGCCGACTGCGCGCAGGCGGAGAGCGGGAGCACGAGTAACATTAGCCAAAATACGAGACGAATCATCGAAGTCATCCAAGATTGAGCCACGGGGGAAGGCATCGAACGGGTTGCTGAACACCTGCTGCCGCAGGTATCTCAGCAGCCTGCTAAAGGCATCTAGCGGACGTCACTCGTCGCCAGAACATACGACGGGGAAAGCAATACCACCGACACAATCACGACAGCACGGAGCATGTCCGTGCCGCCGCCGGGTTTCAAGTGCTCGGATCGGTGATCCTAAGCCGACGCGGCATAGCACGCCGGCTGCGATTCAGCGAACGCGTGCGATCAACCGCCGGCGCTCGGCCGGTGCAGGCCCTGCATGTAGCTGGCGAGCGCCTGAATTTCCTGATCGGTCAGCGGCTTGGAGATCTCCGCCATCTTATTGAACAGAGCCGGATCACGCTCGGTGTGCGTGCCAGCGCGGTATTCCTGCAAACGACGGGCGGTGTACCACGATTGCTGACCACCCACGTGCGGATATGCCGGGCCCGGGTTGCCCGCGCCGCTGGGGCCGTGGCACGCCATGCACGCCGGGATCGCGCGCGACGGGTCGCCGCTGCGGTACAGCTTCTGCCCGACTTCGAAGAACTTCATACCGTCATAGGCGCTGTTTTTATCGGCGATCGCGGTGTCATCGGCGATGCCCGCCCCGGATTTCTGGGTGGCGTAGTAGGCGCCGATATCGCGCATGTCCTGGGCGCTCAGCGGGGTGGCGAAGGCCATCATCACCCCGTTGACGCGTTCGCCGCTTTTGAACAGCGCGAGCTGGCGCGAAATATAGCGCTCGCTTTGGCCGGCAAGGCGCGGGTACAGGGCCGGGTCGGTGCCGTTGCCGTCGAGGGCATGACAGGCCACGCAGGCGCCGGCCTTGGCTGCGCCGGCAGTGGCGTCGCCCGGCTTCGCTTTAGCCAGTTCGACCTCGACCGAGGCATCCAGCGGCACCGCCTGCGCGGGCGGGTTATCCGGCAGCGGAGCGACCGTGGTCTGGGCGATAGCGGCGATCGCGGCGACGGCAGCAACCGCAATGCCGGCGAAACCAAAGACACGGGCGTGACGCATGCTTAACACTCCAAAAAAATCCGGGCGGACGGGACCGGCGAAGCCGGCCCGGGGTCGGCGCGTAGGCCGAAACTCTGAAATTATCGTCGCGGCGCCGAAGGCGGTCAAACACAATGATGCGACCGGGCTCGCAATCCGCGCTTGCGGCCGAAAAAGCCGCATCCTGCGCTGCTTGAATCGGCGCAAACGGCCTGCCCCGCGCAATCGGCAGCATGCCGCCTCGCCGCTCGTGCCATGCTATGCCGATGGCAGCCCCTCCCAATCCGTTCGCACGCGCCAGCTACATGCTGGCCGCCCACACCCCGCGCCAGCTACCGCCCGACGGCGGTGCCGAAGTTGCGTTTTGCGGCCGCTCCAACGCTGGAAAATCCAGTGCGCTCAATGCCTTATGTCAGCAGAATGCGTTGGCGCGGGTATCGAAAACACCGGGGCGCACCCAACAGTTGGTGTTCTTTGAATTGCCGCCGCACGCGGGCAAATATCTGGTCGACCTGCCGGGTTACGGCTACGCCAAAGTACCGCACGACCTGCAGGCGCACTGGCAGGCCTTCCTCGATATCTACTTCGGCAGCCGCATCGCGTTGAAGGGATTGGTCGTGGTGATGGACATCCGCCACCCGTTGCGCGACTACGACCGCCAGATGCTGGCCTACGCCGCCGAGCGCGGCCTGCCTGCGCACGTCCTGCTGACCAAAGCCGACAAACTCAGCCGCGGCGCCGCCGGCACCGTGCTGTTGACGGTGCGCAAAGAACTGACCTCGCTGTACGCCGATTCGGTGAGTGTGCAGACGTTTTCGGCGGAATCCAAAGCGGGCGTCGATGACTTGCGTGCGACGGTCGGGACATGGCTCAGCATGACGAAAGAACGCGGTAACTAGGGCCTGTTCCAAGCTTTCCGCATGCTCCGCGTTGCGTCGCAGTGCCTGGGATGCGCTCTAAGAGGGTGTTTACAAAATTAGGTTGTCAGCCGTCGAAGCAGCATTCTGGCTTCAGTGAGCCACACCCAGGCTTCCGACACGGCGGACAATCGGTCGTGATGCATGATCAGCCTGCGCGCACGCTCGTTCCAGGCGTGT
>JANMGT010000079.1:0-65783 GCA_031374725.1 Lysobacteraceae bacterium | reverse complement strand
TCGCGAATTGCTGCCGCTGCTGCAGCGCTATGCGCCGAACGCCAAACGCATCTTCGATACCGTCGATCTGCACTATCTGCGCGAGCGTCGCGGCGCCGAAGTCGCGGGCGATGCCGCGCTCATGCGCGTCGCCGAGCGCACCCGCGCGCTGGAACTCGATGTCATCGCGAAATCGGATATCACCTTGGTAGTGAGCGAGATCGAGCGCGAGCTGCTGCGACAAGACGCGCCCGATGCGCGAGTGGAATTGCTATCGAACTTGCATCGCATCGCCGGCCCCGGAAAACCCTTCGCTGAACGCCGCGACGTGGTGTTCGTCGGCGGTTTCCGTCATCCCCCGAACGTGGACGCCGTGCGCTGGTTCGTCGCCGAAGTATGGCCGCTGCTGCACGCGCGCAAACCGGACCTGCGCTTCCACTGCATCGGCAGCGATACGCCGCCGGACATAGTAGCGCTAGGCGAATACCCCGGCGTGATCGTTCACGGCCATGTCGCCGACATCGGCCCGTACATGGACGGATGCCGCATCGCGATCGCGCCGCTGCGCTACGGCGCAGGCGTGAAGGGCAAGGTGAATCTGAGCATGGCCCACGGCCAACCGGTCGTCGCGACCGGCTGCGCGGTCGAAGGCATGCATGTGCGCGACGGCATCGATGCGCTTGTCGCCGATGAACCCGCGGCATTCGCGGACGCGATTTTGCGCCTCTACAACGACGAAGCGCTATGGGCCGCGTTAGCGCGCAATGGTCTGGACAGTGTGGCGCGACACTTTTCGCTGGACACCGCGCGCGCGACCGTGCAGCGGGTGTTTTTCGAGCGTTGAAAATACGTGGTGACGCATGTTCAAAAACACGGCCCGGCAGAGACGGTGGTCGATACATGTTTGCGCTGTTCGTCGCGATTGGAGACATTTTCCGCTCGCGTGCTTACGGCGATTGCGGAGACGCTTTCGCCGCCTGCACGCGCGCACTGAACTCGACGAGGCCCGGCGTGTTCGCATCGAGCGCACGCGCCGCGTCGATCGCGGCTTGCGCGCCTTCGATCTCGCCGCGCGCGATGCGTTCGTCGCCGACGGCGAGCCAGCGCAGCGCAAGCTGGCGTTTGGCTTGCATCAGTGCGCGGCTGTCGCCTTCTAGCGCAGCGCGCGCGTCCAAACACGCGCGCGCGCGCTGCAATCGGTTATCGCGCAGTTCGTCGTCGAAGCATACGCGCACCCGTGGCAATAATCGCTCCGCAGCGCGTTTCACCGCCGGCTCGTCCGGCGCCAATGCGCGCGCGGCCCGAAGCTTGTCGTAGGCGCTGTCGCCGGGCGGCGTCAGCCAATCGCCGCGGGCTTCCGCAGCTTCGCCTTCGACCAGCAAAGCGCGGGCGCGTCGGCGCTCCGCCGTGCTCGGCGTTTTCGCGATTGCAATGCGAGTCTTGCGTTCGAGTTCGCGCCGCAGCTCACGCAACGCTGGCGTATCGCCGACGATCGCCTGCGCCGCAGTGAGCTCACGCCGCGCTTCGTCGAAACGAAAATCAGCAGCCGCTCGGCGCGAGCGTTCGGCATACGCATCGGCGACGCGCGCGAGCGCCTGCTCTGCAGCAGCCTGGTCCTGGCCTATCGCCTGGCCTATCGCCTGACCCATCGCTTGTCCCGCGACCTGCCACTGACGAAAGCCATCGGCAGCGCGCGCGAGGCGGCCCGCACGCAGATCGGATTCGGCGCGACGGCGCATGCGCTCGACGGTTTCGGCGAGCAGGGTTTGCGCGTCGGCGAAGTCGATATGGCCGCGGTCGTAGCGCGCGGCCGCAGCGATCTTGGCGGCGCCATCGGCCAATGCGTCGCGCTGCAGATCGGCGCGGGCGCGCTGCAACAGTTCGCTCAGCGCATCCTCGCGCCCTTCCAGCGCGCGCAGATTCTGCGGCTGCAGATCGAGGACACGCTGGTACAGCGGCAGCGCGGTATCGGCGGCGTCATCGAGACGTCCATCGCGCCGCGCGCGCTCTGCATCGGCGAGCAAGCCATCGATTCCAGCCACTGCGGCTTCGCGCTCGCGCAGGCGCTCGGCGACCGCCTCGGTCTGCGCGCGCGGCGCCGACAGACTGCGCGCGAGCGCAAGCTGCCGGTGCGCATCGGCAAAACGCCCCTCGGCCACCGCGCGCCGCGCTTGCGCCACCGCCGCCAAAGCGACCTGCGCCAAACCGGTCTGCAGTTCGGCGCGGTCCGGGTCGATCGCCATGCCCGCCGCGTACAGCTCGCGCGCACCGCTGCCGTCGGCCGCAGTGAGGCGGCCGGCGGCCAACGCGGCTTCAGCTTGGCGGCGCAGCGCTTCGGCGCGGGCCTCGGGCCACAGCGCGTCGGCGATGGGGTCGCGCAGCAGCGCCGCCGCCAGCGCAAACGCAGCCATTGCCGCCAACAGCCACGGCCAATGGCGTCGCAAACGGGTGCGCCAGCGCTGGAGATCGTCGAAGTGATCGGAGGTCACGCGCGAAGCATAGCCGCGATGGCTTTCGATCGCTGCGAGAACGACTTACTAAATCTCTAAATTCCACGCATGGACCGAGAACCGATCCGATTCGCTCAATCGGGCTTGCCGGCCCTCCCACATGCATCGCCGCGATGGCTTTCGATCGCAGCGCGTTTGCCTCTGCGCTGATCAAGCACTGCTGGCTTACTGAAATGGTCGCGTTCAGCGGCCGAAGCCCGATGACGGCCGGACGAAGATCGCTGCGAGAACGACTTGCTAAATCTCTAAATTCCACGCATGGACCGAGAACCGATCCGATTCGCTCAATCGGGCCTGCCGGCCCTCCCACAATCTAGGCGCGACGAACGTCTTCCACGCCCGACAAGCTGTCGATGCGGCCGAGCAAGCGTGCGAGCTGGTCGTGGTCGCGGACGCGCAGTTGCATGCGCAGGCGCACGCGATTGCCACCCATCGCGTCGGTGTTGATCGAAATCACGTGGGCATCGTCCTGCGCAATCAGATTGCTCACGTCTTTCAGCAGCCAGCGTCGATCCACCGCTTCGACCACGACATTCGCGACGTGGCTGCCCGCAGTGCGCCCCCATTCCACCGACAGCACGCGCTGCGGCTGTTCTGCCGATAAGCGCAGAAACGCCGCGCAGTCGGCGCGATGCACGCTAACGCCGCGGGCGCGAGTGAGATAGCCGGCGATGGCCTCGCCCGGCAGCGGCTGGCAGCAGCGTGCGATTTGCACCAATAGATTGCCCACGCCCACCACGGTGAAGGCCGAGCCGCTTTGCGCGCGCTTGGGCGCGGCACGGGCGGTGTCGGGTTTCTGCTGCGTCTGCGCGCGGGCCTTGATCGCATCGGCCGCGGGCGCTTGCGCAGCCTCTTGCTGGGCGCGTTCGTGATCGAGCAGCGCGCGACCGATCTGATGCGGGCTGACATCGCCCAGCGCGACATGCACATACAGCTCATCGACATTGGCGGCGTTGAATTTCGACAATACCGGCGCGAGGTCCGCATGCAGCAGCGACATCCGGCGCAGGTCTTTGTCCAGCATTTCGCGCCCGGCCTGCAGATTGCGGGCGCGGTCGAGTTTATGGAACCAGGCGCGCACTTTGTCGCGCGAACGCCCGCTCGCCAGAAACCCGTTCGCGGCCAGCAGCCAATCGCGCCGCGGTTCGGCAGTCTTTGCGGTCAAAATTTCGATGCGTTGGCCGGTGCGCAATTTGTAATCCAGCGGCACGATGCGGCCATCGACCTTCGCGCCGCGGCAACGATGGCCGACCATCGTGTGCACGTGGTACGCGAAATCCAGCGGCGTCGCACCGTTGGGCAAATCCACCACATCGCCCTGCGGCGTCAGGGTGTAGATGCGGTCTTCGATCAATTCGCTGTCGAGCGCGCCGTGCAGGCTTTCTTCTGCGCCCTCGCTCTCGTCGCGGCCGCTGTCCAGCAGTTTGCGCATCCATTCGATCTTGCGGTCCATGCTGGCATCGGCCGGAGCGCTGCGGCCTTCCTTGTAACGCCAGTGCGCGGCGACGCCCAGCTCCGCCTGCGCGTGCATGTCTTCGGTGCGGATCTGCACTTCGAGCGTTTTGCCCTCGGGGCCAATCACGGCGGTGTGCAGCGAGCGGTAATCGTTGCGCTTGGGCCGCGCGATGTAATCGTCGAATTCGCTGGGAATCGGCACCCACAGCGCATGCACGATGCCCAGCGCGGCGTAGCACGCGGGAATGTCTTTCACCAGCACCCGCACCGCGCGCAAATCGTACAACTCGTCGATCGGCACGCCTTTCTTCTGCATCTTTTTCCAGATGCTGGTGATGTGTTTCGGCCGGCCGGCGACATCGGCCTCAATGCCCTGCACCTTCAGCGCATCGCCCAGCGCGCGCTTGACCTGTTCGATATAGCGCTCGCGGCCGCCGCGCTTTTCGTCCAACCAGCGCGCGATCTGTTGAAATTTCTCCGGTTCGAGGTGGCGAAAGGCCAGATCCTCCAGCTCCCACTTCAACTGCCAGATGCCCAGCCGGTTCGCCAGCGGCGCGTGAATGTCGCGGGTCAACCGCGCCAGCGCCTTGCGCTCGGCCTCCGGCAGCTTGCCCGCGGCGCGCAGCTGCGCGAGCTGCCGCGCCAGCAGCACCGGCACCACGCGCAGATCGCGCACAATCGCCAGCAGCAGCCGACGCAGGCCCTCGGCGTTGCGCCCGCCGGCTTCGGCCGCATGCAGGGTCCAGACCTGGGCCGCCGCGCGCTGGCCTTCCAATAGCGCCGCAAGGCTGGGCCACTCTTTCGCCAAGCGCGACTCGATCCGCGCCCGCCAGTCCGGCAGGTCGTGCAGAATCGCCGCCAGCATCACGTCGCCCTCGGCGTTCAGGCGCTGTAGCGCGGCCAAGCTGTCGCCCAATTCCGACACTTGCCCAGCGCTCAGCCCCGAAGGCTCGCCTTCGCCCGGCATGGCCGTCTCCAGCACCCGCCGCCACGCGGGCGACAGACCGGCGACCGCCGGCAGCGCCAGTAAGGCGGCAGCGGAGGTCGAGCTATTGGCAACTGCTGGGGAGACGGACACGCGTGCGACTTGTAGCGAAGTGGGTGGGTGGTCCTACACTAGCCGCCTGTCGCTTCAAGTAACAGAGCTGTTCGTCAACTTGATCAACTTCATCAACACCGTGCTAACCATCGCCCCAACGCACCCACTTCCAGAGAACCGGCCATGTCCCCGACCCGCGCCCTGCTCCCGCTCGTCCTGCTCGCCGCTTTCGCATTCGCGCCGCACAACGCCCGCGCCGACAAACCGATCGAACAGGAGATGACGCCGGACGAATTCAAGTCCGCCGGACTCGCCAAATTGAGCCCCGAAGAATTGGCCCGCTTGAATACCTGGCTCGGTCGCAAGATCGAAACCGTCGCCAGCACTGCAACGAAGGCCGCGAAGAAAAAAGTCGAAGACGACAACCGCGGATTCTTTAACTTCGGCTCGACGGAACCGGTCGTCGCGAAGATGGTCGGCGAATTCAAAGGTTTCGCCAAAGGCCGCGAATACACGCTCGACAACGGCCAACTCTGGCGTCAAACCGACGGCGCAACCCTCGTCGGCGTAAAACTCGACAGCCCCGAAGTGCGCATCAACCCCAGCATCGCGGGCAATGCGTGGTATATCGCGGTGAAGGGCTACAACACACGGGCAAAGGTTGAGCGGGTGAAGTGAGGCACTCGTAGGGTGGGGTAAGCGCAGCGCAAGCCCACCATCCAGGCACATCCGTCGCGATATGCGTCGATCGAAAACGCGGTTGTTCGACGGCCACTGGGCTCATTGGTTGATGGCACTGCACAGGTGGGCTTGCGCTGCGCTTACCCCACACTACGAAACTGCGCTTACCCCACCCTACGAAACTGCGCTGACCCCACCCTACGAAACTGTCGCCGCAGCCGCAGCGACAATGGCAATCGACGTCATGGTCAGCGCGACCGCGTTTGGACAACCGGGGGCCGCGCCGCGAACGTCAACAATTCGTTAAGCGACGCTCACATCGGCCGGCTGCGCTTATCGTCTCCATTTACCGTACATATTTACCGTACATATTTACCGTACATCTTGACCGTACATCTTGCGATACACATTCTTGTGCTACGGTCACATTTGAACATCCGACGTTTCGAAGATCGTGTTAACCATGGACACTCCGACCACAACAATGCGCGCCTCTGGCCCCATCCGATGCGGCCATTTGCTCGCGCGAGCCGTTGCAGGCGTTCAGCTAGCGACTGGCAAGGCCCCGCGTCCTATCCGGCACGCGCTTCGCGTTTCGATGTTCATATTCGCCCTTCTGTCCTTCACCTTCTTACTATCGGCCTGCACGATGCAAACGACTCACTTCGACTCCAGCGCCTGGAAATCCCAGCGCGGCGCCTCCGCCCATGATAATCAGCGCGGCCAGATGGTCGAATCCCTCGAAAAGGCGGTCCGCACCGGCATGTCGCGCGCCGAAGTGGTCGAACTGCTCGGCGACCCCGACTCAAGCAATGCCGAGACCGGCGTCGATACCTACGAACTGGGCGTATCGAGCTACGGTATCGATGAGGAGTATTACGAGATTCGCTACCAGGACGGCAACGTCGCGAGCCATCGCTGGGCGCGCAGATAACCGCTAAGACACCACTATCCACGCCCCACCGAAAAGGAGCATCCTCCCATGCCGGACGATCGGCCCGACCTCAATCAAATCCGCACCAATTATCAGGTCGCAGACGACACGATGATCAACTATCGACCGCGCGCGTTTGGCGCGATCGATATCCCGTTCACCGATAGCCGCCAGATGACGCAAACTGAAGGCCAACTGCTCGATCGCCTCACCCGCGACCGCGGCTTGGTCGGACTAAGCGATTTCCGCGACATCGCGCGCAGCGCGTTCGCCGAAGCCGATGAGCGTTTCCCCAACAACCGCGTACCCGCCAACATTCCCGACGATCGCACCCGGGAATGGCAGGGCAACGACGGCCACCGCGATGCGTTCCGCCATGCGTTTTGGAGCGCCCGACTCGCGCAAGAATACGGCGCGGATTGGGCCAAGGCATTTACGACTGCGCACGAAGGCGTGCCCGGCAACTTCGCCAATCGCGAAGCGATGGACCTCTACAACAATTCGATCGGCGTCCAGATCGGCGCTGCTAATCGCAACGCAACGCCCGAACAGCTTGCCGACCTCGTCCAACAAGCCGTCACCCAAGGCAAGACGGTGGTGATGGATCGCAACGGTAGCCTCGAATGGAGCGACCGCGTCGGCATCGGCCAGCACGGCCTGACACCGACGGACGTCATTGGGCCGAAATTGAACACGCCCGGGGTCGTCTCGACTCAGAGCGTCGCCAGTCTCGACACGCCGCGGGATCCCAACGTCGCCGTCGCTGCAGCGAACGCCGCCCCCGACGCCACGCGCAATGTCGACGCAATGCTGCGCGACCCGGTTTACCGCGACGTGCAGCAAGCGATGCAGACCCGTGGCCTGGATGGCGACACGCTGGCGGCGAATCTATACGCCACCGCCAAGAATAGCCAAATGACCACGGTGGCCGACATCCGCCCCGGCAACCCCGTTACCGACGCGAACGGCCAACCGGATCGCAATCTGTTCGTCTTCGACGGTAAAACCGGCCCAACAGGCCAGAATTACGCGATGGTCAGCGAAAATCAGGCGCGCACCACGCCAGTGCAGGAAGCGGCCACAGTCGCGATGGAATCGCAGAATCGGGCGGTGGCTGTCGCCGCGATCGAGCAGCCGGAACCGAAGAAAGCCATGGCGATGGGTTAAGCGAATCGGCGATACGCAGCAACGCGATATGAAGCAACGCGATACGCAGCAACGCGATACGCAGCAACGACGCCCGGCAGAAGCCGGGCGTTTGCGTTTTTACCTTCGCGCGATCTGCGCGCGGCGGTCATGTCCAACATCATCGTGATCCGTAGGGCGGGTCTTGCACCCGCCGCTTGGCAAGCGACGACTTCTCATCAAGCATTTCCATCGGTGTTGCACGACTAACTGACCCGAAGCCGTACTTTCATTCGATAGGCGGGTGCAAGACCCGCCCTACGAGAGATTCTCACCCGCATTACGGGTTAGTTTGCGCCTTTCATATTGTCAGCACTTTTGATGCCAGAAACTCCAGCCTTGCATGAGTGGCAAACAGGCACGGTTGAGCAAGTATTCGAGGTCGCGCTATACGTTCCTTCGCAAACAAGGCAGGTCTTTGGCGCGGAGCAAAGTAGATATGCACTTGGCTCAGACGGAGCTTTCTGAATCGGCTTTTTGGGTCCAACAGTAGCCGCCCGATCACTTGATTGGCTCGATGCTTCACCTGTCGATGCTGCCTTGGCTGGAGCTGCCGTACTTTCGTTGGCAATAGCTTTTCCTGCCATTTGCGCAGAAGCAGGTCCGGGCAGCAAGATCAAACTAACGGCCAACAATACGAATATTCCTTTCATTATCATCTACTCCGTTATGCTTTGCATTTTGATGAGTCTTGAAAATAGCACGAAATCCGATCGAAAAAATAATCTCGAATATACATGCTGGGCACCATTTTCAGCCCGTAGCCCAAGGTAGGGCTCAGCGACTCTCAATGGCACCGCCTCAGTTGAGGTTCGCTGCGCTCACCGCCACTCTACGCATCCGCTTCAGAGCATCGGCAACATAAGCCCTTGTTCCCCCGCACACTCCTTAGCCACCGCATACCCCGCATCCGCATGCCGCATCACCCCGGTCCCCGGGTCATTCCACAACACCCGCGCAATCCGCTTGTCCGCTTCAACCGAGCCATCGCACACAATCACCACGCCGCTGTGCTGCGAGAAGCCCATACCAACCCCGCCGCCGTGATGCAGCGACACCCACGTCGCGCCGCCGGCCACATTCAACATCGCATTGAGTAGCGGCCAATCGCTGACGGCGTCGCTGCCGTCCAGCATCGCTTCGGTTTCGCGGTTCGGCGAGGCGACGCTGCCTGAATCGAGGTGATCGCGGCCAATCACGATCGGTGCTTTGAGTTCGCCGTTGCGCACCATTTCGTTGAACGCCAAACCGAGTGTATGGCGCACGCCTAAACCGACCCAGCAGATGCGCGCGGGCAGGCCTTGGAAGGCGATGCGTTCGCGGGCCATGTCGAGCCAGCGGTGCAGGTGTTTGTCGTCGGGGATGAGTTCTTTCACTTTCGCATCGGTTTTCGCGATGTCGTCCGGGTCGCCGCTGAGCGCGACCCAGCGGAACGGGCCGATGCCGCGACAGAACAGCGGACGCACGTAGGCGGGCACGAAGCCCGGGAAATCGAAGGCGTCTTTGCAGCCGACTTCGAGCGCCATCTGGCGGATGTTGTTGCCGTAATCGAAGGTGGGGATGCCCATGTCCTCGAAATGCAGCATCGCTTCGACGTGGGTGCGCATCGAATGTTTGGCGGCGTTGATGACTTCATCCGGTGCGGTGACTTGTTTGTCGAACCACTGTTCGAGGGTCCAACCGGCGGGCAAATATCCGTTTAGCGGATCGTGCGCGGAGGTCTGATCGGTGACGGCGTCGGGGCGCACGCCGCGACGCACGAGCTCCGGCAGAATTTCTGCGGCATTACCGAGCAGCGCGATAGATTTCGCTTCGCCTGCAGCGCAGTATGTTTCGATGCGGGCGAGCGCGTCGTTGAGATCAGTCGCTTGTTCATCGACGTAGCGCGTGCGCAGGCGCATGTCGATGCGCGACTGCTGGCATTCGATACTGAGCGAGCATGCGCCGGCCAGCGATGCGGCCAGCGGCTGCGCGCCGCCCATGCCGCCGAGGCCGGCGGTGAGAATCCAACGCCCGGTGAGGTCGCCGCCGTAATGTTGGCGGCCCATTTCGACGAAGGTTTCGTAGGTGCCCTGGACGATGCCCTGGCTGCCGATGTAGATCCAACTGCCGGCAGTCATCTGGCCGTACATCATCAGGCCTTTCTTATCGAGTTCGTGGAAGTGCTCCCACGTCGCCCAGTGCGGGACGAGATTGGAATTGGCGATCAGCACGCGCGGTGCATCAGGGTGGGTGGGAAACACGCCGACCGGTTTGCCGGATTGAATCAGCAAGGTTTCGTTGTCTTCGAGCGTGCGCAGTGCTTCGAGAATGGCGTCGTAGCAGGCCCAGTCGCGCGCGGCGCGGCCGATGCCGCCGTAGACGACGAGGTCTTCGGGGCGCTCGGCCACGTCGGGATCGAGATTGTTCTGCAGCATCCGGTACGCGGCTTCGGTGAGCCAGGATTTGCAGGTCAGCTTGGTGCCGCGCGGGGCGCGGATGACGCGCGAGGGGTCGTGGCGGTTCGAGCCGAAGGGGATGGACGGGGTCATGCGGACGTTCCTTGAGGCGATGGGGGATTTTACGCTCGCCTCGTCTTTCGGGCTTTGTGGCTTGGATTCGATGCCAGGTGTCGCGGGTTCTGGCATCCGCAAGTTGGTCGCTGTCTCGTCGGCCCTTCCGGGCCTCGCGGGCCTCGCACGAGTGGGTGTCCTGGTCGTCTTCGCACGAGTGGGTGTCCTGGTCGTCGCGGAAGATTGCGAACAGCTCTATTCAGGGTGTTTTTTGTGCCGTCATCCCGGCGCAAGCCGGGACCCAGCCTTGAAAGAACACGGCCAGAGCTGGATCCCGGCTTAGGCCGGGATGACGCCTGGAAGAACGATGTAGCGATTCGTGCAGCGATCGGCACGGAAGATTGCGAACAGCTCTATTCAGGGTGTTTTTTGTGCCGTCATCCCGGCGCAAGCCGGGACCCAGCCTTGAAAGAACACGGCCAGAACTGGATCCCGGCTTAGGCCGGGATGACGCCTGGAAGAACTGTGTAGCGATTCGTGCAGCGATCGGCACGGAAGATTCCGAACATCTCCATTCAGGGTGTTTTTTGTGCCGTCATCCAGGCGCATGCCGGGATCCAGCCTTGAAAGAACACGGCCAGAACCGGATCCCGGCTTAGGCCGGGATGACGCCTGGAAGAACGATGTCCGCCGATTTCGAGCTGGGTTTACCGCGCTGTTGCCGTGGCGACGATTATCGATCACAGATCACAGATTACCGATTACCGAATCAGTGAATCAACGAATACCGGTATCGAGCGTCCGCAGCGCGTCGGCAATGCTGATTTGGCCGGTGCGTTCGATGTCTTGGTCGCTGTAAGCGCGACCGGTGCCGTTGGCGCATTCGCGTTCGGCGCGGCCTTCGCGCACTGCGCGCAAATTACGATTGGCAGTGACGCGCGAGCCGGTCATGGTCAGACAGGTGCGCGCGGTTTGCGGCTTCGCGGGTTCTGCGACGACTGGATCGCTCTGCATCGTCTGGGTCGTGGCGGTGGTTTCGGCGCCGGTTTCGTCGCGGACGGTGGTGACGGTTTGGGCGGATGCCGCCGCAGCGAACAGACTGAGCGCCAGCGCGGCGACGAAGGACATATTCATGGGCCAAGCCTCGAAAGACGAGCGACGATATATACACCCGCGAGCGGGCCGACACATGTGCCTGCAGGGAGACGTAGCCTTGCCTCTGGCCGGCATTCAGTCAGCGCAGGCTCGCTCGCAACAGGCGACGCGGGCCGGGCGGGCGGGCGCTAGCGGCAATGGCAATGGCAATGGCAATGGCTGGGGCTGGGGCTGGGGCTGAGGCTGAGGCTGAGCGGCATGCGGCCGGCCGGCGGCGGCCGTCCGCGTACGTCGAAGGCCATCGCGGATGGTCGCATCGGCGACATGAAGGGAATGCCGTACATCCGTGCGCCATGCCGTCGTGCGATCCTTGTCGTTCAGATCACCACCTCCTCGATCGCCGCATGCTCGTTCCAGGCTGTAGCCCCGCATTGCTGACCATTGCCAAACGCGCAGCCAGACGATGCGTTCTCGCGGGCATCGTGGCGCTCATCACCGCCTGCGCCCCTCTCGCATCCCGCAATGCTGCTGGGCCGCCGATCGCGAACGCGGCGCAGCGCGATACCGTGATATTGATCTCCATCGACGGCATGTCGGCCGATCTGCTCGGCACCGGCGCGACGCCGACCCTCGACGCCATCGCCGCAGAAGGCGTCCATGCGACCTGGATGAATCCCAGCCAGCCCACGTCGACCTTCCCGAATCACTACACGCTCGTCACCGGCCTGCGCCCGGATCATCACGGCATCGTTCACAACAACATGAACGATGAGACGCTTGGCCGCTTCATCTCGAAAGAGAAAACCAGCGCCACCGATGGCCGCTGGTGGGGCGGTGAGCCGATCTGGGCGACGCTGCAGAAACAGGGCGGCATCGCCGCGACGATGTTCTGGCCCGGCTCGGAAGCGCGCATCGCCGGCGAACTGCCGCGCTATCGCCGCCATTTCGACGACAGCGTGACGCCCGAGGCACGCGCCGATCAGCTGTTGGCCTGGCTCGATCTGCCGCTATCGGAACGCCCGCAATTGCTGACCCTGTATTTCGAGCAGTACGACATCGCTGCGCACAGTGCCGGCGCGCGTTCGGAACTCGCGATGAATGCCTTGCGCCGCATCGATGCGGCGATCGCGCGACTGCGCGAGGGCATGCGCACGCGCGATCTGCTGTCGAACGCCAATTTCGTGATCGTCTCCGATCACGGTATGGCCGATGTTCCGCGCGACCAGCGGGTTTGGCTGGAAGACGTGCTCGATCCCACGCTGTACACGACCCATTGGTGGGGCACGTTCATCGGATTGACCGCCAAGCCCGAGCACGTCGAGGCCGTCGAACGCGCCTTTCTCGGGGCGCATCCGCATTTTCAATGCTGGCGCAAAGGCGAAACGCCTGTCGCATGGCACTTCGGCCAGCACCCGCGTGTGCCGCCGATCGTCTGCCAAGTGCACACCGGCTGGCGCTTGCAAAGCCGCACCCACTCCATCAACGAGCAAGCAGTGAAAGGCGAACACGGTTTCGCGTGGGACGATCCCACGATGCGCGCGGTTTTCGTCGCGAGCGGGCCGGCACTGTGTCGCAGCGTCGAGCTACAGGCGTTCGACAATGTCGATCTGTACTCACTGCTCGCGCGCCTGCTGCGCGTGCGGCCGGCGCAAACCGATGGGCGTATCGATGCGCTGCTGCCGGCGCTGCGCGAGTCGCAGTCTGCGCAGCTATCGAGAACCGGTTGCCTATAGCGCTCATACGCATATGGCAGCGACGCATGTGGGAGCAAACCTCGTAGAAGCGACGCAAGTCGCGATGAAACCTCGTGGAAGCGACGCAAGTCGCGATGAAACCTCGTAGAAGCGACGCAAGTCGCGATTGGCTCAGACCGCGACACTGCCACCTTGCTGGCTCACGCCTCTCGCCGCTGGGGTACGCGACGAAGCCCCGGTCTTACGCGATGAACTCCGGTCTGTGCGGCGTCAAATCGCCAACAAGCCCCGCATCGTCGTCGCGAAACGCGCGGCGATGGCGGCGCGATCGCGGTGGGCGCCGTTCTGCACCAAGACTCGACCGTTCACTTCGACAGTCTGCACCAGCGGCCGATTGCCGCTGAAGACCCAACGATCGCGCGCGTCCTCGCGCGTGGCCCCGACCAACTGCGGCGCTTCGCCATCGAGGGCCACGGCATCGCCCGCCAGCGTCTCGGCAGCGAAACCGGTCGCCTGCGCTGCGCTGCGCCACACGCCGTCGAGCAGCACCTCGGCCACACTCGGGCAATCCGCGCTGGCGGCGATGTTGCGATGCTTGGTGATCAGGCGCTGGCCGTATTCCAGCCAGCGCAGTTCTTCCACCGGCGACACCGAGATATGCGAATCCGAGCCGATGCCCCAGGCGCCCTTGGCATCGAGATAATCGCGCAGCGGAAACAAGCCGTCGCCGAGATTGGCCTCGGTGGTCGGACAGATCGCTACGGTCGCGCCGCTATCGGCGAGGCCGACGATTTCGTCCACGTCCATATGGGTGGCATGAATGAGCGTCCAGCGCGGATCGACCTCGGCGTGATCCAACAGCCAGCGGACCGGACGCTCGCCGCGAATGGCGAGACTGTCCTGCACCTCGCCGATCTGCTCGGCGATATGCAAATGGATGCGCGCGTCCTCCGGCAGCGCGGCCAGCACGGTCGCCATCGCCTCCGGCGGCACCGCGCGCAGGCTGTGCAGGGCGCAGCCGACGCGGAGGGTCTCGTTTTGTTCCGCACGCAAGGTCTCGAACAGCCGCAGATAGGCATCGACCGTATGCCCGAAGCGCCGCTGCCGCGCATTCAACGGGCGGCCGTCGAAACCACCGGTCATATACAGCACCGGCAACAACGTCAGCCGAATACCTGTCTCGCGCGCGGCAGCCATCAGCGCGTGCGACATCGCCGCGGGATCGGCATACGGCGTGCCGTTCGGGGCGTGATGCAGATAATGGAATTCGCAGACGGTGGTGTAACCGGCTTCCAGCATCTCGACGTAAAGCTGCGCGGCGACCGCGTGCAGCCGGTCAGGATCGAAGCGCGCGGCCATGCGGTACATGGTTTCGCGCCAAGTCCAAAACGAATCGGACGGATGGGTCATGCGCTCGGCGAGACCGGCCATCGCGCGCTGAAAGGCATGCGAATGCAAATTGGCGATGCCGGCCCATCGATAGGCGGTGCCGCCGGCCTGGGACAGGCCATCGCCGGATGGTGTCGATGCAGGGACTTGTGGAGTCGTAGTCATACGTTAATTGTCGCCGATCCGGCGACGGCCGTGGCCGGCTACACTGCACGCAGCTTGGGAACGCGGGAGCGTCGATGTCGGCGTTGGCAGGAATCAAAGTGCTGGACTTCTCGCGGGTGCTCGCCGGCCCCTGGTGCGGGATGACCTTGGCCGATCTTGGCGCCGACGTGATCAAGATCGAGCCGCTGGACGGCGACGACACGCGCGGCTACGGCCCACCATTTCTCGACGATGGACGCGATGACGTCGTTAGTGCTGATGTCGCTAGCGATGTTGATCGCGACCAAGTCACAGCGCCAGAACGCGGGCTATCGGCGTACTTCGCCGCGTGCAATCGCAATAAACGTTCGATCGCGATGGATTTGCGTCATCCAGACAACCGCCCGCTGCTCGACGCGATGATCCGCGACGCTGACGTGCTGATCGAAAATTTTCGCAACGGCGTCGCCGAGAAACTGGGCATCGGCGAGCACGCTGCGCGCGCGCTGAATCCGCAGCTGATCTATTGCGCGATTTCCGGCTATGGCCGCGATGGCCCCGACGCGAACAGGCCCGGCTACGATTTCGCGATCCAAGCCGAATCCGGGCTGATGGCGATCACCGGCCCCGCCGACGGCGCGCCGAGCAAGGTCGGCGTCGCCAGCGCCGACATCACCACCGGTCTGAACGCGACGATCGCGATCTTGGCGGCGCTGTATCGTCGCGATGCCCGTCGCGATGCCGGCCGCGATGCTGGCGGCGACAACGGCGAGGGCAATGGCGAGGGCAATGGCGAGGGCAATGGCCAAAGGATCGACATCAGCCTGTTCGATGCGCAACTGCAGGCGCTTGCGAATGTCGCCAGCAGCGCGCTGTTCACCGGCGCGGACGCGCAGCGTTACGGCAATGCGCATCCGAGCATCGTGCCCTACCAAACCTTCGAGGCGAGCGACGGCGCCTTCGCGCTTGCGGTCGCGAGCGATCGACTCTGGCAGCGACTGTGCGATGTACTCGATGCAACCGCTTGGCGCGACGATCCGCGATGCGCCACAAATGCCGCGCGCGTGCAGCATCGCGACTGGTTGATTCCACAATTGGACGCGTGCTTCGCGCTGTCGCCGAAAAACGAATGGCTTGCGCGCTTCGAAGCCGCAGGGATTCCGGCCGCGCCGGTCAATGGCGTGCGCGACGCGGTGTTCGGCAATCTCGCCACCGCGCGCGGATTGCGCATCGATGCAGAGGGTGTGCCGATGATCGCCAGCCCGCTGCGGCTATCCGTCACGCCGGTGCGCGACTACCGACGCCCGCCAACGCTCAGCGAACATGCCGATGCGATCTGCGCTGCGTATGGCTTCGATCCGAACGCACTGCGCGCGGCCGGAGCGATCCGATGACCGCGCATCGCGATGCGCCGCGCATGGATGCCGCAGGCTTGGACACCGCGCGCTGGGACACGCTCGTTCTCGGCGCGTCCCTCGCGACGATGGACGAGATGATCGGATCGGCCTACGGCGCGATCGACGACGGCGCGATCGCCTGGAAAAATGGACGATTGACCTTCGTCGGCCCGCGCAGCGCGCTGCCTGACGCGCCCGATACGCTCGCAGCATCCGTGGTCGAACGCGATGGCGGTTGGATCACGCCTGCGCTGATCGACTGCCATACGCATTTGGTGTTCGCGGGCGATCGCGCGCACGAGTTCGAGCTGCGTCTGCAAGGCGCGAGCTACGAAGACATCGCCCGCGCCGGCGGCGGCATCGTTTCGACCGTGCGCGCAGTGCGCGACGCGAGTGAAGATGAATTACTCGCGCAATCGCTACCGCGCGCCCAGGCGCTGCTGCGCGATGGCGTGACCACACTAGAAATTAAGTCCGGCTACGGCCTCGACTTCGACAACGAACGCAAGCTGTTGCGGGTCGCACGCCGCATCGGCGAGACGCTCGGCATCCACGTGCGCACCACGTATCTGGGCGCACACGCGCTGCCGCCGGAGTTTTCCGGCAATGCCGATGGCTATATCGATGCGGTCATCGCTTGGCTGCCTCGGTTGCATAGCGAAGGGTTGGTCGATGCCGTCGATGCGTTCTGCGAAGGCATCGGCTTCACGCCTACGCAAACGCGGCGCGTGTTCGACGCCGCGCGCGCGCTTGATCTTCCGGTAAAACTGCATGCCGATCAGCTTAGCGATCTCGGTGGCGCAGCGCTCACCGCAGAATTCAGCGGACTGTCGGCCGATCACGTCGAATACACCAGCGACGATGCCGTGCGCGCGATGGCGGCGGCCGGCACGGTTGCGGTGCTGCTGCCCGGCGCCTTTCACTGTCTGCGCGAAACCCGGCGCCCACCGATCGATGCCTTCCGCACGCACGGCGTCGCGATCGCGGTGGCGACCGACTGCAATCCCGGCACGTCGCCGCTGTTGTCGCTGCGTCAGGCCATGGGCTTGGCCTGCACGCATTTCAAACTGACGCCAGAAGAAGCCCTGCGCGGCGCGACCGTCAACGCCGCGCGCGCGCTCGGCCTGCGCGATCGCGGCGTACTGCGCGTCGGCATGCGCGCGGATCTTGCGCATTGGCGCATCGGCCGGCCGGCCGAGCTGTGCTACTGGCTCGGCGGCGAACTGTTGCAAGAGATACTGATCGGCGGCGTGCGTATGCCGCGTTCTCGCTCAGGCAATGCCGACATGATCGGCGCTGCTAACGAACTTCCTTAATCGACTCCGGAGCATATCGATGCGTCTTTCATTCGCTACTTCAGCGCTGGCGAGCTGCCTCTTCGCGAGTTTCTCTACGCAAATATTCGCTGCCGACAACATCCTCGCCGCACAGCAACTCGCCCAGGATGCAGTCATCGTCGATACCCACATCGACTCCCCGACCGAGCTGGTGAAACGGTGGGCCGATTTGGGTACGTTCCAGGCCGATCGCGAATTCGACTACGCGCGGGCGCGCAGCGGCGGGCTGGACGTCGCCTTCATGTCGATCTATACATCCGCCGGTCAAGACGAAAAAAACACCGCCTGGACCATCGCCAATCAGATGATCGATTCGATCGAATCGTTGACGCTGCGGCATCCGGATAAGTTCGCGCTGCTGCGCTCGCCGCAGGATGTCGATCGCTTGCGCGCACCGCTCAAGCGCGGAGGCGAACCGCGCGTGCTGTTGCCGCTGGGCATGGAGAACGGCGCGCCGATCGGCGACGATTTGACCAAACTCAAGTTCTTCTTCGATCGCGGCATTCGCTACATCACGCTGGCCCATAGTGCGAACAACCGCATCGCCGACTCGTCCTATGCCGCCGAAAAAAAATGGAACGGGCTCAGCCCGTTCGGTCGCGATGTCGTCGCGGAAATGAACCGCCTCGGCATGATGATCGATGTTTCGCATCTGTCCGACGCCGCGGTGGCGCAATCGGTCGCGCTCAGCCGCGCGCCGGTCGTCGCCACGCACTCGGCCCTACGTCACTTCACGCCGGGCTTCGAGCGTAATCTCAGCGACGAACTGGCGAAAGCCATCGCCGCGAAGGGCGGCGTCATTCAGATACCCTTCGGCAACGCCTTCGTCGATCCCGCGTCCGCCGCGCAAACGCAGGCGTATTTTCGCGCCGCAAATGAACTAAATCGACGCAACGCCGAACTGGCTGCTGCAGGCAAACCGCTCGAAGACTTCGCAGCCTTCGATAAGCACTGGGACGAGACGCATCCACCGCTGAAAACAGAGATCGAACGCGTGTTCGAGCAGATCGACTACGGCGTGAAACTCGTCGGCATCGACCACATCGGCATCGGCTCGGATTTCGACGGTGTCAGCGGCGCGCTGCCGGAGGGGCTGAAAACAGCGGCGGATTACCCGAACTTCGTCGCGGGGTTGCAAGCACGAGGCTATAGCGACCGAGACATCCGCAAAATCCTCGGCGACAATCTGCTGCGGGTATGGCGAAAAGCCGAAGATGTCGCTGCAGCCTCATCCAAATAAAGAGTGACGATTTCGCGCGCACTTGGCGCGATGCGCGCATGCCAATCCTATCGTCATACTCTCGCAGCGCACACAGGAACCGTCCATGACCGTCAACGCATACGCCGAACACTACCGCGATCAGCCCGTCGTCGAATTCCGAATGGGCGCAAAGCCCGCGGGCGGCAATGTCGTATATCGCCTCACGCAGGACTACGATTCGAGCGAAAGCCAAACAGAATTGTTGGATAGTCTGCTATTGCAAATCGATCCCGGCGATCTGCGCAGCCTCATCATCGGCGCCTGGAGCGAAGCGCACGATGAATCGCCGAAAGGCTATCTCGACCGGCTGATCGAGCGCCGCGACGAGCTTGGCGCTCTCCGAGCGCTATTCGTCGGCGACATGACCTTTGAGGACTGCGAGATTTCGTGGATCATCCAATGCGGTTACAACGCCGTGCTCGATGCGTTTCCGATGCTGCAATCGCTGCGCATCCGCGGCAGCAGCAGCTTGGAATTGAAGCCGTTCACGCATGAATTCTTGGAAGAACTCGCGATCGAATGCGGCGGCTTGCCGAGCGCGATCGTCGATAGCATCGCCAACTCGACCCTGCCAGCACTGCGTCGGCTCGAACTGTGGCTGGGCGACGATAATTATGGCTTCGATGGCGGTCTCGACGCTTACGTCAAATTGCTCGCAGCGATCAAACCGGAGCGTTTAGAGTATCTCGGCCTGCGCAATTCGCAGATCAGCGATGAACTCGCCGTGCATCTCGCCGCGCAGCCGTGGCTCGGTTCGCTCAAGGCCCTGGATTTGTCGATGGGCACCATCGGCGATATCGGCGCGCAAGCGCTGTTCGAGAGCCCGCATCTGCAAGGCCTGGAAACGCTCGATCTCAGTCATCATTACATCAGCGAAACGTGGCAGACGAAGCTCAAATCGCTGCCTTGCAAAGTTGTTCTCGACGAACCGAAGGACGCTGATGAAGACGACGGCGATCGCTATGTCGCGGTTGCGGAATGAATCTTGCCGCGATGCGTCACTGCATCTGCGCGATTGAGCACGGCATTGCCATCAGCAACGCGAACTAGCGTGGTGCTTCACCCTGGTTGAACCATTTTGAATGCCGCTGACTTCGCGATTTACGTCGCTCTGGCAACATCGATGGGTGTTTCCTTCTCTCCGCATAGCGGGGAGAAGGTGGCGCGTAGCGCCGGATGAGGGGCAAAGACAGCATGAGGGGTCGTCTGCCATGATGCGTTGCGAAGAGCGCCCCTCACCCGGCCTTCGGCCACCCTCTCCCCGCGCTACGCACGGGGAGAGGGAACGAGGCTTCAAAGAACGAGGCTTCAAAGAACGTGTTCATCATTTTTGAAGCACTACACTAGTGTGGTGTCTCAAAAAAACGCAGGCTAATTCTTAATCAAAAACAGCGCAAATAAAGCCGTTCTTTCACGAAAATGCATCAATGTACTTTTGAGACACCACACTAGCGCAGAGCGATTGTAGACAGCATGATTTTGATCGGACAGCCAGAACAACGTCGCGCGCAGCTTCTGCAGCGGGCATTGCACGCGCGTGGGCACGCGCCAGCGACGGTCATCGACTGGTCGGCGTTATTGCGCGATCCGGAGGCGATCGCCGCACGCTTAAACGATACTGCTGAGCGACCCATTAAAATAGATTCGCCCGGGGAATCCGCAGCGCTGCACGATGCGCTGATCCGCCATGGCTGGCAGCGTCTCGGCGAATCTGGAGCGGCGCCGCTGTCGCTGCGGCACAGCAAGCTGGCGCACAGCGAGCTTGCGCACGGCGAGCTTGCGCATCAGCACGTCTGGTACGCGGGCTTCGCCGATGTGCTGCGCAGGCTCGATGCCGCAGCGCCGAACGTGCGCTGGCTGAATGCACCGAACGACATCCTGCGCATGTGCGATAAGCTCGCTTGCCAAGAAGCGTTGATCGCTGCCGACATCGATATCCCGCCTCTTTTGGGGCCGATCGACAGTTACGCACAGCTGCGGGATCGGCTCCGAACCGAAGACCGCGATCGCGTCTTCGTCAAAGCGCGATACGGTTCGTCCGCCGCTGGCGTGATCGCGTATCGCTTGCACCGCGATGGCCGCGAAGTCGCGTACTCAAGCGCGGAAATCGTTCGCGACAACGGTGGCATTCGCTTGTTCAATTCGCTCGCAATCAGGCGCTATACCGCGAACCACGATATCGCCGCGCTGATCGATTCAATTGCAGCGCAAGGCGCTTATGCCGAGACATGGATCGCGAAACCCCGCGTCGCTGGACATGCGCACATGCATTTCGATCTGCGCGTGATGAGTTTCGCAGGCGCTCCGCGGCAGCGCGTCGCGAGAATCGCCTCGCAGCCGATGACGAACCTGCATCTTGGCAATCGTCGCGGCATCGCAGATGAACTGCTCGATCCCACGGCGATGCAGCGCATCGAACATTGTGTGCGACGCGCGGCATCGGTCTTTCCCGATGCGATCAGCATCGGCTTCGATGTGATTCCCGGCGCAGAGCGCGTGCGCGTTCTCGAAGCCAATGCGTTCGGCGATTTATTGCCGGAACTGTATTGGCAGGGCATGAGCAGCTACGACGATCAGGCTGCATGGTTCGCCGATCAGGCCCGCGCGACCGCGTCGGCGAATCCGATCGCGATGTTGCAGCACGCACAGACCGCTGCACATGGGTGATCCCGCCGCCCCTGCCGCACTCGATATGCATGCGCTCGTCGGCACGCACGACATTCTATTCGTGACGCTGGACACGTTGCGCTACGACGCAGCGCAGCGCTGTTTCGAGCAAGGCCGCTTGCCGACACTCGCGCAATTTCTGCCAACTGGCGGCTGGCAAAAACGGCATACGCCGGCCAGTTTTACCTATGCCGCACATCAAGCGTTCTTTGCGGGTTTTCTGCCGACGCCCGCTTGCCCAGGCCCGCACCCGCGCCTGTTCGCACTCGCCTTCTCAGGCAGCGAGACCATCGATGCGAACACTTGGGTATTCGACAATCACGCTAACATCGTCCATGGCTTTGCGGATCTCGGTTATCGCACGCTGTGCATCGGCGGCGTCGGTTTTTTCAACCGCGCCAACCCGCTCGGCTGCATCCTGCCCGACCTATTCGACGAAGCGCACTGGTCGCCCGCGTTCGGCGTGACTGCGATCGACTCCACCGAACGTCAAGTCGCCATCGCCTGCGCGCGCCTACAGTCCGATGACCTGCGCGCGCATCGCTGCTTCAGCTTCATCAATGTGTCTGCGCTGCATCAGCCGAACCGGCATTATGTTCCAGACGCGACCGAAGACAACCTCGATACGCATTGCGCTGCACTGGAATACGTCGACGGTGCGCTAGCGCCCCTGCTCGATGCGTGCCGCCAGCGCGCGCCGACATTTGTCATCGTCTGCTCCGATCACGGCACCGCCTACGGCGAAGATGGCTACGTCGGCCATCGCATCGCGCACGAAGTCGTAATGACCGTCCCCTATACGCATTTCGTACTGACCCCGTGAACCTGCCTAGCCTCTCATCGCTGCTGCAACTGCCGCCTTATCAAGCGTACTCGTATTCGTATCCGCACAAAACCGCGTATCGGCCGCTCAGCGCACCTGTGCCGCTGCGCGAGGTCTGGGCCGACGAAGACCGCGGCGGCTTGTTCTTGTATCTTCATATCCCGTTTTGTTCGTACCGCTGCGGCTTTTGCAATCTATTCGCACTCGCACGCCCGAGCGACGACATGGTGACGCGTTACCTCGACCGCATGCTCGCTCAATTGCGCGCCACCGTCGATGCGCTCGACGCACATCGCTTCGCGCGCTTCGCGCTCGGCGGCGGCACGCCGAGTTATCTCGATAGCGCGCAGTTGCGCACGCTGTTCGATGCGGTTCGCGACATCGCTGGACTCGATCTTCGTAGCGTTCCCGCCGGCATGGAAGTCTCGCCTGAAACCGTCGATCCGGAAAAAATGGCGCTCTGCCGCGACGCTGGCATCGATCGCATTAGCATGGGCATTCAGAGTTTCAGCGATGCCGAAGTACGCACCCTCGTTCGTCCGCAGCAGCGCGACCAAGTGGAACGCGCGATCGTTGCGATCCGCGATGCCGGCTTCCCCACGCTGAATCTCGATTTGATTTATGGAATCGCCGGTCAAAGCATGGCGAGCTTTCTCGCATCGATCGACAGCGCGCTCGCGTTCGCGCCGGAAGAACTCTATCTGTATCCGTTGTATGTGCGCCCGCTCACCGGTTTAGGCCGGATCGAAGCGCGCGACGGCAGAGCCCGGTTCGTATTGCAGCCAGAACCGCAGGACAGCCGCGCGGAACTCTATCGCGCTGGCCGCGACGCGCTGCTCACTGCGGGTTATCGACAAATTTCGATGCGCATGTTCCGCGCGCCGCATGCGCCAGACGACGGCGACGCGCCTGCCTATTGCTGCCAAGACGACGGCATGGTCGGCATCGGCTGCGGTGCGCGTTCGTACACGCGCGCACTGCATTATTCCAGCGAATATGCTGTATCGCGCCGCAGCGTCGGCGACATTCTCGATCACTATTTGCAGCGCAGCGATGCCGATTTCGGCGCTGCGGACTATGGCTTTGCGCTCGACGGCGACGAACAGCGCCGACGCTACGCCATCCAGTCGCTGTTGGTTGTGAGCGGGCTCGATCGCGTCGCGTACCGGCAGCGTTTCGGTCGCGACTGCCTCGATGATCTGCCGCAATTGAGCGAGCTAGAAACCCATGGACTCGCACGCATCGACGCGGATCGCATCCGTCCGACCGATGCCGGGCTCGCGCGCGCCGACACCATCGGCCCCTGGCTCGCTTCGCCCACGGTGATCGCGCGGATGCATGCTTATGACCTCGCTTGAACCATCGCCAAGTGTGGCGCTTGCGGTTTCGCAAACGCGCGCTTTGCCGATCGCTATCGACGATACGCGCGCCCGACAACCGCCTCTATCGATCCTCTATCGCGGCCGACTCAGCAGTTGCAATTACGATTGCGCCTATTGTCCGTTCGCCAAGCGTCGCGACACCCGCGCGACTTTGCAGCGCGACGCCGCCGATCTTGCGCGTTTCGTCGAATGGACCAGCACGCACACCGAACGTTCGCTATCGATTCTGTTCACACCCTGGGGCGAAGGGCTGGTGCGTAAGCACTATCGGGAGGCGATGGTCGCGCTCAGCAAGCTGCCGCAGGTGCAGCGCATCGCGATCCAAACCAACCTCTGCATCGGCACGCGCTGGCTGGACGACGCCGATCCGAGCAAGATCGCGTTTTGGTGTACGTATCACCCGTCGCAAACACCGCGCGCCGCGTTTCTCGCGCGATGTCGCGAACTGCGGCGGCGCGGCATCCGTCATAGCGTGGGCATGGTCGCGATGCGCGAGCATTTCCACGAGATCGCGCGACTTCGCGACGCCTTGCCGGCCGACACGCCGATGTGGCTGAACGCCTACGACCAGCGCGAACCGGACTATTACAGCGATGCGCAGCTAGCGCTGATGCGCGCGATCGATCCGCATATCGATTTCAATCTCGCGCCGCCGCCGAGTCTCGGCGCGCCCTGCGCAACCGGCGAGCGCGCGGTGTCTGTCGATGGCGATGGCAATGTGCGCCGCTGTCATTTCGTCACGACGCCGCTGGGCAATCTTTACGACGGCAGTTTTGAAGCGCAGTTACGCCCGCGCGCCTGCCCAAACGCGGTGTGCGATTGCTTCATCGGCTATGTGCATCGCACAGATCTGCCGTTCGCGCGCGATTACGCGAACGGGCAACTTGAACGGGTGCCGGCGTCGATGTCGCGCTTCGCGGCCGGCGTGAGTGATCGCTCAGTCGAGCGAATCGTTAGCGAAGACACTGCCGAGCGCCAAAACAAGCGAAACTGAAGCAAGCGAAACTGAAGCAAGCCAAAGTGAAGCACTCGAAACATAAGCACTCACTCGAAACATAAGCACTTTAGAGCCTGTTTAGACTCTCTCCATGCTCCGCGTTGCGGCGGCACAACCCGAAGGGCTGAGCCACAGAACGCGCGGCACGGCGTCCTCGCTCGGTCATGGATGGCGCCATTCCCTCCCTCCTCCTTGTTCCGCGCGTTCTGTGGCTCGGCGCGGAGCATGGAGAGAGTCTAAACAGGCTCTTAGGCCAAAGCGCCCAAAACGAAAAACCCCGCAGAAGCGGGGTTTCGTCGTCGCATAAGGCGCGAGTCGGACTATGTCCTGTCGCTCTTTAGACGGCTTTCTTAGCGACCACTTTCTTCGCCGGGGCCTTCACAGCCGGCTTGGCGGCAGTCGTCTTCTTCATTGCGGCAGTACCAACAACGACCAGCGCACCCGCGGATTTCGGACGAGATTTGCCGTAGCTGGAGTTGTAGCGTTTACCTTTGGCGGTCTTGCGGTCGCCCTTACCCATGATGCAATTCCTCAATGTAGTGAACCCGCCGAAGCCGGCGCGTGAACGGTGCGTAACCGCGGCGGGGCCGCGAACCGCGCATGGTATCACGCAGCGACAGGCCTTGCGGAGCAACGAATTTCCGATCAGCCGGCGGCGGCGGCCATGTGGGTCAGGCGCAAATTCAGCATATGGGCCAGCGCGAGCAGCGAGCCGCCGAGCACCATCACCCCGGCGTGCATCAGATTGTGAGCGTGAAGCGGGCCAAATGAACCTGCCCAGACCAAAACGAGGCCCGGCACGAGTAGCGCCCAGGCGTGAAAAATCCGGTGCCGACGCCAGCCGAGGCTGAGCGTGGACACCCCAAGCAGGGTCGCGAACACGACAAAGGCCTGATCCAGATCCACCCAGCCGCCGAATTCCAGGCCGAATGCGGGCGCTAATGCGAGCAACCACGGCCACAACGCGCAGTGGATCGCGCACAAGAACGATGCGGCAAATCCAATGCGGTCTGCGCGGTGAAGGCTGCTGGTCGGGGTTGCCATGACGTTTGGGGGTATACTCATCCGAGGTGAAACATTATAACATTCTTGTCCCGCCAACACAGTGTACCTCACAGTGCCCATTCAATCGCATCACCGCCGTAACGCCTTATCCGCTTCTCTGCTGCTGGCGCTCAGCCTGAGCTCTGCTGTGGTCTTCGCTGCTGACGCTAGCGCGGATGGAGCGGCCGGCGATACCGGCGCCAAAGACCCGCGCCATGACCAACCGAAAGATCTCGACCGCGTCATCGTCAACGCCAGCCCTTTGCGTAAAACAGCAGAAGAACTCAGCCAGCCGGTGGATGTGCTGTCGGGCGAAGGCCTAGACCGGGCCAAGGCCGCCACGCTCGGCGAAACGCTGGACAAGCTGCCGGGTGTGCAGACCTCGAATTTCGGCGCCGGCGTCGGCCGACCCATCATCCGCGGCTTGGACGGCCCGCGCACGGCGGTACTGTCGGGCGGACTGTCGAATCAAGACGTCTCGACCATCAGCCAAGACCACGCGACTGCGGTCGAGCCTTTCCTCGCTGACCAAATCGAAGTGCTGAAAGGCCCATCGACCCTGCTCTACGGCAGCGGCGCGATCGGCGGCGTGGTGAATGTGGTCGATGGCCGCATTGCCGAGCGCGCGCTGGACGACACCATCAAAGGCCGCGCCGAGGTGCGCTACGACAGCGTCAACAAGGGTAAAACTGCGATGGCGCGCTTCGATGCGATGGGCGCCAACGGCGCGCTGGTGCTGCATGCCGATGGCCTCTATCGGGATTTCGAAGATTACGACACTCCCGACGGACAACAGCTCAATAGCTTCGTCGAAACGCGCAGCGGCGCGCTCGGCGCGTCATATATCGGTACCGACGGCTTCATCGGCGTGTCGCTGTCGCGCTTCGACAATCGCTACGGCAACCCCGGCGAACCCGGCGACCCGGATGCGGGCGAAGCCGGCGTCGCGCTGGACATGCTGCAGGATCGGTTCGAACTGAAAGCCGGCATCGACCGCGATCTATGGATCTTCGACGGCCTGCGCCTGGGCTTCGCGAACACGAACTACGAACACACCGAATTCGAAGGCGCGGACGTCGGCACAGTGTTCAAGAGCGACGCCAACGAAGGCCGACTCGAACTCACCCACAAACCTTTCGGCAACTGGACCGGCGCGGTCGGCCTGCAGATCGGCGAGCGCACGTTCGAGGCGATCGGCGACGAAGCCTTCGTCCCGCGTACGAAGACGCGCTCGCAGGGCCTGTTCGTGATCGAGCACGCGCAGTGGGATGCGTTCCAACTCGACCTCGGCGCGCGTATCGACCGCGTGCGCACCGATGCCATCGGCAATCCCCGCCGCAGTTTCAGCCCGCTCAGCTTATCGATCGGCGGGCTTTGGAACATCAACGATGCTTGGCGCATCAGCGCGAATCTCGACCGCGCCGAACGCGCACCGGCCGAGGAAGAGCTGTATGCCGATGGTCCGCACATCGCCACCGCATCGTTCGAAATCGGCAACGCCGATCTTCGCAAAGAACGCGCGAATCAGGCCGAGCTCGGCCTGCATTTCCACAGCGAACGCTTCGATGCGAAAGCCTCGGTGTATCGCACGCGCTTCGACGGCTTTATCTATCTCGCCGAAACCGGCTTATTGACGCCGCCGGAACCGGGTGAAGATCCGCTGCCGATCCGCGTTTGGACACAGGCCGACGCTGATTTCAGCGGTATCGAAGCCGAGTTCATCGCGCATGTGCTCGACAACGATGCCGGCAAGCTCGATCTGCGCGTGTTCGGCGATCATGTTCGCGGTGAGCTCGACAGCGGCGAAAACCTTCCGCGCATCGTGCCCTCGCGGTTTGGCGCCGGCGCCACGTGGAAGAGCGACGCTTGGAACGCCTCGTTGGGCGCGACTCGCGTGATGCGCCAGAACGACGTGGCTCCAGGCGAAACCGAAACTGCAGGCTATACCTTGGTGGACGCGCATTTCGCCTACCACTGGGATACGGATGCGTATGGCTGGGAAGTGTTCCTCGACGGCCGCAATCTCACCGACCAAACCGCGCGCGTTCACACGTCTTTCCTAAAAGACAACGTCGTGCTGCCGGGTCGCAACTTCAACGTCGGTGTGCGCATGTTTTTCTAAGAGATGTTCTTGTGAGAGACGTGCTTCTGAAACATCCATCCATCGGACATTCAGGGAAAATGCAACACACTCTGCCCCATCGTCGGAAGCGAAAGTAAAAACCGCATCCTGACTACGAAGCCCCCGCACGCGCTTGCGGAGTTGTCTACTCTCCCTGACCACTCCGCAGCGCGTGCAACTACACGCGAACGGCGCCGGACATTCTCCGGCGCCGTTTTTTATGTCGAAGATTCATTGATCAAGGCGCTCCATGTCTGCGTGCCATGACGGCAATACCATGATTGCATGACCAGGCCATTGACAACCTGCCACCGCAGGTATTTCAGCAGCCTGCTAAACGCGCGCCTTGTGGATGCTTGTTTGGGGATGCTTACCCCAGAGAATCACTGACTCGCGCAGCGCGCGCAGATGCCGTGCACTTCTAACGTCTGCGCCTGCGGCAGGAAGCCGAGCGCGCGTGCGCGTTCGTCGAGCATCGCGACGATGCGTTCGTCTTCGAGTTCCACCGCGTTATGGCATCTGTCGCAGATCAGGAACGGCACCGAATGCTGCGCCGTGCTCGGATGATGGCAAGCGACGAAGGCATTGACCGATTCGAGCTTGTGGATGAAGCCGTTGGCGAGCAGGAAATCCAGCGCGCGGTACACGGTCGGCGGCGCGGCGGCGCCGGCGCTGGTCTCGTCTTCGAGCTTGTCGGAACGAATGCGGTCGAGCAGATCGTAGGCCTTGATCGGCTTGCCCTGCTCGGCGATCAGGCCCAGCACCCGCGCGCGGATCGGCGTAAGTCGCAGCCCGCGCTCGCGGCAGGCGCGCTCGACCGCATGCACGAAGCCGTCGGCGTCGTGGACGTGGTGCTGTGGATCGGTGCAGTGATGGGTGCCCATGCGGGGATGATGGCGGCAGATCGACCCAGACTCAAGTCAGCCAGAACTCAAGCAGCAGGCAGTTTTGCCAACGCGGCGTCGATGCGCGCGACGGCTTCAGCCTGCCCGGCCAGATAGACCGTGTGCGAGATATCCGGGCTGACCTGAGAGCCGGTGATCGCCACGCGCAGCGGCTGCGCCACCTTGCCGATGCCGATGCCGAGCGCTTCGGCGGTCGCATGCAGAGCAACACTCACGCTTTCGACCGACCACTGCGTTAGCGCAGACAAGCGCTCGCGCGCATCGCGCAGCGGCGCATCTGTGGCCGCAGTGAGATGCTTGGCGACCGCTGCGTCGTCGTACTCGGTCAACGGGCGATACCAAACCCCTGCACGCTCAGCCATGTCTTTGAGCGTCTGCACGCGATCGCGCAGTGCGATGACGACATCGGCCGGCGCCGGGCCGCGCGCGAGATCGTAGCCGGCCTGCTGCAAATGCCATTGCAAGTGCTTGGCCACCGCTTCGGGCGCATCGCTCTTCAAATACTGCTGATTCAGCCAGCCGAGCTTGGCCATGTCCAGACGCGAGGCGCTGGGGTTCACGTCCTGCAATTCGAACAAGCGGATCATTTCCTCAATCGAGAAAATTTCCTGATCGCCATGCGACCAGCCCAAGCGAACCAAATAGTTCAGCAAGGCATGCG
This sequence comes from Lysobacteraceae bacterium, assembly GCA_031374725.1. Classification (GTDB taxonomy): domain Bacteria; phylum Pseudomonadota; class Gammaproteobacteria; order Xanthomonadales; family Xanthomonadaceae; genus Lysobacter_I. The sequence continues at coordinate 36,590 of JANMGT010000079.1, read as the reverse complement.
GTAAGTAGCCGGCATCGCGGTACTCCATCACATCGGCCGCGCCGTTGCGCTTGGATAATTTGGCGCCATCGGGATTCAGAATCATCGGCAGATGCGCGAAATTCGGCACCGCCTCGGCCAAGCCCATGTGGATCAGTGCACGATAGATATTGATCTGGCGCGGCGTATTGTTGACGTGATCGTCGCCGCGCACCACATCGGTGATGCGCATATCGATATCGTCCACCACCACCGCGAAGTTATAGGTCGGATAACCGTCGGAGCGGAAGATCACTAGATCGTCGAGTTCTGTGTTGGCGAACTCGATCGTGCCCTTGACGTTGTCGTCCCACGACACGACGCCATCGAGCGGATTCTTGAAACGAATCACGCGGTTCGGATCATCGCGGAAACCTGCGCCCCGCTCGCGATATGCGCCGTTGTAGCGCGGTTTTTCCTTCGCGGCGAGCGCGGCTTCGCGGATCGCTTCGAGCTCCTCTTTAGTTTCGTAGGCGTAGTACGCGGTGCCGGCCGCGACCATCTGCTCGGCGACGTCGCGGTAACGATCCAAGCGCTGGGTCTGATAGATCGGACCCTCGTCGTAGCCCAATCCCAGCCAGTCCATCGCTTCCAGGATTGCGGCAACGGCGGCCTCCACATTGCGGGTCTGATCCGTGTCTTCGATCCGCAGCACGAACTGGCCGTCGGCATGGCGCGCGGCCAGCCAGCAATACAGCGCGGTGCGGGCGCCGCCGATGTGCAAGTAGCCAGTGGGACTGGGAGCGAAACGGGTACGGATGGTCATTCGGGTGGCGCCGGGAGTGTGAGCGCGGCATTTTAACCCAGCGGCCGGAGAGGCTTGGCCGAGCGGTCAGGTGCGAGCAGGAAGCAGGAAGCAGAAAGCGGAAAGCATTCAAAGCACCGTCATCCCGGCGCAAGCCGGGACCCAGCCTTTGCTTTGATGCTCAATGCCGAAACACAAAAGCGGGATCCCGGCTTGCGCCGGGACGACGGTCTCTCATGCTTGCCGCCTCCGCCTTGCCTCTACAATCTCCCCATGACCACCCTCTTCATCTCTGACATGCACCTCGACGCCGAGCGGCCCGAGATCACCCGATTGTTTGGCGCGTTCATCGATGGCGAAGCCCGCCAGGCCGAGACGCTCTACATCCTCGGCGATCTGTTCGAGGCCTGGGTCGGCGACGACGACCCTTCCGAAACCGGCGCCTTCGTCGCCGCAAAGCTGCGTGCGTTGAGCGATCGCGGCGTGCGGGTATTCTTCCAGCACGGCAACCGTGATTTTCTGGTCGGTCGCGGTTTCGCGCAGCGCGCGGGCTTGCAGCTATTGCCGGAAAACGCGGTGGTCGTGCTGAACGGCGAACCGGCGCTGCTGATGCATGGCGACACTTTATGCACCGGCGACGCCGCGTATCAGGCATTCCGCGCGCAGACGCGGCAACCCGCGTGGCAGCGGCAGTTTCTGGCGCAACCGCTGGCGGCGCGGCTCGCATTCGCGGCGAAAGCGCGCGAGGCCAGCCAGCAGCGCCAAGGCGAGATGAAGCGCGACGACCGCGCGCAGTTCGAGACCGTCACCGATGTCGCGCCGGACGCGGTGATCGCGACGCTGTCGCAGTACGGCATCGGTACGCTGATTCACGGGCATACGCATCGGCCGGCGATTCATGAGCTCAAAATCGATGGCCGCAGTTGCAGGCGTATTGTGCTTGGCGATTGGTATACGCAGGGATCGGTGCTGCGGGTGGATGCGAGCGGCATGCAGTTGTCCGTATTAGCGTTGTAGCGGCTGCAGCTTTTTAGCGGCGGCAGCTTTGTAGCGGCTGCGCTTTGCAACTGCGCCTGACTCGAAATAGGCGAGTCGGAATGTGTTGGCTAATTGTCGTGGCTAATTGTCGTGGCTAATTGTCGTGGCTAATTGTCGTGGCTAATTGTCGTGGCTAATTGCCGTGGCTAATTGTCGTGGCTAATTGTCGTGGATGATTGTCGTGGTTGTTTGTCGTGGTTGTTTGTCGCGACTAGCGTCGCTCCTACGATGGTTCCTACAATTGCTTCTACAGAAATCAGGGCTGGCGCATCGCTAGTTCGTCAAAACGCAGCGTCTTTCGCAGCAAATCTTGACCACCCACGTCGCGCAGACTCAGACCGATACTGCGATTGCTCCAATCGATTTCGATCATGCCGAAATTGGCCTGACGGAACGAGCGACCATCTTCGCGCAGCGCATTGGGCACTGGCGCATGCCACACTTCGGTCAGCCCACTGCTGGTCAGATCGTAAAGCGGATACGGCACGTTCTCGCCTTGCCGCGACAATTCGCCGTAATGGGTGTCGCCGCTGATCATGAACACACCTTGCGCAGATGTATCGCGGATCAACCGGAACAAGCGCTGCTGATCGTTAGGATAATTGACCCACGCCTCCCAGCCCGGGAAATCGGCGATCACTTGCAGACTGGACCCGATCACGCGCACGTCCGCCGGCTGCCGCAGTTGTTCCTCCAACCACTGCCACTGTCGCTCGCCGAGCATGGTCGCTGCGGGGTCGGCGTTACGCACATACGGGCCAGGCACTTCGCGGCCGGCCTTTTCCGCACCTTCGGCCCATGTTTTATAGTCTTCGGCGCCATCGAGGAACGGCGAAGTCGCGATCGGGGTGCGGTTGTAGCGCACATCGAGCAAGATCACTTGCACGCGTCGGCCTTCCGGGCCGAACACGTAGCTCGTGTACACGCCATCGCGTTCGCGCCGCGGCGAATCGGCGGGCTCGCCCCAGAAATCGAGAAAAATCCGCTTGCTTTGCGCCTTCATCGGATACTCGCCACCGGCATCGTTCTCGCCGAAGTCGTGATCGTCCCAGGTCGCGACCACCGGCACCTCGGCGCGCAGCCTGCGCACGCCGTCGATCGCCGCGAGCTTCGCATACTTCGCCCGCAACACATCCATGTCGCGGGTGTCGCCGTAGATGTTGTCGCCTAGAAACACGAACAGCTCCGGTTTCGCCGCTAGCACGGCGTCCCAAATCGGCTGGGGTTGCGATTCTTTCGAACACGAGCCGAACGCGATGCGCGTGATCGGCGCATCCGCCGCTGGCCATGGCTGCGCGGATGGCTGCGCGGCGGCGGGCAACGCTGCTGCAATCAATAGCCATATCGCGATATGGCGCGCCAGGAACGCCCGAGCCGTTCGATCCGGGCGTCGCCATCCGAACATCGTCATGAGAGCATCCTTATCAGAACTTCGTCATCAGAGCATGCTTATCAGAGCATGCTTATCAGAGCATCCTTATCAAAAACGCAGCTCCGCGGTGAGGAACACCTGACGCGGCGCGCCCGCCATCAGGGTGTAATTCAAGCCGGTCGGATCGGACACCACAAATCCATTGGTGCCGACGCTGGAGAAGTATTCCTTGTCGAACAGATTAGTGACATCGAGTTTGAGCTTCAGCGAATCGACCCAACCCAGGGATGTCCACTCGTACGAGGCGCCGGCGTCGGCGACCCAGAAACCCGGCACGGAGGAGTCGTTGAGATAGCTGATGTAACGGCGATCGGTGTATTTGGCGCCGAGTTGAAGCGATAAGCCATCCCGGGTCCAGTTGACTTCACTCGCGAACATCTTCTTCGGCGAATCCACCACGTTCTTGCCATCGGTGGCGATAGTGGTGATGCCGTCGATATAGTCGGAGGCGTATTTCGAGCTATTCCACGACAGCGAGTTGTACCAGACGAGGCCTTCCAGCGGCTTAAGCTGGAACACCGCCTCGGCGCCGCGGGTTTCGACATCGCCGACATTGGCGAAAGCCGCCGCGCAGCCGACGATGCCTGCGCACTGCGCGATGGCCAACAGGCGATTCTCGAAATCGACGCGATAGAGCGCGATCGAGGCATCGAACCATTCGCGACTGCTGCGCAGGCCGATTTCGAACGTGCGCGAGGTCTCCGGCTGCAACCGATCTTTGACTGCATCGAACGCGATCTGCGACGTCGAATGCGGGCCGTTCACACCGGTGCGGTATGCGGACATGGTCTCGGCGTAAGAGCCGAACACTTCTTCGGTATCGTTGATCCGCCAGCGCGCGCCGACCTGCGGCTGAAAATTATCCTCGGCCACCAAACGGCCGCCGGCACGGGTGCCGATCAAGCGCTTGCCGTCGATTTCAACGCGTGTGCCTTTGAAGCCCGCATCCACCGCGAGGCGGCCGTCGACGAACTCCATATGGTCCATCACATAAAATTGTCGGGTATCGGTGTCGAAACGCTGACGGAACACGCGTAGATCGGGGTCACGATAGAAGAATATCCCGTCCGGCGGCGAGTCCGGACGCAGATCGTAGAAATTGCGCTGCACACCGTGTGCGTTCTTTTCCAGCCACACACCGGCCTGCAGGCGGTGATCGCCGATCTGCCAGGTCAGATTCGGCATGAAACCGGTACGCTCGATGTCGTATTCGGTGGTGCGCATACGAATCGGCAACGTCGGCGATGCAGAGTACGGCGTGGCCCAGTGGCCCTGCCCTTCGTTGCGGTGGTAGTAAACGGTGGCCGCAACACTCACATTATCGGTCGCCGACCAATCGGCGCTCAGCGACAGCAGGTCGTCGTCGCGAACACCTCGGGCGATGTAGTAAGCATCGTCGAGACTGTTGACGGCGCCGCTGAAAATGCCGTTCGCGGCATTGATCGCGCGCTGCCAGTCGCCGGCGTAATTGTCCCAGTCGTAGCCGAGACGGCGTGCCGATTCCAGCGATAGATCGGCGTAATCGGTCTCGCCACGCCGCGATGTGGCGGCATAACCGGTGAGTTTCAGCGCTTCGGTCGCATAGACCGCCTTCGCATTGAACTGCGCGCTGCGCTGCGGGCCTTCGCCCTTCCACTTATCGGCATCGTGCCACGCACCGCTGACGAATGCGGAAAAGCCGTCGCGATCGCCGCTGTCCATGCGCACGAACGTGCGCGTGGTGGACTCGCTGCCGAATGTCTGCGCAACGCGCACGCCGAATTCTCGCGAAGGGTCGGACGTTAAGAAGCGCAACGTACCGCCAAGATTGCCGGTAGATGCGGTATCGATCGCGCCGCTGCCCTGCGACAGTTCAACGGCACTGAGGTTTTCGCTGATCGCTGCACGGCTGATGTGCAGGCCATTGTGATTGCCGTAACTCATATCGCCCAGCGGAATGCCGTCGAGCGTGAAACCAAGCTGCTGCTGCGAAAAGCCGCGAATGCTGAGTTTGGTCGACCACTCGTAGTTGCCCCACGGGTCGGCGCTTTGGAAGTTCACACCCGGCAGCTTCGCCACCGCCTTCAGTGGACTCGCGCCTGCGGCTTCGCGCGCAAGATCGTCTTTGCCGAGCGCCTGCACCTGACGAGTTTGGCCGGTACCGACCACCGAAATCGCGTCGAGCATATCGGCATCCGCACTGCCATCGGGCGCTTCCTGCGCATGCGTAAAGCCAGCGTGCAGGCATAGCAGGATGGCGGCGGCGAGTATCGTCGTCTTGGTCATGATGAACTGGAGTCCGTGAAGGAACGCTCCGCCTTGATCTTCAGCAGCGCTCTGCGGCGGGCAATGAACAGAGCCGCAGCATCATGTCGTGCGAATATGTAGACCAGATGACGTCAATATTGCTGATTGGCGCATACGCCGCCGCAGTGCGAGCATCGCCGACGCTGCGACGATTGTCATCGATATGACATCACCGATATGACATCGTTGATGCAGTGTGCGTAGTCGCGATGGAAGCGCAACGAATCATGCGAGGCGATGCACAGAACCTATCGGCGTCAATCGCAACCGATGATCGCAATCGATGATCGCAATCGATAATCTCCGGTCGAGGCGCGCGTCTCCGCCGCTACAACATCTCGGCGACAGCGCTCTGCAGTGCCGCCAATTCCTCATCGCTGAATCCCGCCGCGCTGCGCGCTTCGAGATTGAACGGGCCATAGAGCACGCCGCGCCCGTATTCGACCAGCAGCGCGCGGAAGGTCGTTTCTGGATCAATGCCTGCGCGTTCGCAGCACCAGCGGAACCAGCGCGAACCCGCGGCGACGTGGCCGATCTCCTCGCGCAGGATCACGCCGAGAATATCGGCGGTCGCATCGTCGCGAAGCGCACGCAGTTTGTCGATCATGCCCGGGGTCACGTCGAGCCCACGCGCTTCCAGCACGCGCGGCACCAAGGCCATGCGTTCGAGCGCCGAATGTGCGGTTTTTTCGGTCATTTCCCACAGCCCGTTATGCGCATCGAAATCACCGTAATCGTGGCCGAACGCGTTCAAGCGATTGCGCAGCATCACGAAATGCCGCGCTTCGTCGTTGGCGACGCTAACCCAGTCGGCATAGAACTGCGGCGGCATGCCGCGAAAGCGATACGCCGCATCCCAGGCCAGATCGATGGCATTGAATTCGATATGCGCGATGGAGTGGATAAACGCCGCGCGTCCCTCATTGGTGCCGAAGCCACGCTTCGGCAGTTCGCGCGAGGCGACGAGCTTCGGTCGCTCCGGGCGGCCGGGCATGCGGATCGGTTCCGGCGGAGGCGCATCGTCGTCGATGCTGAGTTCGCCGCGCGTGAATGCTTCGGCTGTTGCGAAGGTCAGCGCGACTTTGTCTTCTGGCGTCGCGGCGCGCAGACAGGCCTGGGCGGCGGAAAATAAGTGAGTCATCGCTGTTGGCGCGTTTCGTAGGAGCGGCTTTAGCCGCGACTCGCTGTTCAAGACACGAGCAACACATCGCGGCTAAAGCCGCTCCTACAAAAGCTGCTCCTACAAAAGCTGCTCATCCCGCCAACCGCCGTTTCTTTTTTGCCTCATCCGAACGCAACTGCTGGATGCGCTCGAAATAGCCGGGCTCGATACCGGTGACGTATTCGCCGTTGAAGCATGAACTGTCGAATTTTCGGCCTGGAAATTTCGGGCCGGCGACGGCGGCTTCGAGATCGGCCAAGTCTTGATAGATCAGCCAATCGCAGCCGAGCAAGGTCTGCACGTCGTCTTCGGTGCGGCCGTGCGCGACCAGTTCGTCGGGCGACGGCATGTCGATGCCGTAGACGTTCGGGAAGCGTACCGGCGGCGCGGCGGAGGCCAAATAGACTTTCTTCGCACCGGCATCGCGCGCCATCTGCACGATCTGCTGCGACGTGGTGCCGCGGACGATGGAGTCGTCCACCAGGAGTACGACTCTATTCTTAAACTCCAGCGGAATCGGGTTGAGTTTGCGACGCACCGATTTCACCCGCTCGCCCTGCCCGGGCATGATGAAGGTGCGGCCGACGTAGCGGTTTTTGATGAAGCCTTCGCGATACTTCACGCCGAGGGTGTTCGCGATTTCCAACGCCGCATCGCGCGAGGTGTCGGGAACCGGGATCACCACGTCGATATCGTGCTGGGGGCGCAGGCGCAGAATTTTCTCGCCGAGGGTCACGCCCATGCGCATCCGCGCCTTGTGCACCGAGATTTCGTCCATCATCGAATCGGGGCGCGCGAAATACACGAACTCGAAAATGCAGGGCCGCAGTTCGCCGTCGGCGCATTGGCGCGAATGCAGCTCGCCGCGCGGCGTGATCACCACCGCTTCGCCCGGGGCGATGTCGCGCACGCGCTCGAAACCCAGCACGTCCAGCGCGACCGATTCGGAGGCGATGGCGAATTCGCTGCCGCCGTCGGAGTCGCGACGGCCGAGCACCAAGGGACGAATGCCGTTGGGGTCGCGAAACGCGACCAAACCCAGGCCCAATACCACCGCAACCACCGCGTAACCGCCTTTCGCACGATGAACCACGCCTTCCACCGCACGAAATACGGCATCGGGTGTGAGCACGCGCTGCTTGTCCAATTCGTGCGCGAACACGTTGAGTAAGACTTCCGAATCGGATTCGGTGTTGACGTTGCGGCGATCCTGCTCGAACACTTCGCGACGCAAGGTGTCGGTATTGATCAAATTGCCGTTATGCGCCAGCGCGATGCCGAACGGCGAATTGACGTAGAACGGCTGCGCTTCATCGCTGCCTTCGCTGCCGGCGGTGGGGTAGCGGCAATGGCCGATACCGACGCGGCCTTGCAGCAGCGCCATCGCTTTTGGGTCGAAGGCATCGCGCACCAAACCGTTGCCCTTATGCACGCGCATCTGGGTGCCGTTGGCGGTGGCGATGCCGGCAGCGTCTTGGCCGCGGTGCTGGAGCACAGTGAGTCCGTCGTAAAGCGCTGCCGCGACGTCCGTGATCCCGACGATACCGAGAATGCCGCACATGATGGTGACTCCAATAACTCAAGAATTGCGGGCCAAGCGCGACGAGAAGATATCGCGATTGGCAGGTGTTCGAAGCGAATAACAGCGACAAACCAGGAATTCGGTAACCCTGGGATTCGATAACCCCGGGATTCGATAACCTGGGATTCGATAACCCTGGGATTCGATATATTAGGGATGCGAACGCACGATGCCGTCCACGCCCGTCTTCGATTGCACTTGCGCTTTGAGCTGATCCGCTGCGGTGCGATCGACGACCGGTCCGACGCGGACGCGAGTGAGGCGGCCTTTGTCGGTGTCGACGGTTTCGGTGAACGCCGCGAAGCCAGCGCCGCGCAGGCGATCGCGCAAGGCCGTAGCTTCGGCCGCATCGCTGAAGGCGCCGAGCTGCACTGCGAAACCGACCTTTGCGGCACCGGCGGCAGCGGGCTTGGGCTTAGGCGCGACGGCGACGAAGGCGCCGGTGTCGGAAGGCTTAGCGGCGGGTTTCAGCGTCGCCGGAGTTTCAGCCGTTGGATTTGGCGATGCGGGCGTCAGAGCGGTCGGTGGGGGCGCAGTGGGTTTGGGCAGAGCCGACGCTACGGCGACCGGCTTCGTTTCTGCAGGCTTGAGGACGACTGGCTTGGGGACGGCTGGCTTAGGCGCGGCGGGCTTGGGAGCGGCGTCGGGATTCGCGATGACGGGTTTCGGCATAGCGGCAAGCGGCTTGGTTTCAGGCTTCGGTGCGGCCGGTTTCGGCGCGACCGGTTTCGGCGCGACCGGTTTCGGAGCAGGCGGTTTTGGAGCAGTGGGCTTGATATCGGCCGGCTTCGCGGCTGCGACGGGCGTCACGGGCGCTGGCTTCGGTGCCTCCGTCGCAGGGGTCACGGGCGCCGATTCCGGCGCAGTCGGCGACGCGGATCCAGCATCCAACACCACCACGCGCACCGGCACATCGCTGCGCACGGTCAATGCCTTCAGACGGGCAGACTCGGCTTCGGCGCGGGTGCTGTAGGGGCCGATGCGCACGCGCCATGCGGCTTTACCGCCGACGGTGGCCGGTTCGCTGTAAGCCGGCAACTGTGCAGCTTTGGCTAGGGCAACCACGGTGTCGGCAGCTTTAGCAGTGGCGTAGGCGCCGAAATGCACGGCATAGTCGCCACCAGCCGCAGCGGGCGGCAGCGCAGTCGCGGCCGGCGTTGCGCTGGGATCGGTCGGCGCCGTAGCGCCATCGGGAGAGAGTGCGGTGGAATCGCCCGCTGCGGCATCAGCGCCACTCGCTGGCGGCACCGCGCCAGAGACAGGCGTTCCGGAGCGATCCACCGGCGTCGCGTCCATACCGACGGCGCCGCCCTTCGGCACTTCGCCGGGCGCGACCAACGGCAGGTCGCGGGTTTCCATCGCACCATCGGGACCACCGGGAATCTTGATCGATACGTCGGAGACGCCGCTGTCGGGCGCGGGGCCTTTCACCAGCATCGGCAGGAAAAACACCGCAAGTGCCACCAAGACCGCGGCGCCGATCAGACGCTGTTTCAGTGCAGTATCCATTGAGGTCCAAGCAGGAGGAAGCTGGCGAATTATAGAGCCGATCCCGGCGCGCGACCCCACCGATCGGGAGATCCGTCGAACGGCGATCGATTCATCCGACGGTTCAGCAAGCGGTCTGGCCGATCGTTCAACCCAAGGTCGCAATCTCAATCCTGCGCATTCAGCAGGCGCAACGCCTCAGTTGCGGTGAAGAACGAGCCGCAGACGAGAATGCGATCGCCCCGGGCTGCCTCTGCACGGGCAGCGTTCAGGGCGCTGGCGACATCGGCATGCCGGGTTCCAGCTGCGGCCACCGTGCCCTGTAGCCGAGTGGCGAAGCTATCGACATCGACACCGCGCGGGCCAGCGTCAGGCAATCCGGCAAGCCACCACAGATCGATCGCATCGGCCAACGCCTCGGCCACGCCTTGAATGTCCTTATCGCCCAGCGCCGCGAACACCGCATGGGTACGACCCGTCGTCGGCGCCGCGCGCAGGCCATCGGCCAAGGCGCGCGCGGCCTGCGGGTTGTGGCCGACATCGACCAAGATCTCGACGCCGTCGCGCTCGAAGCGCTGCAGCCGCCCCGCGACACGAGCTTCGATGACGCCGCGGGCGTAGATCGCTTCGCCCCAGTCATCGGTATCGGGCAGCGCGCGCACCGCCGCAATAGCGACCGCCGCATTGCGCAGTTGCACTGGCGCAGCAAGTTGCGGCATCGGCAGTTCGAGCTCGCAGCCGATTTCGCGCCAGCGCCAGCGCGCATCGTCGTTTTCGCTGCGCTCGAAAAAGAAATCGCAGCCGATGCGCAGCGCCGAGGCGCCGATCGCATAGGCATGGCCGAGCACGCTCGACGGCGGATCGTCGTCGCCCAACACCAGCGGCTTCCAGGCGCGGGCGATGCCGGCCTTCTCGAAACCGATCAATTCGATGGTGTCGCCGAGCCAATCCTGATGATCCAAATCGACCGTGGTGACGACCGCGACGTCGGGATCGACGAGATTCACCGCATCCAGACGCCCGCCGAGCCCCACTTCGAGAATCGCCAGATCGAGATCGCTGCGCGCGAACAGCCACAGCGCGGCGAGCGTGCCGAATTCGAAATACGTGAGGCCAATCGCTCCGATCGCAGCATCGCTGCGCGCTGCTTCGACCGCCTCGAACGCAGTGATGAGATCGGCATCGTCGGCATCGCGGCCGTCGATGCGCACGCGCTCGTTGTAGCGCAATAAATGCGGCGAGGTGTAGGCCCCCACGCGCCAGCCGGCAGCGCGCGCGATCGATTCGATGAAGGCGACCGTCGAGCCCTTGCCGTTGGTGCCGCCGACGGTGACGACGCGCGGCGCCGGCGTCGCGATGCCGATGCCCAAACCCAAACCCGACCCCATGCGCCGCGCGACTTCGCGGCTGCGCTCCAGGCTCATGTCCATGGCCTTGGAATGCTGGCTTTCGATGTACGCCAGCCACTCGGCAAGCGTTTTCGGCGATGAAGTCATGGCAGCATTATCGCCCGCGCCACTTCGCGCAGCCATCCGCAGGACAACCCATGGCCACCACTACGCCCATTCTCGGCTCGATGCGCTTCGGCGACTGGGGCGCGCGGCTCTCGCCCGATGCCGTGGCCGATCTGCTCGAAGCCGCGCTCGACCTGGGCATCGACACATTGGACTTGGCCGATATTTACGGCGGCCATACCACCAATGCGCTGGTCGGCGCGGCCTTCGCCGCACGCCCTGGCCTGCGCGCACGGCTCAAATTGATCGCCAAGATCGGCATCGTGATGGCCAACAGCCCGGGCAATGCTCGCGGCGTGCAGTATTACGATCTATCGGTCGCGCACCTAGGACGCGCGCTCGACGCCACACTGGCCGCGCTCGGCGTCGAATACGTCGAGATGCTGATGCTGCATCGCTTCGATCCATTGCTCGAACCGGAGGCGATCGCCGAATGGGTGCGCGAGGAGGTGGCAGCAGGCCGCGTCGGGAGTTTCGGCGTGTCTAATTTCGATACGCATGCGCTCGCGCTGTTCGACGGGCAACTGCCCATCGTCGCGAATCAAATCGAGCTATCACTTGCGAACAGCGCGGCGCTGGACGACGGCACGCTAGCGGCCTCGCGCGCGCGCGGCGCGGAAGCGCAGGCCTGGTCGCCGCTCGGTGGCGGCGATTTGCTCAATCCACATTCGCCGATCGGCAGTCGCCTACGCGATCGCTTGCACGCGATCGCGCACGACTTCGGCCTCGACCCTGCGAGCGTGCTGCTGCGCTGGGTGGCATCGCTGCCGAACACGCGCGTCGTCCTCGGCAGCACGAAAATCGAACGCCTGCGCGACGCCATGCATGCCTGCGCAGAACCGCTGCCGCGCGATGCCTGGTATGCGCTGTGGGAAGCGGCGCGGGGCAAAGCAGTGCCGTAGGGCGGGCCCTGGCCCGCCATGAATACCGGTGCAAGCGACGGCGGGCCAGCCCGCCATGAATACCGGCGCAAGCGACGGCGGGCCAGGGCCCGCCATGAATACCGGCGCAAGCGACGGCGGGCCAGCCCGCCATGAATACCGGTGCAATCGACGGCGGGCCAGCCCGCCATGAATACCGGTGCAATCGACGGCGGGCCAGGGCCCGCCCTACAGTGCCCGATGCACCGCTTCGCCGAACAATTCGGTGTGATGCGCACAGTCGTTCAAACGCACCACTTCCATGCGATTCACATCGACACCTTCCAATAAATTCAGCGTCGCTGGCGCTTGGCGGAAACTCCACAGCCGCGACAGCGGGATGCCGAGAATTCGGCACAACAACACGCGGTTGACCGCATCGTGGGCGACGATTAAAAGCGTGTCGTCGGCGCCGAGGCCCTCAGTCGCGCGCTCGAACGAAGGCCACGCGCGATCCAACACCTGCTGCAAAGATTCGCCTTCGGGCATCAGCACGGTCTCTGGTGCGTCGCGCCAAGCCTGCAATCGCTCGGGGTCGCGGTCGCGGATTTCGCTGGCGAGCAAGCCTTCCCAGGTGCCGTGCGCGATTTCCATCAAGCCGGCGTCGGTGCCGAGCTGCGCCGCGCGCGCAGCGCCAAGGGCCAATTCAGCCGTGGTTTTCGCGCGCATCAGCGGCGAAGCGATTGCGCGATCAATGCGCACATCGGCCAAACGCGCGCCGAGCGCGCGCGCCTGCGCTTCGCCGGTCGGCGACAGCGGAATATCGACCTGGCCCTGGTAGCGGCCTTCGGCATTCCACGGCGTTTCGCCGTGGCGGGCAAGCAAAATTTTCATGATGGATCTACGAAGTTTCGGTAAAGATGCGTGCGGGCCTTGCCCCCACCCCAACCCTCCCCCGCGATACGGGGGAGGGAGCAGAACTCACACCTGCTGAATCGACAGCACGCCCGGCACCGCTTTGAGCATCGCGATCTGCGCCTCATCGAGCGGCTTATCGACGGTGATCGCGGCGCGCGCTTGGCCATCGCCAGCCGCACCGAGCGCAAAGTTCACGATGTTGACGCCTGCAGTGCCGAGTTGCGTGCCCACTTGGCCGATCATGCCGGGACGGTCTTCGTTGCGCATCAACAGCACGTGCGCGAGCGGATCGAATTCGATCTCGACGCCGTCCAAACGCACCACGCGCGGTCCGCGATGCAAGGTTGCTTCGATCTCGCGGGTGCGGCTTACACCTGCCGCGTTGTCGCCGACCACACGCACGCGCAGCAGACGATCGAAACCATCGCCGTCGCCGCCGACGGTTTCAGCAACCGTGAGCCCACGCGCAGCCGCTTCCTGCAGTGCGTTCACGGGGGTGACGCGGCCCGAGGACGTACCGAGCAATGCGGCGACCAGCAAACGCGTCAGCGGGCGCGTATCGAGCGCTTCGGTGCGGCCGGCATAGGTGATTTCCAGACGCGTCGGCGCGCGCACCAAGCGCACGGCAAGACGACCGAGCGCCGACATCAGCGGCATCCACGGCCCGACTTCGCGCGCGGCTTCGGCGGTAAGCGGCGGCAGATTGACGCAGCCGGCGACCGCGCCGGTCGCAGCGAAATCGATGATTTGTTTCGCAAGAATCGTGCTCACCGCTTGCTGCGCTTCGCTGGTGGACGCGCCGAGATGGGGGGTGAGGATCAGCTTGGCATGCGCACGCAGCGGCGAGTCGGCCTGCAGCGGCTCGGTGGCGAAGGTGTCGAGCGCGGCACCGGCGAGATGGCCTTCGTCGAGCAGACGCAGCAGCGCATCCTCATCGACCAAACCGCCGCGCGCGGCGTTGACCAAATACGCACCCTTCTTCATCGCACGCATCTGCGCTTCGCCGATGAGATTGGTGGTGTCCTTGGTGCGCGGAATGTGCAGGGTGATGATATCGGCCCAGGCTAGCAATTCCTCAAGCGATTTCAGCGCGACGCTGCCCTTGCCTGCCATCGATGGCGGCAGGAACGGGTCGTATGCGGCGACGTCCATACCGATGCCCTGCGCCTTGCGCGCCACCGTGCTGCCGATGCGGCCGAGACCAATTACGCCGAGACGTTTGCCTTCGAGTTCGAAACCGGTGAGCCCGGCTTTCGGCCACAACCCCGCCTTCATGCCAGCGTCGGCTTTGGGCACGTGACGCGCCAGCGAAAACAGCAGCGACACCGCGTGTTCGGCGGCGGCAAGCGTGTTGCCGTCCGGCGCGTTCATCACCGCGATGCCCTTGGCGGTAGCGGCATCGACATCGATGGTGTCCACGCCGGCGCCGGCGCGACCGATCACCTTGAGATTCTTCGCGCCTTCGATCGCCTCAGCGGTAATCAGCGTAGACGAACGCACCAGCACGGCATCGACATCGGCCAGTGCGATGGCGAGTTTGGCGGGGTCTTTGATTGGATCGGAGATTTCGACGGACCAACCGGCGTCGCGAAACAACGCAAGACCGTCTTCGTGGATTCCATCGCATGCCAGTACTTTCATCAGTTAGCTCCTAGTGGGGAAGGTGTCCCGCGGAGCCCTGCAAGCCGGCGTATCGCATCTCGATAAAGCTGCATCGCGATAAAGCTGCATCACGATGAAACTGAACTGGGACGCCTCGATCATGTTCGATCGAAGGCAATCACCTGCGTGTCGGAAGACGGGGCCGGCTGGCATGGGAATCCGCGACAGGCAATAGCCTAACAGACCGACGGCCGTTGGCAAACCCTAACCGGTTGCTGAAATACCTCCATCCTGGACGTCTCAGTTCGCACGTCCGGCATGTCCGGACGTACTCACGGCACATCAATCGTTGACGCGCTTGCTTCGCCGATGCAGTCGTCCATGGCTGCATGACTCATGGATGCATGACTCATGGATGCATGACCAGGCTGCTGAAAAGCTTCCGCCGCAGGTATTTCAGCAGCCTGCTAATTCTACTGTGTCGAAAATTCCAATTAACGCTTAAATCCAGCGGTTTCTGACATGCATTGAAATTGGCTTTTAGCGGTACATGTGGCTTTAGATCAAGCGGTTTCATTTTTTATAACACAGTAGAACTAAGCCTCTTGCAATGACACATGAGCCTGGAAGGGCTGCCACGCCTGCGCCCGCGCCCGCGCGGTCGAATCAGACGTTGAAGCGGAAATGCAGCACGTCGCCTTCCTGCACCCGGTATTCCTTGCCTTCCAGGCGAAGCCGACCGGCGTCGCGCGCACCAGACTCGCCGCGGTACTTGATGTAGTCGTCGTAACCGATGGTTTCGGCGCGGATAAAGCCTTTCTCGAAATCGGTATGGATCACCGCTGCAGCCTGCGGTGCGGTCGAGCCGGCCTTGACCGTCCAGGCGCGAACTTCCTTCACCCCGGCGGTGAAGTAGGTCTGCAGGCCCAGCAGCGTGTAAGCGGCGCGGATCACCCGGTTCAGACCCGGCTCGGCCAGGCCCAAATCGGCAAGGAAGGTATCGCGATCTTCGTCTTCAAGCTGGCTCAGCTCTTCCTCGATGGCCGCAGAAACAGGCACCACTTCGGCGCCTTCCTCCACGGCCCGGGCGCGCACGGCGTCGAGATGCGGGTTGTTCTCGAACCCGTCCTCCAACACGTTGGCGACGTACATCACCGGCTTAAGCGTCAGCAGAAACAGGTCGCGGACCGCCAGCTTGTCGTCATCGGACAGGCCCAGCGCGCGCGCCGGCTTGCCGCTGTCGAGGCCTGCGCGGACCCGGCCCAATACCTCGGCGCGGGCTTTGGCGTCTTTGTCGCCGGTCTTGGCCGAGCGCTCGGCGCGCTGCAGGGCCTTATCGACCGATTCCAGGTCCGCCAGCGCCAGCTCAGTATCGATGGTGTCGATATCGGAGAGCGGATCGACCTTGTTATTGACATGGATAACGTCGGGATTCTCGAAGCAGCGGACCACGTGGGTGATCGCATCCACTTCGCGGATATGGGCGAGAAACTTGTTGCCCAGGCCCTCGCCGCTGGCAGCGCCGGCGACTAGACCGGCGATGTCGACGAACTCGACTGCGGTCGGAATGCATTTCTGCGGCTTGACGATCGCCGACAGCGCATTGAGGCGCGGATCCGGCACCGGCACCACGCCGACGTTGGGCTCGATCGTGCAGAACGGAAAATTGGCCGCAGCGATGCCCGCCTTGGTCAAGGCGTTGAAAAGCGTCGATTTGCCGACGTTCGGCAGACCGACGATGCCGCATTTGATGCCCATGGCGTGTAATCCGGGAGTCGTGATTGGGGAGTCGTGATTCGGGAGGCGTGATTCGGGAGGCGTGATTCGGGAGTCGTGATTCGGGGAAGGGGAGCTTGCGTTGCGGGGGAGCGCCTTCAATCCGCTCCGGGCGCATCGGGCACGGCCCTTCCGGCAGCCGCATCTTTTTTCTTTTTCTTGCACGGCGTGCAGAGGCTATCGTTTTTGAACGCGGTGCTCGCTTTGATGGCGATGCCGCACATACCGCAAATGAATTTCTCTTTGTCGATATCGTCGTCTTTCATCTCAATCTCCCTTCGGGGTATGCAGCCGCGTCATCGCATCCATGTGATTGCCCGCGACCGCCAGCGGCAGTGCGGCGATGGCATCGTCGATGGCGCGGTGGATCAGGATCTCGTCGTCCTTGCCGGGGCGTCCCAGCACCCATGGCGTGACCTTGTCCTTGTGTCCCGGGTGCCCGATGGCGACCCGCAGGCGGTGGAACTTGCCGTGGCCCAGCAGCCGGGCGATATCGCGCAGGCCATTTTGGCCGCCGTGACCGCCGTCGAACTTGAAGCGGGCAACACCGGGCGGGAGGTCAAGCTCGTCGTGGGCGACCAGCATCTCTTCCGGCTCGATCTTCCAGTACCGCAGCGCGGCGATCACCGACTTACCGCTCAGATTCATGAATGTGGCCGGCTTCAGCAGCCAGAGCGTCTGCCCGGCGATCTCGACCTTCGCGGTTTCGCCGAACAACTTACTTTCCAGGCCGAAGCGCGCGCCGGCTTGTTCCGCCAACGCATCCACAAACCAAAACCCGGCGTTGTGCCGGGTTCTGGCGTGTTCGGCACCCGGATTACCGAGGCCGACGATGATGCGCAGAGCTGCCATAGGTCGTCGTCGCTGCGCGCCGGTAGAGCGGGTCTTTGACCCGCTGCTCTGCGCGGGAAATAGACAAGCGGGCTGAAGCCCGCTCTACCAACGGAAACAACCATCGCGATGCGACGATTATTTCTGATCCTTCTTAGTGACCTTCGCAGCCGGTACTTCGGCAGCGGGGGCAGCAGCGGCTTCGGCCTCTTCCTTACCGTGCTTGGCAATGACCAGCGCGAGATCGTGCTCTTTGCCCAGCTTCAGCTCCGGAATCGTGACGCCGGCCGGCAGCTTGATGTCGGACATGTGCAGGATGGTGCCGACGGTCAGCTCGGACAGATCGACTTCGATGAACTCCGGCAGGTCCTTCGGCAAGCACTCGATCTCAACTTCGGTCAATTCGTGGGTGACCACGACTTCGGCAGCCTTACCGGCCGGCGACTTCTCTTCGTTCAAGAAATGCAGCGGCACCGCAGTGCGCAGGAGCTTGTTCTCATCGACGCGCTGGAAGTCGATGTGCATGATGATCTGCTTGTACGGATGGCGCTGGATGTCGCGCAACAGGGCCTTCTGAACCTTGCCATCGATGTCGAGGTCGATGATCGACGAGTAGAACCACTCGTTCTGGCTATGCACCCAAGTCTTCTCGTGTTCGAGCTGAATGCTTTCGGGAGCGGCTTCGCCGCCATAGATGACGGCCGGAATCAGGCCCGCATGACGCAGGCGGCGGCTCGCACCTTTCCCCTCGTCTTTGCGGCCCGCAGCCTTGATGTTGTGTTCTGCCATTGGAATCACTCACTTTGCTTGAAATGAGCCGCCTCGCGGCGGCAGTGCGACTTCTCCGCGACCAGAGAAGCCGTTGTTCGGCGCCCGCAGACACGGGGCCGGTGTTGCTGCGCCGCCTGGACCGGAGTATCGGTCGCGGGCGATGCAGGAATGCGTTGTCGCAGTCGCTGCGGACAAGGGTGAAACACCCCAATCCCGAAACGAAGCTAATCGACGTACAGCGAACTCACCGACTCGCCGAACGCCACCCGGCGAATCGTCTCCGCCAGCAGTTCGGCGACGCTGAGCTGACGGATCCGCGGGCAAGCGCGGGCGGCGTCCGTGAGTGGAATGGTGTCGGTGACCACCAGTTCGTCCAACTGCGATTTATTGACGTTGTCGATCGCCGGGCCCGACAGCACCGCGTGGGTGCAGTAAGCGATCACACGCTGCGCGCCCTGCGCCTTCAGCGCCGCCGCAGCGGCGCAGAGCGTGCCGGCGGTGTCGACGATGTCGTCCACCAGCACGCAGGTTTTGCCGGACACGTCGCCGATGATGTTCATCACCGTGGCAACATTCGCGCGCGGGCGGCGTTTGTCGATGATCGCCAACTCGGCGTCGTCCAAACGTTTAGCGATCGCACGAGCGCGGACCACGCCGCCAACGTCCGGCGAGACCACGATGATGTTGTCGGTGCCGTACTCGCGCCAAATATCGGCGAGCAGCAGCGGCGACGAATACACGTTATCGACCGGAATATCGAAGAAACCTTGGATCTGATCGGCGTGCAGATCGACCGTCAGCACGCCGTCCGCGCCGGCCGCAGCGAACATCTTGGCCGCTACTTTCGCAGTGATCGGCACACGCGATGAGCGCGGGCGACGATCTTGGCGGGCGTAACCGAAATACGGCACCACCGCGGTGACGCTGGCCACCGACGCGCGTTTGAGCGCATCGATAATGACCAGTAGTTCCATCAAGTGCTCGGCACTCGGCGCGCAGGTGGACTGCACGACGAACACTTCCTGGCGGCGCACGTTCTCCTCGATCTCGACCTGGACTTCGCCGTCCGAGAACTTGGTGACCAGGGCCTTGCCCATGCGGATCCCCAACTCACGGCAAACCGCATCGGCGAGCGGCCGATTGGCGTTACCGGAGAAGATCAACAACTGACGATCGTCTTGCTGTTGCATAAGTGATCCGCTTCGCTGTGGCCGTGGCGGGTTGAGAAGCCGGAAATCGAGAATGTGTAATCAAGAAATATGTAATCAACAAAGGGGAATCGATCATCGCGAAAGCGCTACGATTTTCGATCGCCGAGCTTTTCGATCACGAAGCTTTTCGATCACGAATTCCCCGTTGTCGATCCCATCGAATTGGCAGGGGCGGAAGGATTCGAACCTACGTATGCCAGGATCAAAACCTGGTGCCTTAACCACTTGGCGACGCCCCTACATGTAGCGCACGGCGATTCGGTTTCATGCCCTCAGCGGACATCGCACCGCACCCCCTCACAACATCATTATTTCAAGTCTTCATCGTTTCCAGCGCATCCAACAGCGGCGAACGCGATGCGCCCGCTGCGACCCAGGCCTTGAGGCCAAGCGGCAGTTGGGCGAGCGCGGTTTCGGCGGATTCGCGATCAGCGAATTCGATGAAACAGCCGCTGCCGGAGCCGGTCAACTGCGGGCGAACCGCAGCCGTCCCGCAGACCTGTGTCAGCGCAGCGAACACCGCCTCAACGGCGGGTTCGCGGCGACGCAGGACCGGCTCGAAGACATTTTCGAGCACCGCGCCGGTAACGAAGCTCGCTATTGTCGCGGCAGACGCATTTCGCGTCAATTCTGGCGCTTGAAAAAGAGCGCCGGTCGCGGCGTGGACGCCGGGATCGACCAGCAGATACCACGCCGAGGGCAGGGCGATCGGGCACAATTGCTCACCGCGGCCCTCGGCCCAGGCGTTGTGGCCGCGAATAAAGACCGGCACGTCGGCGCCCAAGCGCAGCCCGAGTTCCGCCAGCGGCTCAACGCCCAAGTCGCAGCCCCACATCACATCCAGCACCCGCAGCACGGTCGCGGCATCGCTGGAGCCGCCGCCAAAGCCGCCACCGGATGGAATGCGCTTTTCGATGGCGATGTCTACACCTTGGGGGACGTTCGCCTCTTTTTGCAGCAGAACTGCGGCGCGCACGGTCAAATCATCGGCTTCGACAACGCCCTTTGCCGAGGGTCCATGGCGGACAATCCGATGATCGTCGCGGAGCCGCAGACGCACGGTGTCGCCCCAGTGCAGCATGCGGAAGACGGTTTGCAGGTCGTGATAACCGTCGGCCCGGCGGCCGATGATGCGCAAGAACAAATTCAGCTTGGCCGGGGCCGGCCAGCTCGACCACGCCCCAAGGTCATCGGCGGCGCTCACGGCGAGGCGAACGTCCAGTCTTCGATGATCAGCCGGACCCGCGCATCGCCGGATTCGGCCTCGATCTGCGCCGGCAAGTCCGGTTGGCCGATCAAACCGGCCCGCCATGCGCTGTAGCGCACGGTCCAGCCGGCCTGTTGCAGCCGGGTAAGCCGGCCTTGCGCGTCGTATTCGGCTGCTTCCACCGGGTATTCGGCCGCAGGCGCTCCGCGCACCCAGCGGCCGAGCTGTTGCAACGGCACCTTCCAGCCGGCGGCGTCGAGCAGCAGTTCTTCAGCGGACTCGCCTTCGCGCGGGCCGCCGTCCAGGCCTTCAAGCCGCCCCGCTTCCGAATGCAGGTCGCCATCGAGCTGCCAGCTTTGGCGTGTGACCGGAGCGCTCAGCGCGATGCTGTAACGATGCAGGTCGCGCTGGGTCCACTCGATCTTCCCGCTGCCGCCCTGGCCGCCTTTACGGATCGCCGCGCGACCGGAGAACGACCACACCGCGTATTGCGATAACCAGGCATCGCGTTCGCCTATTTTTTCGGCCAGCGCATCGCCGGATAGCGGCGGAGGCGCCGCACGCGTTGCCGTGGTTGCGCAGCCGCTAAGCAAAGCAGGCGCGCACAAAGCCAAGCTCGCCGCCAGCGCAGCGCGCGCGAGCACTGCGCACTTTGCCGGTGATCCGCTCACGGCGCTTTCGTTCCCGTTCCCTGTGGCGGCAGTTGCGCGCCGGTCTTTTCGAGCGCGCGCAGCAGCGAACGGCTTTTCGGGTCGAGCTTGCGCGCTTCCTCAAAATACTTGCGCGCCTCGTCCTTCTGGCCCATCACCCATAGCACTTCGGCCAGATGCGCCGCGATCTCCGCATCTTTCTGCTTGGTGAACGCGCGCCGCAGTTCGACCAAAGCGTCTTTATTGCGGCCGAGGCGATACAGCACCCAGCCGTAGCTGTCGATGATCGCCGCGCTATCGGGCTGCGCTGCGAGTGCGCGCGAGATCATTTCCAAGGCCTCGCGATAGCGGTCGGTGCGATCGGCAAGGGTGTAGCCGAGCGCATTGAGCGCGTTCACGTCCTCGGGATTGGTCGCGAGAATCTTGCGCAGATCGGCCTCGGCGCGCGGAATCTCGTCGCGCCGCTCCCACATCAGCGCGCGCGAATACAGCACCGCCGATTCGTCGGGAAATGCGGCGAGCGCGCGGACATAGCTGTCGAGCTCGGCATCGGCCTTGCCGTCGTCCTTATATAGCTCGGCTTCGATCAGATACGCGTCGCGTCGGGTGTCTTCATCGGCGCTAGCGTCAGCCTGCAGCTCGCGCAGGCGCGCATAGGCTTCATCTTTACGGCCGAGCTTGTGCAGCACTGTGCTCGAACGCAACCGCGCCTGCCTGCGCTGGCCGCCGGTGGGCACGCCCGCGTACCACTCCAAGGCTTCGGCATGGCGTTCTAAGAATTCGGCGATCTGCCCCAGCAGCAAGCGCCGGTCGGGGTCTGGACTGGCCGAATCGCGTTTCAGCTCGTCGTAGAGCTTGCCCAGGCCGAGCTTGTCTTCGGCCTGCGCCAGGAACGAGGCGCGAATCGCGAAGGTGCGGTCGTCTTGGGGGCCACGGGCGAGCAGATCGGCGGCGGCGGTGTGGTCGCCCAGCGCACTGTATTCACGGGCCACCGCAATATTCAGCTCCGGCAGTCGCGCCGACGACGCCTGCAGCCCGGCGAGCACCTTGCGCGCCTCGTCGTCCTTACCCGCTTCACGGAGCTGGCTCGCCTGCAACAGGGCGACGGCCGGCTCGTTGGGGAACAGCACGATCACGCGCTTCACCACTTTCTCGCCCAGATCGTTGCGCTGCAGTTGCTGCGCGAACTCGCCGAAGGCCAGCCACGCCGATAGCCGGTTGGGAATGGTGTCGCTGTCGATCAAGTGCCCGAGCATCTTGCCGGTGAGCGTTGGGTTGCCAGAGCCCGCATCCAACGCCAACAGCGCATAACGCCAGCCCTCGTCGTCCTTCTTATCGTTCGCGGTCATGCGCATCAGCGCGACCAACTCGCGCTTGGCCGCACGCGCATCGTTGCGGCGCAGGGCCAGGGTCGCTTCGGCACTGCGCATCGCGGCTGAGAGGGGGGCGCGGGCGCGCCACAGCTTCAGTGCAGTCTCGGCGCGAGTGTCGTCTTTGGCCAACAGCGCAATCCGCGCCGCGCGTTCGGCGACATCGGCGTCTTTGGGGCTGTTCTGCGCCGCGTCGAGATACCAGCGCGCGGCTTCATCGAGCTTTCCGGCTTGCAGGGCGTATTCGCCGGCCATCGACGACGCGAGCGGATCGCGGCTCATCGCGTTCGGCTTCGTTTCGGAATGGCCTGCGGCATCGTCTGCAGGGATTGACGTGCCGGCAGACCACGCCGGCCCTCCCACGAACAACGCTGCGGCGAGAACGACGCGCATCGCCAGCGTCGAACGCGCCATGCCCTGCCTCTCATCGGCGGGGCTGCACGGCATTTGGAACAAAAATTCGGGCATCGGCAGCATCGGCGCTTAAAATGGGGAACCGATCCCCAGCTTAGCGCACCAACCCCCACTCGCCCCGAAATGTCGCGTCTCGTCGCCCTCGGTATCAACCACCACACCGCGCCGGTCGCCCTGCGCGAGCGCGTCGCGTTCGCCGACGACGCGCTGCCGGCCGCGCTTGCGGCGATGCGCGCCCTGCCCGGTGTCGAAGAAGTGGCGCTCTTGTCCACCTGCAACCGGACCGAGATCTACGCGCTAACCGAAGACCACGGCGAGCGCTTGGTCGCGTGGCTGGCAGCCTATCCGCACGACAGCGACGGCAGCCTGCGCGATTATCTGTATCTGCACAAAGACGACAGCGCTGTGCGGCATCTGTTCCGAGTCGCGACCGGGCTGGACTCGCAGGTGTTGGGCGAACCGCAAATCCTCGGCCAAGTGAAACAGGCCTGGGCTGCGGCGCGCGGCAGCGGCGCGCTGGGTAATCGGCTCGATCGCTTGTTTCAGCAGGCCTTCGTCACCGCCAAGCGCGCCCGCACCGACACCCGCATCGGCGCCAATCCGGTGTCGGTGGCGTCCGCTGCGGTGCGGCTGGCCGAAGAATCGTTCTCGCGCCCAGCGGATTGCACGATTTTGCTGATCGGCGCCGGCGACACCATCGAACTCACCGCCCTGCATCTGGTGCAGGCCAAGGCCAAGCGCCTGCTGTTCGCCAACCGCACCCTCGCCCACGCCCAGGAACTCGCCACCCGCCACGGCGGCGTGGCGCTGCCGCTGGCCGAACTCGAACGCCATTTGGGCGAAGCCGATATCGTGTTTTCCGCCACCGCCAGCCGCGAGCCGATCCTGCACAAAGCGCAGGTCGCCACCGCGCTGCGCAGCCGACGCCATCGGCCGATGCTGCTGATGGACTTAGCCGTGCCGCGCGACATCGCGCCGGACGTGGCCGATCTGCGCGACGTGTTTCTGTACGGCGTGGACGATCTGGAGCGGGTGATCGACGAGAACCGGCGCAATCGGCGCGAAGCCGCCGACGAGGCCGAGGCGATCGTCGAACTGCAAGTCGCACGCTATCAAGACGTGCTGGCCGCCAGCGCGCATCACGGGCAATTGAAACGTCTGCGCGCGCACGGTGACGCCGCGCGCGAAGAATCGCTGCACAAAGCGCGGCAACTGCTGGCGGCCGGCCAAGACCCAGCCGAGGTGCTGCAACTGCTCGCGCATACGCTGACCAACCGATTGCTGCACGCACCGACCGCAGCCCTGCGCGACGCCGCGCTCAATGGCGATACCGACGTGCTGCGCGCGGCCGAGCGGCTGTTTCCTGAATCGACGCTACCGCACAACCCGCTCGCCGATGCGGTCGCTCATCAACTGCACCCCGAACGCTCCGGCGAACACGCGAGCGATTCCCTTTCCGAACACCTCACACGAACCGATCGCAATGACGCCGACCCTGCGCCGTAAGCTCGAAGCGCTGGCCGAACGCCGCGAAGAAATCGAACGCCTGCTTTCCGACCCCAAAGCAGCAGAAGACGCCGCCCGTTACCGTTCGCTGATGCGCGAGTTCTCGCAGCTCGAACCGATCGCCAGCGGGCTTGCGGCGGAACAACAGGCGCGCGCCGATCTGGCCGCCGCCGAAGCGATGCGCAACGACCCGGAGTTGTCCGAACTGGCGGAAGACGACATCACCGCCGCGCAGGCGCGCTTGATCGAGCTCGACCGCGTATTGATGTCGCATCTGGTGCCGAAAGACCCGCGCGACGAAGGCGGCCTGTATCTGGAAGTGCGCGCCGGCACCGGCGGCGACGAAGCCGCGATTTTCGCCGGCGATCTTTACCGCATGTACGCACGCTATGCCGAGCGCGTCGGCTGGAAGGTCGAAATCGAATCCGCTAACCCCGGCGAACACGGCGGCTTCAAAGAAATCATCGCTCGCGTCGATGGCCGCGGCGCGTATTCGAAATTGAAATTCGAATCCGGCACCCATCGCGTACAGCGCGTACCCGCCACCGAATCGCAGGGCCGCATCCACACCTCGGCCGCAACGGTCGCGATCATCGCCGAGGACGCTGGCGAGGTCGAGATCGAGATCAACCCGGCCGATCTGCGCGTCGATACCTTTCGCTCCAGCGGCGCCGGTGGCCAGCACGTCAACAAAACCGATTCCGCGATCCGCATCACCCACATCCCCAGCGGCGTGGTGGTGGAATCGCAAACCGAACGCAGCCAGCACGCCAACCGCGATAAAGCGATGAAGCGGCTCAAGGCGATGCTGATCGAAAGCGAAACCGCAAAACGCGAAGCCGCCCAAGCGCAGGAACGCAAACTGCAGGTCGGCAGCGGCGACCGCAGCCAACGCATCCGCACCTACAATTTCCCGCAAGGCCGCATCACCGACCATCGGGTCGAAGGCCTGACCCTGTACGACCTGCCGAACATCATTCAAGGCCAGATCGACGAATTGATCGAGCGCCTATCCAGCGAACATCAGGCCGATGAATTGGCGAAGCTGACGCAAAACGCTTGATCGCCCCGCGTAAGCGCGGCACAAGCCGCGATGGGTTGAGGCGACGCATCGCACGATAAAATAGCGGTCATGCAGAGATGGAGTTCCGCGATCTGCATCGGCCCTTCCGGGCCTCCCGCAAGTGAATGCAGCGCATCGCCGCTGTGGGAAGCCCGGAAGGGCCGATGCCTATGCAGCGAACATCACATCGCGCCGCTGTTCGCGGATTACCGCGTGTTCTGTTCGCAACCGCACGATCTCGATATCGCACGGTCGCGCATCGCTCCCTCGCTACACCCTGTTGTTCTGGGCCGTGCGACTGTTACCCTGCCGGCCATGACTGCTGCCTACGATTTCATCCCGCTCGCGCTCTGCGTGTTGACCGTGTCCGACACCCGCAGTCTTGCCGAGGACAGCTCGGGCGATTACCTCGCCACCGCGCTCACCGCGGCCGGCCATCGCCTCCACGACCGCGCCCTGCTGCCCGACGACAAATACCGGCTGCGCGCCCAGGTCTCGCAGTGGATCGCCGATCCGGCGGCGGACGGCATCCTCGTCACCGGCGGCACCGGCTTCACCGGCCGCGACTCCACGCCAGAGGCGCTGCTGCCGCTGCTCGATAAAGAGATGCCCGGCTTCGGCGAGCTGTTCCGCGCGCTCAGCTACGAGGAAATCGGCACCTCAACCCTGCAATCGCGCGCGTTCGCCGGCCTCGCCAACGGCACCTTCCTGTTCGCCCTCCCCGGCTCCACCTCGGCCTGCCGCACGGCTTGGGAAAAGATCGTCAGCGCCCAGCTCGACGCGCGCACGCGGCCGTGCAATCTCGCCACACTCCGTCCACGCCTCAAAGAATAAGGAATCGACCCATGTCCATCGGTACGACACTGCGACTGCTGACCAAAGCCACCGGCACCAGCGTGACCGATCTGGCCACGGCGATCCCGCGCGCCGGCATCAACACCGTCAACGCCTGGCTGAAAGACGAAAAAATGCCGGGCCGCGACCAAATCGACGCCCTCGCCCGCACCTTCGGCGTGCCGGCCGGCGCCCTGCTGTCGGAATTGGCGAGCACCCTCGATCCCGTGCGCACCAAGGGCGAACATCGATTGCTCGCCGCATATCGCGCGCTCAACGAACGCCAGCAAAGCGCGATATTGGAAGTGGTGCGCAGCATGGTGGCGACCACCGCTGCGGCCGAAGCCTTCGCCAACGAGCGCCCCGCACCGGCGCCGCGTAAACGCGCGAGCGCGTCCAAGAAAACCGCTGCCAAGCGCAGCCCCAGCAAACGCACGAAGAAGGCGGGCGTATGAGCGACAAACTCAAGCGTAAAGAGTACGAAGCGCAGGTCGAACCGCTGCAGCGCGAACTCGCGCAGATGGCGCGCTGGGCGACCGCCACCGGGCAACGCATCCTGGTGCTGATCGAAGGCCGCGACACCGCCGGCAAAGGCGGCGTGATCGACGCGATCTCATCGCACATCAACCCGCGGCAATGCCGCATCGTCGCACTGCCAAAACCCAGCGACCGCGAACGCACGCAGTGGTATTTCCAGCGCTATATCGCGCATCTACCCGCAGCCGGCGAAATCGTATTGTTCGACCGCAGTTGGTACAACCGCGCGGGCGTCGAAAAAGTCATGGGCTTCGCCGATGCCGCGCAGGTGCAAGCCTTCCTGAAACAAACGCCGACCTTCGAGAAGATGCTGATCGACGACGGCATCCTGCTGTTCAAGTACTGGCTGTGCTGCGACCAAGAAGAACAAGAAAAACGCTTCGCCGACCGCCATCAAGACCCGCTCAAAGGCTGGAAACTCTCGCCCATCGACCTCGAAGCCCGCACCCGCTACGCCGACTACACCAAAGCCCGCGAAGCGATGCTCGACGCGACGCACAGCAAACATGCACCGTGGACGTTGGTTGATTTCAACGACCAAAAACGCGGACGCCTCACCCTGATTCGCGACCTCCTCGACCGCTTGCCCGACACCGCGATCGAAGACACACCGCTGGAGTTTCCCGCGCTGGAGGGGAAACCGAAGAAGGAGAAGTATTCGGTGGTGAAGCCGTTGAAGGGTTTTGATGTTGAAGCGTAGGCTGGGCCTCGACCCAGACTATTCTAGACCGCGAACTCGCTGGACCGATGGCCGAGCATACTGTTTAAACATTTTTCGGGCTTTTCGCTTCGACTTCGACCACGGCTGATTTTTGATTCGACTATTTAGAATGAGACAGCTCCATGGCACCCATAACAAATAACCAACCCCGTTCGATTGAATTGTTTACCGGTGCTGGCGGGCTAGCACTAGCAACACATTTGGCAGGCTTTCGTCACGAAGGCTTGTTTGAATGGAATGAAGATGCCTGCGACACTTTGCGTGCCAACGCATCACGCAACGCGGTAAAAGGACTGTCGCGCTGGAAGAATTGCATCACTCAAGGCGATGTGAGCTCCGCCAATTTTTCTGAGTTTGAGAATGTAGACTTAGTCGCGGGTGGCCCACCATGCCAACCATTCTCACTAGCTGGAAAACATGGCGGAATGGAGGACATGCGAGACATGATTCCACAGTTTATTCGCGCAGTCCGCGAGGCACGCCCTCGTGCATTTATCATGGAGAACGTGCGCGGCCTAACTAGAAAGTCGTTCTCTACTTATCTAAACTTTTCAATACTGCAATTAACGTATCCAGAACTGGCACGGAAGCGTGACGAAAGCTGGGAGCATCACCTTGCAAGGCTGCACCAGCATCACACTTCCAGCCCTCGCCACCAAGGATTGGCATACAACGTAGCCTGGAATGTTCTCAATGCAGCCGATTATGGTGTACCTCAATGCCGTGAGCGTATTTTTATCGTGGGTTTCCGCTGTGACATTGACGCACACTGGAGCTTTCCAAAAGCGACACATTCACAAGCCGTGCTACTGCATGACCAGTGGATTTCGGGATCGTATTGGGACCGCGTTTGCGTCCGCAAACCCAAATTAAAACCACAAGGCGAAATGCGTCCAATGCCACTTTTCGCCCAGGACTTGAAACCCTGGCGTACTATCAGAGAAGCTATCGACGACCTTCCTACACCGTTCATGGACCGCAACACTAAAGGCGATATTTTCAATCATCGCTTTCAAGCTGGCGCACGACCTTATGTTGGACACACAGGAAGCCCGATTGATCGCCCTGCTAAGACATTAAAAGCTGGCGATCATGGAGTACCAGGAGGAGAGAACATGATTGCTTTCGATAATGGGACGTACCGATACTTTACGATCCGCGAGGCAGCTCGCATACAGACATTCCCTGATACGTGGCACTTTGAAGGCGCTTGGAGTGAAGCGATGCGTCAGCTTGGAAACGCAGTTCCTATCGATCTTGCAAAAGTCGTCGCCAACAGTGTTGCCACAGCTTTACACGTGGGAAATAGGGGTTAGCGCATGTATGCAACATACAATTTTCATTTCTTAGATACAATTTCTCAACAGCTAAGCGGAAAACTAGAAGCAATCTCGATCTCACCTCTTGATCTGGAAACACTCGGAGAACTTGAAAGTTTTCAGAAAAATGAAAACGCCGTGCAAGGCGTATATCTGCTTCACTACAAAGGCCAACCTGTGTATTTAGGAAAAGCTGAGAATGTTCATTCCCGACTTGTGCAGCATCTCGCAAAACTGTCGGGCAGGAAGAACATTGACCTTGGATTAGTTGGCTATAAGGCTCTAATTCTAGACAAGAGCATGAGCACCGCTGCAAATGAGGACGTGCTGATCGGCATATTCCAGAAGACGCATACTGGCATGTGGAACGGCAGCGGATTTGGCCCCAAGGACCCAGGCAAGAAGCGCGACAATACCCGCCCCGGACTTTTTGATCGGACGTATCCGATAAACGAAAATTTCCCTATAGAGCTTACTGCTGATACAGCAACGGCTGGTGACGTTTTGGCGACAATGAAACGCCAACTCCCCTATGTCTTTCGATATGACCTCGACGGAGAAACCAACGCTTCTGTCGATCTAAGAGAAGTGCCGCGCACTGCTCAATCTGTGCTTCATGCTGTCGTACGCAGCCTCGGACATGGCTGGAAAGGAGTCATTCTCAGCTATGGCATGGTTCTGTATCGTACCGATGCGACCTACGAGTTCGGTCAAGAGCTTTTGCCGTAAAGCACGTAGGTTGGGCTTCAGCCCACCATTTGAGACACCCAGCAAGCCAAACAACAACCAAAGCGTTTACGAATCCGATCCGCTCATTTCTAGTGGCATTCAAAGTTTCATGTTGATGGTGGGCTGAAGCCCACCCTACGAGAACGCGACGAGAACGCCACGAGAACGCGGCGCTTGTGCATTCACAACGCCCGCCGATACTGCTGAAACAACTGCGGTAGCCACGGTTTCTGCGCCAACACCAAACTCACGCCGATGCGTTCGTGCGGCGTGAGCGTGGCGTCGCGGATCAATAGTGCGTCGAATTCGCGCACTAACTCTTCCAGGCGCTGGCGCATTTGTTTGCTGCCTTCCAGGCTGAGGCTGCTGCTGAGCAGGAACAAACCCTACCTGGACAGCCGCGCCGCACAAACGCACGCCTCCACGGCCCGTGTGCTGCGATACGCGCGGCGGGAAAAACCTTGAAAGGGCTGAGCTTAAGAGCCTGTTTATGATCTTTTTGTGAGTGCGAATGCCCCTGTTTGGGGGGCAGGCAAGGCGCGCCTCTTGCCACGCCTGGTGGGCTTGGCAAGAGGTGCAAGGCAGCATGCCGCCCAAACAGGGGCATTCCCTTCGGGTTGTCGCCCCACAGCGCGCTTGGCTTTGTTGCAAATCCTCGCCGGGCCACAAGCCCGACTGTGGTTTGCGTCGCGCCCAGCGCGCTGTGGGGCGGCAACGCACTCACAAAAAGATCATGAACAAGCTCTAAGATCAATGACATAGCCTTCCGATCTAGTGATGACACCGGCTTGGGATTTATGCCAGGGTGCGAATTGTCTGTTCCCGCGCCCACTGCCGAGTGCGCGCCAGCGCGAGAAACGCCTCGATGTCTTCCGGTGGGACGACGCCGGCATCAGGCTGGATACCGGCCGCATTGAGAATGGCATGCGTGCCTTTGCATGCAGCAATCGCCTTGAGATGACCGAACGCATCGCGGAACCAATCGATCGCTGCACTGTCTTTCGCCAGTTTCTGGGCTTCAGCCGGATCCAATACACTGGCAACCGCATCGAACAAGGTCGAAGACGTACCGGCTAGCTGACCGTCCGCATCAAGACGTGTTCCGTCCGACAGTAGCACAGACAATTTCGGCGCCACGATCTTGACCCGGGCGCCTGCCTTGATCGCAGCCGCACGGATCGAAGCGACCGATTTGGCGTTGGAACCCTGCGCGACCAGGATGCCAATACAGCGCCCTTCCAACGTATCGCGCATGCGATCGATGATACGCAATGCTGGCGACATCGGCAGATCGACTACTGGTACAGCGGAGGCAGGCGCTTCGGGCAACGTCTGCATACCCAAACCGTCAGCGACCCGCGACGCGAGCGTTTCGTCGATATTACGCAGATGTCCGACGATATTTTCGCGCACGTGTGCGGTGGTGACTTTCGACAGCTCGAATACCAGCGCCGACGCCATATGCGCCTGCTCCAACCCGCTCTGACTACGGAAGAACATGCGTGCCTGACTATAGTGATCGGCGAATGTCGCTGGTCTGATCCGTCCTTTCCTGCCGTCGTCCGGAATCTGAGCGAAATGGCGGTAGCCACGAGCAAGACTGGGCCGCGGCGATGCGGGGTCGAGGCTCGAAGGCTCATACGCTACCCGGCCTTTGGGCACCTCCATCTGCATATGACCATCGCGCTGATGGTGCGCGAAAGGACATTTGGGCGCGTTGATCGGAAGTTGATGGAAATTGACCCCTCCAAGTCTCGAAAGCTGCGTATCGAGATAGGAATGCAAACGCCCCTGCAAAAGCGGATCGTCGCTGAAGTCGATGCCCGGCACGATATTCGCCGGGCAGAACGCGACCTGCTCGGTTTCGGCGAAGATATTGTCGGGATTGCGATCCAGCGTCATCCGACCGATTGTCTGCAGCGGCACCAACTCCTCAGGAATCAGCTTGGTCGCATCCAAATGGTCGAATGGAAAGCCTTCCGCATCTTCTTCGGTGAATAACTGCACCGCCAGTTCCCACTCCGGAAAGTGGCCTGAGTCGATCGACTCCCACAGATCGCGGCGATGGAAATCGTTGTCTGCCGACTGCAGCTTTACCGCCTCGTCCCAGACCGTCGACTGGATCCCGAGAACCGGTCGCCAGTGGAATTTCACGAACGTACTGCGACCTTCGGCGTTTAGCAGACGGAAACTGTGGATACCGAAACCTTCGATGGTGCGCAAACTGCGGGGAATGGTCCGGTCGCTCATCGCCCACATGATCATGTGCATGCTTTCCGGCATCAACGAAATAAAATCCCAGAACGTGTCGTGTGCGCTACCAGCCTGCGGGAAGCCGCGATCGGGTTCCATCTTCACCGCATGGATAAGGTCCGGAAATTTCATCGCGTCCTGAATGAAGAACACCGGAATATTGTTGCCCACAAGATCCCAGTTGCCCTCCGCGGTATAGAACTTCACCGCAAAGCCGCGAACGTCGCGCGGGGTGTCGACCGAACCAGCGCCACCGGCGACTGTCGAAAATCTGCAGAAAATTGGAGTTTTCACCCCCTTACGCGTCAGTATCTCAGCGGTCGTGAAACGTTCCAGCGAGTGGATGAGTTCGAAGTGACCGTGTGCAGCGCTGCCGCGCGCATGAACGATGCGCTCCGGAATACGCTCATGATCGAAATGGGTAATTTTTTCGCGGAGCACGAAGTCTTCCAGCAGCGTCGGGCCACGCGGCGTCGAGGTCAGCGAGTTCTGATTGTCTGCAATTGGGATGCCTTGCGCTGTGGTGAGTAGCGGATGCTCCCCGCCTGCTTGTTGTTGTATTTCTCCGCCATTGCCGACAGTTATTTCTGCGGGCGGATAGTGTTGTGCGGACTCTTTCGCGCTGCGCTTGAGCGGGGCTGATGTTTTTTTGGCGGTGGCCATATTTTTTCCTTCGAGAGTGGACGCATACAATCTGCCTAATGGTTAACGTAACCCACAGCTAAGACTCCGAGGTAAAAAAATAGCAATCAACGGTATACCGGAATGGAGAAGTTCATTTAACGTGGTCGCGCGCAGCGCAGAGCTTGCCACATCGTTCGAAATGCAATCCCGGGCGCGCGCATCTTGCAATCGGCACGATGATGAAAAACATCGAATATTGTTTCGATAGCTGTTTAATCTTCCACTAACGCATCGGCATAACCAGAAGACAGCGAATGGACCTTAAGAGCGGCTATCCGTATTGGGCAGTAAAAAATGGGCTGATGGCGGCTTTCCCGCCACTGCAGGACGATATCGCCTGCGACATCGCGATCATCGGCGGCGGCATCACCGGGGCGTTGATCGCGCATGAGCTCTCGACCCATGGCCACGATGTAGCAGTGATCGAGCAGCGCGACGTAGGCTGGGGCAGCACCGCAGCCAGCACCGCGCTGCTGCAATATGAGATCGACACGCATATGGTCGATCTGGCCAAAGACTACGGCGAAGACAATGCGGCGCTGGCTTATCGCGCATGTGCGCAGGCGATTCCGATGTTGCAGGCGCTTGCTGGTCAGGTAAAGGATGTCGACTTCGCGCGCATGCAAAGCCTGTACTACGCTAGTCGCCGCTGGAATGTCTCGGCCATGCGCGATGAATTCTCGATGCGCGCGCGTCATGGCTTTGATATGGAGTGGCTGGAAGGCGACGATGTGCGCGAACGTTTCGGCTTCGATGCTCCGGCCGCCATCCTCAGTTCGCTTGCGGCACGAATCGACCCTTATCGCATGGCCTACCGGCTGCTGGTACGGGTCGAAAAACAAGGCGGCGCCGTCCACGATCGCACCGCAATCGACACCATCAATCCCACTTCGCGAGGGGTCACTCTGCGCACCGCCTCCGGCGCGACCATCCGCGCCAAGCATGCGGTACTGGCCGCCGGCTATGCGAACCAGCAGTGGCTCAAACAGCGCGTGGCGAAAAACCTGAGTAGTTATGCGTTCATTACCGACCCGATCGACGCCGAAACGCTCGGCATGTTGCGCGATACGATGGTCTGGGAATCGGCGCGGCCCTATGTGTATCTGCGAACCACGGGCGACGGCCGGCTACTCGTTGGCGGTGAGGACGATGCTGTCGACATCCCAGCGCGCCGCGATCGGCGCGTCGAAAAAAAAACACGTCTCTTGATGAAAAAGATTGGCTCGCTGTTCCCGGAGCTGCCGATCACTCCGGCCTTTTCGTGGGCGGGCACATTCGCCGAAACCGAAGACGGCCTGCCATTCTTTGGGCCGCATGCAGAACACGGCGGACGCCTGCACTTCGCGATGGCCTATGGCGGAAACGGCATTACCTATTCGATGATCGGTGCCGGACTGATCCGTGCGCTGATCGAACGCCGCAAACACCCGCTTTCGGAGTTGTTCTCGTTCGACCGCATCGCTTGAAAGTACCGCAGCACGTAGGGTGGGCTTCAGCCTACCATTTGAGATACCCAGTAAGCCAAACTACAACCGAAGCGT
Organism: Lysobacteraceae bacterium; assembly: GCA_031374725.1. Taxonomy (GTDB): domain Bacteria; phylum Pseudomonadota; class Gammaproteobacteria; order Xanthomonadales; family Xanthomonadaceae; genus Lysobacter_I. The sequence goes on along the minus strand of JANMGT010000079.1, from coordinate 2,528 downwards.
GCACGAATTCGATTCGAGCGTTTCTAGGGCGTTCAAAGGTTCATGTTAATGATGGGCTGAAGCCCACGCTACGAGAACGCGACGAGAAGGCCACGAGAACTCGGCGCGTCTGCATTCACAACGCCCGCCGATACTGCTGAAACAACTGCAACAACCACGGTTTCTGCGCCAGCACCAAGCTCACGCCGATGCGTTCGTGCGCGGTGAGCGTGGCGTCGCGGATCAATAGTGCGTCGAATTCGCGCACTAACTCTTCCAGGCGCTGGCGCATCTGTTTGCTGCCTTCCAGGCTGAGGCTGCCGCTGAGCAGGAACAACGCATCCTGTTCGCCATCGAAAGGGTCGGCGAAGTAGTCGCTCAATAAATGCTCGCGGAAATAGCGTTCCATCGGCCCGTCGCGGCGCCAGCGAAAATTACGCGCGGTGAGCGCGCGGGCGCGGTTGCCGGGCATCAGTTCGATGATGCCGAGGCGGTCGAGTTTCACCAGCAGTCCAGTCCACTGCGGTTCGCTGAAATTGAATTGCGCCAGCACATCTGGCTGACGCCAGCGATTGAGGCTGAGGAACAGCGCCAGCAGCAATGCGGGGTCGGAGATCAGCGCTTTTTCTTGCGCTTCGGTAAGTTCGGCCATGCTGGCGCGGCCGCGCGCGGATTCGGCGGCAAGTTCGGACAGGCCGACATCCAACACGTCGCAGATCTGCTCCAGACGCTGCAGGCTCATCGCGCGCAGCGAGAACATGCGTTTGACCGCGGCTTCGCTCATTTTCAAGCGGCCGGCAAGGTCGCGATAGGTCAATCCCTGGCCACGCAGGAGGCGTTTGAGGGCGTCGATCAGGTCAACGGAAACAGCCATGCGTATCGAATTCCTATACGGATCAGCGCCTATGTCTACACTCAGTCGATTGCCGTTGCAATCGCGGTGGCCCTGGCACGAACTCGACGCTTTCCAGCCGAGGCACCGTTATGACCAAGACTACTCACGATGGCGCGTTTCGCCGCACAGCGCGCACCGCCGCGTTTGCGCTGCTGCTGACCGGGCTGCAATGGCCGCAGAATGCGCAAGCGCAGTCCAACGGGCTAAGCCAGCCCTCCGAGCTGAGCCTCGCGGTGTCGGTGGAAGCGCCGGCCGCCGCGCTCAGCGCGTTGGCAGCGGGCAGCAAATTCGTCGTCGGCGCGGTGGCGATCAGCGGCGGCGTGGCGATGATCACCGTGTCGGCGGTCGGCGTCGGCGCGTCGTTCGTGGTGTATCTGTCGCTGGAAGCGCTGAAGGCGGGCGCGATCGTGGTCGGCAAGTCAGTCGAAGCGGTGGCGGTAAGCGGCGGTTGGCTGCTTTACGCCGGCAGCGAGGCGGTGTGCTTCGTCGCCGACGAGGCCACCCGCGCGCATCTGCACTCGCGCGAGATATCGATATGACTGCGATCGCGACGCGGGCGCTGCGGCGGAACATCGGCATCGCTGTGATGCTGATCGGTATCGCGATGCTGGGATCAACGCAGACTGCCCGCGCCGGCACCGCCTGCGATGCGACACCGATTACACCGACGAAGATCGCTGCTGCCGCAGCCACTGCGCATCTCGTCGTGACGGCGCTGGATGAACGCAATGCGCCGGTCGCCGTGGTCTCGCGCGTCGGTCGCGATCTTTCGAAACACGGGCTGGTTTACAGCCACGCCGGTTTCGCGCTGCGCGATCATCCCGACGGGCGCTGGACCGTGGTGCATCTGCTCAACGACTGCAGCAGCGACGGTTCGGGCCTCTATGCGCAGGGCTTGGCGAATTTTTTCGCCGACGATTTGGTGAACCAAGATGCGCGCATCACTTGGTTGCAGCCGGACGTGGCCGATCGCTTGTCGAAGCGGCTGCTCGCACTGCCGCGCGATGCGCTGTATACGCCGCGTTATAACCTGATCACCCGCCCCGGCAGCCGCGAGTATCAAAATTCTACTGGTTGGATTCTCGAACACCTCGCCGCCGCGCTGCCGCCGCAGTTGCGCGTCATCGACCGCAGCGAGGCGTATCGGATCGCGAACGCAGACGGGTTTCGACCCGATGTGATCCGGATTCCATACAGCAAACGCATAGCCGGAGGATTGTTCTCGGCCCATGTCGCATTCACCGATCATCCGGTCGGCACCAGGCTCAAAGGCGAGTACCCGGTCGTGACCGTGCGTTCGATCTTGCGCTGGCTAGGCGAAAGCGGACATGCCGCTGAAGAACGCGAATGGCGGTTTGGACAACAAACTACACGTTTAGGGCCTGGGTGAGGTGAAGCACCCGTCTGTCAGCACGAAGACGGCACTCTCGCTGCGCTCGATATGACCGGCTGATGTTCGGCGCTAGTGTAGTGCTTCAAAAATAATGAACACATTCTTTGAAGCCTCGTTCCTTCTCCCCGTGCGTAGCGCGGGGAGAGGGTGGCCGAAGGCCCAGAGGGGCGCTCTTCGCAACGCATCACAGCGGCCTACCCCTCATGCTGTCTTTGCCCCTCATCCGGCGCTACGCGCCACCTTCGTCCGGCCCTCGCGCAC
>JANMGT010000076.1:0-54717 GCA_031374725.1 Lysobacteraceae bacterium | reverse complement strand
TCTCACTTGCGTGCATGACGTGGTCCTCAGGCGTCGACACCCCGAGGATGAAACTGCGTCATGCACGCGCTTTTTTATGGACCGTAAATGTTATCTGTTTGATTTTCAAGCACATAATGTGGGGATACCTCAGGCCTGGGCCCGCCCTACGCTGAGTAGCCGTTGGTAATCGGATAGCGCCGCTCGCGTCCGAACGCGCGGCGCGAGACTTTCGGCCCCGGCGCGGACTGATGACGCTTCCATTCGCTGATCCGCACGAGACGCAGCACGTTATCGACAGTCGCCGCATCGAAACCGGCACGCACGATCTCGTCGCGCGACTGCTCTTGATCGACATGCCGCAGCAAGATCGCATCGAGCACGTCGTAAGGCGGCAGCGAGTCTTCGTCTTTCTGGTTCTCGCGCAGTTCAGCGGTGGGCGGGCGCGAAATCACCGCAGGCGGGATCACGCCGCCGCTGCTGCCGGCCGGCGCACCGCCGACGGTATTGCGCCAGCGGCACAGCGCGAACACTTCGGTCTTGTACAGGTCTTTGATCGGCGCATAGCCGCCGCACATATCGCCGTAAATGGTGGCGTAGCCGACCGCGTACTCGCTTTTATTGCCGGTGGTGAGCAACAGTCCGCCGAATTTATTCGATAACGCCATCAGCATCGCGCCGCGCGCGCGCGATTGCAGATTTTCTTCAGTCACATCGACAGCTTTGTCGGCGAAGACCTCGCTGAGCGCATCGAGATACCCCTGGAACGGTGTCTCGATCGGAATCGTCACCATCTTCACACCCAGCGCCACGCACTGTTCTTCGGCCAGATCGTTCGACAGGTCAGCGGTGTAGCGCGAGGGCATGCGCACTGCGGTGACGTTCTCCGCGCCGAGCGCATCCACCGCCAGCGCCAACACCATCGACGAGTCGATGCCGCCGGATAAACCGAGCCAGGTCTTCTTGAAGCCATTTTTTCCGCAGTAGTCGCGAATGCCGCGCACGATCGCGCGCCACGCCAGGGCATCGCGGCTCTCGTCGCCGTCGTCGATCCATTGCACCGGCGCGAACGTGCGCGTCGCGCTGTCGTAATCGACCACCAGCCATTGATCGGTGAACGCGGCCGCCGCCGGATGCACGCTGCCGTCGGCATCGGCGACCACCGACGCGCCGTCGAACACCAGCGCATCCTGGCCGCCGACGACGTTGAGATACGCGATCGCCACAGCGCTCTCCTGCGCGCGCTGCGCGAGCAATGCATCGCGCTGCGCGTGCTTATCGCGCTCGAACGGCGAAGCGTTCGGCACCAGCACCAGCTGCGCGCCGCTGCGCACGGTGCTGGCGATCGGTTCGGCGAACCACAGGTCTTCGCAGATGATCAGCCCGACCGGCACGCCTTTGACCTCGAACACGCAATCGTCGCGATCGGGATCGACGTCGAAATAGCGGCGCTCGTCGAACACCGCGTAATTCGGCAGCTCGCGCTTGCGATAGGTCTTCTCGATCTTGCCCTCGCGCAGCACGCTGGCCGCGTTGTAACAGACGCTGCCCACCGCCTGCGGCCAACCGACCACGGCGACGATGCCATCGACGCCCGCCGCAATCGCCGCCACCGCCTCCGCGCAATCGCGCAGAAAACTCGGGCGCATCAGCAAATCTTCCGGCGGATAACCGGATACGGCCAATTCGGGAAACAGCACGATATCCGCGCCGTATTCATCGCGCGCCAACGCGATCATCTCGGCGATGCGCACTGCGTTTTGTTTCACCGCGCCCACCGGGAAATCGAATTGGGCGAGGGCGATGCGGAGGGATGGGGCGGTCATGGCAACTGACATCCTAGCGATTTAGTTTTTAAGGAAACACTGAGCACGTCCCTCTTGGGCTTGTTCAGTGGTCGCAAAGCCTTGTGCCGCGGGAACGCCGACTTTTTACGCCGACTTTTTACGCCGACTTTTAGCGCCGACTTTTAACGCCGACTTTTGCAGCGTGACCTTAAGCCCCTCTCCCGCCTGCGGGAGAGGGGTTGGGGTGAGGGTCTTTCTGCGTATCGAGCATTGCATAGATCACGGACAATACCGCTTCCACATCGGTCAGAACATCGGTATTCCAGAATCTCACGATTTGAAACCCCATGGATTCGATGCAATGCGTTCTCGAAACATCGTGCTGCGACCCGACATGCTGCCCACCATCGACTTCGACCACAAGCCTCGCCTCAATGCAGACGAAATCGGCGATGTAGTGCCCAATCGGGCATTGACGTCTGAACTTGCAGCCCATCAGCATACGATTGCGCAGATGATGCCAGAGCACGTGCTCAGCATCGGTCATGTCGCGACGCAGCCGTCTGGCAAAACTCGTCTTCTGACCTTCGCGCATGTGTGCCTCCTATTCGGAGAGCATCATGCGAAGCCATAGCGCTGCTGTCTGTAGGAAAATGCCGCGTCGTCGCCCTCACCCCTCTCCCCTGCCCCTCTCCCCTCACCCCTGCCCCTCTCCTGCAGGCGGGAGAGGGGTTAATCCCGCTGCGGATAATGCATCGGCGATCCGCACCTTCTCCCCATGATGGAGAAGAGTTCTATCTTTTTTAGGCGATTCATTTGCGATCCAAGTACTCCCAATCTCTTGCATGCGGAGAGAGCAAGGGCCGCTACCCAGAAAAAAACCGCCAGAAGGCGGTTTTTTTCAAACACAATCCGCTAGAAGCGAACACTCACCCCGCCAACAGCTTCGCGATCGCAGCGCCTAAATCGCCCGGCGATTTCACCGTGGTCACGCCGGCTTTTTCGAGCGCGGCGAACTTGCCTTCGGCCGTGCCGAAACCGCCGGAAGCGATCGCGCCGGCGTGGCCCATGCGCTTGCCCTTCGGTGCGGACGCGCCAGCGATGAAGCCGACCACCGGCTTGGTGACATGCTTGGAGATGTAGTCGGCCGCTTCTTCTTCGGCGCTGCCGCCGATCTCGCCGACCATGATGATGCCCTGGGTCTGCGGATCGCTCTGAAACAGCTTGAGCGCGTCGATGAAGTTGGTGCCGTTGATCGGGTCGCCGCCGATGCCGATGCAGGTGCTCTGGCCGAGGCCCGCATCCGTCGTCTGCTTCACGGCCTCATAGGTCAGCGTGCCCGAGCGCGAGACGATGCCGATCTTGCCCGGCAGATGGATATGGCCCGGCATGATGCCGATCTTGCATTCGCCCGGGGTGATCACGCCGGGGCAGTTCGGGCCGATCAGCACGGTTTGCGGATAGGCCTTCAGCGTGTTCTTTACCCGCAGCATGTCGAGTACCGGGATGCCTTCGGTAATACAAACGATGACCTTGATGCCGGCATCGGCTGCTTCGAGGATGGCGTCGGCCGCGAACGGCGGTGGCACGTATATGACGGAGGCATCGGCGCCGGTCGTTTTGACCGCGTCGCGCACGGTGTTGAACACCGGCAGGCCGATGTGTTCAGTGCCGCCTTTGCCTGGGGTCACGCCGCCGACAACCTGTGTGCCGTAGTCCAGCATCTGCTGCGCGTGGAAGGTGCCTTGCTGGCCGGTGAAGCCTTGGACGATGACTTTGGTGTGCTTGTTGACGAGAACGGACATGGCTTTATCCCTGTAGGGCGGGCCCTGGCCCGCCATCGGAAACTGGTTCGGCGGACCGGGGCCCGCCATCGGAAATCGAAAACTGGTTCGGCGGGCCGGGGCCCGCCCTACGAATCTTTTTGGGATCAGGCGGCCTTGACCGACGCGACTGCTTTCTTGGCGCCGTCGTTGATGTCGTCGGCAGGAATGATCGCGAGGCCGGAGTTCTTCAGCAGCTCCTTGCCCTTCTCGACGTTGGTCCCTTCCAGGCGAACGATCACCGGCACCTTCACATCGACTTCCTTCACCGCGGCGATGATGCCCTCGGCGATCATGTCGCAGCGAACGATGCCGCCGAAGATGTTGACGAAGATCGCTTTCACATCGTCGTCGCGCAGGATCAGCTTGAACGCTTCGGTGACGCGCTCCTTGTTGGCGCCGCCGCCGACATCGAGAAAGTTCGCCGGCTCGCCGCCGTTGAGCTTGATCACGTCCATGGTCGCCATCGCCAAACCGGCGCCGTTAACCATGCAGCCGATATTGCCGTCCATGGTGACGTAGTTCAGATCGTGCTGGCTGGCCAACACTTCGGTTTCGTCTTCCTGGCGGATGTCGCGCATCGCTGCCAGTTCCGGGTGACGGAAGGTCGCGCTGTCGTCGGAGTTGATCTTGCCATCAAGCACCGCGAGGTCGCCGTTGGTGAGAATCGCCAGCGGGTTCAACTCGACCAGCGCCAAGTCCTTCTCGTTAAATAATTTGTACAAGCCCATCATGATCTTGGTGAGCTGGCCGACCTGCTTGGCGTTGAGACCCAAGCCGAAGCCCATTTCGCGGCATTGGTACGGCTGCAGGCCTTGCACGTAGTTCACGCCGAGGGTTTTGATCGCATCGGGGTTGTCCACTGCGGTCTTTTCGATTTCGACGCCGCCATCGGCCGAGGCGATGAAGGTGATGGCCTGCGTCGAACGGTCCACCAGCACCGACAGATACAGCTCCTGCGCGATATCGGTGGCCTGGGTGACCAGGACGCTATCGACTGGCAGCGCGACCCCAGCGGTCTGGTAGGTGGTCATCTTCGTACCGAGCATGCCTTTGGCGTAGTCGCGGACCTCGTCGTAGGTTTTGGCGAGCTTCACACCGCCGGCCTTGCCGCGGCCTCCCGCGTGGATCTGGGCTTTCACCACCCAAAAATCGCCACCGATGGCCTTGGCCGCATCAACGGCCTCCTCGGGCGTGCGCGCGACGCGCCCGGTTGGGACTGCGATGCCGTAGTCGGCAAACAACTGCTTCGCCTGATATTCGTGGAAGTTCATGTGGGTTCCGTGCGGAAGTGACGAGCCGCAGCTCGATACGGTGGTCGCGAGTGGGGTGCCCCAAGGCGTCTCGCGGGCGGCTATTCTCGCCGATGCCGCCAGCCGGGGCCAGCTATCGCGGGCATCGCCGGCAAGCATTTTGAATCCAAGTGCGCCGACCGGGCCTGGATCATGGGCCTGAATCCTGGGCCAACGCTGGACGGGCTGACTGCGAATCAATCGTTTACGCGCTTTTCTAGCGCACGTGGCGCGCCTCGGCCGCCGCCAATAGCCGCTTTCGCACAGTCTGCTAGGCCGCCCATGGTGAGGCTTACGGCGGCGCCTATACTAAGCAAGACATCCTTTGGAATGCCGGTTTGGCCGCCAACCCTCCCATCCCCCAGTCCCTGCAGGGCGCACAGTTCCGCGAACTGTATCTTTTCGCGCTCTATCGGCTGCTCGAAGCCGGGATGCTGGCGCTCGTGGTGTTCAACCCGATGGTCGGTTCGCGCTTGGACACCAGTCAGCCGCTGATCGGTCGCGGCTTGGCAATCGCATACCTTCTGTTCTCCGTTGCGCTGCTGGTACACGCGCGCGCCGCCAAAAGCGTGCAGTGGCCGACGCTGATCGGTACGGGCATCGATATCGCATTCGCCGCAGCGGCCTCGGCGGTGCTGCCCGCGATCGCTCCTGGCGTCGCACTGATGCTGTTGTTCAATATCGGCGCGGCCGCATTGCTGCTGCCGCTGCGCCTGGGCATGGGCACGGCCTGCGCAGCCTCGCTGGCGCTTGCGGGCATCTACCTGTGGAGTCTTGTCGCATCGCGCGCGCCGCCGCGGCCGCTCGCCGAAGTCATGATGTTTTCCGTGAGTTTCCTTGCGATCGCCGCGCTGAGCCACCAGCTCCGCCAGCGCGTCAGCATGACCCAGGCCCTCGCCGACCGTCGCGGCGAAGAAGCCACGCGATTGGCCGAGATCAACGAACTGATTATCCGGCGCATGCGTACCGGTGTGCTGCTGGTGGATCGCGACGGCCAGATGAAACTGGCGAACGAGGCGGCGATGCTGCTGCTCGGCGACGGCGCGGTGGGCACGCTCGAACTGGCGCAGGCGGCGCCGGAGCTCGCGCTGCGTCTTGCCGAATGGCTGCGCACCAGCATCAATAACGAAGCGCCGATGCGCATGGGGCACGAGCAATTCGAGCTGGTGCCGCGTTTCGCGAGGCTGCTGGCCAACAGCGATAACACCTTGATCTTCCTCGACGACACCTCATTGGTGTCGCGCCGCGCCGAGTCCTTGACCCTCGCCGCGATGGGGCGCTTTTCCGCGAGCCTGGCCCACGAGATCCGCAACCCGCTGGCCGCGATCAGCTATGCCGCGCAATTGCTCGAAGAATCGCACGACATCATCGAAGGCGATCGGCGGATGGTGCAAATCATCCATCAGCAATGCATGCGCACCAACAGCATCGTCGAAAGCGTGCTCGGCCTCGCGCGGCGCGAACGCGCCACTGCCGAGCACATCGAATTGGTGGCGCTGCTGCGCGCGTTCATCGACGAATTCAAACAAACAGTGCCGGACGAAACCGACAACATCGCCTTGAGCGCACCGCTTCCGAACGTGTCGGCGTTGATCGATTCGAAGCATCTGCATCAGATCATCACTGCCCTGGTGCAGAACGCGCGACGCCATGGCCACCTGCCCGGCGAGGCCGCGCGGATCACGCTCTATGTCTACAAAGTCGAAGACACGCCGGTCATCGACGTGATCGATCGCGGACCGGGCATTTCCGAATCGGTGGTACCGCAGCTGTTCCGCCCGTTCTTCACCACCTCGCAGCACGGCACCGGCCTGGGTCTCTACATCGCGCGCGAGCTTTGCCGGGCCAACGGCGCCGCACTAGATCATGTACCGACGCTCGATGGCGGCTGCTGTTTCCGCATCACCCTGCCCGGACTGCACGCGCTGCTGCCTGCCTGAGGCGTTTCCAGGCCTGGGCCAAACCGATTTGGGCCAAACCGATTGAAGCTCTCCGCTGTCAACGTCCTACGGGCGCGTCGATCACGCGCGTCCTCGACGACCGCAGCGAGGCGTTCAAAACCCGACGTCCGCTGCGATCAACAGCCAAAAGTGCGCGTTCAGCCCTGCATCCGTTTCCGACAGGCTGCCGTAACTGCCGCTTATGGGCTAAAATTGACGCAGGAGGGCAATATGGCCGAGCAACGCAGCGCGCTCATCGTCGATGACGAACATGATATTCGCGAACTACTGGTGGTCACACTGGGGCGGATGGGCCTGCGTACGGATACCGCGCCGAACCTGACCGTTGCCCGCGAGATGCTGAGCACAGTCGCCTACGACCTGTGCCTGACCGACATGCGCCTGCCCGATGGCTCCGGCCTAGAACTGGTGTCCGAGATCGCCACCCGCTTCCCGACCACCCCAGTCGCAGTGATCACCGCCTACGGCAACGTCGAAGCCGCCGTGGAAGCCCTCAAAAGCGGCGCCTTCGACTTCGTCACCAAACCGGTCGATCTGACCGTCTTGCGCGGCCTAGTCAAGCAGGCGTTGGATCTGAACACCCGTCGCCAAGCCAACCCCGAAGGCTCGAGCCTGCTGCTGGGCGAATCCATGGCGATGGTCGGCCTGCGCGACACGATCACCAAAGTCGCGCGCAGCCAAGCCCCGGTGCACATCAACGGCGAGTCGGGCACCGGCAAAGAATTGGTCGCTCGCACGATTCACGCGCAGGGCTCGCGCGCAGCCGGGCCGTTCATTCCGGTCAACTGCGGCGCGATTCCCGCCGAATTGATGGAAAGCGAGTTCTTCGGCCACAAAAAAGGCAGTTTCACCGGCGCCCATACCGATAAACAGGGCCTGTTCCAAGCCGCCGATGGCGGCACGCTGTTTCTGGACGAAGTCGCCGAGCTGCCGCTACCGATGCAGGTCAAGCTGCTGCGCGCGATCCAAGAAAAGACCATCCGCCCAGTTGGCGCCAATGCCGAAACCCCGGTGGACGTCCGCATTCTCTCCGCAACCCACAAAGATCTGGATGTGCTGGTCAGCGAAGGCCGCTTCCGCCACGACTTGTTCTATCGGATCAATGTGATCGAACTCGATGTGCCGCCGCTGCGCGAACGCGCAGGCGACCTTCCGCTGCTGTGCGATGCCATCCTCAAACGCTTGGCGCATGCGATGAAGCGCCGCGCGCCGACCTTATCGAGCGAATCGGTCGAAGCCCTGGAGCATTACGGCTTCCCGGGCAACGTCCGCGAGTTGGAAAACGTGCTGGAACGCGCATTGGCGATGGCCGATGGCGATGCGATTTCGGTGTACGACCTGCGCTTACCCACACAAAGCAGTTCTGCCACCGCTGCCGCGCATGCTGCGGCTAGCGCCGCACAGACTCAGCCAGCGGCATCGCCTGCGGCCGTCGATCCACGCACACTCAACCCGCGCGACACCAGCACCAGTGCGCTGCCCTCGTACATCGAAGAAATCGAGCGCAACGCGATCCAGCAAGCACTGCAGGAACACCGCTATAACAAGACCAAGACCGCGGCGGCACTGGGTATTACCTTTCGCGCATTGCGCTACAAACTGAAGAAACTCGGCATCGAATAAATCAATCGAGTCACTCGACACAGCCCCGGCCCCTCTGGTTCGCGGCATAGCCGCAGCTTTCGCGCCACAGCCCGCTCACTGGCGCTGCTTTCCGCGGCAACCCACTCCACGAAGCACGTGACCAGCGCTATTCTTATGCGCCATCGTCACTGCGCGCCAATACACATGAATCGTCGTAAAGCCGCTGCAATCCACTTGGGGATCAGCTTTTTAGTCGTCGGTACGATCGCGTGCTTGATCTATTTCCTGTGGTTTCCGCACGGCCTGATCCGCGTGGCCGGCATGGATCGGCTGATTCTCACCATGCTGATGGTCGATATCGTCGCCGGCCCGGTGCTCACGCTGATCGTATTCAAGGCGCACGACATGGCGCAGACGCGCCGCGACCTCGCCGTCATCGGCCTGCTGCAAGCCGCGTTCATGGGCTATGCCCTGCACACGGCCTGGATCAGTCGGCCGGTCTTTCTGATCTGGTCGGTCGATCAGATCTACCTGATTTACGCCAACGACATCGAGCCCGACGACTTGCGCGAAGGCACGCGCGACGCGACGCGCACGCTATCGTGGACCGGGCCGCGGCTGTTCGCAGTGAACTTACCCAAGGGCCATGAAGTGCGGGCGAAGATCTTCACCGAATTGATCGAACAACAGACCAGTCTCGAACGTCTGCCGAAGTATTACGACGACTACGCGCTGCAGCGAGAAAAACTGCTACGTGCGGCGGTTCCCGCAGAGGAGGCATCGCTGCCGAGCTGGCTACCGAAAGATGGCTTGCGCAACGCGATCGCCAATACTGGGCGCCCTGCGGATACCCTGCGCCTTGTGCCGCTGAATTCCTCGCGCGACGCTTCGATGATGCTGGTGGACGCCAAGACCGGGCGACCGCTGGCGACGCTCGCGCCGCCGCCGGTCAAGGACATGCCGGTCAAGGACACAGCAGAAGGCGATCGCACGCGCTAGCAATGCGCGGGGTGAGGGCAACAATGCCCATCAGTGCCCCCTGCCGTCAGCGCCGACTCGAATCTGACGCATCGCGTCACTTTGCGACCACGCCATAACGTGCGCAGCGGCACAGAGCGAGCCGCAGATTCGGGACTCGATCCCGGTCCGAAGGGTTGGCACGGCTTATGCATACTAATTAGGGCACATACCGGCTTACACGGGCGCCCACGGACGACTCCTCTGAGAGCCACACAAGGTACGTGAAGAACTAGTTCTGTAACTCCCACTACTCCACTTCCTAGGAAACTCACTCATGAAGAAGACCCAAGGTTTCACCCTGATCGAACTGCTGATCGTCGTCGCGATCATCGCGATCCTCGCCGCCATCGCCATCCCGCAGTATCAGGACTACATCTCGCGCACCCGCGCTGCCGGCGCCGCCGCCGAAATCTCCGGCCTGCGTACCGCTGTCAGCGTTTGTATGTCGGAAAATCAAACCGCAGTTGGTTGCAACCTGAACAGCAACGGCATTCCGGTGACCGTCCCGGCCACCCGTAACGTGCTCGCCGGCACCACCGTGGCCAACGGCGTGATCACCGCCACCACCGGTGCCACCGTCTCGAACGGCGGCGCGAACCTGACCTGGGTCGGCACCCCGACCGCCGTCGCTGGCGCCGACAAGATCACCTGGACCAACACCGGCACCGTGTGCAACGCCACGCGCGGCCTGCGTGCCGGCCAGGGCGACTGCCCGTAATCGCTGCGTCGAAGTTCAGTGCACCAACATTAACGCTACACAACCCCCAACACACTTAAAGGACTACCCATGAAGAAGACCCAAGGTTTCACCCTGATCGAGCTCCTGATCGTCGTCGCCATCATCGCCATCCTGGCCGCGATCGCGATTCCGCAGTATCAGGACTACATCTCGCGCACCCGCGCTGCTGGCGCCGCCGCCGAAATCTCCGGCCTGCGTACCGCTGTCAGCGTTTGTATGTCGGAAAATCAGACTGCAGTCGGTTGCAACCTGAACACCAACGGCATTCCGACCACCGTTCCGGCCACCCGTAACGTCCTCGCAGGCACCACCGTCGCCGACGGCGTGATCACCGCCACCACCGGTGCCACCGTCTCGAACGGCGGCGCGAACCTGACCTGGGTCGGCACCCCGACCGCCGTCGCTGGCGCCGACAAGATCACCTGGACCAACACCGGCACCGTGTGCAACGGCACGCGCGGCCTGCGTGCTGGCCAAGGCGACTGCCCGTAATCGAAGCATTGGATTCCACCATGCGATCTTCGGTGGACCGCAAAAACCCCGGCTTTTGCCGGGGTTTTTTGTCACAACGGTCTCAACTGATGCCTGTATCGCCGCAACCGTCACGACAGGAAGGGCGCCTCATGAACGTATCTGCCCGCACTAGCGACCGTGGGTTTACTCTGATCGAACTGCTGATTGTGGTTGCGATCATCGCTATTCTCGCCGCGATCGCGATTCCGCAGTACCAGGACTACATCTCACGCACGCGCGCTACCGGCGCCGCTGCGGAGCTCAGCGGTCTGCGCAATGCGGTCAGCGTCTGTATTTCTGAAGTGCAAACAGCGACGGGCTGCTCGCTTGGCTTGAATGGAATGCCCGCGAACGTGCCCGGCACCCGAAACGTGCTCGCGGGAACCGTCAATGTGGCGGATGGCCGCATCACCGCAAGCACCGGCGCCACCGACGGCAACGGCGGTGCAGCCCTGACCTGGGACAACTCTCCCGCGTTCAACATCGCTTCCGACCTCATCATCTGGACCAACAGCGGCACGGTCTGTAACCCAATCCGCGGCTTGCGGCCGGGCCAGGGCGATTGCCCCTGACTAGGGCGATTGCCCCTGATCTTGGATCCAACCCTCGGCAACGATCATCACCCTGCTCCAGCGCAGACGTTCTGCGCCGATCGGATGCTCGCCGCGACGCCTTACGAGCACCGTGCCTTACGAGCACCGGGCCTTACGAGCACCGGGCCTTACGGGCACCGGGCCTTACGAGCAACCGTATCCTGTTATGAGTCACAGTCGCTGGCGGCCTCGTCGCTACCGAGCGGCAAGCGTGACCACTCTCACCGAATTCTCAACAAGTGCCGGCATCTGTTTGAACAGATTGGGGAACAGGTTGGATTTCCTCGCTGACAAGCGTGCATCCTGACCGCAGTCGCAGTAACCTAGGCCCGGGTGATCTCGCCCATCCGGCGACAGGACTAAGACCACGATGAACTCGGTCGCGACCGCCAATCTGCTCGGTATTACCGGCATCGCCAGACGGCTGGTGCTCGACGGCGCGCTCGAAGAAAGCGTGGCCCGTAACGCCCTCGACGCCGCGACGCTAGAGCGAAAACCCATCGTGAGCTACCTGCGCGAACGCAAGCTGGTGACGCCAGCGCAGCTTGCTGCAGCCAATTCGATCGAATTCGGCATGCCAATGGTCGATCCTTCAGCGATCGATCAAAGCCAAACCGCACTCAAGCTCGTCACCGATGAGTTGATCAACAAACATCACGTGCTGCCGCTGTTCAAGCGCGGCGGACGGCTTTTCGTCGGCGTCTCCGACCCGACGAACACCGCAGCGCTCGACGAAATCAAGTTCCACACCAATCTCGTCGTCGAGCCGATTTTGGTCGATGAGGAGACGATCAAGCGTACGCTCGAGCAATGGATGGCGTCGCAGGACACGCTGGGCAACATCATCGACGACAGCGAAGGGCTCGACAACCTCGACGTTAGCTCCGGCGACGACGACGCTGGCGGCGATAGCGGTATCGATGCGAAAGGCGACGACACGCCGGTGGTGAAGTTCATCAATAAGGTGATGATCGATGCGATCCGCCGCGGCGCGTCCGACATCCACTTCGAACCCTACGAAGGGGATTACCGCGTTCGCCTGCGCATCGACGGCATTCTCAAGCAGGTCGCGAAAGCGCCGGTGAAACTCAACCAGCGTATCGCCGCACGCCTCAAAGTGATGTCGCAGTTGGACATCGCAGAAAAGCGGGTGCCGCAAGACGGCCGCATCAAACTCAATCTATCGAAGACGCGTCAGATCGATTTCCGCGTCAGCACGCTGCCAACGCTGTTCGGCGAGAAGATCGTCCTGCGTATCCTCGACGGCAGCGCCGCCAAGATGGGCATCGAAAAACTCGGCTATGAGGCCGACCAGCAACAGTTGTTCGTCAACGCGATCCACAAGCCTTACGGCATGGTGCTGGTGACCGGTCCGACCGGTTCCGGTAAGACCGTGTCGCTGTACACCGCACTCGGTATCCTCAACGACGAAGTGCGCAATATTTCCACTGTCGAAGACCCGGTGGAAATCCGTCTGCCCGGCGTCAATCAGGTGCAGCAGAACGTCAAACGCGGCATGACCTTCGCCGCAGCGCTGCGCAGCTTCTTGCGACAAGACCCGGACGTGATCATGGTCGGCGAAATCCGCGACCTCGAAACCGCGGAAATCGCGGTGAAAGCGGCGCAAACCGGCCACATGGTGCTCTCGACTCTGCACACCAACGATGCGCCGCAGACGATTTCGCGTCTGATGAATATGGGTATCGCCCCGTACAACATCACCTCGTCGGTCAGTTTGGTCATCGCTCAACGTCTCGCGCGCCGGCTGTGCTCGAACTGCAAGAAACAGACTGAACCTCTGCCCGACCACGCGCTGCTCGCCGAAGGCTACACTGCGGATGAAGTGCACGCCGGTGTCAATCTGTTCGAGCCGGTCGGCTGCGGCGAGTGCACCGCTGGCTACAAAGGGCGCACCGGCATCTATGAAGTGATGCCGATGACCGATGAGATCCAAACCATCATTCTGCAGGGCGGCAACGCCATGCAGATCGCGGAGGCTGCACAGCGATCCGGCATCCGCAACCTGCGCCAGTCCGCGCTGTTGAAAGCCCGGAATGGCGTCACCAGTCTCGCCGAAATCAACCGCGTCACGAAGGACTAAGCCATGTCCGCTACCCGCACAGCAGCCAAAACCGCCTCCTCCGAACGCGTTGGCATCTCGATGCCGATGTACGTCTGGGAAGGTACCGATAAACGCGGTATCAAGATGAAAGGCGAGCAGCAGGCGAAGAACGTCAATCTGCTGCGGGCTGAACTGCGCCGTCAGGGCATCACCCCGAACGTGGTGAAACCCAAGCCAAAACCGCTGTTCGGTGCGGCTGGAAAGCGCATCACTCCGCGCGATATCGCGGTGTTCAGCCGGCAAATCGCGACGATGATGAAATCCGGCGTGCCCATCGTGCAGTCGCTGGAGATCATCGGCAACGGTCAGAAAAACGTGCGCATGAAAAACTTGGTCGACTCCGTGCGCGTCGACATCGAGGGCGGGTCCTCGATTTACGAGTCGATGAGCAAGCATCCCGTGCAGTTCGACGAGCTCTATCGCAATCTGGTGAAAGCCGGCGAATCGGCCGGTGTGCTCGAAACCGTGCTCGATACCATCGCGACTTACAAAGAAAACATCGAAGCGCTGAAGTCGAAGATCAAGAAAGCCCTGTTCTACCCGGCAATGGTGATCGCGGTCGCGATCATCGTCAGCGCGATCATGCTGGTTTACGTCGTTCCGCAGTTCGAGGACGTGTTCAAAAGCTTCGGCGCCGACCTACCCGCATTCACCCAAATCATCGTGAATCTTTCGAGATTCTTGGTCAGCACGTGGCACATCATGCTGATCGGTGCGATCGGCGTGGTAGTGGCGTTCATCTTCTTCTATAAGCGATCGCTGGCGTTTCAGCATCTGTTGGACAAAGTGATCCTGAAAGTGCCCGTGATCGGCGCGATCATGCATAACTCGGCGATCGCTCGCTTCGCGCGCACGCTCGCCACCACCTTCAAGGCCGGCGTGCCGCTGGTGGAAGGTTTGGAGAGCGTCGCCGGCGCCACCGGCAATACGGTGTACGAGAAAGCCGTGATGCGCATCCGCGACGACGTCTCGGTCGGCTATCAAATCAATATGGCGATGAAACAAGTGAATCTGTTCCCGCACATGGTGGTGCAGATGACGGCGATCGGCGAAGAAGCAGGCGCTCTGGATACCATGTTATTCAAGGTTGCCGAATTCTACGAGCAGGAAGTGAACAACGCCGTGGACGCGCTGGCCAGCCTGCTCGAACCGATGATCATGGTGATCATCGGCGTGCTCGTCGGCAGCATGGTGATCGGCATGTATCTGCCCATCTTCAAGCTTGCTGCGGTCGTCGGCTAACCACATCGCACTCGGGAAGGCTACGCATCGATGTCATTTCTCGACCAGAATCCCGGCCTCGGTTATCCGATCGCGGCCGGGCTTGGGCTCCTTGTCGGTAGCTTTCTCAACGTCGTCATCCTGCGCCTGCCGAAGCGTCTGGAATGGGAATGGAAACGCGACTCTCGCGACATCCTCGAGATGCCGGAGATCTACGATCCACCGCCGCCGGGCATCGCCGTGGAGCGCTCGCACTGCCCGCATTGCAAGCATCAACTCTCGTGGTTCGAGAATATTCCGCTGCTGAGCTGGCTTGCGCTACGCGGCCGCTGCCGCAACTGCAAAGCACCGATCTCGTTTCAGTACCCATTCGTCGAACTGCTGACCATGCTGCTGGTGACCGCCTGCGTTTGGCGCTTCGGCTTCGGTTGGCAAGGTTTCGGCGCTTCGGTATTGACCTGTTTCTTGATTGCAGGCTCTGGGATAGATCTGCATACCAAGTATCTTCCCGATCAAACCACACTCTGGCCGCTATGGTTGGGGCTCATTGCCAGCGTCGATAATCTGTTCGTACCAGCCAAGGAAGCGATCGCAGGCGCGGTGTTGGGTTTCCTGTCGCTGTGGCTCGTCAATTCCGTTTTCAAACTGTGGAAAGGCAAGACCGGCATGGGCGACGGCGATTTCAAGCTGCTGGCCGCGCTCGGCGCCTGGGCCGGTTACAAGATGCTGCTGCCGATCGTGTTTTTCTCGTCGCTGGTCGGCGCGGTGATCGGCTCGATCTTCCTCGCCGTCAAAGGCCGCGATCGCAACACCTATATTCCGTTCGGCCCCTACCTCGCTATCGCCGGCTGGATCGTGTTCCTCTTCGGCGAACCGATTATGCAAGCGTATTGGGCCTACTTCGGCATCCAACCCACCCCATAAGGTGCGCCTAGGCGCACCGGCTTTTGTTGCCGTTGTATATGGGGTGCCGCCTTGGTGCATCGGCTGTTAGTGCCAGTTGTTAGTTTGAGTCCATGATGCGTTTAAGCATTGCATGATTCAAAAAACGGTGCGCCTAGGCGCACCCTATGCGCACCCCATACGCACCCCATACGCACCCGTGCACGCTCTCGATGATTGGTTTCGATCTATAACGCGCGAGACGCTCGCTCCTCTCCACATACGCATCCACACGCACGCCGCCATCCATCGCCACAGCCACGATGCCCGACGCCATCCATCGCGAATCCACAGCCGCACTACCCTATTGCATCGGGCTGACTGGCGGCATCGCCTCCGGCAAAACCGCCGTGACCCGCGCGTTTGAAGCGCTAGGCATTGTGGTCGCCGATGCTGATCTCGCTGCGCGCGACGCGGTCGCGCCGGGAAGCGAAGGATTAGCACAGATCGTTTCTAGCTTCGGTACCGACATCCTCGGCGCGAACGGCGCACTCGACCGCGCGGCGATGCGCCAACGCGTGTTCGCAGACGACAGCGCGCGCAAACGCCTCGAAGCCATCGTTCACCCGCGTGTGCGTACGCTCCTGAAACAACAGTGCGAAGCGGCGACCAGCGGCTATGTCATTGTCGCGATCCCGCTGCTGGCCGAAGTCGGCGGCCGCAGCGCCTATCCGTGGCTGCAGCGCATTCTCGTCATTGATGTGCCGGTCGATACCCAGCGTCAACGCTTGATCCAACGCGACGGCATCGACGCCACGCTCGCCGAGAAGATGATCGCCGCACAGGCGACGCGTGCGCAGCGGCTGGCCATCGCCGATGATGTGGTCGTCAACGACGGTAGCCTCGAAGCCCTGCAAGGGAAGATCGCGGCATTGGATACGCAATATCAACGGTTCGCCCAGACCAATCGCGTGCGTTGATAGGAGTTAGGTTCGCTAAAAGCGCGCCGGATACCCGCATCGCGTCAACTTCTTTATTCAACCGCGAAACGTCCGTTTCGCTCGAATCCTTAGCAGGCTGCTGATACCTGCGGCAGCAGGTTCTCAGCAGACTGCTAACGCAGCCATGGATGGCTGCGCCGGCGAAACAAGCGCGTCAGCGATTGATTTGCCGTAAGCACGTCCGGACATGTGCCGGACGTGCGAACTGAGACCTCCTGGATGGAGGTCTCAGCAACCTGTTATAGCCTGTTCAACGTCTCCGCATGCATCGCGTTGCCTTAGCGATCATTGCCCCACAGCCCGCGAATCGCCGCAATCCCCTGCGCACCATGCGCGCGCGCTTCATTGAGGTGCGCATGACGCATGCCGCCAAGGGCGTAGATCGGCAGCGCGACATGTTCGCGCATGACGGCGAACGCGTCCCAGCCGATACCCGGTTGGCCCGGATGCGATGCGCTCTCGAACACAGGGCCGAGCACTGCGGCATCGCAGCCAAGATGTTGCGCGCGCTGCAATTCCTCGCGCGTATGGCAAGACGCGATGATCTTTTGCGACGATGCGAGTGGGCGCTCGTCAAGCGCGACCAATTGCGCTGCGCGCAGATGCACGCCGATGCCGAGCGTGCGCGCGAGATCGATGTCATGGTTGACGAAGACTTCGGCATGCGCGTCGCGGCAGTGTTGAGCAGCGCATTCGACCAGACGACGCCAGCGCGACGCTGCATCGGAGTTCGACTGCAACGCCGGCGCACGCAGTTGCACGCGACGCACGCCGCCGTCGAGCGCGCTGCGCAGCGACGATAACCATGCGGCATCGTTGTCGCCGGGCTCAGGCGTGATGAGATAACGATCGGGATCGCGTAACGCAGCGACCACAGGACGATCGGCATCCGGCATCGCATAGGTCGGTAGACGATGCGGCGGCACCCACACGAGCGCCTGCCCATCGAGCCCCTTCATGCTGCCGCGCCAGCGGGCGATGCGACGCACGTCCAAGCGCAGGCGTTTATCGGGATATTGCTGCGGGACGCAGATGATCGGTTCGCCGAGCTCGGCTTCGATGCCAAGCTCTTCGCGCAGTTCGCGCACCAGCGCTGCTTCCGGGGTTTCGTCCGGATCGACTTTACCGCCGGGAAATTCCCATAGTCCGGCAAGATCGCGGCCTTCGGTGCGGCGCGCGAGCAGAATGCGATCGCGTGCGTCGGTGATCACGCCGGCGACGACGTGGACGATACGGTCGCTGCGACTTCGGTCGTGCTGATTCATCGATTCTGGGCGGATGGCGCGCATCCGGCGCGCGTTCGATTTCAGTCTAACGCGAGAATCGCGCGGGCATCATCTCAATGCGAAGAGTGTCTCCGCTGCGCCTAGAGAAGCGCCCTCACCCGTCGCGCTGCGCGCGACGACCTCTCCCGTTCGCGGGAGAGGTGACGCACTGACGGTTAACGTCCTTCTCTCCCACGTGAGTGAGCGGCGAAGAGTGAACGACAGCGGGCCTGAGAGCCTGTTCAAAGTCTCCGTGCGAGAAATCGACTGCAAGGCCCCCGGGGAGGAAAGCCCCGTTACGCCAACTGGCCGTGGCAGTGCTTGAACTTCTTGCCCGAGCCGCAGGGGCAGGGATCGTTGCGACCCACTTTCGGCATCTCGGATGCGTTCTTGTCATCGATGTCTGCGGCTTCTTCATCAGCGCCGTATCCGCCCATGCCCGCGTGTTGGAACTGCATCTGACGCGCAAGCGCTTCGGCGCGCGCGCGCTCGGCGGCTTCGGCTTGAGCGATTTCCTCTTCGGTGCGGATACGGACGCGCGCGAGCAGGCCGATCACTTCGGTTTTGACCTTCTCCAGCATTTCGCCGAACAGCTCGAACGCTTCTTTCTTGTACTCCTGCTTCGGCTGCTTCTGCGCATAGCCGCGCAAATGGATGCCTTGCCTCAGGTAGTCCATGCGGCCGAGATGCTCTTTCCAACTTTGATCCAGCACGTTGAGCATCAGATGCTTTTCCAGCATCCGCATGTTGTCGCTGCCGATCGATGCTTCTTTGGTGTCGAACAGATTGGCGACTTCGCCTTGCACGTGGACAGCGATCTGCTCGGCATCGAGTTCGGTGCGTTCTTTCGCCATCGACACCAGATCGGTCTGCACACCGAATTCTGTACGCAGCTCCGATTCCAAGCCCTGCAGGTCCCACTGTTCGTCGATCGAGTTCGGTGGGACGAAGCGCGCGACGATGTCAGCGACCACATCGTTGCGGATGCTGACGATGTTGTCTTTGATGCCGTCGGCCTCAAGCAACTCGTCGCGCTGACCATAGATAACTTTACGCTGATCGTTGTTGACGTCGTCGAAATCGAGCAAGTTCTTGCGGATATCGAAGTTATGGGCTTCGACCTTGCGCTGCGCGCCAGCGATCTGACGGGTCACTAGCGGGCTTTCGATGATGTCGTCTTCTTTCAGGCCCATGCGCGCCATCATCTTCTGCACCCAATCGGCGGCGAAGATGCGCATCAAATTGTCTTCGAGCGACAAGTAAAACCGCGACGAGCCCGGGTCGCCCTGGCGGCCGGAGCGGCCGCGGAGCTGATTGTCGATACGCCGCGATTCATGGCGTTCTGTGCCGATGATGTGCAGGCCGCCGCTGGCTTTCACCGCGTCGTGACGCTTCTGCCATTCGGCCTTGACCCGCGCGCGGGTGACGTCGTCGAGCTCGCCGCCGTTTTGCGTTTCCAGTTCTTGCAGCTCGGATTCGAGCGCGCCGCCAAGCACGATGTCGGTGCCGCGACCGGCCATGTTGGTAGCGATCGTCACTGCGCCCGGACGACCGGCCTGGGCGACGATTTGCGCTTCGCGCTCATGCTGTTTTGCGTTAAGTACTTCGTGCGGAATGCCGGCGTCTTTGAGCTGCTGGGCCAGCATCTCCGACACTTCGATCGAAGTGGTACCGACCAGCACCGGCTGGCCTTTCGCATTAGCGTCTTTGATTTCGCCAACGACCGCGCGGTATTTCCCGACTTTGTTGAGGAACACCGCATCGGGATGATCTTTACGCACCATCGGACGATGGGTCGGGATCACCACCACTTCCAAACCGTAGATGTTCTGAAATTCGTAGGCTTCGGTGTCCGCAGTGCCGGTCATGCCCGAGAGCTTCTTGTACATGCGGAACAAATTCTGGAAGGTGATGCTGGCGAGCGTCTGGTTTTCCTGCTGCACCGGCACGCCTTCTTTCGCTTCCACCGCCTGATGCAAACCGTCGGACCAACGGCGACCCGCCAGAGTGCGGCCGGTGAACTCATCGACGATCACCACCTCGGCATCGCGCACGATGTAATCGACATCGCGCTGGAACAGCGCGTGCGCGCGCATCGCGGCGTTGAGGTGATGGACCACATGGATATTGTGCGCCGCATACAGGCCGTCGTCCGCTTCGAGCACACCTGCGCGACGCAGCAGATCTTCGGCATGCTCCTGTCCGCCTTCGGACAGATGCACCTGCTTACTTTTTTCGTCGACCCAGAAATCGCCGACGCCGTCCTCGACTTCCTGGCGCTTGAGCTGCGGCACGATGCGATTGACCTTCACATACAGTTCCGGCGATTCGTCGGCCGGACCGGAAATAATCAACGGCGTGCGCGCTTCGTCGATCAGGATCGAGTCGACTTCGTCGACGATGGCGTAATGCAGGCGGCGCTGGTAGCGCTCTTCCTTCGACAGCGCCATGTTATCGCGCAGGTAATCGAAGCCAAATTCGTTATTGGTGCCGTAGGTGATATCGGCGCCGTAAGCAGCGTGCTTGTCCGTATGGCGCATGCCCGGATAGACCACGCCGACCGACAAGCCCAACCAGCTATACACGCGCCCCATCCAGGCTGCGTCGCGCCGGGCGAGGTAGTCGTTGACGGTGATGACATGAACGCCCTTGCCTTCCAGCGCGTTGAGATACACCGGCAAGGTCGCCACCAGAGTCTTGCCTTCGCCGGTGCGCATTTCAGCGATCTTGCCCAAATGCAGCACCATGCCGCCGATCAATTGCACATCGTAGTGGCGCATGCCGAGCACGCGGGACGAGGCTTCGCGACACACCGCGAAGGCTTCGGGTAGCAGCTTGTCGAGCGATTCGCCATCGGCCACGCGCTGTTTGAACTCGGCGGTTTTCGCCTGCAGATCGGCATCGGACAAGGCCTTCATCTGCGGTTCCAGCGCATTGATTTTCTTGACGGTGCCGCCGAGTTGCTTGACCAGACGGTCGTTGCGGCTACCGAAGATACCGGTCAAAAAACGATTAAGCATGGGCGGTCTGAATACGAAAGAGGGAAAGGGTTGCGTCGCGCCAAAGCGCATGCGGCGACAACAAAAAAGGGCGCCGGGCGCCCTTCTGGCAATCGATCATTGTACGTGGAGACGCTCCCGGGGGGTATCAAGACCCGGCACCGGGCCTCCAACCTGCCGTCTTTACGGGCTCAGCCCTTTTTGGTCGGCTGGGCGCCAAGGAACTGCATCGGGTTCACCACCACGCCGTTCTCCCATACCTCGAAATGGACGTGAGCGCCGGTGGAGCGGCCGGTCGAGCCAGCTTTGGCGATTTCGTAACCGCCGCGGACCAAATCACCCACCTGTACCATCAGCCGCGAATTGTGCGCATAACGGGTGACATAGCCGTTGCCGTGATCGATTTCGACCACATTGCCGTAGCCGGAACGAACCCCGGAATAGGTCACGACGCCGTCGCCGACGGCCAATACTGGGTCACCGACATCGGCCTCGAAATCGATGCCTTTGTGGAACTGGCTGCCGCCGCCGAACGGGTCTGCGCGGCCGCCGAAACCCGAGGTGACGTAGCTGTTGAGGATCGGCAGTCGCGTGGGCATCGCATTCTGATCCAGCTCGCGATTGAACAGCAGCGATTCCAGTACCGAAAGCTGATGCCCGGAGTGCTTGAGCTGTGCGCCGAGCCCGCTCAGGCCGCTGCGCAGCTCGGTTGCGGGCATATCGCGTACCGGACCGGCGCCACCGATGCCCACCGGCTTCTCGAAATCGAATTCGCCGTCGCCGAGCTGAGCGATGCGGGTCAAGCGTTCGCCGAGCGCATTCAAGCGATTGGCGTCCGCCTGCAACTCGCCCAAACGGGCAGCGAGCGCGTTGACCTCGCGCTGGGCTTCGCGGCGGGTGATGTCCAATTGCGCGTGCTGGGCACGTACTGCCGCTTCAAGGCGCTGCTGTTCTGCGCTACGGAATACGCCGTGACCGCCGATGCCGAGTACGGCGCCGCACATGATTAGCACACCTGCAGCCATGCCCGGACGCTGCTGAATCATCGTGCATCCGCGACGTGCAGCGCTGCGCACTGCTGGAATAGCACGACGGCTCACCGTCGCCTGGATTTGGCGAGCAAATTGGGGAATCTGCTGTTGCACAATCTGCAAGGAATGCTTTAACGCAAGGGAAAGGTTTAAAGTCTTGGCGCTGTGTAAAGTCATGGTCTCGATGTCTCGTTCGCAACCCCCGCCTTCCCCACCCGGCCGACCTGCTTCACCGCAGGCCGCGATCGATGCCTTGCTCGATGGCGAGGCAGGCGACCCGGGCAAACAACTGCTGCGTCGGGCGCTGTGGTTAGAGGCGCTGGATCGACAGATCCGGCCCTGTCTGCCGGCAACACTCGCGGCGCACGCGCGCCTTGCGAATATCAACAACGGCAAACTCGTCTATTTGGTCGATGGTCCGGTCTGGCATGCCCGATTGCGGCTTGCTGCGACCGAAGTACTCGACGCGGCCCGATCCTTCGGGCTGGACGTCACCGAACTTGTCGTGAAAACCACGACATCGCCCTCTCCGCAGCGTCCTCAAGACGTTGCGACGACGACGCATCCGATGAAACCCCTATCCGCCGCCGCGCAAGAAGCAATACGGGTGGCGCTTGACTCCAGCAGCGGCGAACCGCAGCCGGAAATCGACTCCTGATGTCCGAAGATGGGCCTGTCTCACGTTATGCGACAGACCTTGGACGAGGGAATGCTACCGGGGGAGCTCCCGGCAAGGGTTAAGAACCCAGGGTATTTTTGTTAATTATTAGTTAATAGCGGCGAGCGATGTCACGAAACGGGACATTCGCCGTTCAGGCAAGGGTGATTGCGAGGCAACGGGCAGGCCTCGATAGCCCCCCGGAGCGGCTGCCGACTGCCGCCGATTGGCTTCAAGCGCCGCCTCAAGCGGTCGCTGGCACACCGAAGATCACCGGCACTGTTTGCTCCTGGGCGAAGCTCACTTCTTCCCAGGCGCTGCGGTGTGCGAGCAAGGCGCGTACGAGTTTGTTGTTGAGCGCATGGCCGGATTTGAAGCCCTCGTATGCGCCCAGAATCGGATGCCCGGCCAGGTACAAATCGCCGACGGCATCGAGGATCTTATGGCGCACGAATTCGTCGACGTAGCGTAGACCATCGTCGTTAAGCACGCGGAACTCGTCGAGCACGATCGCATTGTCCATCGAACCGCCTAGGCCGAGATTGCGTTCGCGCATGTATTCCAGATCGCGCATGAATCCGAAGGTGCGCGCACGACTGACTTCCTTGATGTAGTTCTCGGTCGAAAATTCGACGACGGCGCGCGAGCGCGAGGCCGGGATCGCCGGATGATCGAATTCCACGGTAAAACCAAGGCGAAACCCATGATACGGCTCGAAACGCGCGAACTTATCGCCATCGCGCACTTCAACCGTTTCGAGGATGCGGATGAAGCGCTTGGGCGCCGACTGCAGTGCAACGCCCGCCGATTGCAACAGGAAAACAAACGGGCCGGAGGAGCCGTCCATGATCGGCACTTCGGCTGCGGACAAATCGATATACAGATTATCGACACCCAGACCAGCAAGCGCCGACATCAAATGTTCGACCGTCATTGCCTTGCCGCCATTGGCAGTGAGGCCGGTGCAGAGCATGGTTTCGGTCACGGCATCGGCACGGGCCGGAATCTCGGCGACGGGGTCGAGATCGGTGCGACGGAATACGATGCCGGTATCGATCGGCGCTGGGCGCATCGTCATCGACACTTTTTCGCCGCTGTGGAGACCCACACCGGTGGCACGTATGACGTTCTTAAGTGTGCGCTGCTGGCTCATGGGGGTGTGAAGGGCTGTGACGGGGTCAACGCACGAGAAGAGCGCTGGAGGACACTGGACTGGCGAGGTTAGCACGCAACTTACTGAATCTGAACGTAAGCGACGCTCTGTTCCCGCACTGCAACATTGATCTGCTATGCCAAGCCGGCCTGACCAGCTGCCGGGACTCCAGCCTGTCGCCGGGACTCGCGAGCATGGCAAAGGAAGCGCGCTTGGTCGCCGAATGCGGCGTATCCGATCCAAAACGTCCCGCCGGGCCAGCGGCCCGACGGGAAAAGGTCATCGCATGATCGATATGGTGCGCAGCGATTGGAATCGCCAGCCACGACTCGGGCCGAAGCACACCCGAGTCGATTGTTGCCTCAGTCCGCCTGACGGCGCAGGAATGCTGGGTGAGGCGATGCGCTCGCGCGGCACTGCCGCGCGCATCGCCGAACGCCCGCACATGGGCCAGCGGCACTGCCGCTGGCGGGCGCACAAGGATGTGCGCGCCGGACTTGCCGGCGATGCTGGAAGCGAAGCCGAGCAAGTGCGGGCAGGACGATCCGAAGCCCTGACTTCTGCGCCATGGATGGCATTAATCCGCCCGCATTAATCCGCCTGACGGCGCAAAAATGCCGGGATATCCAAATAACTGCTATCGCTACCGAAATCCGCAGCCGGCGTGGTCGAAGGCTCGCTGCGGCCGCGCAGATTGGCGGCGATACCCGCGCCCGCAGTGAACGGGTTGGCCGGTTCGTCCACCATCATGCCGGTGGTACCGTCGCGACGCGCCTGGGTGTTGATCAACTGCACCTGCGGGCGACGCTGGGTCGGGTAAATCTCTTCGCGCTCACTGCCGCGCACGGGCTGACGTACGACTGTACGGTTCAGACCGGTGGCGACCACCGTGACCCTCACTTCATCCTGCATGTCCGGGTCGAGCACGGTGCCGATGACCACAGTCGCATCTTCGGAAGCGAAGTTCTCGATCGTCCGGCCCACTTCGTCGAACTCGGCCATGGTGAAGTCCGGACCAGCGGTAATGTTGACCAAGATGCCATTGGCGCCAGCGAGGTTCACATCGTCGAGCAGCGGATTGTTGATTGCGCCCTCGGCCGCCGCCTGCGCACGATCGTCGCCGCGTGCGGTGCCGGTGCCCATCATCGCCAGACCCATTTCGCTCATGACCGTGCGCACATCGGCGAAATCGACGTTGATCAAGCCCGGGCGCACGATCAAATCGGCAATGCCCTGCACCGCGCCCTGCAGCACGTCGTTAGCGGCGCGGAACGCTTGGATCATCGTCGCATTGCGACCGAGGACGGTAATGAGCTTCTCGTTCGGAATGGTGATGAGCGAATCGC
Source organism: Lysobacteraceae bacterium (assembly GCA_031374725.1). GTDB lineage: Bacteria > Pseudomonadota > Gammaproteobacteria > Xanthomonadales > Xanthomonadaceae > Lysobacter_I. Next base: position 29,748 of record JANMGT010000076.1, on the reverse strand, counting down.
AGTGCTGCGACAGCTCTTCGATGCCCTTCAACGCGACCTGCATGCGGCGGCGGCCTTCGAACGGGAACGGTTTAGTGACGACAGCGACGGTAAGAATGCCCATCTCTTTCGCCAATTGCGCAACCACCGGCGCTGCGCCGGTACCGGTGCCGCCGCCCATGCCGGCGGTGATGAACACCATGTCGGCGCCCTGCAGCGCGTCCATGATGCGTTCGCGATCTTCCAACGCGGCTTGACGACCGACTTCTGGATTCGCGCCCGCACCCAAGCCCTTCGTGACGTTGCTGCCGAGCTGTAGTTGAAGCTTGGCGCCGCAGTTCTTGATCGCCTGCGAATCGGTATTCGCGGTGATGAACTCGACGCCCTCGATGTTGCCGTTGACCATGTGCGCGACCGCGTTGCCGCCGCCGCCGCCGACGCCCACGACTTTGATGACCGCGTTCGGCGCCATTTTCTCGACCAATTCGAAATTTGCCATGACCGTACCCTCTCTAGTTATGTAGTGCTGTTGTTGATGAGCCGCTGTTGCCGCAATGAAATCGTTTAAGGCAACGCTGATTAAGTCAGCGTTGCCGCAGCACAGGGATGTGCTGCTCGCGAATCGATCACGCGAGTGATTGATTCGGCGTGAGCGAGTTCGGGCCTGCACCGAACTCGCGACCGCTGAACAAGTCCAGGATGGACTTGTTCAGCGTTGCCTTAGATAGATCTGTTGCCTGCATCGCTAAAACTCGCCCTTGAACCAATTCCTGAATTTGTTGAACACGCCCACTGCGCGGCCGGAAGCAATCATCGGTCGTCGCGGATGTTCGATCTGACTGCCCATCAACAGCAGCCCCACGCCCGTCGCATGCACGGGATTGCCGACCACTTCGCCCAAGCCGTTGACGTGCTGCGGAATACCGATGCGCACCGGCATCTGCAGCATTTCCTCCGCCAGTTCGACCACGCCTTCCATCTTCGACGCGCCGCCGGTAAGCACCATGCCTGCGCGCACCAGTTCCTCGAAACCGGAGCGGCGCAGTTCGGCTTGCACCATCTCGAAAATTTCCTCGTAGCGCCCCTGCACCGCCTGCGCCAATGCGTGGCGCGGCAACCGGCGCGGCGGACGATCGCCGACGCTGGGCACCTGGATGCTTTCTTCGGCGGTCGCCAGCTGCGCCAGCGCGCAGGCGTAACGCACTTTGATTTGTTCCGCTTCCGGCGTCGGCGTGCGCAGCATGTGCGCGATATCGTTGGTGACGTGATCGCCAGCGATCGGCAGCGACGCCGTGTGGCAGATCGCACCCTGCACGAACACGGCGATGTCAGTCGTGCCTGCGCCGATATCCACCAGCACCACGCCCAATTCGCGCTCATCGCTGGTCAACACTGCGGTGCTGGAGGCCAACGCGGAGAAGATCAGATCGTCCACTTGTAGCCCGCAACGCTGCACGCATTTGCTGATGTTGGCGGCAGCCGACTGCGCGCACACCACCAGATGCGCATGCACTTCCAAACGCACGCCGGTCATGCCCACGGGATTGCGAATGCCTTCCTGCGAATCGTCGAGGACATAGTCGCGTGGAATCGCGTGCAGGATTTTCTGATCGGCCGGAATCGCGACGGCTTTCGCCGCTTCGAGCACGCGATCGAGATCCACGTAACTCACCTCGCCGTCGCGGATCGGCACGATGCCGGGCGAATTGCGGCACTGCACGTGATTGCCGGAGATCGAGGCATAGACCGAACGAATTTCGCAGCCAGCCATCAGCTCGGCTTCTTCGATCGCGCGCTGGATCGATTGCACCGTCGATTCGATATCGACCACCACGCCGCGCTTGAGCCCGCGCGATTCATGGGTGCCGATGCCGATCACTTCGATCGGGCTGCCCGATGCGTACTCGCCGACGAGCGTCACGATCTTGGACGTGCCGATGTCGAGGCCGACGATGAGCGTTTTATCGCCTTTGCGGTTCATATGCGTACAACCGGTGAAAATGAATGAAAAATCGAAATGCGATGCGTCGCAAGAACAGCCAAAGCGCTGAACATCGTCGAGTATGTCCGCGCTTTTTCAGAAATTGGAGCAGATGCAAGTGAGGCGGAAGCGGTCGAAGCAGATGCTGTCGAAGCAGAAGCGATGGGCTCGGCTTTATCGCCGATCGCTTCGATGGTATCGCCAATCGCTTCGATGGTATCGCCGATCGCTTCGATGGTATCGCCGATCGATTCGATTAATTCGCTCGCTTCGGACTCGCTATTACCGACATCGGCCATTGTCCACGTTAATGCGAATCCGTTGGTGTAGCGCAGATCGGCCCGCGCGAGCTCACGCTCGCTTTGCACTTGCAACTGAGGCAACAGACGCGCGAAACGGGCGAGGCGTAAACGCGCATCGTCGCGACCGAGCAGCAATTCGGCACCGGTGGAGAGCGTCATCGTGCGGCTGCCGCGCGCGTCGATCCGCAGCGCGGCGATATCAATCCCGATCGGCGCAAACATCGCCCGCGCTTCGTTGTAAAACGCGATCAGATCGGCGCTCGCCGATTCGGGGCCTTCAAACTTCGGCAGCCCTTTCGGCACCGCAACGCCGGTCGCCGGGAAGATCTTGCCGCGCTCAGACAGCAAGCGATCGCTGCCCCACCACGCGAACGGGCGATGTTCGACCACGCGCACGATCAATACGTCCGGCCACTGCTTGCGCACTTCGGCTTGCTCCACCCACGGCAGCGTCGCGACCGCGATTTGCGCATCGGTCAGACGCACCGCGAAGAATCCGCGCTCTGCATGCGGACGCACCGCTGCGCGCAATGCGGCATCGTCCACGCGCTGCAAGTCGCCGACGACGCGCAGCGTGCGCAGCGGCCAGCGCTCGGCGCCGATCCAGCCGTTGATCACAGCCACGACCGGCAGCGCGACCAGCACGAGCGCGAGCATCCAGGCGACGAGGCGCAGAAACGCATTCATTCCGCAGCCACCTCCGGCAGACTCGTTTCGAGCAGACCCGTTTCGAGCGAACTTGTTTCAAGCGAACTTGTTTCGAGCGAACTTGTTTCGAGCAAGCTCGTTTCCAAAATCAACCAGCACAGCGTTTCGAAATCGATGCCGAGCTGACGCGCGGCTTTCGGCACCAGCGAGTGGCTCGTCATCCCGGGTGCGGTATTCACTTCGAGCAGATAGAGTTTGCCGCTGTCGCGATCGCGCATCACGTCCACGCGCGACCAGCCGCTGCAGCCGACGGCTTCGAATGCGGCGACCGCGAGCGCGCGAATCACGTCTTCGTCGGCGCCATCCAGGCCCGGACACAGATACTGCGTATCGTCGGCGATGTATTTCGCGTGGTAGTCGTACCACTGCCCTTTCGGCACGATGCGGATCGACGGCAACGCTGTGTGCCCAAGCACGCCGACCGTCAACTCATCGCCGACGATCAACTGCTCCATCAGCATCTCGCCCGGGTACTGCGCAGCGAGCGCGACCGCAGCATCGAGATCGACTTCGGAATGCACGCGCGATACGCCGACGCTAGAGCCTTCGCAGGACGGCTTAAGGATCACCGGCAAGCCCAGTTCATGCGCAGCCGCATGCACATCGTCGCCCTTGTTCAAGCGGATGTAACGCGGCGTGGGCAAACCGAGCGACAACCACACTTGCTTGGTGCGGATTTTGTCCATCGCCAGCGCGGATCCTAATACGCCCGAGCCGGTGTACGCCACGCCAAGCGCTTCCAGCGCGCCTTGCAGCACGCCGTCTTCGCCGCCACCTTTGTTGCCGTGAAGAATATTGAAGACGCGATCGAATTGTTTGGCCGACAGCGCTTGAATCAATGCCGGAATACCGTCCACCGCATGCGCATCGACGCCGCGCGCGCGCAGCGCATCGAGCACGTTGCGCCCGGATTCCAGCGACACCTCACGTTCAGCGCTGGTGCCGCCCATAAGCACGGCGACGCGGCCGAAATCGGCCGGGTTGTGGATGAGCGGGATGGCGAATGAAAGCGTCACGTTCTGCGGCCTCAGCGTTTATTCGATTCGGAATGCGCAGCGACGAAGCCGTTCGCTGCGATCTGCTGGGCGGCGGCGCCGATGTCGCCTGCGCCCATCATCAACAGCAAATCGCCATCGCGAAGCACGTCTGGCAACACCGACGACAACTCCTGCGCGCTGCCGACCACAACCGGATCGATGCGACCGCGCGCGCGGATGTTGCGTGCCAGCGATTTGGCATCGGCACCGGCGATCGGCGCTTCGCCTGCGGGGTAGACTTCGGTCAGCACCAGCGCATCGACGTTCGACAGCACGGCGGCGAAGTCATCAAATAGGTCGCGTGTTCGGCTGTAGCGGTGCGGCTGAAACGCGACCACGAGTCGGCGCTCGGGCCAACCGCCGCGCGCGGCTTCGAACACCGCTTCGAGTTCTTTCGGGTGATGGCCATAGTCATCCACCAACTGCACGTTCGCGCCTTCCGCGGTGGTGAGTTCGGCGAGCAAATGGAAACGCCGACCGATGCCAGCGAAGTTCTCTAGCGCGCGTGCTATCGCCTGCGGTGTGACCCCGAGCTGCCAACCGATGGTCGCCGCGGCCAGCGCGTTTTGCACGTTATGACGACCCGGCAAGGCCAGCTTGATCGGGGTGCGGCTGCCGTCGGTCAAGCAGAGTGTGAAGTGCATGTAGGCGCCGCGCTGTTCGACGTCTTCGGCGCGCACGTCCGCTTCGGCTGCGAATCCATAGCGAATGATGTGCCGCGGCGTTTCCGCAGCCAACGCCGCCACTTCGGGATCGTCGATGCACAGCACCGCAAGACCGTAGAACGGCAAGCGGTGCAAAAACTCCGAGAACGCCGCTTGCACGCGCGCGAAATCGCCGCCGTAGTTTTCCAAATGATCGGCATCGATATTGGTGACGACAGCGATCAATGGATTCAAGCGCAGGAAACTGCCGTCGCTTTCGTCGGCTTCTGCCACCAGCCAATCGCCGCTGCCCAAGCGCGCATTCGCGCCAGCAGCGAGCAATTGCCCGCCGATCACGAAGGTCGGATCGAGGCCCCATTCGGCGAGCACGCTAGCGGTGAGCGAGGTCGTGGTGGTCTTGCCGTGGGTACCGGCGATGGCGATACCGCGGCGGAAGCGCATCAATTCGGCCAGCATTTCCGCGCGCGGCACCACCGGAATGCGCTGCGCGCGCGCTTCCATCCATTCCGGATTGTCGCGCTTGATCGCACTGGACACGACCACGCAGTCCGCGCCGAGCACGTTCGCAGCGGCATGGCCGCGATGCACGGAGATGCCCAAGGCGCTTAAGCGACGAGTGACGGCGTTATCGGCTTGATCCGAACCGGACACTTGATACCCCAGCGTACACAGCACTTCAGCGATGCCGCTCATGCCGACGCCGCCGATGCCGACGAAGTGCACGCGCGGAAACGCTCGGGACACGTCTTTGGTGTGAAGCAGGCGGCGAATCATGCGTTGCATCCAGTGAAATAGAAACGAGAACACGCCATCGACATAGCGATTTCTTCAGAAGCAGAGGTCGATCTAACATCGAACATCATCGCGCCACCTCCAGCACCGCATCGACGACGCGCTCGGCGGCTTCGGTTTTCGCCAGCGCGCGCGCGGCTTCGGCCATGGTCAAACGCTGCGCGGGGTCGGCAGCGAGTTCACGCAATGCGACGGCGATGCGATCGGCGAGTGCATCGTCCTGTTTGAACAAGCGCGCGGCGCCGCGTTCGAGCAAATACATGCCGTTTTTGGTTTGATGATCGTCCACGGCGGTGGGCAGCGGCACGATCACACTCGCGACGCCTGCAGCGCAGACTTCGGCGAGGGTGAGCGCACCGGCACGGCAGATCACCACATCGGCCCAGGCATAGGCTTCGGCCATATCGGCGATGAAAGCCTCAACCGATGCATCGACACCGGCATCGGCGTATGCGGCCACGGCTTCGTCGCGCATTTTTTCGCCGCATTGATGACGAACGAGGAGTTTCGCGATGAATGCTGGATCGCCGCGGAGGACGCGTAATGCCGATGGCACCGCCTGATTCAAGGCGCGGGCGCCTTGGCTGCCGCCGAGGATCAGCACGCGGAATTCGCCATCGCCGCGATCCAATCGCTGTGCGGGCGGCGCGATCCGCGCGATCACGTCGCGCACGGGATTGCCGACGACCGTTTCTTTGCCTGGAAAGCTATCGGGAAACCCGGTGAGCACGCGGCGCGCGACTTTCGCGAGCACGCGATTGGTCAAGCCGGGCGCGCGATTCTGTTCGTGCACCAACAGCGGTATGCCGGCGATCGCGGCGGCGATACCGCCGGGGCCTGCGGCATAACCGCCGAAGCTGATCACCGCGCGCGGGCGATGCGCACTCAGCACTCGCGCCGCAGCGCGCACTGCGGCGAGCAAGCGCAACGGCAGACGCAGCAACGCACCGATGCCCTTGCCACGCAAACCTTGAATCGGAATGGTATCGATCGCGATGCCGTGCTGCGGCACTAATCGCGCTTCCATGCCGCCATCGGCGCCCATCCACACCACTGGCACGTCGCGCGCGCGCAACGCCGCAGCGACCGCGAGACCCGGAAAAATATGGCCGCCGGTACCGCCCGCGAAAATCATCACCGGGCGCACGTTCGGATCTGCAGGCGCCGCGCTCATAGGCCCCTCCCGAAATTCGGCTCGATGCGATCGCGCAAACGGCTGGTGCCGCGCGGCGCAGATTGAGTGGTGCTCGCATTGTGCGTTGCGTTCGCGAATTCGGGGGTGCCTGCCGCGACGACCGGCTGCGCCATGACGGGCGCAGTTACGGAGGTTTGCGTCGCCTCACCGCGGAAGCGCGCAACTTGACGCTCGGCGCGATCCAATTCGTAGGACACACGCAGCAGCAAACCGAGCGCAGCGCAGGTGCTGAGCACGCTGGAGCCGCCGGAGGAAATCAGCGGCAGGGTCAAACCCTTGGTCGGCAGCATGCCGAGATTGACCGCGATCGAAACGAAACTCTGCAGACCCATCCACAGCGACACGCCAAACGCGCAATAGCCGGCGAAATGGCGGCGCATCTCGACGCATTTCAGACCAATCCAGAAACCGCGGCCGATCAATAGCGCGTAAAGACCAATCACGACGCAAACGCCGACGAAGCCGAGTTCTTCGGCGATCACGGCAAGAATGAAATCGGTATGCGCTTCGGGCAGGAACTCAAGCTTCTGCACCGACGCGCCCAGACCGACGCCGAACCATTCGCCGCGCCCGACCGCCATCAGCGCATTGGTCAACTGATAGCCGGTATTGAACGGGTCCTTCCACGGATCGAGGAACGAGGTGAGACGGCTGACGCGATACGGCTCAGCGATCGCGATTGCGGCCAGCGCTGGCAAACCGATCAGCACCGGGCCGAACATCCGCGGCATGTGCACGCCACCGAGTACCAGCATACCGGCGGTGATCGCGAGGATCAGCGACATCGAGCCGAAGTCCGGCTGCAGGATCAACAGCGCCATCAGCAGCACCGCGACACCGAGCGGTTTGAGCATCGCGGCCCAAGTCGCGTTCACTTCATCGCGGAAGCGCACGAGATAACTGGCGAGCCAGATGATGTACATCAGCTTCACCGCTTCCACCGCCTGGAAGCCCATCACGCCCAGATTCAACCAGCGACGCGCGCCGTTGACCTTGCGGCCGATGCCGGGAACGAACACCAATAGCAACAAAATGATGCAAAGCACCAGCAAGAGGCGATCCTGTTGCTCGATCGATTTCAGTTCGCTGCGCATCAACCACGCAGCGACACCGATGCCGAGCGCAACGAAGCACAGATGTTTGATCAGAAAATAGTACGGGCCGACATCCAAGCCTTCGCCGATCGCGATCGAGCTTGAGGCGACCATCACCACGCCCAAGCATGCGAGCGCGATCGACGTACCGAGCAGCCACGGGTCGTAGCGGCTAGGCAGCGCATCCAATCGCGTCGCCTGTTGGCCGAAACCGAACGACGGCATGTGTCGCGGCAGTGGCAGCCAATTCGCCATCAACGCACCTTCAGCGTGGCGAGACCAACGAGGACGAGGATCACCGAAATGATCCAGAAACGCACGATCACGCGCGGCTCAGGCCAGCCTTTCAACTCGAAGTGATGATGGATCGGCGCCATCCGAAACACGCGCTTACCGGTAAGTTTGAACGAGGCGACTTGGATCATCACCGACAGGGTTTCGATGACGAAGATGCCGCCCATCACCACCAGGATCAGTTCCTGACGCACGATCACCGCGACGCAGCCGAGCACTGCACCGAGCGCGAGCGCACCGATATCGCCCATGAACACCATCGCCGGATAGGTGTTGAACCATAGAAAACCGAGTCCAGCACCGGCGATCGCTGCGCAAATGATGACCAATTCGCCGGCACCGGGCACCTTCGGAATGCCGAGGTATTCGGAAAACACCGCATTGCCCGACGCATACGCGAACACGCCCAGCGCGCAGGCGACCAGCACGGTCGGCATGATCGCGAGCCCATCGAGACCGTCGGTGAGATTCACCGCATTGGAGAAACCGACGATCCAAAAGTACGCGATACCAACGAAGAACACCGCGCCTGCGATACCCGCCAGCGGCAGTGCGACGTTCTTGAAGAACGGGATGTACAGGGTAGTCGCCGCGTCCACGTCGGCGGTGAAATACAGGAACAAGCCGGCGGCGAGTCCGCAGACCGATTGCAGCGCGTACTTGGTGCGCGAACGCATGCCGTTGGGGTCGCGCTTGACGATCTTGATCCAGTCGTCCCACCAGCCGATCGCGCCGAACGCCAGCATCACCGCCATCACCACCCACACATAGCGGTTGCGCAGATCGCCCCACAGCAGCACCGATGCGGTGACGGTGAGCAGAATCAGCGCACCGCCCATCGTTGGCGTGCCCGCCTTCTTTAAATGCGACTGCGGGCCATCGCTGCGGATCGGCTGGCCACCTTTAAGTTGCGCGAGTCTGGCGATGATTGCCGGCCCCCACCACAGCGACAGCGCCAGCGCGGTCAGCGCGCTGAGAATGCCGCGAAAGGTCAGATAGCCGAATAAGCCGAACAGGCTTTGCAACTGTTCCAACCAGCGTGTCAATTCAAGCAGCATGCGTGTCTCCCCCACCCGTACCTTCGGCGAGAGCGCCGTCGGCGAGGATGCTTTTCACGATGGAATCCATCGCGCTACCGCGCGAGCCTTTGATCAACGCACGCACGCGCTGCGGCGCCGACGACACGGCGAAATCCGCGCGTAATGCATCCGCGAGTGCGGCGTGGTTATCGAACATCCGCGCGCCTTCCCCAAAGGCGTTCGCCGCAGATGCGCTGAGTACGCCGAGCGCGTATAAACGCGCGATTCCAGACGCCTTCGCGCGACGCCCTACCTCGGCGTGCAGCGCCGCAGCATCATCGCCGAGTTCGCGCATATCGCCGAGCACCAGCCAGCGTTCGCCACCGGCTGCGGCCATGGTATCGATCGCCGCATTCAGCGAACCCGGATTCGCGTTGTAACTGTCGTCGATCAGCGTCGCGCCGTTCGGCAAGCGATGCACGTTCAAACGACCAGCGACCGGATGCGCGGCGTTCAAGCCTTTCGCGATCAGCGCCAGCGGAATGCCCGCGCCCATCGCCAACGCGGTCGCGGCGAGCGCATTGAGCACGTTGTGCCGCCCCGGCATCGCCAGTGCGATCGCGGTTTCGCCTTCGGGCGTGATCAACACGAAGCGGCTGCTGTCGGCATCGAGCACGATGTCGCGCGCAGAAATCTCAGCGTTCGCATCGAGCGCGAAGCGCAGCACGCGGCGTCCAGACAACACGGCGACGCGCTGCTCGAAATACGACGCGAAGGCATCGTCGGCATTGATCGCAGCGGCGCCGCCGCTGCGCAAATCGTCGTACACCGCAGACTTGGTGTTCGCGATTTCAAGCAAGCTACCCATGCGTTCTAGATGCGCAGGCGCGACGTTGTTGACCAGCGCGATATCCGGCGGCGCGATCGCGGTGAGATAAGCGATGTCGCCAGGTTTGCCGGTGCCCATCTCGTAAATCGCGTATTCGGCATCGTCAGGCGCATCGATCACCGCCAGCGGCAGCCCGATTTCGTTGTTGCGATTGCCCGGCGTGGCGTAGGCGCGCGTGCCGTGCGCAGCCACGGCGGCTTCGAGAATCGCAAGCGTCAGCGTCTTCACGCTGGTTTTGCCGTTACTGCCGGTGACAGCGATCACCTTCGTCGCGCGCGTGCGCTGCAGCGCGGAGGCGAGACGCGCCAAGGCGATCTCGGTGTTCGGGACTAGAATCTGCGGGATCGTACTGGTCAATGCCGCATGCGTCGGGCCAGCAGCATCTTCGACGAAGCGCGTGACCAGCGCCGCGCGCGCACCGAGCGCAGCAGCGCGCGCGACGTAATCGTTGCCGTCGAAGTTTTCGCCTTTCAATGCTACGAACAGCGGGGCCACGAACAGCGGTGCGACGGACGGCGGTGCTGTTAACTGTGCCGTAGTGGCGGCCGCATCGCTTAGCTTGCGGGTGTCGGTCGTCACAGCATCGACCGTGATGTCGTCGCCGATCAAGCGACCATCGACGACCTTAGCGATCCACGCGAGGGACAACGGCTTCATGCGCGCGCCTCCAGCACCGCGCGCGCGGTCGCGGTGTCGTCGAACGGATAGTGCACGCCGTCGATCTCTTGATACGGTTCATGGCCTTTGCCGGCGATCAGCACGATGTCGTTCGGCCCTGCGGCGGCGATCGCGCGCGCGATAGCGGCGGCGCGGTCGCGTTCGACGATAGCGCGCTGCGGTGCGCGAAATCCAGCGACGATGTCGGCAACGATCGCATCGCCGTTCTCGGTGCGCGGGTTGTCGTCGGTGACGATGGTCATGTCGGCACCGGACTCGGCGATCGCCGCCATCTGCGCACGTTTGCCGCGATCGCGATCGCCGCCGCAGCCGAAGACGCAGATCAGATCGGCGCTGGTATGCGCGCGCAAACTCGACAAGGCTTGTTCAAGCGCATCGGGCGTGTGCGCGTAATCGATCACGACCAACGGCCGGCCGCCATCGCCGCCCAGGCGATTCATCCGCCCATTCACCGGCGCCAACACAGCCAACACGTTCGCGATATCGGCCGGCGATTCATCGAGCGCATATAGCGTGCCGGCGACGGCCAGCAGATTATCGACATTGAAACGTCCCAGCAGTTCGGAGCGCACAGGCATTACGCTGTCGCCGATGCGAAGCGTGAAGCTGAGTCCACCGAGATCGAGCGCGATATCGTCGGCGCGCACGGCGGCGCCAGCGGCACCGCGCGAACTCAGGCCGATGCCGCGCACGCCGGCCGGCACATTCGCGAACAGTGCGCGGCCGAAGGTATCGTCCAGATTGACCACCGCTGCGGCCAAACTCGGCCATACGAACAGCTTGGCCTTGGCTGCGCCATAGGCCTCCATCGTGCCGTGATAATCGAGATGGTCGCGGGTCAAGTTGGTGAACACCGCGACTTTGAAATGCACGCCATCGATGCGGCCCTGATCGAGCGCATGCGAGCTGACTTCCATCGTCACCGCATCTGCGCCCTGCGCGCGCAAATGCGCGAGCGACTGATGCAATTGCAGCACCAGCGGGGTGGTGAAACCGGTCGGCACGGCCTGACCGTACAAACCGACGCCGAGCGTGCCGATGGTGCCGGCGCGGCGACCGCGCAGCGTCCACGCCTGCGCGAGCAACTGCACGATCGACGTTTTACCGTTGGTGCCGGTGACGCCGACCACCGTCATCTCGCTGCTGACTTCGCCGTGAAAATGGTCCGCCATCTCGCCCAAGCGCGCGCGCAAACCCGGCACCGCGATCAACGGCAGATCGAGATCGGCTGGAAGCGCGATGTCCGCTGGCATCGGCGATTCGAACAGAATCGCAGACGCGCCCGCCGCTTTGGCCTGCGCAACGAAAGTCAAACCGTGTGCGCCGAAACCACCGATCGCGACGAAGGCATCGCCTGCGCGAACCGCGCGGCTGTCCTGCACCAAACCTGCGATATCGAGGTCTTGCGGCACGCCGGCGACATCCGGCAATAGCTCGATCAAACGCATGCGGCGGCTCATTGCGCGCCTCCTGCGTCCAACGCCTGCGGCAGTGCTTGCGCTGCGGCGGGCAGTGCGGACGCCGATGTGCGTGCCGGTGTTAGTGTCGATGCGCTCTGGACCGGCATCGCTGTCGCTGCGACGTCTGCTGCGGTATGCGATGCATCGGCGCCGTTATTGGACTGTTTATTCTGCACGTTATGCTGCACGTTATGCCGCGCGTTCTGCTGCACCGCAAGCCACGTTTCGATATCGTCCGGCGGCACGTCCATCAACCGCAGCGCGCCTTCCATCACGTTCTTGAACACCGGCGCGGAGACCAGACCGCCGTAGTACTTGCGCGAGGGATCGGGATCGTCGATCACCACCGCCATCGAGAATCGCGGATTGTCCACCGGCACCAAACCAGCAAAAAACGCGACGTAACGCTTCGAATAGCCACCGTTGCTGGCTTTGCGTGCGGTGCCGGTCTTGCCGGCGACGTGATAACCGAGGATCGCGGCCTGGGTCGCCGTGCCGCCGGGCTCGGTCACGGTTTGCATCATCTTCAGTACCTCGCTAGCGATGCGCGGCTCCAACACTTGCTCGGCGTCGCCAGCCTCGCCTTTAACGAAGGTCGGACGCACAGCGCGACCGCCGTTGCCCAAGGTCGCATAGGCATGCGCGATCTGCAGCGGCGTCGTGCTCAGGCCGTAGCCGTAGGCCATCGTTTGCTTGGTCGTGCCGCTCCACTTTTCGGGCGGCAGGAGCAAACCCGGGTTTTCGCCGGGAAAACCGCTGCCGGTGGTGTGGCCGTAACCCATACGTTTGAGAAAACCGTAGAAATCCTGGCTCGACATCCGATGCACAATCTTCACTGAGCCGATGTTCGAGCTCTTGCGAATCACGCCGGTGGTGTCGAGCACCCCGTAATTATGCGTGTCGGTGGTTCTCCAACGGCCATTCGGAATCCAGCCAGGATTGGTATCGAATACGGTGCTCGGCGTGATGACGCCCGCTTCCAGCGCCGCAGCGACGGTCAACGGTTTTACCGTCGAGCCCGGCTCGATCAGATCGGTGACGGCACGATTGCGGTGCGCATCGCGATTGCCGATCGTCACCATGTTCGGATTGAACGACGGCAGATTCGCCATCGCCAACACTTCGCCGGTGGCGACGTCGAGCACCACCGCCGAACCGCTGGTGGCGCCGGTTTCCGCCAGTGCGTTTTTCAGCTCGCGGTACGTCAAATATTGGATGCGACGATCGATCGTCAGGGTGACGTTCTTGCCCGGCTCGGCGGCGCGGATTAGCCCCACTTCTTCGACGATGCGACCGCGCCGATCGCGAATCACGCGCTTGAGGCCGGGCTGACCGCGCAGCCATTCGTTCAGCGCCAACTCCATACCTTCCTGTCCGGAGTCGTCGATATTGGTGAAACCCAGCACGTGTGCGATCGCTTCACCCTGCGGATAGAAGCGGCGGTATTCGCGCTGCGAAAACACGCCCGGCACCTCAAGCGCCAGAATGCGTCGCGCTTCGGCCGGATTGATCCGACGTTTGAGGTAGACGAATTCTTTATCCGCGCGCTGGGTGAGCTTGCGCGTCAACGTATCGGTATCGGTGCCCAACGCCGCTGCGAGGCGCGGAAATTGCCCCGGTGTTTTCAGCAGTTCTTGCGGATTTGCCCACACCGATTCCACCGGCGTGGATACCGCGAGCGGTTCGCCGTTGCGATCGGTAATCATGCCGCGCGAGGTGGGGATTTCGATCTCGCGCAGGAAACGCTCGTCGCCCTGCTTGCGGTAGAACTCGTTGCGGACGAGCTGGACATCGATCGCACGACCGACCAGCGCGATACCGCACAGGCCAAGCGTACCCACGACAAGCATCAAACGGCCGCGCAGATTGAATTGCGCACGACCGCGACCTAATGTTCCGCGACCTAATGTTCCGCGACCTGCGGCAGCGCGCCGCGCTTCAGCGCGGCGACGCAGCGCATCGAACGCATTGCCGAACCAGCCGGCGAGACCTGATGCTCGATCGCGCGGCGTTTGACGGTTGTTCATGGCTGCACCACCACGATGTCAGCAGGCTCCGGGATCTTCATGCCCAAGCGGCTGCGCGCGATCGTATCGATGCGATTGCTTTCGGCCAGCGTCGCCTGCTCCAACTGCAGGCGGCCGAATTCGATGTTCAAATCGTCACGCGCTTTTTCTAGGCGCGTCAGCGCGAAAAACTGCTGGCGTTGGCGATGACGCGTATCCACCACGCCGATCGCAGAGATCAGGTTCATCACGATCAACACAACGAGCAAGATGCGCGTGATCATGCGGCACCCCTGCGTTCGCGCGTGGTGCTCGGGCGTTCGTCGGCGCGCGCATCGGTCGGTCGCGAACGCGCGTCGTCGCCCGGCAGTTTTTCCGCCACGCGCAGCACGGCGCTGCGGGCGCGCGGGTTAACGACGATTTCTGCGTTATCGGCTTTGCGCGCATCGCCGATCGCGCGCAGGGTCGGCGTGAACGCGATCTCGATCGGCATCCGGCGGTTGGCCGGCGGCGCCTTGGCGTGGCGAGCGATGAACTGCTTGACGATACGGTCTTCCAGCGAATGAAAGCTGATCACCGCGAGCCGGCCGCCGGGTTTAAGCGCGGCATACGCCGCATCAAGGCCCCGTTCGAGATCTGCGAGCTCGCGGTTGATGAAAATACGGATCGCTTGAAAGCTGCGCGTCGCCGGATGGATCTTTTGCGCGCCGCGCGGCACGACCGAGGCGATCAACTCCGCCAACTGCGCCGTGCGCGTTAGCGGCGCATCACCGCGACGGGCAACGATGGTACGTGCGATGCGGCGGCTCTGCTTTTCTTCGCCGTACAGCCACAACACATCGGCGATTTCGCGGTCGTCGGCGCGCGCAAGCCACTGCGCCGCACTCTCGCCGCCGTCGGGATCCATGCGCATGTCCAGCGGGCCGTCTTTTCCGAAACTGAAGCCGCGCTCGGCCACGTCCAACTGCGGCGACGACACGCCCAGATCGAACAGCACGCCGTCGAGACCCGCCTGCGCTATGGGCCACTCACCGAGGTCGGCAAAACTGCCGCGCCGGATCGCGACGCGCGCATCCTCCCCGAACTCGCGTTCGGCGACGTGAATCGCTTCGGGATCCTTGTCCATCAGCAGCAATCGACCTCCAGCATTCAAATGCTCGAGCACGCCGCGCGCATGACCACCTCGCCCGAACGTGCCATCCAGATAGGCTCCGTCTTCGAGAATGCGAAGTCCTTCCATGACCTGCGCGTACATCACAGGGAGGTGCGGCACCGGAAGGTGGGCGGGGACCGCTCCCGCGCCACCGACGGTCACAGTTGCAAGTCGAGTAGCGCCTCGCCCAGATCCGCATCGCTTAACGTCATGCGGATCTGCGCGTGATGCGCCTGCTCGCTCCAGAGTTCGAACTTGTCGCCCATCCCGAGCAACACCGCGCGTTTTTCGATGCCAACCGCGCTGCGGTGGCTAGATGGAACACTGATGCGGCCGCTGCCGTCGGGTTCGACGAACATCGCCGCGCCGACCAGCTTCAATTGCAGGCTGCGACTGACGCTCTTGGTCCGCGGCAGCGCATTGACCTGATCGCGCACCTTTTCCCAGACTGGCTGGGGATAGAGGTAGAGCGAGCCGGCCTCGAACGGGTTGTAGGTGATCACCAGCCGGTTCTCGCAGGCGGCCACGATCGACTCCCGGTAGCTGGTCGGAATCGCCAGCCGTCCCTTGTCATCGATTGTGATGGCAGTCTCACCTTGGAACACGTTGCGGCCTGGGTCGAGGCCCGTCTGCGGCGGGCTTGGGGGAACGGAAAACCACTAATCACCAAGTTTTCCCACAGGACACCACATTAGGAGCCACCCACAGGGTTGTCAACAACTTTCTGCAGGCAATTTCACTAGGCAGGTCAATGACTTGCGCAACACTTCAGAGAATAGTTCAAGGTTTATCCACAAGCCTATGTTTAGTCTCAAATTTTGAGACTTAGCGCCTCTAGAGCCATCGTCGGAACCCTAGCAAATTCAGGGCTCGCGGTGAGTGGGAAGCGATTTCCGACCAACGCTCAACCAAATGGTTGACAGCCCACATTATTCCACAGAATACTTAACCATATGGCTGAATATTTGAGCGCAGAACTCGATGGCATCTTCCAAGCCCTCGCCGATCCCACTCGCCGGGCGATGCTGGCGCAGTTAACCGAAGGCGAACGCAGCGTCGGCGAACTCGCCGAGCCGTTCCAGATGAGCCTCGCTGCCGCCTCCAAGCACATCAAAACCCTGGAGCGTGCCGGACTGGTGAGGCGCGACATCCGCGGTCGCACCCACGTTTGCGCACTCGACCCCACGCCGCTGGCCAACGCGGACGCTTGGCTACAGCGGTATTCACGTTTCTGGGGCGCAAAACGAGATGCGCTCGAAACGCTTTTGAGCGCCGACGCCAACCCCAGCGCCTCGCCCTTTTCAACCAAAGAATCTTCGCCATGAATGCTTACGGCGTTTCACTCGCAGCTGACGAGATCCGTTTCGAGCGGCGGCTACCCGGCGCGATCGAGCGACGTGAGCTCAACGATTGAGGTGATCGACGGCGCGATCGCGCAGTGCGCGATGAAGCCATCGGGCCGGCCGACCCTCCCACAGGGCGCACTGTCAACAGTCGCGACACGCTGGCGCCCCTATGTGAACGGCGATGCGCGCCGAAGGCGTGCGCGGGGTATGGAAGCGTGCCGTGGGGCCGAAAGTTCGCACCGCAAACGTAGGGTTCTTTCTCGGCAACGCCGAGAACGCGAACTTTGGGTTCTTTCTCGGCAACGCCGAGAAAGAACGGAGTCGGCCGATAAGCCGGGTTCTGTCGTGGACAGTCATTCCTCTAGGCGCATCGTCGCCGATACGCTCAAGCAACCTACCCGGAGACACCGCGGGCCGCGGCATTGTCTCCCTATTTGGTCTTGCTCCCGGTGGGGTTTGCCGTGCCGGTCCGTTGCCGGACTCGCGGTGCGCTCTTACCGCACCATTTCACCCTTGCCTGTTCCGACACCCGAAGATGCCGATCATCGGCGGTATCTTTCTGTTGCACTTTCCGTCGGCTCGCGCCGCCCAGGCGTTACCTGGCACCGTGCCCTATGGAGCCCGGACTTTCCTCGGCACCCGCCTCCACCGAAATGGCTGCGGATGACGCGACTGCCTGGCCGACTCCGTGCCGCATTGTCGCACGTTCGATGTACGCAATCGCTCGTAACGAATGCCTTCTGCTCCAGTCAGGGCGACGAACCTCGCTTTTTTCGGCGCGCAGTGTTGGGCAAGATCCGATGACGTGCATGCGTCAGCGCACGAAGCGCGGATCGATCCAAAACGGGCCGTGATCGGTTTCGACCAAGGCCCGCGCCGCCTGCGCATGCTGCGGATTGATCAGGAAATTCTGCGATTGCGGCAGGATGGCCGAAGGCACCGGCAATAGCAGCGCATCGCCGCTATCGAGCCACTGATTGCCGACCCGGCGCGTGGTCGGTTGATTCGCCTGCCAACCACTGGGCAATTCCGGCGCGGGCGTGCGCTTGGCGCGTTTGGCGACATCGATCGAGATTAGCCGCAGCGTGATCGGAATGCTATCGATGCTGAGATTCATGTGCGCCAGCACCTCAACCATCGCCAGTGCCGGATGCTCCGCCGCGTAGATCACGCGCCGCGGTTTTGTATGCCAGCGGCCATCGACGAAGGTTCCGCCCAGCCCCGAGAGACCGGGGTAGGACGAAATCCGCCACAACCGCATCAAAACACTCCGTGCGCGGTGCGCAGCAACATTTCCTCCACCAGCCGTGCGCCTGCATCGGTGACAGATAATTTGTACGGCGTCACCGCAGCGGCGCCGGGAACGTACGCGGCCGGCGCGGTCAGCCACGCCTGCGCCGCAGCATCATCGCCGAACAGATCGACCGCCAGCGCGTGGATGCGCGCGATCCGCACCATGCGCTCGGATTCATCGGTGGTGAAACGCATATTGTCCTGCACGCGACGGCGGATCGTGCTTTCCGGCGCGATAAGGCCATGATCGATGTTCAGCACGCTGGTGAGCTGGGTGAACGCGGCCGCCGGCAGGCCGGCATCGACCATCCGCACCACGTCGGATTCGGAACGCAGCGGCTGGTCGAGCAAGCGACCCATGCGGTCGAACAGCGTCGCCGGCTCGCGGATGGCGTCGCGCGCGACAGCCGGAGCCGCAAGCGGTGCAATCGCACTGTTTCCGGCCTGTTTCTTCGACGGTTTCACCGCGTATTGGCTGCGCATATCGGCCACGCGCGCGACATTCCGAAGGGCATTCGGAGCCGTTGTCTTTGTGCCGAGCACCGTTGCCTTTGTGCTGAGCACACTTCCGGCCAAGCCCTTTGCACTGGGCTTGCTGCCTATGGGCGCCTTCGGTTTGCGGGACTTATCAGTAAGCGTGGCCATACAACCCTCCATTTGGTGAAAATTTATCACCAAATGAAATTCATGACACACCTGCCCGACGGACGGCATCGTGACCGAAGGACGCAGTACAGAAGGCCATCTGGCGCGACTGCAGCCAAGCCTTTGCGGCGCAGATCATTGCGGCTCGCATCGGCAATGATTGATCCAGCGCGAAAACGCGAGCGTTCGCTGGCATTGCCTGCCTGAAAGGGAGTTTCGCAACGATCACGAACGCTGATCCGATAGCGACTCACGGGCAGATCGAGCCTGAAGCTGCGGTCATGAATGAACCACCAACCCGAACATCGACTCCCAGGTCATATCGTCCGGGGATGCGCCATCGCGACGCTGACACGTATCTCCGTCAAACGATTGCGCTACGCTATCGGCGCAGATGGTCGGAGCGGCTGCGAACACGTGCCGCATTCGTCCCGCTCCAGATTCGCGTGCCAAGGAGAGAGGTCCCATTTCTACAGCACCGTCCAGCATGAGGAACTCTGCTTGCCCCACCTAGACGCGCAATGCGCCCCTATCAAATGCGCGTCATTGCCCCAACGCAGAGCCGCGTGGTCACAGCGCGCCACCGTGATAATCGTCACGCTCGCTTGTTTCGTCGTGATGACGCTTGTCGCATCGACGCCATTCATAGCCTTCGCTGCGGACGGCAACGAGCGACGGCATCCGTTAGAAATACTGGCGCTTACCGAACCACTAAACGCGCTAGAGCAGATTCGGGCCGCACGCAAAACATTGGCTGCCGACAATCATGTCGAAGCGGCCAAGCTGGCGCTGGCCGAAGCCAATGCCTGCCGCGTGATCGCGGATTGGCGCTGCCAGCGCCGCGCAGGCACGACCGCGATCGCGGCGGCCGACCGCACGGCGGACATCTATTTGCAAGTACGCGCCAGGGTCGCACTCGGCCGCGCACTGTCGCGACTTGGCGACTTCAACAGCGCCGCGCGCACGATCGCTGAAGCGCAGCGCCGTCTTGGCGAGAACGGCGACGACGTTTTGATGGCCGATATCCTCTTAGCCTATTCTTCCATTAGCGAGCGGCTGAATAAGCTCGATGAATCGTATCGCTACGCAAAACAGGGGCTCGCTTACGCACCGCCGGCCACTCAGCCAGAGATGCGGCTGCGCTTGCTGCGCAACATGGCGCATATCGCTTCGATACGCGGCCGCCCAGAAGAAGCCGTCGAATTACTCAAGGAGGCGGGCACGCTATTGACAGCCAATCGCGACCCGAAACTTGAGGCGGAAGTTCTGTTGGAATACTCGCGCAGCGCGAGCGCACTGGGCGATGCCGATACGGTCGAAGACATGGGCCGTCGCATCGGCGTGATCGGCGGCGCCTTGGAAAACACCCAACTGCGCGGCTTGAGCCACGAAACGATCGCCTTGGCGCTGCAAATGCGCGGAAACAACGCCGAGGCCCTGACGCTCTACCAGAAAGCGCGCGACGAATTCGCGGAATTGAAGCTGCAGCAGGACGAAGTGCGGGCCGTGCGCGCGATCGTCGATCTGCAGCTCAAAGGCGTCCAAGCGCAAGGCCTGCCCACGTCGATCGCGCGACTGATCCAACTCAACGATCAGATCGGCCGCACCGAGCGCGAATCGGCCGCTGCAGATTTCGGGGAGCGCCTGCGCTATGCCGAAAGCGACGCGACGCTTGCGACCGCGAACGCTCAGGCCGAAACCGAACGCCTGCGCGCACAGGCCAGCGAAGATAAATTCCGCTACACATTATTGGCCGGCATTCTGGCGCTGTGCACGCTCAGCGTGGTCGTGGCGCTGTATTTCCAACAGCGTAAGTACGGCGCGATGATGCGCGAACGCGGTCGCGAAATGGAAGTTGCGATCTCGACCGATTTTCTCACCACCGTACACAGCCGCCGCTTCATCACCGACAGCGGACACGCTGCGATCAAGCGCGCGCTGGAAAAAGGCCATGGCTTGGCGATCGCGATCGTGGATATCGATCATTTCAAACGTATCAACGATCGTTACGGACATCCGATCGGCGATGAAGTCCTCAAGGCCGTTGCCCAGGCGATGCGCGCCGCCTGTCGCGACTCAGACACGCTGGGGCGCTTCGGCGGCGAAGAGTTCGCGGTGTTGCTCGAAGGCATCGATAGCGACAATGTCCTCGCTGCGGCCGAGCGGCTGCGTAAAGCAGTTGCAAGCGTGGAGATTCGTATCGACGACCAAACGATCTCTCCGACCGCCTCGGTCGGCGTGGCCTGTTTGTCGCCCGATGAACAGGATTTCAATCAATTGCTTGTTCGCGCGGACCGCGCGCTGTATCAGGCAAAAGAACAGGGACGCAATCGCGTCGTGCTCGCCGCGCAGGACACCGCAGCGATCGCATTGCCGCCACCGGCGGACACCGTTTGAACCACATCGGCAGCGCTGATCGATGCAGGGGAGCCGCGCCGCGTCAAAGAACCGCGATAACACCCCGTCGCGGCAGAGGCCGCACTACGAAACACCTGAGCGATCGCCTACGCCGCAACGCCACCGTATAGATCTTTCCTCGACGCGCCGGTCAGGTCCGCCGCCAACTTCGCCGCCGTCGATGGCGGTAAATGTTCGACCAATTTCGCGTAAACGCGACGGCCTTCGATCAGCTTCGCGTCTTCGTCGTCGCCTGCGCCTTGGATTAACAGCACGAATTCGCCTTTGCGCTGGTCGGGATCGGCAGCGACGCGCGCCTGCAGCGCGGTGAGCGTGCCGTCGAGCACGGTCTCGAACAATTTCGTCAGCTCGCGGGCGATCGCTGCGGGGCGCGCCGGGCCGAAGGCGGCGACCGCGTCGGCTAAGGTGTCTTCGATGCGGTGCGACGATTCGTAGAAGATCAGCGTGCGCGGTTCGGCCGCGAGCCGCTGCAGGCGCTCGCGGCGGGCGCCGGCTTTCGCGGGTAAGAATCCCTCGAAGGCGAAGCGGTCGCTGGGCAGTCCGGCCGCGCTAAGGGCGGCGATCAGGGCGCAGGGCCCGGGGATCGGGCTCACCTTGATGCCCGCGGCGCGCGCAGCGGCGACCAGCCGGAAACCCGGGTCGCTGACCAGCGGGGTGCCGGCATCGGAGACAAGGGCGAGCGAATCGCCGGACTGCAGGCGCGCGACGATTCGCTCGGCAATCTCGGACTCGTTGTGCTCGTGCAGGGCGATCAGGCTCCGCTCGACGCCGTAGTGCGACAGCAGCTGGCGGGTATGGCGGGTGTCCTCGGCGCAGATGGCCGCGACCTTGCGCAGGGTGTCCAGCCCGCGCGGGCTGAGGTCGGCGAGATTGCCGATCGGGGTGGCGACGATGAACAAGGTGCCGGCAGCGGGGGACAGGGCCATCAGGGTTTGGACTCGCTCGCGTTCGCTCCGGGCGGGTAGAATCTCAGGCCGATACGGCGCGCGTCCATCCTGGGCCTGCGCGGGTATGCGTCCGAGCGGCGCATCTCCACACTTTATTTAGAGGAATGGCGTCGATGCGAGCGTTGAAGACTGGGTGGACGAGATGCGCAGCCGTCGCGCTGGCAGCGGCGCTAACGCTGGCAATCGGCGGCTGTACGACGACGGGCACCATTAGTACCAAACCCGCCCAGACCAGAATCGACCCGATCATCGCCGAAGCCTCAGCCCTCGCGCGCAACCATGATGCGCTGAGCGGACAAGCCAAGGTCGATAACGCGCAGGCGATCGATCGCCTGCTGGGCGGGCTCGACAACGCCGCACTCACCAACCAAGCCGCAGCGCTGCCGGCGGGCGATCCGCTGTACAACTTCGCCGGGCGCGAGCTGCTGCGCCGCGGACTGGCGCTGCCGCGGCCCTTCGATCGCGAAAGCAGCGACTGGCGCTTCAACGCCGGCAATCGCGAGCCGGCCGATCGCGATGGCTATCGTCCGCCGCGCAAGCTGGCCGTGCTGCTGCCGCTCTCGGGCAATTCCGCCGCAGCGTCTTCGCCGGTCCGCGACGGTTTTCTGGCCGGCTATTACGGCGAACATCGCGCCCGGCCGGATGTCACGTTCTACGACACCACCGGCACCCCGGCTGGTGCCGTTGCGGCATATCAAAAGGCGGTAACCGAAGGTGCGGATTATGTGCTCGGGCCGCTCGGCCGCGATGAAGTCGGCGCCCTGTTCAAAGAATCGTTGAGCGTCTCGGTGCTGGCCTTGAATCGCAGTTCGGCAGCGCCGCCGTCGGGCAACGCCAGTTTCGCACTGGCCCCAGAAGACGACGGTATCGCCGCTGCCGAATACGCGATCACGCGCAATGCAAAGCGCGTGATCGTGCTGATGGGCGGCGAAGACACGATGCGACGCAGCGTTGCCGCGTTCCGCGAGCAACTGCAAAGCCGCGGCGGCGTGGTGGTCGAGACGATTACAGTCGCCGATAAACCGGTCGATAGCACTGCGGCCCTGCAGGCGGCGATGCAGAAAGACGGCGGCGCCGATGCAGTATTCCTCGCGCTCAAAGGCACGCAGGCGCGAGCGATCGCACCGCAGCTGGCAACAGCGGGCTTAGGCGACAAACTGCGCGTGGCGACCTCGCAATTGCTTTCGGGCACCGGCAAGGCCGACCAGGACAAAGTGCTGGACGGTATCGCGTTCCCGACCGAAACCTGGGGCGTGCAAGGCATCGACGGCCTGCCCGCAGCGGAAGCGACCGGTAAAGATCTGCCCACCGCACGCGGGCCTGCGGCCAAGTTGTTCGCTTTTGGCTACGACGCTTGGCTGCTCACCGGTTATCTCGAACGCATCGCCAACAGCCCGAACGCCGCCAACGGTAAGCTGCAGGGCGCCACCGGGACGCTGCGCATCGACGGTTTCGGCAATATCATGCGCACGCCGGTGTGGTCGACCTTCAGCAACGGCTTACTCAGCGCACTCAGCAATAGCGGCGGATGACAGACACAGGCGATCACCGCAGTCGCGGTGCGCAGGTCGAAGCGCTCGCTCGCGCGTATCTCGAACGACACGGCCTGCGCGCGGTCGCAGCGAACGCGAACTATCGCTTCGGCGAACTGGACTTGGTGATGCTGGACGGCAACACCGTGGTATTCGTCGAAGTGCGCTACCGCCGCGATGCCGCGCAGACGCATGGCGCTCGCAGCGCGCGCAGCTTCGGCGGCGCTGCTGCCTCGGTGGACGCCGGCAAATGCCGCAAGCTGGTCGCCGCGGCGGAAAGCTTTTTGCTCGCTCATCGTAGCTATGCCCGCGCGGCGTGCCGGTTCGATGTGATCGCCGCCTCCGGCGACGCGGCGGCCCCGACCTTCGACTGGCTGCGCGATGCGTTTCGCGCGGACGACGTGTGAACATGATGCGCGACACCATCTCTTCGAGTCACACGCGATGAATCTCAGCATGACCCCGACCGACATCGTGCAGCGTCAGCTCGACGCCTACAACGCGCACGATCTCGATGCGTTTACCGCGTGTTTCAGCGACGACGTATGCCTGTACCGCATGCCGGTATCGACGCCCAATACCATCGGCAACGCAGCACTGCGCTCATTCTATGCAGAACATCGTTTTTCGATTCCGACGCTGCGCGCCGAATTAGTGAACCGCATCGCGTTCGGCGATAAAGTCGCCGACCATGAGCGCATTTACGGCCTGAGCGATCAGCCAGTGGAGATGATGGCGGTCTACCAAGTGTGCGACGGCGTGATCGTCAACGCATGGTTCTTTGCGGCCTAATCGCCCACGACGCCGCCCACGACGCCGCCCACGAAGCTGCCCACGACGCCGCCCACGATGCCGACGATTTTCACGCATCCTGCTGTTCCGCTTGCGCTTGGACTGGCCCTCGGCAGAAACACGCTATCGCCACGTTTGGTCGCCGCTGGCGCGTTCGCGTCGATCGTGCCCGACTTCGATAGCGTCGCGTTCAAACTCGGCATTGCCTATGCCGATCAATTCGGGCATCGCGGCGCGAGTCATTCGTTGCTGTTCGCGCTTGCGTTTGGTTTTATCGGTGCGGCCGCTGCGCGATGGCTGCACACGACGCGATGGCGCGCGCTGTGGTTCCTGGCGCTGTGTACTGCCTCGCATCCGCTGCTGGATGCGCTGACCAACGGCGGCCTCGGCGTGGCCCTGTGGTGGCCGTGGTCGGACGTGCGGATCTTCGCGCCATGGCGGCCGATTGCGGTGTCGCCGATCGGCATCGGTTTTTTCAGCGCACGCGGGCTGGCCGTGCTGTGGTCGGAGTTGGTTTGGGTGTGGGGGCCGCTCATCGGCGCCGCCAGTGGTTTTTGGGTATTTCGACGGTGGGCCAAGGCCCACCCTACAATCGCGTGATGAACGCACGCTTCGCAAACGCATTACCCGCCGATTTGATTCGCACGCTCGCCGACGTGCTCGGCGACGGCTTTCGTACCGATGCCAGTGAACGTCTGACCTACGGCTACGATAATTCGCGCAAACAGGCGATGCCCGATGCGGTGGCGTTGCCGTCCACGCGCGAACACGTGCTCGCGCTAGTGCGCGCCTGTCGCGCGCATCGGGTGCCGGTGGTTGCGCGCGGCCGCGGCACCAATACCACGGGTGCGGCGGTGCCGTTTGCCGGCGGCGTGGTGGTGTCGTTCGAGCGGATGAATCGCATTCTCGACATTCGTCCCGGCGACCGCTGCGCGGTGGTAGAACCGGGGGTGCTCAACGGCGATCTGCAGCGCGCGCTACGCGCACACGGGCTGTTCTGGCCGCCGGACCCCACCAGCGCCGATTATTCGAGCATCGGCGGCAATCTTGCCTGCAATGCCGGCGGCCCGCGCGCGGTGAAATACGGCGCCACACGCGACAACGTGCTGGCGCTCACTGCGGTGACCGGCACTGGCGAACTGATCCACTGCGGCACCGCGACGACGAAAGGCTCGACTGGCTACGACCTGCAGCGTTTGCTCGTTGGCAGCGAAGGCACGCTGGCGCTGATCGTCGAAGCGACGCTGAAACTTACGCCGCTGCCGGCCGCACGCAGCGCGTTGCGTGCGCTCTACGTCGATGTCGAATCCGCCGCCGCTGCGGTGGCGCGACTAATGGCGCAACCGACCACGCCATCGATGCTGGAATTCATGGACGGCGACGCGCTGCGGCTCGCGCGCGGGCATATGCAACGCGCGACCGGCAACAGCGATTTGCCCGCGCATGCGGTGATGGAGCATGCAGGCGCCTTGCTGATGATCGAAGCCGACGGCGATGCAGCGACGCTGCCTGCGGCGATCGAAGCGCTTCGCAACGCCGCAGGCGGCGATGGCTGTCTCGAAGTGGAACCCGCCGCCGACGACGCCGCGCGCGAACGCCTGTGGGCCGCGCGCAAAGCGCTATCGCCCGCGCTGCGCAGCCTTGCGCCGGGCAAGATCAATGAAGACGTGGTGGTGCCGGTGTCGCGCATCCCCGCGCTGGTCGCGGGCGTGCGCGCATTGGCGCAGGAAATCGGGCTGCCGATCGTCTGCTTCGGCCACGCCGGCAACGGCAATCTGCACGTGAACCTGATGTACGACCCGGCCGATGCCGATCAAAATGCGCGCGCACAGGCGGCGATGGCGCGCGTGTTCGCATTGGCGCTCTCGCTGGGCGGCACGCTCTCCGGCGAGCACGGCATCGGCACGGCCAAGCGCGACTTCATGCCGCAGGCGATCGACGCGCCAACGCTGGCGATGATGCGCGCGGTGAAGGCGGCGTTCGATCCCGACGGCATTCTCAACCCGGGCAAACTGCTGCCGCCGTGAGCGCATTGCAGCCACACGCACACTATTTCGCGTCTCACAGCGCTCGTTGAACGCATGGCTTCTAACCTCGACCATCTGCTGTGCGACATCCGCGCCTGCCGGATCTGCGAGGCATCGCTGCCGCTCGGCCCGCGCCCGGTGCTGCGCGCAAGCGCGACTGCGCGGCTGTTGATCGTCGGTCAAGCGCCCGGCACCAAGGTGCATGCCAGCGGCGTGCCCTGGGACGATGCCAGCGGCAAGCGCCTGCGCGAGTGGTTGGGGATGGATGCAGACACCTTCTACGACGTTTCCAACATCGCGATCGTGCCGATGGGTTTTTGTTATCCAGGCAAAGCGGGCTTGGGGAAAGCAGGCGCCGGCAAAGCAAGTTCCGGCGATGCACCGCCGCGGCCTGAATGCCGCGCGACTTGGCATCCGCAACTGCTGCCGCTGCTGAACAACGTGCGACTAACCCTGCTGATCGGCCAATATTCGCAGGACTATTTTCTCGGCAAACGGCGGAAATCTTCGCTGACCGAAACCGTCGCCGGATGGCGCGAGTACATGCCCGAACACCTGCCGCTGCCGCATCCGAGCCCGCGCAATATCGGTTGGTTCAAAGCCAATCCGTGGTTCGAATCCGATGTGGTGCCAGCGCTGCGTGAGCGAGTGCGGACGGTATTGACGCCTTTCTGATCCGCAATCGATCTGCGATTTCAAATTCGCTTATAGGGTGTGCGTGCCGCGCACCATAAGGCTTTATCGCTAATCTCTCGTGCGCGTATCGCGCACTATTGAGCTTTACCGCAAAACTTTGGCGCGAATGCTGCGCACCGTTGCGTTTTGCTGTGAATGCACGGTGCGCGACACGCGCACCCTATGAATCGGCACGGGCGGCAGACGCATCCTCCGCGTCAAGCCTCGAAATGTGCATATCCCGCGCGCCGCGGCAACCACTCAGCCCCCGCAGCATCGCGCAGTAGAATTTTGCCGATGTCGGCGCTAGTCACGCGTCCAATCCGAGTGACCGGCGTATCGCAGGCATCCATCGCTTCCTGCACTGCAAGGCGCGATGTTTTCGCCGCGGTGAAGCACAGTTCGTAATCGTCGCCGCCAGCGGCTTGCAATTCGCGCCGCGTTGCGAGATCGAACGCGGCCATCAGCGCATCCGATGCAGGTAATGCATCGACATCGATCTCCGCGCCGACGCGGCTTGTCAGGCAGACATGACCAAGATCGGCCAACAATCCATCCGACACATCGATGCACGCGTGAGCGATGCCTGCAAGCGCGAGGCCCGCAGCAACGCGCGGCGTCGGCCGATCGAGTCGTTGACGAAGCGCCGGATCGATCGCTGCGCCCGCCTGCCATTGCCGCAGCGCGGCCGCGGCATCGCCGAGCGTGCCCGTGACCCACACGTCGTCGCCGATCTGCCCGGCATCGCGACGCAGCGCCGCGCGCGGCGCAACGAAACCGTGCGCAGTGACGCACACCGACAGCGGCCCGCGCGTGGTGTCGCCGCCGACCAAGGCAACGCGATGCTGCGCAGCGAGCGCGAGGAACCCATCGAGAAAACCATCGAGCCAATCGACATCGGAGTCGGGCAACGACAGCGACAGCGTGCACCACGCGGGCTCTGCGCCCATCGCCGCTAAGTCGGATAAATTCACCGCCAGCGCTTTCCAGCCGATGTCCGCTGGCGCGGTTTCCGGCGGAAAATGCACGCCGCTGTTGAGCGTGTCCATCGCGACAACGAGCTGCCGATCCGGCGGTATGCGCACAATCGCGGCATCGTCGCCGATGCCGAGCATCACGTCGTCGCGGCTGGCGGCGATGTCCTGACGGATGCGATCGCGGATGCGGGCGATGAGGTCGAATTCGGGCATGCGTAGCGATCCTGCGTTGTCAGTCGCGGCATACGACGGTTGCCGTCGCGAACCCGTATTCCAGTCTGGGCGAGTGCATCAACCCCAGAGAATCGAATGGCATATCCGAGATCGAAAAGCCTTTTGCGCACAACTCTAACGCGCGCCCTTCGATGGATTGTCTCAAGGTGCGCCGATTCGGGTCGTACGGTGCGTTGTAACGAACAGAAAATACACCTGGGGAGATACGCGTCTCGCTGTAGCCGGGAAGATCTTCTCCCAGAGACGCGCCATAGCCGATGCAGCCGCCTAAACAAACAGATCCGAGCATACACACGGCGATTTCGACGCCGATGCGCATGTCGCTCAGTTCCCCCGCCCCGCCTGCGCCTCCACCGCGCGCAGCTCGGCGGCGAGATGATCCAGCACGCCGTTGACGTAGGTGTGACCGTGTTCGGAGCCGAAGCGTTTGACCGATTCCACCGCCTCGTTCAGCACCACGCGATACGGCACATCGACGCGATGCTTCAATTCGTAGGCGGCGATGCGCAGCGCGGCGCGTTCGATCGGATCGACTTCTTCGATCGTACGATCCAGATGCGGTAGCAGCACGGCGTCGAGTTCCTTCACACGCGCGCCGACGCCCAGCATCACGTCCTCGAAATACACCAGATCGGCGATTTCGCGCGCTTGCTCATGCGCGAATTGGGCGACGACCTCGCGCATCTCGGTGCCGGACATCTGCCATGCATACACCGCTTGCAGCGCGCGGCGTCTGGCGCGCGTGCGCAGCACAGGGTCGATGCCGCTGGGACGGCGGTAATGCGGCTTGGTCATGGCAATTTTTCCAAAAGGTTCGCCATTTCGATGGCGACGATCGCGGCTTCTTCGCCTTTGTTGCCGTGGCTACCGCCGGCGCGCGCTTCGGCGTCGTCGTAGCGCTCCACCGCCAGCACGCCATTCGCGACCGGGATGCGGAAATCGAGGGCGACGCGCATCAGTGCGTTTGAACAACCGTCCGCGACTTGTTCGTAATGCCGAGTATCGCCGCGAATCACGCAGCCCAGCGCGACGATGGCCGCGTGGCCGCCGGCTGCGGCAAGCCGCGCCGCCGTCACCGGCAGTTCCCAAGCGCCGGGCACGCGGACCATGTCGATCGCGCTCTCGGCCACGCCGTTGGCGATAAATGCATCGCGCGCGGCAACCGCGAGCCGCTCGGTGATGCGCGGGTTCCAGCGGCTGACAATAATCGCGAAGCGCGCGCCAGCGGGGGCACGCAAATCGCCTTCGAATGGGGGCATGCGGGCTGCTCGATCGTGGGCTGGTCATTATAGGGTGCGCCTAGGCGCACCGGCGGCATCAATGGGCGCGCTCCAGTCGCACCGATCGCGTCAATCGAGTGCGCTAGAGCGCGCACATGCCCGGAGACCTCAGTTTTCGGGGCGCCACTTCCTAGTGGAGCCCCAAAACGGTGCGCCATAGGGTGCGCCTAGGCGCACCGGCCGCTTCAATGGACGCGCTCAGATCGTTCCGATCGCGTCAATCGAGTGCGCTATGGAGCCCCAAAACGGTGCGCCTAGGCGCACCCTATAGCCCCACATACTCCACAACCTCCAACCCAAAGCCAGCCAAGCCCACCTGTTTCCGCGGTG
>JANMGT010000048.1:0-12104 GCA_031374725.1 Lysobacteraceae bacterium | reverse complement strand
CGACTTCGTCGCGAGATGACCGATGCGGAGCATACGCTCTGGCGCCATTTGAGAAACGGACAGTTCGATGGGCTGAAGTTTCGGAGACAGCATCCGATACCACCGTACATCGCTGATTTTTGTTGTATCGAAAAACGCTTAATAATCGAACTGGATGGTTCCCAACATAGTTTGCAGTCCGATTCTGTACGTAGTCGCGCTCTCGAAGCGCAGGGTTGGACGATTTTGCGATTCTGGGATAACGATGTTTTGTTGAATATCGATGCGGTGCTGGATGCGATGTGGAATGCCGTCCGTGTGCCGACCCTCACACCAACCCCTCTCCCGGTGGAAGAGGGGCTTTGAAGCGCTATCTCATCACATTCTATATTCCACTAGGTCCACACCATGAAATCCAACGGCTACCAATCCGGTTTCGGCAACGAATTCGCCAGCGAAGCGATTCCCGGCACGCTGCCGGTCGGGCGCAATTCGCCGCAGCGCGTCGCGCACGGTTTGTACGCCGAGCAAATCAGCGGCACCGCGTTCACCGCGCCGCGGCATAGCAATCGCCGCAGTTGGCTGTACCGCATCCGCCCGGCGGCGATGCACGGCGAATTCATGCCGCACGCGCAGCCGGCATTTCATAACGATTTCGGCCATGGCCCGGTCACGCCCGACCAACTGCGCTGGAGCCCGCTGCCGTTGCCCGGCCGCGACGCCAGCGCCGCAGCGGTAGATGCTGTCGGGAGCGATTTCGTTGATGGTCTGTTCACCATGGCCGGCAACGGCTCGCCAGCGGCGATGTCGGGTATCGGCATCCATCTTTACGCTGCGAATCGCGATATGCACGGCCGTTTCTTCTATAACGCCGATGCGGAAATGCTGATCGTGCCCCAGCACGGCCGTTTGAAGATCGATACCGAGCTAGGCGTGCTCGACATCGAGCCGCAGCAGATCGCGCTGATTCCGCGCGGCATTCGTTTTCGCGTGTCGTTGCCGGACGGCGTTGCGCGCGGCTACGTCTGCGAGAACTTCGGCGCGTTCATGCGAATCCCCGATCTCGGCCCGATCGGCAGCAATGGTCTTGCCAATCCGCGCGATTTCCTGACGCCGAATGCGGCGTTCGAGGATATCGACGCTGCTGCCGTTGGACAGGCTGCCTTTGAGCAGAATTTCGAGCTGATCGCGAAATTCCAGGGCCATTTATGGCGTGCCAGCATCGGCCATTCGCCGCTGGATGTGGTCGCCTGGCACGGCAATCACGCGCCCTACATGTACGACCTGCGTCACTTCAACGCCATCGGCTCGATCAGTTTCGATCATCCCGATCCCAGTATTTTTCTGGTGCTCACCTCGCCCAGCGATACGCCCGGCGTCGGCAATCTCGATGTCGTGATTTTTCCGCCGCGTATTCTCGCGATGCAAAACACGTTCCGGCCGCCGTGGTTCCATCGCAACATTGCCAGCGAATTCATGGGCCTGATCGACGGCGTCTACGATGCCAAGGCCGAAGGGTTCGCGCCCGGAGGCTGCTCGCTGCACAACTGCATGACCGGGCACGGGCCGGACGCTGCGACGTTCGATAGAGCATCGCATGCCGATACATCGAAGCCCGATTACGTCACTGGCACCATGGCGTTCATGTTCGAGAGCCGCGCAGTGATTCGTCCGACCGCGCAGGCGCTCGCGGCAGGTCATCGTCAGCGCGATTACCAGCAGTGCTGGGCGGGCTTGCAGCGGCATTTCAAGCCGGTTTGAGCGCATGCGAAAGATCAGCCCACCGCATCGGTAGAGCGGTTTTCCGAGCAAGTGCAACCAACAGTAGAGCGGCTCTCTGAGCCGCTTCGCCCAGCAGCGAGGCAGACCGGTTCCTCGCGCCGTTCTTCGATATGGCCGATCGCCACAGCGGGTCGGAGACCCGCTCTACCGGGGGGCGCATGCGTTTTTTGCGCGATGTCGTTCGCGGGTGCGCTGAGATTTAAGCAGTTCTGACCGGCTTATACGTCCGGTACGGGTGTCAAGCCCGCGCCAGTGACATAGAATCGACCTGACGAAGCGCCAGCGCGGCGCGAGCAATGAGGTAGCGATGATGACGATTCTTTGGCTGTTGCTTGGCCTGCTGCTATTGATGCTCGGCGGCGACTCGATCGTGAAAGGCGCGTCCGGGCTGGCCCAGCGGTTCAAGCTGTCGCCGTTCTCGACCGGCATGTTCCTGGTCGCCTTCGCGACGTCCATCCCCGAGCTCGCGGTCAATACGCGCGCCTTCTTTACCGGCAGCCAGAGCCTCGCGCTCGGCAATGCGGTTGGCAGCAACATCGTCAATTTCGGGCTAACGCTAGGCTTGGCTGCGGTCGTCGCGCCGCTGACGATTCGCTGGCGGGCGCTGTCGCCATTGTTGCTATGTCTGATGGCGGCGACGATCGCGCTGATCGCGCTCGGCTACGACGGCGCGCTGTCGCGCATCGAAGGCGCGATCTTCCTCGCCGTCTTCGTCGCCGTGCTCGCGTTCGCGATGGCGCGCAGCCGCAGCGAATCGCTCGACGTGCAAGCGGAGCTCGCAGCGTTCCAAACCACCAGCGCGAGTTTGGGTTTGAATGCGATTCGCTTTGCGCTGGGCGCAACGCTGTTGTATTACGGGGCAATGCTGGTGGTGGAGCATGCGCCGGTGATCGGCGTGGCGATGGGAATGAGCCCGCTGCTCACCGGCCTGCTGATCGTCGCGATCGGCACCGCCTTGCCGGAAGCGATGACCGCGGTGATGGCTGCGCGGCGCGGGCAGGGTGATATCGTCGCCGGCCATGTCATCGGCTCCAGCGTGTTCAATCTTCTCGTCGTCGTCGGCGGCATGGCCGCGATGCGCGACCTGCCGATCCCGGCATCCTTCATTCGCTTCGAACTTCCGGCAGCGCTTGCCTTCAGTCTGCTGCTGTATCCGATGCTGCGCCGCGACCTGCACATCAGCCGTGGCGAAGGCGCGGTGCTGCTGCTCGCCTTGATCGGGTGGGTCGTGTTTGAAGTGCTGTTGATGCAATGATCGGCCGCGCGGATTATCGAATGCAGTTTACGAGCGGGAACGGTATGCAAACATCATCGGCGTACCATCGCGGTCGTTGCGTAACTCAGGAGTGATACGGATGACGTTGAAAGAGGCAGCCGAATCATCTTCGGGCATTGGCGCGCGCGCGACCCGCGTGCTGCAGGATTTTTTTCGACTCGAAGCCGCAGGCGGCATTCTGCTGATCGCAGCCGCAGTGCTCGCGATGATCCTCGCCAATTCACCCTGGCTATCGCTGTACGAAGGCTTTCGCGACTTGCCGGTGCAGGTGCGCGTGGGCGAATTGAATCTGGCCAAGCCGCTGCTGCTGTGGATCAACGACGGCCTGATGGCGATTTTTTTCCTACTGGTCGCGCTGGAAATCAAACGCGAAGTGCTGAGCGGCCAGTTATCCAGCCGCGCGCAGTTGATTCAACCGCTGCTGTGCGCTGTCGCTGGCGTCGCAGTGCCGGCGCTGATCTTCGCCTGGATCAATCGCGGCAATGCCGAAGCGATGCGCGGCTGGGCCATTCCTGCGGCCACCGACATCGCGTTCGCGCTCGGCATTTTGTCGTTGCTCGGTTCGCGCGTGCCGCTGGCGATGAAATTGCTGCTGTCCACCATCGCGGTATTGGATGACCTCGCTGCGATCGTCATCATCGCGTTGTTCTACACCAGCGACCTCTCGGCAACCGCGCTGACCGGCGCTGGTCTCACCCTCGCGATCATGATTGTTTTGAATCGCATGAAGGTCCGCATGCTAACGCCGTATTTGCTGCTCGGCCTGGTGATGTGGATCTGCGTATTGAAATCCGGCGTGCATGCGACCTTGGCCGGCGTTGCGACCGGGCTGCTGATTCCGCATATCGATAAGCGCAATACGATCGACGACGACGTCGAGCATTCGCCGCTCGAACATCTCGAACACGCGCTGCACCGCTGGGTCGCGTACGGCATCCTGCCGGTGTTCGCATTCGCGAATGCGGGTTTGTCGCTGGCCGGCATGCGCCCGTCCGACGTGTTGGAACCGGTGCCGCTCGGTATCGCGCTGGGCCTCGTGCTGGGCAAGCCGATCGGCATCGTGTCGGCGGCGGTGCTCGCGCACGTCACCGGCTTAGCGCGCTTCGGCGATGGGCTGTCGTTCAAGGCCGTTGTCGGGTTGGGGCTGCTGTGCGGGATCGGTTTCACCATGAGTCTGTTCATCGCCTCGCTCGCGTTCGCGTCGCAGCCTGAGCTGGCACGCGCCAGCGTGCTGGGCGTGCTGAGCGCGTCGATCGTCGCTGCCATCGCCGGCTATCTGTGGCTGCGGATTGTGCTGCCGAAAAATCCTGTGAGTGCTTGATCCTGCGAACACATGATGGCAAGCGTCGTAGCGATACCTACCGAGCGCGACCGTCGTTACACTGTCGTTGGTCAACTGGGGCAGGAGCGCAGTCGATGTTCGGCAGAGGCCGTCGTGTGGATCACAGCATGAGCGATGGAGAGCATCGGCGCGATCGGCACCGTGCTGTCGCGACGCCGGTAGGCGTGCTGATCGCACTCGTCGTCGCGCCACACCCGGCCTTCGCATCCACCGCCACGCTTGACCTCACCGCCACACTCGATCTCACTGCGCACTGGGCCGGCTATACCGCGATCGCGCTGTTCGTCGCCGCGTATTTGTTGGTGATTGCCGAGGAATACACCCATTTGCGCAAATCGCAGCCGGTGATGTTGGCGGCGGGCGTAATCTGGGCGCTGCTTGCGGTGGTGTCCGCAGGCCAGGGAAAAAGCGATCTCGCGCACCATGCCGTGCGCGATTATCTGCTGGAGTTCGCCGAGCTGCTGTTGTTCTTGCTTGCGGCAATGACCTACGTCAATGCGATGAGCGAGCGTAATTTATTCGAGGCCCTGCGCACGCGGCTGCTGCGGCGCGGGCTCGGCTATCGCGCCCTGTTCTGGATCACCGGCGGCGCGGCTTTTTTGATGTCGCCGTTGATCGACAATCTCACCACCGCCTTGGTGATGTGCGCGGTGGTGCTGGCGGTGGGCCGAGAAAGCCCGAAATTCGTCGCGATGTCGTGCATCAGTATCGTGGTCGCCGCGAACGCCGGCGGCGCGTTCAGTCCGTTCGGCGACATCACCACGCTGATGGTGTGGCAGCGCGGCGTGGTCGAATTTTGGACGTTTTTCGCGCTGTTTCTTCCGTCCGTCGTCAATTGGTTGGTGCCCGCGCTGTGCATGCATGTCGCCCTGCCGCAGGGCGCGCCTGATCCACAGGTGGAGAATGTCCCGATGAAACGCGGCGCCTGGGGCATCGTCGGTTTGTTCGCCATCACCATCGCGTTCGCCGTGTGTTTTCACCAGTTTCTGCATCTGCCGCCGTTCATGGGCATGATGACCGGGTTGGCGCTGCTGAAACTCTATGGCTGGTGGCTCTCGCGCAGCGCGCGACGCGCCGACACCATGGAATTCGATCGCGGAGGCGCGCCCGGCGACATCGATGCCTTCGACAGCTACGAACAAGTCGCGCGCGCCGAGTGGGACACGCTGCTGTTCTTTTTCGGCGTCATCATGTGCGTTGGCGCATTGGGCTATTGCGGCTATCTCGCGCTCGGTTCGCAGCTGTTCTACGGCGAATTAGGCGCGACCAAGGCCAATATTCTGATCGGTCTGATGTCCTCTGTGCTCGACAATATCCCGATGATGGTCGCGGTGCTGCAAATGAATCCTGAGATGAGTACGGGGCAATGGCTGCTGGTCACGCTCACTGCGGGCGTCGGCGGCAGTCTGCTGTCGATCGGCTCGGCTGCAGGTGTGGCGCTGATGGGGCAGGCGCGCGGGCAGTACACCTTCTTTAGTCATCTGAAATGGACGTGGGCGATCGCGCTCGGCTACATCGCCAGCATCACCGTGCATTTCGCTGTCAATGCGCGCTACTTCTGAGATGAAAACCGCACTTGTGTTCGGCGCTAGCGGCCAGATCGGCATGCCACTGCTCGACCTGCTGCGCGACGACGACTGGCGCGTCTTTGCGGTATCGCGGCACGCGCACGTCGATCAACCGGCGCTGCAGTGGCTGCGTGGCGATCTGAGCGGCGTTCGCGATCTACCGAAAGGCGCCGAAGTGATCTTCAGCTGTGGGCCACTCGATATGTTCGCGCAGTGGTATGCAGCCACGTCCTTGCGCTGCCCGCGCGTGATTGCCTTCGGTTCGACCAGTATCGAGATCAAGCGCGGCTCTGCGGATGCCGACGAGCGCAACGTCTCGGCGCGTCTGCGCGAGGGCGAACAGCGCTTGTTCGAGACGGCGGCGATGCGGAATGCTGCCGTCACTGTGCTGCGTCCGACGTTAGTGTATGGCGCTGGGCGCGATCGCAATCTGATGCGGATCGCGCACATCGCGCGTCGCTTCGGTCGCATCGTGCTGCCGCGCGATGCGCGTGGGTTGCGGCAGCCGGTGCATGTGCGCGATCTCGCCGAGGCCGCGTTTCGCTGCATCGATGCCGAAGCGAGCTTCGGTAAAGCCTATGCATTGCCTGGTGGCGAAACCCTCGCCTATCGCGAGATGGTGGCGCGCGTCCTCGCCGCGATGGAACCGCCGACGCGCTTGCACGAAGTACCGTCGCCGTTCTTTAACCTGCTGCTCGCGGCGGCCCATGCGGTGGGCATCGCCCGCGATTTCAACGAAGCCGCGGTCGCGCGCATGCGCAGTGATTTGGTATTCGATGCCGAACCAGCGCGGCGCGATTTCGGCTATGCGCCGCGCCCGTTTCGGCCAACAGCCGAGATGTTTCCGCGGCCGTAGAGGGGTGTTTAAACGCTCGCCTCTGCCCTTGTGGGAGGGCCGGAAGGTCCGATACCGATCGCCGAGATCGATGTCGGGCCTTCCGGCCGTCCCACAACGCGAAAGCCCTGGCTGTCTCAGCGGAAAGCGGTGCTCGGTAGAGCGGCTCTCCGAGCCGCTGCGTGATCATGGCGATCGTTATCTGGCCTTCCGGCTCTCCCACAACATTATCGGGCCTTCCGGCCGTCCCACAACGCTAAAGGCGCCGTTGTCGCTTGCAACTCAGAGCTGAAAATCACTGGGTTTCGTCGGCACGTTTTGCTTGAACACGAGCACAGAAATGAACACGCGACGTTTGTCGGTCAACACGAATTCGAAACCGATCGGCTGATCGTTGCTGAACCATGCGGTGGCGCTTTCGACGGATGTGCCGTAGTTTTTCGGAGTCAGTTTTGCGCCGCGCACCGTGCTTTTCGGGCCGACCGGTAATTCCTTGGCCGGCGCGAAGCGCATCAACTCGCCGACGCTGCCCAGTAGCGCGATCGCGACCGGATCGACGACATCCGCTGCTTTGTCTTTGCCGGAAAAACCAGTCGCATAGTCGATCCAGCTCACGAGGCCGGCGCTGCCGACGGCGCGGAACTCGTCATTAGCGCCTGGGCGCAGCGTGAGCCGGAATTGGTCCGGCCGCGCGAACAGCAATTTCGCGGGATAGATCTTCGGCGCGCCGTACTGACCCTTGCTGTTGGGCGAGTCGTAGAGATCGACGCGAACGTCGAGCGAGCCGCTTGAGGTCGTTTTGTCGAGATACACGAGTCGGTCGACGGCGCTGCTCGCAGCCTGCGCGAATGACGTTGCGATGCTTGTGGCGGCCATCGTCAACGACAGCGCAATCGCCACAGCAGAGGATGAGCGTAAATTAATCATGATGCGTTTTCTCGGTGATGAGTCGGTGATGAGTCGGTGTTCTGCGGACAGATGCGTTTGACGGGTAAGCCGAATCAACGCGCTAGAAGAATGATGTGCTCGTGGCGATCACATGCCGCAGCGCATGACGACGGCGGTACGAAGTGTGGCCGGCGGTGTGCTGCCCTGGGTTGCGCTGCATTGCGCGCCCGGGTCGATCACCAGCGACTGCACTTCGACCGTGCTGCCCGCTGCGATCATGCTGGAGCCGCCAGGAGGGCTGGGGTCGCGGCATTCACCGGGCATGAGACTCACGGTGACCGGCGGCGCGGCTGCACTGCTGATGGTGACGTTGATCGCAACGCTATTGCGGTTGCAGATCTGCTGCAATCGCAGGTTCGAGGAATACTGCGGAAGGCCGGGCAGCGATGCGGGCGCATGCGTCGGCGTGCTGCCGGCGCAGATGCCGCTGTGGGTCAAATCGCTGCCGATATCGCCGTTGATTTTTTGTATCGAGTAGGTCGAATCGCGAACGAAAGCCGTGTTGGTTGTAGCGGCACCGGCACTGTCGACGGTGGGATAGATATAGGCCTGCTGCCCCGTCATCGCACCGGTCGAGAACGTGACATCGACGTTGTCCTCGGTCGGTACGAAATCGACGCGATCCGCGAACGCGGTGATGCTGGCCGGCGCGAACGACATCGGCATGCTGCTGATGCCGATCGTCGGTTGGATCGTTGCGCAGTCCAAACCCGGGCGCGATACGCAAGTGTTCGTTCCGAGAAGATTGTAGGAGGCGACGACGGTGTCGCCCGGGCAATAGTTTCTCGGAGCAACGCTGCCGAACATCGCCGGGGGCCGCGTGCCGTGCGAAAGCACGCAGCCATTGGTCAGCAATACGCCCGCAGCGACCGCCGTGAGAGTGTGTCGGGTGAGCTTCTGGATTCCATTCATAGTCAAACAGCGTCGATGTGAGAGTGGATGGGTTTCGGTTCGCGCGGCACGCAGCGTGTGATGGAGCGGACAACTGCAATCAACGCAGGCATCGAGCGCGAGAGGACAGCGGTGTTGTCGTGCGCTTCAGCGACACGCCATCCGCGCGAGCGTACGCAGCGGCGGAGGTGGAACGTTGTTGTTCATCGTGCCGGTTGCGTCGCAACGCGTGCCTGGGGCGACGGTAGCGGGCTGCACTTCGACGACGCGTGCATTCTGCGTGCTGGTAGGTACGCCAGGCATCGAGGCGAGGCACTGACCCGGCGACAGCGTCTGCATAAACGATGTGCCGTCAGCGCCGCCAGAGAGGGTCACGATCACCACCACGCCGTTGACATTGCACAGATCGGTTAAACGCAGGTTCGGTGAGAATCGCGGCGTCCCAGGCAACGGCTGCGAACTGTTGACCGGCGCGCTGCCGGCGCACATGCCGTCGTGAACCAATTCCTGATTGATCGCAGAGATTCGGCTTGCGGTCCGCGTTTGATCGAGGCTCGCGCGCCGAATGAAGACGCGGCCGTCGGGCATGATTTCGGCGGTCGGAATCAGCACGTCGTCGCGATCGGGGTTGAACGTGACGCTGACCCGATCCGCATCCGGCGCGGTGAAATTCACGCTGCCGGTGTAGTTCGTGATCGATTGCGCTGGAAACGCGGTCGGCGTGCTGCTGAGCGCCACGACCGGGAAGAAACTCGCGCAGCTGGCATCGGCCGGGCAGACGTCGGTGCCGAGGAAATCGACGGACGCGGTGAGCGTATCGCCGGGGCAATAGTTATTTGGCTCCAGACGGGCATATCCAGGCCCCTCCAGATTTCCGCGGACGATGATGCACCCCGAAGCGACCACCACCGAGCAGACAGCGATGACGCAGTAGCGGAAGCACTTATGTAGAAGCACGCGCATGTGGATGTCCTAAAGAGTATGAAGAGGTTCAAGCATCGGGTTTGAACAAGCAACACGCGAAAAGAGCGTGTTGCAGGACAGCCGAGAGACCGCAGACGCTGTTCGATCATGGCTGAATCCGAACCCGAACCCGAATCGAATGGCACTTACTTAAGCCCTGTCATCCCCGCGAAAGCGGGGATCCAGCGCCTTTGCTTGGCCGAAAAGGCCTGAAATCACTGGAGACCCGGCTACGCGGGAATGACGAAAATCGGGATGCAGCGCTTACTCATAGAATCGTAACTTACGGAACACTCGAAGATCAAAAACGCTTAAAAACAAGTCTTTTTGCTTCTGGACTGTTCCAAAAGCTACTGACTTATGAGTAAGTAAGTGCCATCCGAATCCGAATCTGCTCGCGTCGCTACGCCATGCAATCGGTAACGCATCGAACCCTGACGCCGGGTCGATCACGATGGCGATGATGCGGCTGCGACGATGACGTCATCCGCCCGGATTCGCACTAGCGCATGTTCAATGCAGATGTTGACATACTGTTCGCGCGGGTTATCTGCTTCCACGCGGGCGTGAGGTGAGCAAACGCGTTTGCGGAGCATCGGTCCACGCGCTGACCAACGCCAGCACGCCGTGCTTGCTGGCCGAGCGGGTTAGGGTGGCGGCGCTGTCGATGAAAACAAAAAACGTATTTGCGAAACGCGATCGCGATCAATGTCAGCGACAGGCCATGCGCGCAACGGTGCGCAGTGTCGGCGAGATCGGGTCTGCGCTGGTGCCGGTGCAGCGGTAGGGTCCGCCGACAATGATCAGCGGGCGCACGTTCACGATGCGCGCGCCATCAGCGCCGGTCATACCGGGAGCGCCTGTGTCTAAACACCTTCCGGGCTCAACACGCTGTGGCGGAGGGTCGCCGGCGGGGCTGCCGCTCAACGTCACTTCGATCGGGTCGGTGTTGAAGTTGCAGAGTTCCACAAGGCGCAGATTGGGCGAAAGCCGAGGCGGCCCGATGGTTATTTCAGCGGGCAAGTTCCCGCCGGAGCACGTGCCTGGGTGGATCAACTCTTGCTCTGTCGTGCCAGTGAGCCGCGTCGCGCTGGCGGTGTTGTCGCGCACCGCCAAAAGCGCATCAGGCGGGATGAAGACATTGGTGGTGCCGTAGGCGAAGTTGACATCGACGCGGTCGCCGCTTGCCGTGAAGTTCACGCTGTTTTGATAGCTCTGCAGCGTCGTCTGCGGGAATAGCGCCGGATTGCTCGTCATCGTGACCGTGGGTGCGGTGGTGACGCAGTCCCCGGTCGTTCCAGGTCTGGGCGTGCAGGTTAAAGTCGCAAGAAAATCGTAAGAGGCAGTGAGCGTGTCGCCTGGGCAGTATTGCGCAGGTACCACCCGGCCGGGAGAAAAGATCGGCCGGCGATCGAGCATGCAGCCGTTGGCGACGATCGCTGCGCTGGCGGCGATGACGGAATAACGTACAAGTTTTTGAACGACGCGGGACATGGCACGCTCCAGGGGCAGGCGCCTATCCATCGGCGCGTTCGGGGTCTACAGGATCAATAGACGTAGGCACTGCCATGGAGCGGACAGCGGCGGCTCGATGGCCGCCTGCGTTTGTGTTTAACGTCGCTGCCCTGCGATGGTCGTGATGTAACTTACGATGTCCTGCTGGGTCACGTAGCCATCGCCATCGCTGTCCACTTTTTCGAAGTTAGCGTGCAGACGCGGCATCTTGCCGTTGGCTTCTGTTTTCGTGATACGGCCATCTTTGTTGCTATCCGCTTGTTGGAAGCGTTCGATCATTTGCGCTTTCAGTTGTTCGGCACGCGCGGATTTTTGCGGATTCTGAGCGAAGGCGGACGTAGAGACGGATGCTGCGAGGCATGTCGCGAGCGCGAGCAGCCGTGTTGTGCGGCGAAACGATTTCTGAGTTGCGAGTTGCATAACGGCGATGTCTCCAGTGGCGGTGTTTACTGCGGGATGTGCGGTGATGCGTGTTGCACCGCGCGTATTTTGTCGCGGATGCGAAGCTCCGCTGCGGTATCGCCCGCGCCGTCTGGGCACCAGCCGGGCGGGCCGAACAGATAGCGCAGACGTTGGTGCCAGTTTTCGGCGCGGCGCAGATCGCGGCCGAGTTTGAGCCAACCATCGAACACGATACGCAGCGGATTGGCGCTATGGGCTTGGCCATTCAGAATCGGCGTGACTAAGCCGTAGTTGCAAGGCAGTTCGTCGCGTTCGTCCGCATAGGTGCCGAATAGCCGATCGAACACGATCAACGTGCCGCCGTAGTTGCGGTCAAGATAATCGGGGTTGCTGGCGTGATGCACGCGATGGTGCGATGGCGTATTGAACAGCCACTCGAACGCGCCGAGTTTAGGCATCAGCTCGGTATGCAGCCAGAATTGGTAAATCAGATTCAGCGCCAGCATGCCGAACACGGCTTTCGGCGAAAAACCCAGCCACACCAGCGGCAGATAGAACAGCGAATGCCCGGTGATGCCGGCGGTCCAGCCCAGACGATAGGCT
>JANMGT010000046.1:0-13810 GCA_031374725.1 Lysobacteraceae bacterium | reverse complement strand
ATCCAGGAGGTCTCAGTTCGCACGTCCGGCACATGTCTGGTACATGTCTAGCTGTGCTCACGGCGACAGCCTCGCGCGCGAGGCTGAACAGCGAAGCTGGCCCTGAGCGCAGCGAAGGGTGAGGCGCACAGCGCCGAATCATCAATCGCTGACGCGCTTGTTTCGCCGCTTGTTTCGCCGGCGCAACCATCCATGGCTGCGTTACCAGGCTGCTGAAAACCTGCTACCGCAGGTATTTCAGCAGCCTGCTAGTGTGGTGTCTCAAAAGTACGCAGGCTAATTTTTAATCAAAAACAGCGCAAATAAAGCCGTTCTTTCACGAAAATACATCAATTTACTTTTGAGACACCACACTAGGGTGCCGATTTAAGCATTCGCCAATTGGGTCTGCAATTGGTTTAGGGTGGCGCGCATACGCACGGTGAACACCGAGTCGGAATGATGCGTCAACACGAGCGATTCCAAGGCTCGGGTCATCGCGACATACAGCAACCGCGCTTCTTCGGCCTCCGACTGATGCGGGCCTGGCATCGAACACAGCCCCGGAACGAACACGAGTCCGAATTCGAGGCCTTTGCTCGAATGGATCGTCATTACTTTCACTGATGGTTCGCCAGCGAAGATTTCCGATTTCTGCGCACCTTGCACCAATCGATGCATCACACCTTGCCGTTGCAGACTACGAGCGACGGCTTCGCCCTGATAGGCATTTCGATACAACACTGCGATGTCGTTCAAAGCGCGGCCCTGGGCATGCGCGTCGCGAACCTTTTCGGCGATCAACTCCGCCTCCTCTCGCAGCGAACCACAGCGAATCAATTCCGGAAATGGGCCTCGCCGGCCAGCGCTTTGCGGGGCGACTAAGGGCACAGCGTCCTCATCGGAGTCGCGCGCGTTCAACATTTCCTCAGCAAACATCCGCGCGGCCGCTAAAATCTCCATCGTGTTGCGATAGTTAAGCTTTAGAATCGTCGTCCGTCCACGCGCTTCGATACCGACGCTGGCGAAACTGAAATTCTTACGTTTTCCGGCGTAAATCGACTGC
This sequence comes from Lysobacteraceae bacterium, assembly GCA_031374725.1. Classification (GTDB taxonomy): domain Bacteria; phylum Pseudomonadota; class Gammaproteobacteria; order Xanthomonadales; family Xanthomonadaceae; genus Lysobacter_I. Next base: position 12,765 of record JANMGT010000046.1, on the reverse strand, counting down.
GCATCGTCATATAGAACAAGCAGAGAATTCGACGCCGGATCGAGCATCTGCACGACGAGCCGAAACCATTCTGGTTGAAAATCGTGCCCTTCGTCGATCAGCACGGCGCCGTATTGCGCGCGAGGGATGGCGTTGGCATCGACCCCTGCGATGACGGCAGGCGCGAGCGCATCGAAAAAAGCTTCGCCTTGTCCATTCGGCTTCGGAACTTGATACGTCTTGAGCATTTCGACGCACCATGCGTGGAAATTTCGCACAAACACCTGCTGCTCAAGCCCTTTTTCAGCAATCATGGCCTGCAGCCGAGCGGCCAGAGTTTTGTTGTAGCACAGCACCAGGACCGGCTTGATGACCGCACGCGACAAGTGCAGGCAGCGATAACCGAGGATCATGGTCTTGCCGGAACCGGCGACACCGTGGATCACGCGGTGGCCTTCCCCAAGCGAACGTGCCAACTGTTCCTGCTGTAGATCCATGACGCGGATCAAATCGGGCACCTGCAACGCGTCTGCTTCGTGACCGAACAGCGTGCCCTGAGCGGCTGGGCCGACAATCCGCAATTCCGGAAAGACGTGGTACCGAAACCGATCGATCTGCGGCAAGGTCAACCGACACGGAAAGCTCGCATCGAACATCGCCCATAAGCGCTCTTGAAATCGTTCCGAATCGGCGCTCTCCAGCATTTCGTCTTGGCAGACGACTTTATGCTCGGGCAGCACGTCGCCCAGGCCATTGGCGTCGAATTGGGCGCGCGTGATATTGGTCAACACCACGCCGATTCCGTAGGGAACGATCGATTTCCCGCCATGCGGATGACCGGCAGGCTGGCGTAAGGCGGGGTCGCTTTGCAGCACGCTGTTCAACTCATTCGCATAGCTACGCGCTTGCGCCAATGGGCTGACGGTGTGCACCAAACCACGATCGGTCGCGAGGGTCACGCTCATCCGATCGAATTCGAAGATCGTCTCCAGCTTCCAGTCCTTGACCTCCAGAATCAGGAAGCCGCGGCTGGGGTGCAGGATCAAAAAATCGGGATGCCTCTGCTTAGGCCCCACCGGCACGTCGTACCAAGCGAGATAATCATCTTCTAGCTTGTCTTCTAATCGGTGGACGAAGCGGCGCTCCCCAGGCGTCATGCGCGGCAGGCAGATGTTGCGATTTGGAATGATCTGCGCCACATTCGAGGCCGAATCCGTTCGGGTCATCATCCTGACAGGCATTGCCCTTCAGGATCAAGCGCTCACCACTTCCTGCCTGTCACGCCGGTCTGTTAAGTTGGCGCCATGGCCGTCGGTATCCTTCTCATCACCCACTCTGGCCTCGGCCCTGCTCTGGTCGAGGTTGCGACCCGCTTGTTGCGGCAGTTGCCGCTGAAGACCGAAGCGTTCGAGGTGCCATTCGACGGCGAGCTGGACACCCTGCTGCCCGCCGCCAGCGCTGCGCTGCGCCGCGTGGACGGCGGCGATGGGGTGCTGATCCTGACCGATCTGTACGGCGCGTCGCCCAGCAATCTCGCCGCGCGCGTGGCTCGGCTGGGCACGCCGGCGCGGCGGGTGTCGTCGCTGAATCTGCCGATGCTGCTGCGGGTGATGAACTACGCCGAGCTGCCTTTGGACGAATTGCCCGCTGTCGCAGCGGCCGGGGCGCGTAACGGGGTGATCTTCGATGACGCCTGATCGCTACTGCGCATCGCCACTGGTCCGGCCCGCACCTCGTTGGCGTCGCATAGCGCTGATGTCATCAGTCTTCACACGCCTATCCTTACGAACCGCCGCCGCGCGCAGAGCAACCCCATGATCGAACGCGAATTGACCGTCTCCAACCGTCTCGGCCTGCACGCGCGCGCCACCGCGAAACTGGTGCAGACCGTCGCACCGTTTAAATCCAATATCACCGTCGCCGCGAAGGGACGCGAAGTGAACGCCAAGAGCATCATGGGGGTGATGCTGCTCGCAGCAGGTCAAGGCAGCATCGTCACCATCCGCGCCGAGGGCGATGACGCTCAGGCTGTGATCGACGCCGTGGCTGCGCTGTTCGAGCGCCGCTTCGACGAGGACAGCTAAGCCGTGCGCCGCGATCTGTCCGGCCATGGCGTCTCCCGCGGCAGCGTGCTCGGTCGCGCGCGCGTGCGCCTGCCGCACGCGCTGGACGTGGCCGAAGCGCGGATCGAAGAAGACGAGATCGAGGTCGAACTCGGACGTATGCACGAGGCGATCGATGTCGTGCGCGGCGAGATGCACGCCCTGCGCGACCGGCTGCACGGCGCGCTGGCGCACGAGGTCGGCGAGTTTCTCGATCTGCATGCACTGCTGCTCGACGATCCGGAACTGCTAGCGGGCCTGGACGCGCTGATCCGCACCGGCCGCTACACCGCCGACTATGCGCTTCGTTTGCAGCGCGACCGCATCGCTGCGGTGTTCGCGGGGATGGACGACCCGTATCTGCGCAGTCGCATCGACGACATCGACCAAGTCGTCGGCCGCTTGCACGCCGCACTGCACCGGCGCGAAGCCGATCTGCAGGGCATCGCTGGCGACATCCTGGTGACCGACAACGTCGCGCCGTCCGAGTTGGCGCAGTTGCATACGCAAGGCGTGATGGCGGTCGTCACTGCGAGCGGCAGCCCGCTGTCGCATAGCGCGATCTTGGCCCGCAGCCTGCACATCCCGCTGGTGATCGGCGCCGCCGACGCGCTGCAGCGCGTGAACGATGGCGACGTGCTGGCGGTGGACGGCAGCAGCGGCTTGATCGTTCTCGAACCCAACGCCGACGACCTGCGCGCGCACCGCATGCGCGTGCTGGAGCATGCGCGCGAGCGCAAGCAACTGCATCGTCTGCGCCGCGAACCCACGCGCACCCGCGACGGTATCGACATCAAACTCTGGGCGAACGCCGAATCGCGCGAAGACGTGGCCGAAGCGCACGCGCTCGGCGCTGCAGGCGTGGGTCTGTATCGCACCGAATTCCTGTTCATGAACCGCCCCGCAGCGTTGCGCCACACCCTGCCGGACGAGGAAGAACAATTTCGCGCCTATCGCGATCTCGTGTTGGGCATGACCGGCCGCACCGTCACCATCCGCACGCTCGACATCGGCGCAGACAAAGCCGACGGCACCGGCTTGGCGCTGACCGGCGAGCCCAATCCAGCGCTCGGCCTACGCGGCGTGCGCCTGTCGTTACACCGCATCGACCTGTTTCGCACGCAGTTGCGCGCGATCCTGCGCGCATCCGCCTATGGGCCGCTGCGGGTACTGGTGCCGATGGTCAGCGGCCGCGAGGAAATACTCGCCGTGCAGTCGCATTTGACCGCCACCCAGCGCGAGCTGCGCGCGGAAGGTCACGCCATCGCCGACGGTGTCCCGCTGGGCGCGATGATCGAAGTGCCATCAGCCGCGATCGCGCTGCCGACGTTCATCGACGCGATCGATTTTCTCTCGATCGGCACTAACGATCTAGTGCAGTACCTGCTCGCCGCCGACCGCATGAACGACGCCCTCGGCGATCTGTATTCGCCGCTGCATCCGGCGGTCATTCGCTTGCTGCACGGCGTGATCCGCATCGCGCGACAAAAGCGCAAGCCGGTGGCGGTGTGCGGCGAAGTCGCGGGTGACCCGATGTTCGCCCCGGTGCTGCTGGCGTTAGGCCTGGACGAATTCAGCCTGCATCCCGGCACGTTGCTGGAACTGCGGCGCGCGTTGCGTGATATGGATCATGGCGCCCTGCGCGCCCGCATCTCGGGGCTGCTGCGCGCCCGCGACCGCGACGGCATCGAACGCTGGCTGCACAAGGCCGCATCCTGACCGTTCTGGTCCTCGTTCTGGTCCTCGTTCAACTCCACGTTCTGGGCCTTGCACTGCTTTTCACCCTAAACCTGATACCGGACCAAGCCGGCCTGCGATGCGCCATACTTTGAGGCGCAACCGCCAACGGCGACCACGATGACAGACCCGACAAGCGCCAGCGCCAGCACCGGCTCGGCGCCGCAGTTCTCCGAGAACTGGTTCGACCACAACATCCCGCACTGGGAGCGCTGGCTCGGCGGCTTTCGCGGACGCAGCGGCCTGCGCGCACTGGAGATCGGCAGCTTCGAGGGCCGCTCCACGCTGTGGCTATGCGAAGAGATCCTCACCGCAGACGATGCGCGCATCGATTGCCTGGACTTGTTCGCGCACGATCCAGTCTACGGCGATTACCACGCGCGCTTCCGCAATAACACCGCCGCGCACGCGCACAAAATCCGTGAATATCCCGGCTACAGTTTCGATGGCCTGCGCAGGGTCGAAGGCGAGTACGACATCGTCTATATCGACGGCTGGCATTCCGCGTTCGGCGCACTCGCCGATGGCGTGATGAGTTGGCCGCTGCTCAATGTCGGCGGCGTGATGATCTTCGACGACTATCTGTGGGTGCCGCCGAAACTCGGCGCGCCTTCACGACTCGGCTGGTGGGATCGCAAGACCCTGAAGTGGCAAGGCCGAAGCCGCAAGCAACAAGCGCTATTGCGGCAAATCGAAAGCGTCGCCACAGAAACTCCAAAACTCGGCGTGGACAACATGCTCGCCACGCTCGATGGCTATTTCGAACATCTCGGCCATGGTCATCAATTGGCGGTGCGCAAAACGCGCGGGTTCCATCAAGGTCAGGTTGGGGTGGATACCTGAGCAAAACGCGCTCGGAATCGCCCGGATGGCACTCACTTAAGCGCGGCATCACGATGTCATCATTCCCGCGTGGGCCGGGCGCAGCGACGATGGGACTTCGCTGAACAAATCCATCCCCGGATCAAGTCCGGGGCAGGCTCTGGCGTTGTTCAGTGGTCGCAGGCTCGGCAAACACCCGAACCTACTCGTGCGGATCAATCATTGACCTGAGCGTTTCGCGGACAACGCACCCTTGTGCTGCAGCAACGCTGACCTGTTGCCATTGGGCTGCGCTGATCGGCGAGCGTCTGAAAGATCAGCAACGTCACCGCAGGCTCCAGATCGCCCCGCGACTGTAAGCCGGGGCGTCGGAAGGGCTAGCTTCAAAGCAAGAGGCTCATGGCACACCATGAGCCTCTTGGACTGCCATCCTTGTGTCGATGTCTTAACTAACTGCCATTCACTACGATGCAAGTAGTACCGAGTGGGGCATTCAGAACTGCCAAATCTGCAAAGAACTCCCGTTAAAGGGAGCGGCAGAGACCGCTCCGACAGAGGTGCTGTCCAAGTACAAGCCGCTGGCGGACCTGAAGCGCGCGCTCGTGGCGGTGACGTTCTGCCTCGCCCAACGCTGGCTTGCAACACCGGCATTACACGCCGAGGTGATGACGCTGGTGCCGCCGCTGTTGTTCAGACAAAGACCTGTGGCTCCATTTCTGAGCAGGAAACCGCCACTGACAGCGGTCTGAGTCCATCGCTGGATGGCGGTACCTGCGCACACCTGAGTGATACCGGCACCTGTGGAACTGACCGCCAAGCAGCGGCTGTTCCCTACGTTCTTGAGCGGAGCCACCTGCGCCGACGCGGCTGGCGCATAGGCCGCGAGGCCACCCGCGAGCACAAGCAGAATGGACGACATGCTTAGCTTCATTGTTGCGTTCATATCTCAATATTCCTTATTAGATTGACGATCAAGAAAGAAAACGGGCCTCAAGAAACGGGGCTCGTAGCGGCGCCTTCGAGGGGCGCTTGACCACGGAGAACCATTTGAGAACCCATTTGACGTTGCTCAATTTCCGTTGGGGCTGACTTAACCCGGCTGTCTCATGCAGATATGGATCAACCCGGCGCCAATTCTGAGCCCGCTGCACAGGGCATGTCATGCCAAACAGCATCTTTGCGATCATCAATCGATCATCAATCGATCATGAAAGATCATCATGACTGCGTTATCGGGCGAGAACAATCGAACGAGAACAGGGGAGTGGGTCGAATGAACTGCAAACGCGGCGATTCATCGTGTGGGCATTCCCTACAACGCGTAGCGATCCATTCCCACAGACCGGCACACGGCGCAGCATCCCGTGGTCGAGCCATCGCAGCAATGCCTACGTTGCGACGACCCCCTGGCCTCGCCGCACGCCGGGTATCTGTCGCTGTCCAGCGACCCGGCGGAACGTCGGCGGGCCTACCGTTCCGTGATCATGGAGACGGTAGGCCCGGACGAGTTGGACGCCATCCGCCGACATGTGCAGTGCCAGCATGCCGATGGGTCGAACCGGTTTCGCGCGGCGATCGAAGCGCAACTTGGACGGCCGGCTGGTCCCTGCAAGATCGGCAGGCCTAAGAGGTCGGATGAGACGCAACACAGCAGGGGAAGGCCACTCTGACCCGAATGACATTTACTTAAGCTCTAGCACTTACTTAAGCTCTGGCATCCCATTTTCGTCATTCCCGCGTAGGCGGGACTCCAGTGACTTCAGGCCTTTTCGACCTAGCAAAGGCGCGGGATCCCCGCCTTCGCGGGGATGACGGGGCTTAAGTAAGTGCCACTCCACTCTGACCCTAGTTTTTCTAGCTTCTACTACCGGAAACGCGACTTCGGTCACGCATTGACTCTGGCCGTGATCGTTTCATGATCGTTTCATGATTGCTTGATGAGTCATCCATGATGTTTTCGCATGAATTTGCCGGCCGCCAATACCAGAATTGGGCTGTGGGTGGTTTGAGCTGAGATGCAAAAAAGTTGAAACATTCACGTCGGAAGCCAGGGCCGGAACCTGCATGAGGCCTTTCAGCCTGGAGAGGGGTAACGCCACTCTGACCCCAGTTTTCCCGAATTTCGAGCACGATGGGAAAACAAGCCAACCAAACGAAATAACACAATCGAACGAAATGGAGAATTCAAAATGAAAATATTGTCAAAACTGACGCTGGCCATCGCCTCTATCGTGCTGATGGTGCCGTTGACCGGCATGTCGGCCAACGGTTCAGGCCAAGATGGGGCGAAAGTACGCGGTGACAGCAGTGACTCTTTACAGCAGTTTCTTCAGGAAGGAAGGCGTCCCAGTGAGACGCTCAAGCAGCTCGGGCTCCAGACCAGAATCCCGAGCGGGGCGTGTCTCGAGAACCTGATTCTTTGCAGTTTTTCCGCTACAGGTACGGTCGCTGCCTGCGTTGCCGATTTGTTTGCTGACGGCGCATTGACGCCAGTCTGTGCAGCAGCTTTCTCTGGCACGGGTGGTGTTTGTGCAGCGGCGGGTGCGACTTGTGGCAGCAGTGGTGTGGGTACGCCCGCGACCGTCCGCCTTGCTCGCGCTGGTTCGGGCATTATCCAGTCCGGTAGCGATGTGTTCCGGGAGCTGGTTTGTGCCGCCCCCCATCGGGTCCAGAGCACTAAGATTGACTGGTCCAATGTAGGCGGTCTTACATTAGTCACGGGAATTACACTGACCTGCACCAATAACGTTGTACAGACCTACGGCTACGCCGGAACCAGCACTAACACCTATAACTGCGGTAGCGGACGATTGATGGCCGGTATGATTTTTCGTACAGGGGCTTTCATGGATGCGGCCGGTGGCGTCTGCCGGCAACTGGCGAACACTTCAGGTGTGACCTATGTGAATGGCATCTGGGGCGGCACCGGCGGCACGCGAACCGATAGAGTCTGTGCCACCGGCAAGTACATGGTCGGCGCAAAAGTCTACTTCGACGGGGCCTTCGAGGCCGATCGGAACGTCCTTGGTATGGAAGTGCTGTGTAAGTAATGCGGTAAGCACAGGCTATGCGGTCTTTTTCACTCTTCCAAGGCTTGCGCTGCGGAAGGATCGACCGCTACCGTGCTGATGCGTTTTGGACGCCGCTCACCCAGGCTAAGCCCGGGTGAGCGGACGTTAAAATAGTCAGACGTTAGAATATTCAATGGCACTCGCAGGATTTTCGGCAATTTGTCTATAAACATCAGCGAGTCACGGCCGCAGTGAGCCAGGTTACATACTCGTTCGCGCCGATCTGCTGAAGAGTGTCCTAGAATTCTTTATCCGCTGGAGTTGAACGGAAATGAGCCGGCCTTTCTCACGAATCCGACGGTACTCGGCGGCTTGCATCGCAATTGCGTTTTTGGCGTCGCTTTTTCTTGAAGCGTCGCTGGGCGGCTTTAACAAAGAAGGCGTTATCGAACCCGAGGCTGTGGTTGAAAGTAAAGGCGCTGCGGTCGTTTCTCGGCGTTCTGCGGATAAAAAACATACGTGGGCGGAAGTTCGCCCCCGCACGCTATCTTCGATTTATAACCCGAACATTCCACTAGTATCGCAGCTTGGAAAATTGAGGTCGCTATCCGATAGCGCGAATCCCTACGCGACTTGCGTGCTGGCTTGGGCGCTCGATTTATGTTCAAGAGGTCCGGAACTGATTCCCATCGGCGAATACTCCAATGCGGATTTGAGAACGCTAGACGAAGAAAGCGTCACCAGGATCGCCGAAAGCCTCGAATCTAGTGATAGATATGAGTTGACGTGCTCTGGGCTTGTGAAAGATGATCTTAAAGACATGGATGACAGATTGCTTCAGGCGGCGCGCATGGGGCATGTGAGGTCGATGACCAAGCTCGCACAGTTCTCTACCCGGCCAGGCAGCGGTCCCGAGAATTCTACGCAATCTTTTATCAGCCATCGCAAAAATGCAGAACTCTTTCTCAATAGAGCTGCCGAAGCCGGCGACCCGGATGCGATTCGAGGAATATACAACGCGTATTCGGAAGGGTACATCTCAAGCAATATGGGCGATCTTGAGGTGGCCATCGACACAGCGAAGTCGTTGGCGGCGCTTCGTGTCACTTCCCTTGATGCGAGGCCACAGGAAAAGAACGATCTTGACCAAGGGATTGCACAAGCACTAATGCAGATGGATCACGCTCAGCGCTCGCGCTTCGATCACTATGAATCTGTTTACAGACAGGCCTACGCAAAAGCATCAAAGGATGGTGCGGAGCTTCAGAGTGCGCTAGACGATCTTCCCGAGAAGGCGTGTAACGAAGGGTTTTCTGCATCTACTCGATAGTAGAAAAAGCGCATGAGGAGGAAATTATAAAACTCGATTTCTGTGCTGATGCGGTACATGGCATGACCTAGGCCTCGAAGAGAAAGACGTCGATCGTGATGTTTCGATGGCAACGACAAGTCAATTAATTTTGATAAGATGCCGTTATGCACGCATGCCGCGTTTCTTCAGCGTAGAAAAATCAATAAAAAACGCGCCATGCACGCATCAATCCGCCGGTTCGAATATATCTCGATTTTGGATTGACAAGCATTTGTTATGCTGTGGCTTCGTCGTAGATTTTCGTCCGTGATTTTGATGGCTTTCTTTTAGAGGATCGATTAACCCATGAATTTTATTCACACTAAGCTCATTTTTTTAGCGGTGATATCTGTTTTTATTCTGCCTGTCTCTGCGCAGCAAACAGCATCGGCCGGCAGCGTCAGGTCAGCCGAGCTGGGTGCTCTTCAAGGGGAGGCGCAGGCCTCTCCCGGAAAACCCGTAGACATGACGATGGATGCGAAGATCCGCGCCATAATCAAGCAACTCAGTCCGGATGTAGAGCCCGACTACATCGGGCCTGCGCCGGTGCCTGGTTACCAGGAGGTCATCATCAAGGGGCAGGTCGTCTTCGTCACCGATGATGGCAATTACCTGGCTCAAGGATTGATGGACATCAGACGCAAGCGCGATATCGCTCAGTGGGGTGCGCTGCCAGGCCTGCGTCTTCTTGCGCTCAATGATATTCCGGCATCCGAACGCATCGTGTTCGCCCCGGATGGCCCGCGCAAGCATATCGTCACAGTATTCACTGACATCGAATGCGCCTTCTGCCGTAAATTGCATCAGGACATCGGCGAATACAACAAGCTCGGCATTGCGATCGAGTACCTCGCCTATCCGCGCGCGGGAATGGGCACGCCCGATGCGATGAAAACTGAGTCGGTCTGGTGTTCGAGCGATCGTCGCAAGGCGCTGACCGACGCCAAGAACGATTTAGCCATTCCCACGCTCAAATGCGACAACCCGGTGGCGAAGCACCGGCAGATCGGTCAGCGCGTCGGCCTGCTGGGTACACCGATGATCATCAACGCCAACGGCATCGCATTACCCGGCTATATGCGGCCAGCCGATCTACTGGAAACGCTGGACAAGCTGGCCGCCCAACGAAACATCGACTGAAACCGCGTTTGGAGTGCGGTTTCGGCCCTTCGAAACTGCGACAAACGGGGTTAAGCTGAATTGCCCCGGTTTCTCGGGACTCGTTCTGCATGTGAAGAAACACACACAATCCATCCGCGTTTGAAGCGGCGCTTACTTTCTCCTTTGCATACTGCGGGGATCGTTTCACCCGCACTCCGATGTCGGCTTCCAGCAGCTTCAAGGCGAAAGACGCGCCGTGTCCTTGGGGTGTGGTGTGCCCGTCAGTGGCGGGGCTTGGTGCACATACGCTTTTACAACGTCCGCTGGCAGCGCCCTTTCGCCGGCCAAGGCGCGTGCGTTGCGATAGGCGGACGTGACCGCCGCGTCATCGCCCGCCGCCAGCGCCACCCTCAAGCTCAGCAGATTCGCGCGATAGTTCTGATCCAACCGTTCGGGATCGTGTGCCCGCAGTTTGGCCAATACCTGTTCAGCAGCCGCCCAGTCGCCGCGCTGCAGCAGCAACTCAATCAGGGGCTCGCTGGCCAACAGCATCCGATACGGTTGATTGGTCTGCTGCGCTTGTTCCAGCGCCAAGCGAAATTCCGCCGCTGCCTCTTTCGACTGCCCCTGAGACCACAGCCATCGCCCGCGGGCGATGTGGCCGATGCTTGATTCCGGTTGCTGCAGTGCCTTGCGCTGAGCAGGCGACGGCACCGGCATGGCTCCGCCGTTGGCGGCCAGATTCTGCGCGGCGACCATCCACAGCAGCAGCGCACCTTCTTTGTTTTCCAGGATCAGGTTGGTCTTGTCGTTCGCATCATCTTCGACAAATGCTTCTGCGGCGGCGGCCAGCGCCAGTTCGTCGCGGCCTGAAGCCAAGTGATACATCGCGGGGATGGTCAGGGATCTGCGCTCCTTGCCCGTTGTCCGGTCCATCGCATCCACTTCTTCTAGCAGCGAAGCGGCCTCGCGCAAACGGCCGCTGTCGGTGAGCACCAATGCACGCAGTTGCATGGTCCGTGCGCGACGCACTGAATCCGGCGCCGATTGCAATAATTCCATGCTGCGCTGGGTACTGGCCAATGCATCGGTGCGGCGCAGCAGCTCGATTTGAATCTTCGCAGCGGTGTTGCGGGAGGCAATTTCACTGATCGTATCGTGGGATTGCCTGGCATGGTTGGCGACCTCGATCATCTGCCCCAAGGCGTCGGCCAAACGCCCCATTCGCATCCAGGTGCGCGCCAGGGAGGCTCGGGCAACTGCGGCACGCCGGTTGTCGCCAGCTTTCAGCAACAGATCCCGGGCTCGAACGTGATCTTGCATGGCAGGCTCGAACTGACCGGTCTTCATCAATGCACTGCCTCGCGCGCCCAGCGCTTCGCCCATCGCCTGAGGCGATGCTGCACTGCCGGCAGACTCCAATAGCACCACCGCCAATTGCGCCGGCGCCAGAACTTCATCCGCCGGCCTTCCAGTTCTGGCATTCAAGATGCTTTGCGCGGCGAGTAACTTTGCCCGCCACACAGGATCATCGGCAACTTTGGCCCGTGTCTGTTGCAGCGCGAGCTTCTCCGCAGCTTGGTCGAAGCGCCCGCGCTCGACGTCCAGTTTGAATTCCAGGATACGGGCATCGGGGGAGTCCACCAGTTCCTCAGGCAAGGTCGCCAATCCATCTCGTGCCTCTTCAAACCGCCCGCTCCAAAGGGCCTCTTCAATACGCGCCAATGGCTCCCCGGCTGCGACGGCGGCCGTCGGCGACTCGATCGCTGTCGCTTCAGCTTGACGTGATTGCCGAGTGCCGGATGCCGCAGCGGCCAAGATCAGCGACGACACCGCCACCGCAATCAACGTGCGGCTGCGATACCAAGCGCTTGCCGCTGCGCGCGGTTCAGAAGCCGATGCGATCACATGCGCCTGCGGGGGCAGCGAGCTTTCAGGCTCCGGCACAACTGGGCGCAAATGCACCGGCGAAAATACATCTGGTGCTGGCGTCTGCGCCTGGGGCGCAGCGGCATTGTCCGCCACCTCGGATATCTCTGCGACCCAGCGATATCCCTGCCCTGATACGGTGCGGATCGACCGCTGCGTGTGACCATCGTCGCCAAGCGCACGCCGTGCCGTGAGCACGACCTGCGATAACTGGTGATTGGTGACGTTGTTGTGACCCCACAGGTTGTGGATGAGCTCGTCGTAGCTCACCACGCGTTGCCGGTGTTCGATCAGATGACTGATGCAGTCCAGGACCTTGCGCGAGACATCGACGTGTTGCCCCTGTCGAGTCAGCAGCGCTCCTTCGCGATCCAGGCTGAAACCGTCCCAACAATACCGCATGCCGCTGTCTCCGATTCATCCTTATATACGGGAGGGCAAAAGCGTCCACCGTGACGTCAAGAACACGCCTCGTACCAGTCACGCCCTAGTTTGCCCCGCCGTAGTGTGCCACTGTGCGAACCGATCGCAAGCGCTGTGATGGTGCTTCCGTCACAAACTCATCGAGTATTCGGAACAGTTTAGAGGCTGTTTAGAATCTCCGAATGCATCGCCTTGGTCGAATGGTGTTTGCTTTGTAGGAGGGGCCTCAGCCCCGACCATGGTGAACACCGGCTTAGATGCCGTCGGATCGGGCCTAAAGGCCCTCCTACAACGCCAAAACGATTGCGGT
>JANMGT010000043.1:0-32433 GCA_031374725.1 Lysobacteraceae bacterium | reverse complement strand
GAAATTCGTCGCGTCGCGTCGGCTTGCGGTGTTTCTCAAACCCGCTGTCGGACTGCATCGCCAAGGTCATTTGCTTGTGGGACATCGCACCGCTCCAGAATCAGTCAGGTTCTGACCGTAAGCAAAATCAGATGTTCCCTAAGCGATTCCCTCAATTTAACCAAGGCCCGCCCGGAAACGCGCGGGCCTTGTCGTTTCTGGAGTTCTTATGCAGATCAAACGCAACAACAACATCCCTCTGAGCATGGCCGATGCGCTGGTCGATCTGGTCCGCCGCTACGTGATCGCGCTCGATGCGGATGCCACTCCGCACGAGGCCGGCATCGTGCGCGCGCTGGTGCCGGTGCTGGCCGGGGCCGGCGGCATTTCGATGTACGTCGGCGCCGCGATCAATGATGCCGGTGTGCCCGTCGGCCTGCTGATGGGTTACAACGCGATGGCGCCGCTGGATGGCGAGATTCAGGCGCATGCGCCGCTGCTGATGGTCGATGCGGCGGGCGAGGGCGTCACCGCAACCACGGCAACCGAACTCGTCGCCGATTTCGAGGCTTGGGCGAAAGAACGACAGGCGACGCAGTTGCGCATTGAGCTGGCGCCGACATGCGGTATGCCAATGCTGGCTGGCTTCCGGGCATCCACCACGGCCTACAGTAAGAAGATCGGCTGATGGCGACCGCCGTTCTCGTCACCAATTGGGGTGGGGCGTCCTTCATGGACGCGGCGTATATGTCGATGCTCCAGCATCGCAACCTCGTCCAGAACGACAATACCTCTTCTGTTAACGCCTGGATCAACGCCGAGTCGCAGCAGCGGCAGGACATCAATCAGCAGATCCGGCAGGTGATCTACAACCCGACGTTGCCGACGATGCTGCCGGGCACGGTGTCGTGGGGCACGATCCTTGCGGGTGCGGGCATTGGCGGGTTGCTGGGCTGGATGCTCAACGATGACGACTATGCTGGCTTCGGGCAGACGCTGCCGCGCTACAACTGCGATACCGGCAATGTCGAAGTGGTGCCGGGCGACCCGGACGGCAACAGCCAAGTGACGAGCACGATCGTCGGTGCGGGCCTCGGTGCGCTGCTCGCCTATCTGGCGCAGCCCACCACGCACATCACCCCGAACCCTGCTGCAGGACGCGACCGTTATCTCGCGGAGCTGGCCTATAAACAGCAGCTCGACAGCGTGGGTGTCAAAGCCATCGGTCAGGTCGCGATCCAGATCGCGATCGATAACTACATCGCGAGTAAGCAGCGCGACTTGGTGCGCTCCATCGCCAACGATCAGGCCGCGCTCGCCAATCGCCAATTGGTGATGGCAGAGAAAGAGTATTGCCGCTACACGACGATCTTCGCGCCGTTTGAAGACCTGACGATGGCGGCGGTCGCTGCTGATCCGCGTTACGTGCCGCAATACGAGTTGCACATGGGTCGCGCCCGCAACGATGCGGCGCGTGCGTTCGGCAAGGCGATCACCGGATTGAACCGAAAACTCTCGCGCTACTGCGCGGGCGCGAACGCCAATCTGTTGCGCGAGATTCATTCGGAGTGGGCGCGCACTGAAGTTGATGCGGTGAACCATGCGTGGCGCTATGAGGAATTGCAGGCGTGGCGGCGCGACGACGTGCAGTTCAATCGCAAATTGCAGATGTTCAACGTCGGCCGCAGCCTGCAGGCGAGCGCGACCGGCGACATGCGCGCCGCGACGGCGGCGATCGGCGGCGCGAACGAGGCGCTCATGGGCGGCATGAGCGGTTACTACGGCGCGTTGCAGGCCAGTTTCGGGCGTTACTCCGGTTATCTGATGCAGCAGTCGCGTGCGAATAGCTTGCAGTCGTTCGGCATGGGCGCGGCGAACATCGCGCGCGGTCTGCCCGGCCTCAGTGGCGGTTTCGAGTCCGATGGAATGGACGACGACGCTTTGCAACTCAACCTGCGCGATGCGCGCGGTTTCGCGGCGCGCTCCGCGCCCTTCGCGTAACGCGCGTTTCAGAACAGGAACCATCATGGCGACCTACGACCCGCTCGCGATCCTTGATCGTGCGAGCGCCCATTCGGCGCAGTGGTTGGCGCAACTGGACGAAGCCACCGCACGACAGGCCGACGCCCGCCAACGCGCCTTTACGTTCGGGCTGGCGAACGATCTGGCGTTCAACACACACCACACCTCGCTGGACAAGATCAACGCCGGCAACGTCTATGGCGCGCGCCGCGCGGACGCCGACACCCGGCTGTTGCCAACCTATGAGACGCGACAGGGCGCGCTGTGGCAGCTTGATACCGATCAGGCGCGCATGCAGCAGCGATTGCTGCCGGCGCAGGAAGAAACCCAGGCCTCCACCTACCGGGTGGGGCAGGAACAGAACCGTCTCTCGCTCGACACGATGGGCCGCGCCTGGACGCCCGACAACCAGCGTGCCCGCTACGCCACCGAGGACATGCGTCACCAGAATCCCATCGCCGATGCAGCGGCGCGGGATGCGGCCGGCCGTCTCGCCGATCCACTGCAATCGGCGCAGGCCGCACAGCGCACGGCGGACGCTTGGCCGGGCGCGCAGGGCATCGCTGGCCAGTACGGCGACCCTTACGCGAGCGGTTTGTATGCCGCTGCCAGCACCGCGTTGCTCGCCGGGAATGTGGACTCCGCCAATGCGCTGCTACAACGCGCGCAACTCGGACAGGTCGCGAAGAATGCCGCCGGACAGATCACCTATACCGATGCCCGCGGCAACGCTTATCCGGCGATGCCAGCCGCCTCGGCTGCGGCGTTTCTGCAAACGCTCACCGCACAGTCGCCGACCGCGTTACAGCAATACACCGATGCCGCCACGCGCGGCACCGGCACGCTGACGCCTGCGCAGGAGAGCCAGAAAGGCATTCTCGAACATCGCATCCAGACGCTCGACAAGGCCATCGTCAACGCACTCGACGACACGGAGCGCGGAGGATTGCAGCAGCAGCGCGACGAGGCGACGCGCGCGCTGGGCGCGCTGTTCGGCGGTTCTGCATCGGCATCGGCGCCCGCGTTCGACGCGCTCGGGTTCGGTGCGCGGGCGGAGGACACTGCAGCATTGCCGTCAACGGCGACGCTCGCGACGCGCTCCGCGCCTGTCGCCAGCCGCGCAGCCCCCGCGCCGACATCGCCGCCTGCTGTATCGCCGGCAGGCGCCGACATCGAGATCGACCCCGCGACCGGCACGATCCGCCGTCCACGTCAGCAGCCACGCTCTACCGATGCCCTGGACACCTATCGCGACGCGGCGCAGCGATGGCGCGAAGCAGAGCGCAAGCGCAAGGAAGCCCAAGACTCGCAGGACCGCTATATGCGTACCGGGAAGGGCGTCGATCGACGCATCGCGATCGAACGCTATACCCAGTTTGAGGCGCAGGCGCGCAGCGCATTGCTCGCCGCGCGCGCCGTGTATCAGCGCGCGCAGCAGGAGGACGCGACCGAACGGGAGCGGCGGACGGCGCGACCGGCCGCGCCGCAGACCGCGACCGATTACGGCATCACCTTGCCGTCGTATGGCTCCGAACCGTACCAGGGACCGCTTCAGCCATGACGGACGCCGCCTACGATGCGTTTCGCAACCGGCTGGAGTCTGGCGGCGACGACAACGCCTACAACCCGCGCTCGGGTGCGCTTGGCAAGCATCAGTTTCTCGCCTCGACGTGGCTCGGGCTCGTCCGCCGTCATCAGCCGTCATGGGCGCAGGGACTTTCAACCGCGCAGATTCTCGACCAGCGCCGCGATGGTGCGCGTTCCGATCAGATGATCGCGCTCTACGATCAACACAGCGCGCAGCAGTTGGCCGGTGCCGGTTACGCGGCGACGCCCGGCAATCTGTATCTGGCCCATCATTTCGGGGCGGCGGGGGCACGGAACATTCTCGGTGCGACCGACGACACGCCGATGCGCGCACTGGTCACGCGCGCGGCCTACCGCGCCAACCCGCACTTGCACGGTAAGACCAAAGCGCAGGTATTGGCGGATTTCGTGCAGCGCGGTGGTGGTTCGGCACCGTCTGCACCAGCCCCCGCACGCACAGCCGCCTACACGCCCTTTGCGCCGACGGCCCAAGCGCAGTCTCCCGCTGCGTTGCCGACGCCCGTCTGGCGCCCCGCTTCGATGCCGGCGCCATCGTCTCTCGCTCTGTCGTCCGGGTCGTCAACGGCGGCCTACGCCGTGCCGGGTCCGGCACCGACGCCGGGTGCGGCGGCACCCGAAGCGATGACCTTCGATCCGGCCGCGCCGCTACCTGATTCCACCAACACCGCCACGAACGATCCGACCCCTCTCGAAACACTCATCAGGATGCTGCGGTAATGGCGACCGATCCGTACAACCCGCTCGCGCCACGCGCGTGGAACCCGAATGTCCCCGACTGGATGAACATCGCCTACGGTGCGCAAGCCTCACAGGCACCGACGTTCACCCCGGAGGTCATTGATCGCTACCACTGGGGCAAGGTGCGTGCGCGCACGGCTTACGACACCGCGCCGCCTGAGAAGCAGCGTGCGATTCGGGATGAATACGCAACGCTCGCGCTTCCTGAAGTCGCGCGTTTGACGGGCGCGGACCTGACGCAGATGCAGGCGGCGTTCCGCGCGAGCCATCCGGCGGCCGACCCTGCGGCGACCACGGCCAGCGACGACGGCGATTTCGTGCGCGGCGTGAAAAGCTATTGGCCGGGCACGAAGGCATCGGTCTACGGCTTGGGCGCGCTCGCGGCCGATCTGGTCGGTGCAGATGACACGGCGCGCGATTGGGCGCAGCGCGCGCAGGCGCTCAATCAGGAGATGGGGACGACCGCCCGGCCCACCGACAGGCTCAGCAGCGCGTGGGGCAGCGGCGATGGCGTATTGGGCACGACCGGCAATTTGCTCGATTGGTCGCAATACACCATCGGCCAGATGCTCCCCAGCGTCGTCGAATCGCTCATCACGGCGGCGGCCGGCGCGGCGGCGGGTTCGGAAGTGCCGGTCCTGGGCAATATCACGGGCGCGATTGCGGGCGTGCTCGGCAAGACCGCGATCAAGAAAGAACTGCGCGAGCGCACCGCGGCGCTGGTCGCGGAACACGCGGCCAAACGCATCGCCGCCGGCACGGCCGAAGCTATCGCCAAACGGGAAGCGGCGAGCCTGGGACAGCAGTTCCTCACGCGCAGCCTGCAACGGGAGATCGGCAGTCTCGGTGCGCTCGCGACGAGCGCGACCGCACGCGGCCTTGGCGATACCTACAACGCCGCTTACGGTCAATCGCAGGATACGGGCGAGGACATAGACCTGACGCGCGTGCTGGCGGGCGGTGCGATCTATGGCGCGGCGGAAACTTTCGGCGACAAGGTGCTGGCCGACACGTTGTTAAAGGGTGTTGGCGGTACGGGTGGACGATCGCGCCGGGTGGCAACGGCTTTCGGCAAGAACGCATTTACCGAAGGCACGACCGAAGCAGTGCAGCAGGCAGCGCAGCGATTCGGTGCGGCGCAGTCGCTGACCGATGGCGAGGCGATGACCGAGTATCTGGACAGTTTCGCGGCGGGTGCGGTTGGCGGTGGCGTGTACGGTGCGTTGGGCGGCATCCCGAATCGGCCGGGGCCGATGCCGCCGCCGCCGCCGGCCCCGCTGGGGTTGCCCGCACCCGATGGGCGTCCCGGTTACGGCACGGTCGATTCGCAGGCGACCGTCATGGTGACGCCGGCAGGCGCAGCGTCCACGCCTTCGCAACAGAATGCGCAGCGCGCGGCCGATCTGCGCCAAGCCCGCGAACTGGAAACCACCGGGTTGACCCCGGATGTGCGGGCGGCCGTGCGCGGTCATGCGCTCCGAACCCCTGCTGGGGGCATTACGCCGAGTGCGACCGCATCGGCACCAGCGGCCAGTCCTGCCATGAACGTGCCGGCCGGCATTGATCCAGAGACGGGAGAAATGCTGAACCCGCCGCCTGCCCCGGAAGCGGTCATGGCAGCGATCCACGGTTTCCTGAACGACTGGCAGGCTGAAAAGGCACTAACGCGGGGCGATGTGCGCCGGTTCGTCGAAACGACGTATCCCGGCCTGTCGGCTGCGCGCATGAATCCTCTGATCGACGACGTGCGTCAGCAGCGCAAGGCGCAGGCGACGGGCGTTCGCACATCAGGCGACATCGACCCGGCCGAGCAGGCCGCCAAGATGCGGATGCAGGCGCAGATCGAACAGGCGCAGCAAGCGGTGCAGGAGATCGACGCGATCGATGCGGAAACTGCATCCGTAGACGCGATGCGCCGGGACACCGAGATCCCGACGCCGATCACCAGCGCCGCCACTACGAACAGCACGGATGCGCCTGCGACCGTAGAGGTCACGCCGGCCGCTGCGACGCAGGCCACTGACACCACTGCCGAACGCGCGAGTACGTTGGACCGTCCAGCACTGCGCACGGTCTTCATCGAGACGTTGAGTCGTCAATATCCGAACGTGACGGCCTTTGAGCGCGAACGCTACACCAAAGGTGCGGATGAATTGATCGATATGATCGAGCGCCGAGATGGTCGCGCATTGGTAGAACGCAATCTTGGCGACGCAAAGATGAATCCCGCGAGTCGTGCGCTGTTTACGGCGGCGACAGGCCTTCGTCTGCCGCGTGGACGCGGGGCATCGGAGGAGGCGATGTATCGCTGGGCAGGCAGCGACCGCGAAACGGAACAGGCGCGGGAGGCCGACCGTCGCGCGCAGCGCGAGGCGGAGAAACGCGCACCCGTAGAGACATTCCCCAACTTCGCCACGTTCGCCGATGCGCGTCAGTGGCAGGAGGAGCGCGCGCGCACGTTCGGCGGAGCGAAGAAGTACCGCGCAACGGAGGAATACCGCCGGCTGTTTCCGATTTTGAAAGGTCTGGCGGATGTCTCGAACGACGGCCATCGCGGACGCCGCATGCAGGCATTGACAGTGGCAGGTCTCGCGATCGGCGATCAGGTCGAAGCGACTTCGCGCGACTTGGTGCTCGATAAGCCCGAAGCCGCGCGCGGCACGGTGTATGCGAAATCCGGTTTTCCGTGGGTGCGGCTGGAAGGCGATACGACGATCACCGTCAACCACAAGGGCAAGATCGAGCATCGCCGACAGGTGCCGTGGACGGAGCGGTGGACCAAAATCGAACAGCCGGCGGAATCGTCCACGCCATCGGCTGCGCGCCTGGAGACGGCGCCTGACGCATCAGGTGTTGATGACTCAGATGTGCCAGCGAAAGCACCCCGCAGGGCGAAGGCTGTTGCATCGACGAATAACGACGCAATTCTGATCGACTTCGTGGACGAGCTGGTTGCACACGTTCAATCTGGTCGAGCCGGTCGTGTTGAATTTCGGGCGAGCTTCGCGCACGTCATCGAAGTGCAGGACGCGATGCGCGTGCTGCGCATCGCGTTCGAGCAGGCGGGTGCTACGAACAGCGGCGGTCGATCCGGCGCCCGCTATGCGATGGATGGCGGCATCATTAACCTGTCCAGCAGCAGCAACCGCCTATGGGCGGATGTCAGCATCGATCAAGACGCGGCGGAGGATGCACGACCGCTTTCGGCGGCAGTCGAAGCGGCGCAAAATACAGACGCGCCACCGCGCGCAGTGAAACCCGATGCGGCCGTCGCCGCGAATGAGGAGGACACCGAAGATGCAGGAACTGGTCAAACCGAACGCCTATCCGCCCGAGGTGCGCGCGAAGCTGCTGGCGATGTCGTCGCAGACCGCGCGGGAGATCGCGAACCGTTGGATGCTGGGCTGGCCCAAGCGGGTGCAACGGCTGATCGCGGAGAACTACTACCTGGAGGCGCTGGCGGATCAAACCGAGCAGGAAGAGCGGACGAAAATGGATACCAGCCTGAACCACCTGTCGAGCTGGGAGAAGGCGCAGGTATGGGAGCTGTCGCTGGAGCCTCCGACCTGGGATTACGAGGAGGAGGCCGCCAACGAGGTGGCCGACGAGGACGAGTAAACGAAGAGGCTGCGGTGATCGACGATCCCGCAGCCTCTTCCGTTATGGCCAACACCGCAGAGGGTGATGTCGCCGCGCCGGCCGATGAGGGACTGGCGGACGATCTGGGTAAGGGCGGGCTCGCGCGCAAGGCGCGGGACAATCTCGCCGCCATTCGCATCGTGCAGGCACTCGTCGCCGAGAACCGTGTGGCGACGCCGGAGGAGCGCAAGCAACTGGCCCGGTATGTCGGCTGGGGCGCGCTCAAGGGCGTGTTCGATCCGGCTAATGCGCAGTGGACGAAGGTCCGCACTGAACTGCAAGGGCTGCTCTCGGACGCGCAGTGGCGGGCGGCGCGTGCGTCGGTACTGAACGCGCATTACACCAGCAAGACCGTCATCGACGGCATGTACGTCGGGCTGGCGCGCTTGGGCGTCACGCGCGGGCGGATTCTGGAGCCGGCTGCAGGCATCGGCCATTTCTTCGGCGGCATGCCGGCGAAGCTGCGCAACGCCTCGACCCTGTTCGGTGTTGAACTCGATCCGCTGACCCAGCAGATCGCCGCCGCCCTGTATCCGAAGGCGACGATTCGTCACAGCGGGTTTCAGGACGTGGCGATTCCGAGCGAATTCTTCGACGTAGCCATCGGCAATCCGCCGTTCGGCAGCGAACCCATCGTCGATCCCGAGCGCAGCCCGTATTCGGGTTTCAGCATCCACAACTATTTCTTCGCCAAGAGCATCGACAAGCTGCGGCCGGGCGGCGTGTTGATGATGGTGGTCTCGCGCCAGTTCCTCGATGCCAAGGACAGCCGTGTACGCCAGTGGATCGCCGAGCGTGCGGACCTGATCGCCGCCGCGCGTCTGCCCGATACCGCGTTCGCCGAGAACGCCGGGACTGAAGTCGTCACCGACATCATCGTTCTGCAAAAGCGCGCACCGGACGTGGAGTCCCCTACGACCGAACAGCGCGCCGCGCGGATGCGCTGGGTGCAGGCCGTCGAGCAGACCCTCGAACATCCCACGACAGGCGAGACCTTCAGCTTCCGCATCAACCCCTATTACATCGAGCATCCAAATCACATTCTCGGAACGCAGACGGCCGGGGGCACGATGTACCGGGCGAACGACTACACCGTCGCGTCTTCCGGCGACCTCGCAGCGCAATTGGCGACGTGGGCGCAGACGCTGCCAGAAGGCGTGTACACGCCGATCGACCGCACCGAGAGGATGACGGCCGAGGCTGTGCCCGTCGGCGTCAAGGTGAGCGCCTATTTTTTCGCAGAGGACGGCCGCATTCTCATGCGCGGTGCCGACCATATGGGCGAGAAGCAGGCGAGTGTGTGGACGCCACAGGGTGCCACCGCCGAGGCACGCATGCGCGGCATGATCGAATTACGGGAGATTCTGCGCAAACAGATGCGTCTGGAGCGTTCGCCCGATGCGATGACGGTCGAGATCGAAGATAACCGCAGAACGCTCAACGCGCGTTATGACGCCTTCCTCAAACGCTACGGCCATCTCAGCGCCTCGCGCACCAATCGCAGCCTGTTCTTCGACGATCCTGACGCCAGCTTGTTGCTGGCGCTGGAGTTCGACTTTGATGCGGGCATCAGCGAGATAGTCGCCAAGCGAGAGGGCGTGGCATCGCGCGCGCCGAAGGCGACCAAGGCCGACATCTTCCAGCGCCGTGTGTTGTTTCCGCCGTCAGACGACGTGACCGTGACGAGTGCCCGCGATGCCTTGGTCGCAAGCCTCAATTACCGAGGGCTGCTTGATCTGGGTTACATGGCGGAGATTTACGGCAAGGATCGCTCCGCCATCATCGCTGAACTGGGCGCGCTGGTGTTCGAGACCCCGGACGGTGTGCTGGTCACGGCCGATGATTACCTCTCGGGCGATGTGAAGACCAAGCTGGCCGAGGCGAAGGAGGTCGCGAAACGCGCGCCGGGCTTCGCACGAAACGTCGAAGCGTTGACCAAGGTCATTCCACGCGACAAAACCCCCAGCGAGATCACCATTGCGCTCGGTGCCCCGTTTCTACCGGTGGAGGATCTGCGCGCGTTCCATCGCGAGATCACGGGTGCGGAGGCGAACATGACCTACTCCCGTGGTTCGGGGCTATGGTTCGTGCGCGTGATTGGCCAACCGGACGCGGTGCTGAATGCCTCGAAATGGGGCACAAAAGAAATGGGTGCGGCGGAGATTTTCCAAGCCACGTTGATCGGTCGGGCCGTCGTCGTGACCAAAACGATCCGGCACAGCGACGGCAAGGTTGAGACCCGTGTGCTTGAAGCGGAGACCGAGCGTGCCCGCGAGAAGCAGAACGCCATCCGGGCGGAGTGGCGTGCTTGGGTCTGGCGCGATCCAGAGCGGGCCGAACGCCTGCTTGCGCTCTACAACGAGAAAATGAACCGCACCGTCGAGCGGCGGTACGACGGCGCGCACCTGACGCTGCCGGGCATGAGTCCTGGCTTGACGTTGTTGCAGCACCAGCAGAACGGGGTCTGGCGCGGTCTGCAATCGCGGCAATTGTTGCTCGATCACGTTGTCGGCGCCGGCAAGACCTTTCAGATGGTCGCAATCGCGATGGAAATGCGACGACTCGGGATCGCCCGTAAACCGCTGTTCGCTGTCCCCAATCACTTGACCGTGCAATGGCGCACCGAGTTCGCGCGCCTGTATCCCGGCGCGGTTGTATTGGCTGCTGAACCCGAAGACTTCTCGCGCGAAAACCGCAAGAAGCTGTTCTCGCGCATCGTGACCGGGGACTGGGACGCGGTCATTGTCGGTCACTCGTCGTTGAAGAAGATCGGTTTGCCGGAGGAGACCGAAACCCGAATTCTCCAAGAACAGGTCGATGAAATTGCCAGCCTCATCGAAGAGATGAAACGCGAACGCGGCGACCGGGGCATCGTGCGCGACATGGAGGGCATTCGTATTCGCCTGGAAGCGAAGATCAAGAGCAAACAGGCGAGCATCGGTCAGCGCGATGATGTGCTGACCTTCGACGAGCTGGGCGTCGATGCGCTGTTCGTGGATGAACTGCACGAGTTCAAGAACCTGTTTTACACAACGGCGATGTCGCGCGTGCCCGGCATGGGAAACCCGAACGGCTCGGATCGTGCGTTCGATCTGTTTGTAAAGACGCAGTGGTTGTTCGAGACCTTCGGTGACAAGGCGCCCATCGTGACCGCGACCGGCACTCCGGTCAGTAATTCGCTGGTGGAGATGTTTAACCTGCAACGGTACATGCAGTACCCGACCTTGAAGCGTCAGGACTTGCACGTCTTCGACGCCTGGGCGCGACAGTACGGCAGCATCGAGAACGTCTACGAGGTTGCGCCCTCGGGTGCGGGGTTCCGCGCCTCAACACGCTTCGCGAAATTCCAGAACCTGCCGTCTTTAATGTCCGGCTATCGTGCGTTTGCCGACGTGGTGACGCTGGATGATCTGAAGGCGCAGGAGGCGGCTAAGGGCGAACGGTTTCCGGTTCCGAAATTGCTTGGTGGCAAGCCGCAGATCGTGGTGGCCGAACGCTCGCCGCAGGTGGCGGAATTCATGGGCGTGCCGCATCTGGCTCGAACCAAGGGGGGCGGGGTCACATTCGGCTTCAACCCGAACGATGGCGAAACCGCGAAGATTGAGCGGGCAGAAGACGGTCGATACCAACTCAAGATCGAAATCCCCGGTCAGGGATACCCGAATCTTCTGGGCACGCACCCGAGCCGCGAAGAGGCGGACATGGCCGCTGTCGAGGCGGCGCTGACCCCGAAAATCGACCTTAATCCTGAATCGATATTGGGCCGGTTCTCCCGCATCCGCGAACTGACCCGACAAACCAAGGGGCGCGTCAACGCGCTGTCGCTGACCGGGCAGGCCAACAAGGCGGGGTTGGACTATCGCTTGGTCGATCCCGCCGCGCCGGATTTTCCGGGCTCGAAGATCAATCTGGCCGTTGAACGCATGCTGGCGCTCTACCGGCAGTGGCACTCGGACAAAGGCACGCAGTTGGTGTTCTGCGATCTGTCGGTCCCGAACACCGCGCGCAAGGCGGCTGCGACCAAAGCGCAGCGTGTGTACGTGCGCGAAGGGGATGGCAGCCTCACGCATGCGAAAGGCACTGCGCATACGGTCGCGGGGGCGGAGGAACTGCCGTTCCTGCTCATCGAGCGCAAACGCAAAGGACAGATGCGTGTGGCCGCTTATGACGCGGCCACGGGACGCCTGCGCTCCGACGGTCACGGTAGCCGGGAAACTGCGCTGACCTGGGCGAGGCAGACCCTGCGTTCGGAGGAAGCGCGTGAACGCTGGTTGGCACAGCGCGAAGTCGAGCGTGAGGCCGGACAGGAACTGACCCAGGCGGAGATCGACGACTACAACGACGCCAATGCGATCGACACCGAAACTGTCGCGACCCTGGAGCTACAGGACATCGCGGGCCTGAGCGCTGCGGAGAACTTCAGCGTCTACGACGATCTGCGCGCCAAGCTCATCGCAGGCGGCGTGCCTTCGGACGAAATCGCGTTCATTCACGACTACGGCAATCCCGATGCCAAGGCCAAGCTGTTCAAACGCGTGAATCGCGGTGAGATTCGTTTCTTGTTCGGTTCGACGCCGAAGATCGGCGCGGGGACGAATGTGCAGGAGCGCATCGTCGGCCTGCATCACATCGATGCACCTTGGAAACCGAGCGATCTGGAGCAGCGCGAAGGCCGCGCGATCCGGCGCGGCAATCAGCTTTATGAGCGTGATCCTGATGGGTTCGAGGTTGCGATCTACCGTTACGCCACTCGCCAGACCTATGACACGCGCCGTTGGCAATTGCTCGAACACAAAGCGCGCGGCATCGAGCAACTACGCAAATACGACGGCAACCAAACCGAAATCGAGGACATCGACGGCGAAGCGGCAAACGCGGCCGAGATGAAGGCCGCCGCGTCGGGCGATCCGCTGATCCTGCGCGAGACGCAGTTGCGCAACGAAACGCGCCGACTGGAGCAACTGGAGCTGGCGCACGCCGATAATCAGTCGGCTTTGCAGCGACAGGCGCGCACGGCCGAGCTTTACGCGACGACCGGCGGTTTGCGTCAGGTGAAGGCGCTGCGCGAGATCGGGGAGCAGGTGGAGCGTCATCCCGTTCCGAAGGATAAGGAGGCGATCCCCCAAGGCACAACGCTCAATGGCGAGCGATTCGGCGAGCGCAAGCTGTTGACCCAGACCATTGCGCGGCGTGTCGGCGCATTGATCGGGCCGGTCGAAGATGCGTCGTCGGTCGAACTGGTGTATCGCGGCGTGCGCTTCGACATTGATCGCGTGCGCGGGCAGTGGGTGCGCGTCTCGTCTGATCTGGGCGAGGTGGCAGCTTACGAACGCAGTGCGGAAACCTTTTCGGCGACGGGTCTGCTGACCCGCCTGAACAATTATCTCGACCGCATCGGCCCGGAAATCATCGAGACAGAAGCGAAGATCGACGCGGCCAAGCGCGATGCCGAACGGTTCAAAGCCGAGGCCGCCAAGTCGTTCGACCAAGTGCAGGCGTTGCGGGAATCGCGCGAACAGTATCGCCGCGTACAGCGCCTGCTGCTGGTGCGTGGGCCGGAGATTCCAGCCAGCGAGCGGCCAATTCTCGATGCCGCGCTTGATGCACAACGCGCGGCGCTGCGTGAGGTTGGTTTCGGCGATGCCTTGGACGAATTGCTGAACTATCAAGGCCAGCGCGACGATGAAGGCGGGAACTTCAGCAAGCGCAAGAACGCGAATGGTCGTGGTGCGAGCGTTGCCCAAGTGCGTCGGGCGGTGGATGAACTGTTGGTGGACTGGAAGGGCGCCCCGATGGTGCGTGTGGTGGCGACGCCCGATCACCTGCCGCAATCCGCGCGGCGCGCATCCGACTACCACTTGGCCGAAGGCTACTATGCGCGCAGTACCGGCACGGTTTACCTCGTCGCCAGCGCGCTGCCGAACCGGCAGGCCGTGCAGCGCGTGCTGATCCATGAAGCCATCGGCCATTACGGCATTGAGGCCATCGTCGGCCCGGCAATGTGGACGCAGATTGCCGAAGGTGTGCATCGCCTGCGCACGCAGGGACGCTATCGCGATCTGTTCGCCGAACATGCCCGGCGCGGCTACCTGGACAACGGCTGGGACGACACCGCGATCCAAGAATTCATCGCGATGTTGGCCGAGTCCGGCGTGAAGGACACGCTGTTGGATCGGATCGTGGCAGCATTCCGCGCGTTTTTGCGCCGGCTCAAGGTGCGCTGGACGCTTTCGGAAGCAGAATTGCGACAACTGATCGTGCGCGCCGCGCGGCAAGTCCGGCAGGGCGGTGCTGTGCCGCAAACCGTTCCGATCAATGCACGCATGGCGGCGTCGTTCTCGCGCGCGGAGGGTTTCCGCTCCGCTCTGGTGCAGGCGCTGGATCGCGCCGAGGGCGCACCGAAACGCGGTTCGGCCATGCAGTGGAAACAGTGGCTGGACGGCGCGCAGCGGCGCGGCGGGTTCAAACAGGCCGAACGTGACTGGTTGCGCGTCGATGATTGGTTGGGTGAACGCGAACGGATCACCCGCGAAGATTTGGCCGATTACGTGCGGACGCATCAGGTGCGCGTCGGCGAAGAGATGATCGGCGGCGATGCCGAGCGTTTTCATGACGCGCTGACCCGCCTGCAGGCGGCCGGTTTCGAGATCGAAGCGGATGATCGTTTCGGGGTCTCGCTGTTGCGCGACGGCGAAGCGGTCGATGAAAGCACGTTGACGCGAGCGCAGCGTGATGACTTCAAATTGCTGGACGCTGGTCTGGAGGCTGATCGGCCGTTTGCCGATGGATCGGCCAAATATGCGTCCCTGCAACTTGAAGGTGGGCGTGAATATCGCGAACTGCTGTTGACGCTGCCGGCGCAGGCGTCGAGTCGTAATGCCGACGATCCTTATTTCAGCGACCACTATCCGGCGACACAGAACGTGCTGCTGCACATCCGCTACAACGAGCGCGAAGATGTGGACGGCAAGCGCATGCTGTTCATCGAGGAAATCCAATCCGACTGGCATCAGACAGGCCGCAGGAACGGCTATGGGGCGAGCGCTCGCATGGCACCCGATGCGCCGTTCAAACAGACCGAAGATTGGGCGCTGCTGGCGCTCAAACGTATGGTGCGGATGGCGGCCGACCGTGGTTTTCAGCGCATTGGCTGGACCACCGGACAGCAGCAGAACGCGCGCTACTCGCTGTCGGATTGGGTCAATGCGATCGATTACGTCCCGCTTGGCAAAAACAGCTATCGCATCGCTGGCCTGAAAGACGGCCAAGTGGTGCTGCAGGACGACGTGGATGTGCAGGCGTTGCAGATGTTTCTCGATCCGCATGTGGCCAGCCGAATCGAAGCGGGCGAGGGCGAGTTGTCCCCGCGTGGCAGTACGCGCGGCGAACCGATGCGCCGGCTCACGGGGCTACGACTGCAGATGGGTGGCGGGGGCATGCGTGGGTTCTACGACCGCATCCTGCCGGCGACGGCAAACCGTTGGGCACGCCCGTTCGGCGCGCAGGTGACGACGGCGCAAATCCGACCGGTGTTTCGTTTTCCTGCCTTTGAAGTGCATGCGCTGGACATCACGCCCGCCATGCGTGGGGCGGTGGCGGAAGGCTTGCCGTTGTTTAGTCGGCGTGCGCCGGAGGATTTTCTTGCGGACGTAGAAGCGGTGGTGCGTCATGGCGAAGATGCTTCGCTGCTCGATCGCGCGCGGCAATGGCTGCGCGACAGCACGCCGGCCAAGCTCAAGGATGCCACCCGCAGCACTTGGCTGGGTGTGCTGGCGACCAACCAATTGACCGAGTTGGGCAGCGACTACGATCCGGCCATCACCGGATTTTCCCGCTTGCTCGATGCCATGTCCGCTGATCGTAACGATCTGCTGGACAAGAGCGCAGAACTCGCCGAAAGCGTCCGTCGCTGGGCCGGCAAAAACAAAGACGATGCCAAACGCCTATTTGATCTGATGCACCGCGCAACCCTCGAAGGCGTCGATCCGGCTGAACGCTACAAGGTGCTCCAATTCCGCTACAGCGGCCAGTTGCACGACGCCACCCGCAAGAACATCCGCGAGGCGCTCAAGGTGCTGCGTGAACAGATGTTGGGGCGCGGCGGCGACAACAAGACCGACATGATGGAAGAAGCCAAGCGCCTGCGCGGAATGCCCAAGCGCGAAGATGCGCGCAAGCGTGCATATCCCACCTTACAGGCCGCATGGGCGGAGCTGTCCCCGGAGGCGCAGGCGTTCTATCGCCAGATGCGCAACATGTACAGTGATCGTTCAAAAGAAGTCGAAGACGCGCTCGCGGCCCGCATCGAGGCCAGCGAAGCGCCGGTCACGCTCCAGCGCAAACTGGTGTTTTCGATCCGGCAGCAGTTCGAGTCGCAGCGGTTGCAGGGGGTGTACTTCCCGCTGCAACGGTATGGCGAGTATTTCATCGCCGCCGAACGCGGCGACGAACCCGTGTTTCTGATGCTCGACAGTCTGGCCGCGCTGCAGCGCAAGGAAGCGGCGTTCAAAACGCGCGGCTTCACGATCCGGGCGCGCGGCCGGCTGCGCAGCGCGCACGCCAAGGACGCGCCGAGCGGCTCGTTTGTCGCCGATGTGATCGACAAACTCCGCAAGGCCGGCGTCTCGGAGAAGACGCAGGATGCGGTGTATCAAACCTATCTGCAGGCGCTGCCTGAGCTGTCGATGCGCAAGCATGCGATTCATCGGCAGGGCGTCGCGGGGTTCGATCCCGATGCGCTGCGCGCATTCGCGCACAACATGGCGCACGGCGCCCATCAGTTGGCGCGATTGCGCTATGGGCATGTACTGGAACAGACCTTGACGGGTCTGCGCGATGCGCAGGATCTGCGCAGGCGGCAACCGGACACCGACACGCGCACCGTGGTGGCGATGGACGCGATCTTGGGTGAGTTGGATCAGCGGCACCAGTGGGTGCTGAATCCGCAGGACAGCGCGATGACGAACCGGCTGTCCTCGATCGGATTCGTGTATTTCCTGGGCGTCACGCCTGCGGCGGCGCTGGTCAACCTCACGCAGACCGCCATCCTGACCTTCCCGCAGTTGGCCGCGCAGTACGGGCCGGCGAAAGCCATGCGTTACCTGTTGCGCGGACTGAACGAATCGGCGCGGACGGCCGGACACGCGCAAAAGGTGCTGACCAAGCCGGACGAGATCAAGGCGCATGAAGCGTTGCAGAAGGCCGGCGTACTCGACAAGACACAGACGCACGCGCTGATGGGATTGGCGGAAGGCGGGCTCGCGACCTACAGCCCGAAACTAGCCCGTGCGATGGAATTGGTCGGTTGGCTGTTCCACACCGCCGAGGTGCTCAACCGTGAAGCGTCAGGCATGGCAGCGTACCGGCTGGCGCGCGACGCGGGCGAATCCTTCGATGCGGCGGTACGCATCGCCGCCGACACGGTGACAGCAACGCACTTCAACTACAGCAACGCCAACCGCGCGCGGTTCCTACAGGCCGGACCGGCGAAGGTGGTGCTGATGTTCAAGCAGTACGGCTTGAACATGCTCTGGCATCTGGGGCGGATGGGTTGGAAGGCAACGAAAGGCGAAAGCCCCGAAGTGCGCCGACTGGCGCGGCGCAATCTTGCGGGCGTGCTGGTGATGAGCGGGTTCTTCTCCGGTGCGCTGGGCCTGCCGATGGCCTCGCTGACCATCGGCGTGATCGATGCGATTGCGCATGCGTTTGGCGACGATGATGATCCGTGGGATACCGAAGCGGAGCTGCGGAAGTTTTTCGCGCAGTTCCTGGGCGATGCCGGCGCAGAAGCCGTGATGCACGGAGGTGCCAACAGCCTGACCGGCGCGGACATCGCCAGCCGCGTCGAAATGTCACAATTATTGTGGCGTGATGCAGATCGCGAACTGGACGGCCGCGACGCCTATTACGCGATGATGGACAACGTGGCCGGGCCGATGTTCGGTATCGCCAAGAACTTCTTTGTCGGCACGGAGCTTGTCGCCGAGGGGCAGGTCTATCGCGGTGTCGAAACGATGTTGCCGAAAGCACTCAAGGATGCGATGAAGGCGGTGCGCTACGCGAACGATGGTGTGACCTCCACGCGAGGCGATCTTGTGACTGACACGGATGGACAAGACGAACTCTTGCAGGCCATTGGCTTTACGCCGGCAGAGGTGGCGCGGCAATATGAAGTGAATCGCGCGTTGAAAGATCGCGAGCGTCACATTCTTGATCGTCGCAAAGCGCTGATGGCGGCGTATGCGATGGCGCTGCGCATGGACGACCAGGATGCTGTGCTGGACGTGCGTCGAAAGATCATGGCGTTCAATAAGGTATATCCCGAGAAACCGATTACCGGGCAGACCATTCGCCGTTCGTTGCGCGCGCGGGAGGCATACAGCGAACGAGCCGAGCATGGTGTTGCGTATGACGAAACGCTGCGGCGCAGGGTTGCACAGGAGGAGGGCGTTGGCCGCCCGCCTTGAGGTTTGAATTTGCAGCCGTACCAACTAATTACGTGAAAGCCATCAATCATTCTGAGGGACGCATTCGGGCAGACGGACACGGGTGATACCGTCGAAAAGCCTTCGTATATGTGTCAAATACAGGCATCAGAGGTGGCGTCGCCAGCATGGCGTTGCCAATCGAATTTCATGTCCATTGTTCAAGGAGATTTTCCATGCAGAAGAGCATTTTCAATATCACGGTTTTGTCGGTCGCACTGTTTGCTGCATCGTTGCTGATGAGTTCGCCAGTGTTGGCCCAATGTTGTCCTACTGGTGGCGGTGCGCCGAAAGCCACGAGTGGGCTTGGGCAGTCTGCCCCCTTAGCGACCGATCTGGCCGTCGATCCAGAGTGGCAGATCTATGAGTTCGAGCGCGGCGGCATTCGTTACACGCAGATCAACGATGGCAGCGGCAAAGTGCGTGCAGCGGTTGGTCGTGTCGATGGTGTGTTTTGGGTGATGCCGATAGGCAGCGATACAGACCGTGTTTCGGTCGATGCGTTGCCGGCTCCATCGGGTCTACGCAAGGTGCTGTACCGTACGAACGAGGTCGAAGTGGTCTTACATCGGACAACGGCGGGCGATTACTGGGAAGTGCGTCAGCCCACGGCGGTCTACTGAGCTGCCGTTGGCGGTTCTATCGGCTCGGCGAGCCATAGGCTGATACGGTGCGCATGGCGGCGTTTGACAGTGCCGCCATGCGCTTTAACCCTAGCCGTTAACTCGATAGCGGCCTTCGCGCTCTTTGCTGTGCTTTGCGATTGCGTCGCATCACGAGCAGTAACGATCAGTGCAATGCCCCGGCGACGCGCCCCTTTGCGAACGCGCGTTTTGATGACATAAGCGCGCGGTTCCAGTTCGGACAGCACATCGATAGCGCTGCCCGCGCAGCGATACGCCACAAGCTGTAATTCGAGCGAAAGATGCGTCGGGTTCAAGCCGAGCAGGGGGAGAACGTGGGCGCCATTGCCTCGTGCGTCACTGAATTCTTTGGAATTGAGAACCGCATTCAGGCCCTGCTGTTCAAGCCTGAGTGGATAGATGTCAGTAACGTAAGCGCCGAAACGGGAGTTGTGTTCGACTGCCTCGTTATTGAGCAGAAGTGCCCCCTCAAAATCTCCGATGGATTTCAGATAGTCGGCGACGCGTTTCCGCTCTGAATCGATCTGGAGTTGCATTTGCTCCATTGTGAACGCCTTATCGCGCAGCATTGGCTCTGACACCAGAAAACTCATGCGAGATGCTTGTATGGCTTCTTTTTCAGAGATGCCAAGTGAGCGCGCAATGGCGTAGTGTGATGAGATTGCATATCCAAGAACGAGGAGGCCGCAGGATGCAATTACAAGCATGTGCTGAACGATGAAAACCGGCGCGTCATATGCGCCGTCGGAATTGAAGGCATAGAGGGTCTTTGCAATGGCGAAGCTGGTGAGCACAATGCCGAATGCTGCGCCTCTCCAGCCGTGCCGAAAAGTCATGAAGATTACTGGTATTAGCATCATCATCATCAGTCCAATACGAAGATAGTCGCTGACTGATTCTGGCAAGACGATTGAGAAGAAGATTGCAGCGATGATAGCCCCGGAAAGCGCACAGTCGCGGAGGAAAAATTTTGGTTTCGCTATGGTATCTTTCCTGAGAAGCCAAATTAGTGCCGGCAATGTCATGAAGAGAATGGTAAGGAAATTGCCAACGAATCTCCGATAAAAAATATCCAACGCAGTTTCAGGAGGCGGCCCGTCTAAGATGACGTTGATGAGCGAATTACTGACTGCAGCCCAGATTGCGATGGCGGCTGCAATTAGTGGTAGCCACTTAGCTTTGTCTTGCAGTGATGAAAACTTTAAGCGAAATCCGGCGATCGCAAGGGCAATGGTTAAAGGAAGTAGGGCCGAACTCAAATACGCCCACGTCATGCGTTCATCTGTTGCGCTTGGTACGCGCATGAGTAGCAAGGCTGCAAAATCTCCAGCCAGGAGATACGGCCAGTAGCGATAGGGAGCGAGAAGCATTGCGGCAGTTCGGATGCCAACAGGTAAGAACCATTGATCGAGTGAATGGAACCAAGCGGCGAGATACGCAAGGCAATAGATCATGCCGAGCACGATGCCCCTAACCGGCTTCTCCCACTTTGCATGCTCCATTCCTGTCCCCCGTCCTTGTCGGTGTCGCTGTCTGCGCCGATTGCTTTGTGCGCCGTCTCTACTGCGTCCAGATCGGCATTCTATGGGTTTTACGGCGGATTGATCCAGCCGACCACTGCGCCGAGCAGGGATACTTGGTCCAGCTCCGTCTCGGAAATCATGGTGGCATCGGCTTCCTTGTTGGCGCAGGTCAGCGCCCACGCATCCCGGCGCACCTGTATTCGCCGGATGTCGGGCCGACCCCACAGGATGTAGGCATAGATGCCGCGATCAACGACTTGGTCGTGGCGGTTGACGCTGGTATCGATGAAGACAAGTACGCCTTGGCGGATCTCCGGCTCCATCGCAATAGAAGGTTGCAGTGTCCAGCGCAGCGAATTGAATGAGGTCATCCCAATGCGCGGGCGTACCACCAACTCGGGAATGACGATCCGTGGTGGGCCGCTGAAATGCCCAAATTCTTCGAGCCGATGAATCGTCAAATGCCCTGAAATCAGGCCATGCGTTTGCGAATCCGCAGCGGCATGAATAGGAAGCCCGGCGAGCAATAGTCGTTCGTAGGCTTCGCTGATGCGTTCGGGAGGAATGCCGAGCATGTTCGCGACGACAGGTGCGTGTTCGGCTGGGATCGGTCGCCGGCCCATGCGCCAACTGGACACATCGCTTGAGGTTACTCGGTTATTTAGTGCCGCGACCAGAGTTCGATTCCGAGTACCCGTTGTGTCCATCGCGGCGACGAAGTTGGTGGTGTATGCGTTCATTTTGTGGATCATACCTACTCTTCTGGCGGGAGCAACAGGTCTGCCCGGCAGCATTGCATTATGCGTGGCAATGCAATATAAATATCGTGCAACAGCACGCGGCGACACTTTTGACCCGTGCGGCGACTCATGGAGAAACGCAGGATGCAGATCGAGACATGCCAAGTCGGGCGCGCACTGCGCCTCGGCGACAACACCCGGATCGACATCCATCGCCGCCAAGGGAGGCGTGTGGTCCTCGGCGTCACCGCGCCGGCTGGCACTGAGCTGATCTTCGGCGGTGCCGCGCTCCGACCCATGTCGGGCACGGCCGGGGCATCGAGCTTCCTGTTTTCGCTGCAGTCGATCCGCCAGTTCACGCTGGGTGGGTTCGATGTGCGCGTCTGGCTCCCCGGCGAACTCGTGCCGCTCGCTGCCGACTGCCAGGATTGGCTGCACGTCGGCATCGCATTAGCCTGCATGGGGCTTGCGCCTGCTTTGCCGGCCCCTCTCGTGAATGCGTCCCCCCTGGCGCAGCCCGAGCGCGACGGGGGCCGGCCTCTTTTGGGAGGCGTGTAAATGGACCTCATCGACTGCACCGTGGGGGACTGCCTCCACTTCGGCGACGACATTCGCGTCCAGTTGACTGGGCGTATCGATAGCCTGCTTTACGTGTTCATTGATGCAAAACGATCCCAGTCGCTGGAAGGGAGCGATGGGTTCCATGCCAGCGCACTGTGTCGCGGCGGGCATCGCGCGCACGTCCTTGCCCTGTGTGACTACGACGAATTCGTGATCGGCCCGGTGCGCTTTCGGGTGGAGAGCGTGCGCGTCGATCTGCCCGGTGTGCAGGTCTTGCGTGATGTGCGCCTGCGCATCCATGCACCGATGCCGATCGTCCGCACACGGCCAGAGTGTGTGCGACATCGTGAGCGGCAGCGTGTGCAGGGGGCGTCATGCTGGTCCTGACCCGTCGCATCGGCGAGAGCATCCGCATCGGCGATGCCGTGCGCCTGACGATCCGTTCCAAGTTGCGCACGCATGTCACGGTGTCGCTGGTCGCACCTGCGGATATGCCCATCACCGATGACACCGATGCGCTGGTACAACCAGCGTGGCACCGCCGTTGTCGCAAGCGTTATCTAATCGCCATGCTGGCCGGCGACTCCCTGCGGATCGGCGAGGAGATCGTCGTCAGCTTCGCGGAGCATGCGCTTGACGGATGGCCGTGCCTTGCGCGCGGCGGACAGGTGCGGGTTGGCATAAATGCCCCGCGTGCGGTGCCGGTGCATCGCGAAGAAATCTATCAACGAATACAGCGTGGCGAGCCTGCGCCATACAGGGAGCGAGATTGATTGCGCAGACGACAGCAGGGACGCATTTACGACGAGATGGACCGAGCGGAGGCTATCGCCGATTTCGTCTTGTTCTGGGCGAGGGTGGCATTCGGGATTCTGTTGTACACCTTTCCATAAGGTCGTCTATGGCGAGCTTGGCGTGGCGTTTTCGCTGCCAAATTGACCGAAACGGCGACACAATTTCAGAGGGTTGAGTGGGATGACAGGGAGTCAAAAAGGGGGCATAGCGCTACTGTTCGCGCTGCTGGCGGCGGTCGCGGGGTTGTACCTCTCGGGGTTCATCGTCCTGATGCTGCTGAAACTGCCGCAGGCGTCGTCGGCTTGGGACACTTGGCCGGGCTACGTCCGCGTCTTGACCATGCCGCAGTTCGCGCCATTCGCTGGCAAGATCAAAGCGGCCGGGGCGATTGGTTTCGGGTTCCCCGGCTTGCTCTGGCTGGGGCTGCTGTACCTGCTGTTTCGCACGCCCTCCAAAACGCTGCATGGCGATGCGCGGTTCGCATCCAGCGGCGATCTGGCCAAGAAGGGGCTGTTCAAGCAGCAGGCCAACGGTATCGTCATCGGCAAAATGGGAAACAGGTTGATTCGCCTGGGCGGCCAGCAATTCGTCATTCTCGCCGCGCCCACTCGCTCGGGCAAAGGCGTCGGGGTGGTCATCCCGAACCTATTAGATTATCAAGAGTCGGTGGTGGTCCTTGACATCAAACAGGAGAATTTCGACCTGACCAGCGGCTGGCGGGCGAGCCAAGGCCACGAGATATTCCTGTTCAACCCGTTCGCCGAAGATCGGCGCAGCCACCGTTGGAACCCGTTGAGCTACGTCTCCAACGACCCGGCGTTTCGGATTTCAGATATACAGGCGGTCGCCGCGATGCTGTACCCGGATGGCGACGCGGGACAGAAATTCTGGGTCAGCCAAGCGCGCAATGCCTTCATGGCCCTCGCGCTGTACCTCTACGAGCGGTTCGATCACCAGATCGCGGAAGGCACGGAGAGCGACAGCCTGCTGTTCCCGACACTGGGGGCGATCTACCGGCTGTCGTCGGGCGATGGCAACAGCGAACTGAAACCCTTCCTGCGCGCGCTGTCGCAAAAGCCCTTCCTGAGCAGCCACGCCAAGACCGCCTTCGCCGGCATGCTGTCGCAGGCGGATGAAACCTTCGCCTCGATCTTGGGTACGTTCAAGGAGCCGCTCAACCCGTTCATCAATCCCATCCTCGATGCCGCCACCAGCGCCAACGATTTTATGCTGACCGATGTGCGCAAGAAGCGCATGACCATCTACATCGGCATTCAGCCGAACAAGCTGGCCGAAAGCCGGCTCATCATCAATCTGTTCTTCAGCCAACTCATCAATCAAAACACCAAAGAATTGCCGCAGAACAACAAGGCGCTGAAACACCAGTGCCTGCTGCTGATGGACGAGTTCACGTCCATCGGCAAAGTGGACATCATCGCCAGTGCGGTCAGCTACATGGCCGGCTACAACATCCGCCTCTTACCGATCATCCAGAGCATGGCGCAGCTTGATGCGACCTACGGCAAAGACATATCGCGAACGATCATCACCAATCATGCATTGCAGATCGTCTACGCCCCGCGCGAGCAACAAGACGCCAACGACTATTCCGAAATGCTGGGCTACACCACGGTGCGCAAAGACAGCTTCACACGCGGGCGTGAGTTCAGCCGCAGCGAGTCGGAGGAGCGGCGCGCGCTGATGCTTCCGCAGGAGTTGAAAGCCATCGGCTTCGACAAGGAAATCTTCTTCTACGAGGGCATCCCGCAGCCGGTGCTGTGCGAGAAGATCAAGTATTATCAGGACAAGATGTTCACCAGCCGGCTGCTGCCGGCGGTGGAAGTCCGCAAGTTGGAGGTCTGACAGGACGATGGCAAATGAACAAAATAGCAAGCCACCCAAGATGCAAGGAATATCATTGGGACAGAACAATGGCGACAAAAATTACGATTTGTATTTGATGCGGGATGCACAGATCGCCAACGAGCGGACTTTGCGCGAGTATGGCTCGCTGCCGATAGGTGGCTTGCCGGTGCAGGTCAAACGAAAGCCAAATCTTCCAAAGCCGGCGCCGCCAACGCCAGTGGCTGTAGCTGTAGCTGTAGCTGTAGCTGTAGACGAAATTCCCACCGATCCAGAAGGTGCAGAGATGTTTATTCTTGGAAAGCTGTTCAAAAAGCGTATCCCCCGCGAGCAGTGGCCGCTCCGGTTCGACTCGTTTGCTTTTGATGCACGGTGTTACCACACCTTGCGCTGCGTCGTTGTGTTTGCCAAGGCCCACCAAATCCTGGAGAAAGATCAGATCGGACCATCGGGAGAGGCTTACGCGCCGGACTGGAAGGATCATTGGACAGCAGGATTCAATATTCTGGCGGAGGACATGTTTCCGCCTCCCGCCGAAATTCGCTGGACCGCGATGGATGGTGTAGAGCGCACGGTAGAGATTGACTTGGAAAAGTTGTTTCCTGAGCGATTGATCCTGCATAACGCGCGTGAAGACGAAGTGAAAGATGGTTGGGGGTTGGAGTCACATGCCCGTCATGTCGAGATATTGCTTGAAGTCAATGACCGAACTATCAATGTCTATATGCGGGGCTGGGTAGTTCTGAAGCGACCGCGCGATCCTTCTATCAGAAATAGCGATAGCCTGCGCGATCTGATGTTGGCCTGGACCAAGACCTATTGACTTGATGGAAGTCGCAACTATGAATATAGAAAAGTCTATGCAATTTCAGCCCAATGGTTCTTTTGCAGTCTGCGAAGAATATGAGATCAGGATTTGCAGGCCACGTGTATTGCCCGGTAGGTCAGCACATGAGATTGAGTTGGAATACACGGTGTATGTCAAAGAGGTCAGGCATGGGCTCTATTTTCTTGGCTCATATCAAGACAGCGTTGATGGGGCGTTCGCTGTGCAGACCACCCATCTTGGTTCGGTTCCGCTTATCGACGACATATTGCGCTTGAAGTCCAACATTGGATATCAGCGTTCAGATCTTGATTTTTTGAGAGAGATCTCGAACGGACTTGTGATGACCTATGCATCAGGTTTCGGGATCGGTCGAAGCACGCGGTATCTCGTCACTATTGATCCGAAAGCCTTTACGGAAAAGTTTCCAGACAATGGCGTTGCCATGCCTGTTGACGCACTCGGTAACTTCATCTTGTCGATGTTTGATCTGCATGTGTCCGCGCGAGGTGACTAATGGAGGTCAAATTTGAATCTGCCGTCGCTGCCACGATAGGCGGGGCAAAGTCGCCGAACGGTGGTCCGCCGACCCGTGAGCAAATCGAGGATGTCATCAGGTTTCTGCGATCGGCTGAATCCGGGCCAAGCAACGGCACGAGCTTTATGGATTTTGTTCAGCGAGAAATTGAGCGGCACCCGCCGAAACTGCGGGACGGGCAGGATTACGTTGCCTACTCGGGAGTTGATGCTGCTGGGATGAACAACGGTCGGAACGCCCAACAATACCTGGATGCAAGAAGTGGCAAGTCTGGTCTGATCGGTGATACTCCGTGGGGGAAATTTATTGGTAGCCAAGGAGCAGACGAACAGATAGGCGGGATGGTTGAAAAATTTCAGGAAATTATGGAGAGGGAAGGGCTAAAGCCGTACAACGGAGACTATGCCGGTGCATTGCGAGACATTATGTGGAATGCCGGGAGTAGCCCCTATCTGGAGAATGCGGTCAAGAGTGGGCGGCCGATTATAGCCTTCGTTGAAAACGCGCCGAAGAATCGCGGTTTTAGCAATTTCGAGTTGCCTGTGGCGCTAGAACACCCGGATGTCGTGATGAACGGATATCCGATGCGTGTCTTTGGCGCTGGCGACGACGCGCTTGCGTTTGCGAGTTACTCGGCCGCTGAGTATCAGGCGTTTGAGCGCTCCATTGCGGATTCGGCGACTCGTAATAGCGGTAGAGAGGTGTCCGTCGCCGATGTGCGCTCCCAACTGGACGTATCAGGAGGTTACAACGCGATCGATAAGACAGTCTTTGGTATGCCCAGAGCGTCTTTCGAGCAACTGCCATTCGATGACATGCGATCTGCGGGGGGTCGTTGGTCGCAGGCGATAGCAGATCAGAGTGCCATTGGGAATCATCGTTCAGAAGTGGGCGTTGCCAAGGCGCCCGTCGTCGAGTCGCATCGAACCACAGGGCCGCCACAGACCGTTGTTACGGAGGCGCCACCTTCCGCCGTAGTTAGGATGTGGCATGCGGCCGAAGACAAGGCGACGAAGATCGCGACCGGCAAGACGCCGATTCGGATGGGCATGGACGGCCTGCCTAACGATGACGTGCCTCACTATCCTGCAAGCCAAGAACATCTTCGCAGCTATGAACAGGCTTCCGCACAGATGCGAGAGTTCAAGGTGCCCCCGCTCTGGGACCGCACTGACTCGCATTCCTACATGCTGTTTGGCCTGTTAGATGGTACGGGGAATGATGTGTTTCAAGACCCGTTGCACGCGACGAATGTTGCGAAATTGCGTGAGGAAGTCAGGGCGCTTAAGAATGCGGGTGTGAAGAACGTTGATTTCGAGTATGTCCCAGGCCCCGGCACGCAAGAGAATTTTTTCGAGAATACGATCGATGGCGCGACCGGGCGCACCTCGCTGGCGCGTGCGGAAGAAATGTACGAGAAGCTTGCCAGACAAGCGCAAAGAATCCACGAAGCCGATCCCCACGCCAAGATCAGTTTTCACCTCGAAGGCTTCAGCCGTGGGGCCAGCACGGTGCCGCTGCTTGCTCGGATGGTTCACGAACGCGGCATTCCAGATACCCGAAGTGCCGTCGAGAGTATCGACGAACACGGCAACACGGTCCGCATATACACGCGCTATTTGCATCCCCCCGGCCAGACACCCATGTCCGTGGGCTTGTACGACCCGGTTCCCACTGGCTATCTGGCCGACTACTTTGATCGTCGCTTGCCGCCCTCGGTGGTTTCGGGTTTCCAGATCAATGCGGCGGATGAGCGCCGTGGCTTGTTTCCGGTGGACCGCATCATTCCTGAAGGGCTGTCGCAGGATGGGCGCTTCCTCAGTGTCACGGTGGCGGGCGCGCATTCGGGCATCGGCGGTAGTTATCTGCGGGGTGGTCTCGGCGATCGTAGTCTCAATCTGATGACCGACTACCGGAACGCCCTGATTGGCGAGCCGGTCTTCCATCGTGTTTATGAAACGACCGACCCACGGATGAATGTGATTCACCATTCGACCGAAGGGAATGTGCTGTTCCGCCACTGGCCGAAGATCGGGCGTGACACGCCAGAGGGAGAAATCAGGCAACTCGTGCCTGACTACACCCACATAACACCGCAGGGTGGCGTGGTGCACCGCCCGGCCCAGACGCCCGAGCCTGCCGGGGAGATGACGCAGCGTCTGCGCGTAAATTCAACTCCCGTGGTAGAGACTTCTCTTGTTCGCTCTGCTGAGCACAGTGGAGGTGAAGCGATGTTGGCCCGCGTGTCGCGGGATTCAGACATCGTGCTTCGTCCATATGACCCATCGTTCAAGACACTGTTCCAATATCGCGATTTCAAACTGACCGACGTGCCCGACCCGCCTGCGTTGAATCCAACGCTGCGGCTGGCCGAACAGCCGGTGGCGTTACAAGCAGCGGAAGCACCGGCACACCATCGATTTAGCGCACGTGTTACGCCTGTCGTCGGTGGCGTGGCAGTCAACGCACTGTTGGCCGGCATTGAGTGGAACAACACCTACCAGCGCGCGCAGGTGTTCGAGGACACGCTGGGGAATGACACCGCGGCACGCGATGCCTATCTGCGCCAAGGGGCGCAAACGGCGGGTGGCGTGATGGGTGGAGTGGCGGGGACTGGCGCAGCGGTTGGGCTGGGTATCGGGACGGGTGGCACGTTTGTGCTTGTGGCGGCGGGCACTTATGCAGTGAGCGTTGCTGCAGAGAAGGCTGTGGAGGCGTGGCAGGATTCCCAGATTTACGACCAAAAAGATCGCGCTGGCGTGCAATGGGAGTTCAAAGGCGGGCGCTGGGTGCGCGACCAGTTAGCCGATTTGGTGGACGACCACCACAACGTGGTGCATGAGCAGAAGTTTTCTGCGCTGCCGGAAAAAGCCCAGGAGCTGAGTTATTTCGCCAGCGTGGAAGCGGTGAAGCAGGTGCTGGGCAAAGTGCCCGATCCGCGCAATCCGTTTGTGCAGCCGACGATTGCCAGCGACGGCGCCGACCCGCGTTCCAGCCGCTGGGAATATCAGGCTGATCGCGGTGTGTGGGAACGCGAAGAGGTGATGGCGCTCGACATTAACAACATGCCGAGCGAGTGGAACCGCGTGAGCCCCAGTTCAGAACGCGCCGCACAGCTTAATGCGCAGGCGATGGAGACGATTGACGACAACCTTCGCGCCGGCCCTGCGGTGGTGGCGGCGAAGTATCAGTTGGGCCATAAGGGGTATGGTTACGACCATGTGGGCAAAGAACCGGCGGCTGTCACGACGGCGCTATCGCC
Organism: Lysobacteraceae bacterium; assembly: GCA_031374725.1. Classification (GTDB taxonomy): domain Bacteria; phylum Pseudomonadota; class Gammaproteobacteria; order Xanthomonadales; family Xanthomonadaceae; genus Lysobacter_I. The sequence goes on along the minus strand of JANMGT010000043.1, from coordinate 3,211 downwards.
CGATCTGTTGGAAGCCTCTGATGGCAGGCACTACCGGCGCGATGCGCAAGGCGCTTGGGCGCATGAGGGCCAGAGTGCGTCGCCAAACCGTGCGCTGGAACTGGAACTGACCCGCGAGCGTTTGCTGCCGGCGCTGGAGGACCACCAGCAAAAACTGGCGAGCATGCCCGCATGGCAGCCGCCGACCCCGGAGGAGAAAGATCGCGCTTTGCTGCGCCGGGTGTATGTGGATAACCACTTCAACCCCGACATCAAAGCGGAACGGTTCGAGGCGGCCTACGCAGCCGTACAGCGCACGCGCGCCGAGCACGGCATTGCGCTGGGCACCACAGCGTTTGCATTGGATCGCGATGTGAATGGCAATTTCAGTTTCGACAGCCCCATTCAGCACACCCAGACAGGTGCAGATGGTGTTGTACGCGGGATTGCCACCACGCGACCTGAGAGCATCGGGCTGCAGGCTGATGCAGTGCCTCCACAACCGCGTGAAGAGCGCTTGCCGACACAGACGGCCCCCGAACAGAAGATTGCCCAAGCGTCGCCGGAGCAGCGCGACGCGCGCGACCAAGCCATGCGCGAAGCCAATCGCCAAGGGCTGTCGCAGGACGACACGCAAAAGGCGGCGACCTTGGCGACGATCGAAGTGCGTGCGAAACGTGCAGGCCCATCGTCGTCGCGGGATACACAAGCCGAATCCATCGAGGAGCCGGATGCCACACAGCAGGTCGCGGAGGCAGCACCTTCGCAGCCGGTGCCACCGGCTCCGATGCCTGAGCGCGATTCTCAGGAGCGCGCCCCACAAGCGGAGCAAGAGCGCATTCAGTCGCATTCCGTCGTGCCGAGCAGCCAAGACGACACCACACAGAAGGTGTCTGCCTCGTCGTTGGAGGAGCGCCCGCAGGACGTACCAGACGAGCGCGCTGTGGTGAACACGAGCCCGTTGGCCGAACAGACATCAGAATCTGTTGACATGCGCCAGCATGCGCCGAAGCCGCGTTCTGAGCGTGATGCGGAGGTTGTCCAAACTGTGGATCGCCCGCCTCCGACGCCGTTGACGCAGGAAGGCATCGCCGACGCCAGCGTGACCAAGCTCGTGACGGATAAAAGCCCGCCCGTGCAAGACATCAAGGCGCAGCCCGTCAATGACCCAAGTGTGTCTCGTAGCGCGCACATTGAGCAGGACGATGGCGCAGAACTTGCAACGGTGCCGGCGCACACTGTCGCGGGTCGCGGCGCTCGCTCGCCCGGAGGCGCGACCGAGGACCGCGAGAACGATCGCGACGACATTGACCGCAGGGAACGGCCGCATGCCGAACTGCAAGTGGCTCCCAGGGATGTGCCCTTGCTACCTGTCATTGCATCCGAACAGGACGAGGAGGAAGAACGGAAAGACCGTGGCTGGCGAACCCCGGAATCATCGGACGCTTCGCTTTCGCGGACGAGCGAGCAGACGATGCCGGAGGCGGATGCGCGTCCTTTCGATCCGCGTCACCCGGAGCATCACGAACATGCGATATACCTGAATGCCAAAGAGAAAGTCGCAGACCTCTACGAGCGTCATGGCATCCCGATGCAGGAGGATCAACTTGAACGCACGACGGCCGCGCTGTTGTCGGATGCGCGCGCAAATAAGATGACGCGCATTGAGGAAGTGCAGTTCACGGTCAGTCGCCAGAAACCGAATGGTGAAATGACGGTCGCCGGCAATTTGATCGCTTGGGAAGGCGACCCCAAGCAGCAAAGCCAAATGCCGTGGATGAAGTTCAGTGCCACCGATATGCATGCCATCGACCAGCGCGACCCGGATCGCGACTATGCGCGTTTCCGCACGGAGACGATCAAGGAGCAGCAGTCGCTGGAGGAGTTTCAGAAGCAGCAGGAAGCGATCAATCAGAACCCGACCGGCCCAGTGATGACGATGGGCGCGCGATCTCTGGCGATGGCTGATGCTCCGAGTGACGGCGATGGTGGCGGCGGGGATGGTGGCGGTGGCGGCTAAACGCTAAACCGAAACGAATTCATGATAATTAGGAGTCATATGTCCATGTCGAAAAAGTCCATTCTGATGCCTCACAAAGCGACCACTGCTCGCATCAGGAACTTACTGATTGCCATCGCTGTTTCGGCGGTTTTGCATCCGGTACAGGCTCAAGTATCTAGCAGTGGCCTCTATCGTGGTTGCATTGTCGCAGAGGAGGATGATGAGGGTGAGTGGATTGCCTCGCGAGGCATCACTGAAAGCAATGGGTCTGTCAGTTCGACACGGGACAGCTATGAATGGCGCCCAAAAAAAACGATTCAGTTCGGTCCTGGGATGACCTTGAAATGGGGCTTTGACTATATTTGGTCGGCAGAAGCCAAGGCGCAAAAATCCGTCCCGGAAGACGAAGTCTTCGTTAGCATGCGCTTCTGGTTTGATGCGCAAGAGATCGGCAGGCCATTGAATAACCCGCAGCGAACTTGGATACACCTCTATCGGTCAGCAAACCCAGAAGACAAGTTTTCGTTTACCGACACAAGCCTAACAAGTGTCATGCTCTGGCAGCAGCATAAAAACGGCAATCTCAGTACTAATGCGGACGTGCCCCTCGACAATTTGCTCGCCTTCGGAACGGGTTTTGAAACGCTGGTCTGGAACATAAGATCAGAGCCCAACGAATATGGTGGAACGCATGCCTTAGCGAGTGGTGTAATTCCGATCGCGGCTATGCGAGGCAAAGTGTCGAAGATTCCAAAATTGCGTCGCATGCTTGACAAGAAGGCAGAAAATTTTCGTGTCGAATGCCATGTCCCGGCAGTCATGTCCTCGCCATAAGTCGGCTGTTTATCGAAAGCTCGGTCGGTTGATCGATAGGCAGCGGTATTTCGCCAAAAAATTGAGTATCGAGGCCGTTTGTTGACCGTAAACTGATCCTTTCATCAAACGGATCAAGGGCTGCGCGTCGGGAATGACGGCCGATGAGGTCATCCGCCTATCGAAAGGTGTGACAACCGTGCGTGCGAAGATTCGTAGACCGAAGAGCGAGCAGCGTTTGATTGGTCCGAATTCGCTGCTTTTGGCTCCGTAAAATGACTTTGCGCATATCTGCAAAATAGGTGTTTAACGATGCGGGTTCCGTAATTATTTTCAACGTAACCAATTGATTTTCTTGATTTCAGCAAGTGACTTTTAATCTTTTGGTCGAAGGTTCGAATCCTTCACGACCCACCA